>BPJZ01000012.1 GCA_026004875.1 Candidatus Poribacteria bacterium | reverse complement strand
ATCGCCCAGCAGCTTGAGGAGCAGCGCGCCCGCGATCGCCCAACAGGTGGAACGAATCCGCGAGGCGATCGAAACCTACGAGCTGGAGATCGATCGCCTAGAGCGGGAGCAGCGCACCTGGGAGCTCCGAGAGCGCACCGCCCGCCTTCGGGCCGAGCTACCCAAGCACGTCCCCTCGACGGCGCTCGCCGAAGCCCGCACCCTCCTGGAGGCCACTCGCGAATTGGCTCTTCGCCAGGAGGCCCGCGCCGAGGTCCGCCAGACGCTCAGCCGCTCCGAAGAGTGGCAACAACGGCTCCGCACCCGCAGCAATCCCCGCCTGGAACAGGAAATCCAGCGGCTCCGAGAACAGCTCTCTGATCAGTAAGAAGACCCCGGCTCCACCTTGCCGAAAAGGGGAGAATATGCCACAATATAACCTGCTACGGTGAGTGTAGCTCAGGCCGGTAGAGCGGCTTGACTGTGGATCAAGTGGTCGTGGGTTCGAGTCCCATCACTCACCCCAATGGAGCAAAACGGCCGCCAAGACAGGCGGCCGTTTTGCTGATCGTTCCTCTCATCTGGACCCTGGACCCTGTCACCGGCCCTTGAGCGCTCCCCAGGTGGTCGCGACCTTTCCGACGGGATCCACAGCGGTGATGCCGGTCGCACGGCCCAAGCCCAGCTCCATCGCCGACTTCACATCTTCCTCTTCAAGCGCAACGTTCAGAACGATCACCTCGTCCACCGCGCCGGTCAACGGAAGGCTTCCCCCCACGCGCCGGCCGATCTCCAACGGGTGCGTCCCCGGACGGGTGCCAACGTGCGCCTTGACGTGCTCGCCGACCCGTACGCCGTTCACGTAGGCCACCTCGTTTTGGCCCTGCAACGTCCAGGCGACGTGGTACCACTTCCCCAGCTCCCAATCGCGATCCCCATCGGGAAGCTTTCCGGCAAAGGAGACCAGAATCCCCTCGTCGTAGTTGCCGCCCCCATCGCTGGTGTAGGTGTGAAGTTGGCCATCCATGTAGATGCCCACTTCATACTCGGTGTAGTGCTTCCCAACGACGATCTGGCGGTCGTTCCACATGTCCACCATCTCTTTTTCCGTCCGAACCCAGAACATCACGGTGACCTCATCCTCCATGGTCAGGCTTTCAGCATGAGGCACCGAAACGAAGCTCTGAACGTCGCCGGGAAACTCTACCGCGCCACCAAACGGCCCGTCCACCCAGTCCACGTTGCCGGTGAGCGTGCCGTCGTTTCCGTTCCCGGACAGGTCGGCGACCACATCCCCTTTTCCCTCATCGAAGAGCCACATCCCCGCGATCGTCTTCGGGTCAATCCGCGCGTGACTCGCACCGATCCAGCCAAACAACAACGCCGCACCGACCAGGCGGCCTAAGACTCGAGCGCTATCCCTGCTCATGGGAAAACCTCCTTGATCCTCGACGCCCCCGCCAACTGCGGCGGGATACCGACATTGTCCAAGCTTCTACGATCCGGTTCAAGTCGCTGGGGCAGTTTTTCACCCCAGAAGTTGCAAGGTCCGTACCGGGCGCTTTCAAGCCGTTTCGAAAGGCCTCTGAGGCCCAAAACTCCGACCGGAAGCACCATACCAAGGGAGAGGGGAACTCCCTTTAGCGCCAAGAAGGCCAGCAACAAAAGGGGACTGTGCGGAGACTTTCAGCGCGCCGGAGGCACGCCGACCGCCGAAACCCTCGCCGTCATCGGCGCCAAAGAGCCGGATCACTCCTCGGCGATCGGCTCCGGATCGCCCGGCTTTGGCTTCTTGGGAATCGGAAAGATGCGAGTGAACTTCTCGGAGAGCAGCCTCTCCTTGAGTCGCTCGGAGAGTCCAAAGACCCGGAAGAACTCGTCAATGTGGGGTTGGAGCCGGGAAAGGTCCTCCTCGTCCAAGTAATCGTATCGGATGTTCAGTGGAAGCCGATATTTGCTATCGTACATCCGGCGGACCAGTTCCAACGCCCGATCGGGAAGAACCTCCGCCAGCGTGTCCAGCGTCAGCGCGGGCAGGGCGAGCACTTCCTCGTAAGTCTGCTGGTCGATCTCGCCCTCCAAGGCCAAGACCTCCAGGTAGTTCTCCACGTCCTGCCGATGCGGGAGACTGCCGATATGGTTCAGGTCCACCCGTCCCCGAATGTAGATCCATCCGCCTAGCATGCCGGGGGCGACAAAATCACCGACGATCTGGGCGTCGGAGCCGGCTTCCAGCTCGGCCAGGCCAAGAACGGCGATAATTCCTCCGGCCATATACTCGCCCAGGTAGTTTCCCGCCCGCCCGCCGACCATGATGATCGGCCGCTTGTCGGCGTACTCGCGCATCAGGATGCCGCCGCGGTTCCCAATATCCCCCCGAACGTAGATGCGTCCGCCCTGGAGGGCTTGGCCGAGCACGTCCCGGGCGCTGCCGTGAATGATAATCGTCCCGTCGTGCATCGTATCGGCCACATCGTCGGCGGTGTTCCCGTAGACGGTGATGTCTGCGCCGTCGTTAAAGTTGGCCAAGCAGTTCCCCGGTGTTCCGTCCAGGATCAGGTGAATCCCCTTGGGCACCCCGACGCCGATGTACCGCTGGCCGCGGACGTGGTGGATGTAGATCGTCTTAGCACCGTTGTGGATAGCGGCGCGAATCTCGCCCAGGAGCGTTTCGTACGCCAGTCCGGTCGCGTCGATGACCGCATCGGCCCGGACCTCCGGCACCGGCGAAAGGCCGGTAAACTCGACCATCACCCGATTGGGAGCCAGGCCGTTTTCGATAAAGCCCTCCTTGCCCGTGGCCAGCACGTACCGCCCCGGGTCGCAGGCCCAGACGCGAGCCTTGGGGGAGAGCACCCGGATTTCGCACTCCTCGCTGGCCAGGTAGATTCGCTCGTCGTCTTCGCCGACGATCAACGGTCGAAACTTGGAACGGTCAATCAGGCCCAACATCTGGACGTCGTCTGCGTCGGCGTGCCCGGCGACTACCGCAAAGGGGCCGTCCAGATGAGCGCCCAAAAACTGAATGCACAGCTCCCGAACTCGCTTCTCGCTGACCCCAACGTCGGCCTCCACACGCGGCCACCAGCGCTCATAGGGCGCCGTCAACGCCAGCGCTGCCTCCGGTAGACTCAGCCCCTCCACTCGAACCAAGTGATCCAACAGATAACAGATCACCTCGCTGTCGGTGCCGACGAAGTTCTTGACCCCGTAGCCCTGCAAGAAGGTGATGTTGGTTCCAAAGGAGCTGACGTCCCCGTTGTGGACGATGGACCACTCCATCACCGAGAACGGATGGGACCAGATCGGATACATCCCCGGCGAGTTGGTCGGTTGTCGAGTATGGGCGATCCACATCCGGGCCTCCAGCACCGGATCGAGGATTCGATACTCTTCAGCCACGTCGGTCGGATAGCCGACCCCCTTAAAGGTGTTATGATAGCGACTGGAGGAGTAGACCCGGGCGCGATGGACGCCGTCCTGGTACATCTGACCGTTCAGGTCCATCGCCGCATGAAAGAGAACGGAGTCCTCCGCGTCCACGATCGCCTCCCAGGTGGCCATTGTCGAAGCGGCGGCGAAATCCGGGGCGATCTCCTCGACGATCCGCAATCCTTGCTTGTTGTAGGACTCCAGAATGCGACGGGCGTCCCGATAGGCCGACTCGTCAAGCACAAAGACCTTGACCCGCGCGTAGCGATAGTCGTCGCCGGAGATTTTGAAGCCGGCAAATCCGGCCCCGAACTTGCTTCCTCGAAACCGGGCGCACTCGATCGCGGCCAGTGCCTCGTCGCTGCCAATCGGCGGAGCGCCCTCCTTGGCGAGCACTCCAAAGACTCCGCACCCGCTTGGATGGACAGGAATGCAATCGTTTCTCAAATAGCGATTGGTTCGCACAGTTCCGTTCGTCTCCCTCGGCTGAATCGTGCACCCAACCCCGTGAGGGCTCGCCGTCAGAGGCCCGCCGGTTTTACGTCCAGAAGCCGCCGAAGCTCGGGATCCAGGTCCACCGAACGGACCAACTCGCGACTGCTGACGATGGTTCCGGCACTTGAGGTGCCAGCAGCGCCCAGGAGGAGCTTCAGCTCCTTTTGCATCGCCCAGAAATGGTTCTCCAGTCGCCGGCGTGGCGTCGGATCGGCCCAGTCCAGCTCGTCCAAGGAGGAGATCAGCTCCTCGTGCGTCTTACCAAAGGCGGCCAGCAGTCCCAACGTTCCGACCCCGACGGCCTCGGCGCCCAGAGCGCTGATCTTGAACAGGTCTTCCGCTCCGCGAATCCGATCCGACTCGGCCAGCAGGTTTACCTTTCGGCGCAGCGGCCGGCGGCCCTCCCGTTCTAAGCGCAGCGCGGTGTCCGCCCGAGAAACGGCCACTTCCAGAGGATAGAGCTCCGGCGAGGAGAGGTCCCAGAGAAACCGACCGGTCTCCGGGTCGGGCTCGTCCCGGATGATAATCCCCTCGGCGCCGGCCCGAGCCGCCCGGACCGCCCAGCGCTCAACAGTCCGGCCGGCCGGAAGCCGCACAAAGACCGGCTTCTGATGCGCGTGCTGAAGCATCCGGATCGTCTCCCCGATCTCCCGACCGGTCGCCGTGGTGACCAACCCGGCACAAACGGCAACCACGTCCGGAGAGATCGGCTCCCGCGGCAGCACGTCCAAAAGGATCGCCCGACCGTACGGAAGCAGCTCCTCATCCACCAGATCGGCCCGGACGATACACACCGTTCCCAGGGCAGCAGCGCCCCGGACAAAAAGCTCTACCGCCGGACGCGGGAGGTCCGGAAAGGAGCTCAGATCGTAAAACGCCGGAAGCGAAAGCCGAATCGCTCCCTGAGCCAGATAAACGGAGGTTTCGATCTCCTCCCGATACGGGTCAATGCTGGGGCGGGTCACCTGGGCACCGTCGCTCCGAAGCCAATCGCAAAGCACATAGGGCCGCTCCACAAACGGCGGTGCTAGACTCCCCATGCTGGTGATCAGCGCCTCCCCAGAGGTGGCCAGTGCGTCGATGTGCTCCCGACGCCAGGGAGCCCAGATGCCCGGCTCCTCTTCGTCCTCCTCCTGAGCGTGCTCCGGGATCGAAAGGACGATCCGGCTTCGCTCGTCCTCCGGCAGAACGCCGAGAATGCTCAGCGTCTCCTCGTTTAGGTCGCGGCCCCGGAGGATCCGCCGCTCGCCGATCAGTTCGGCGATCCGATCGGCGCCCAGCTGAGCGGTCAAAAGCTCTAGTTCGTCCTTGAGCCCCCAGACCATGTTGATCACCCGCTCGGTCGCCCATTCGTCGTCGAGCAGCCGATGCGGGGTCTGAGTCGCCAGCGCCGTCGGACACTTGCCGGTATGACACTTGTGCACCATCACGCAGCCCATGGCCACCAGCGGGCCGGTACCCATCATCGCGGCGTCCGCGCCCAAGGCCAGGAGCTTGAGAATGTCCGTCGAGCTGGTCACCCCTCCGCCGGCGATGATCGAAACCCGATCCCGAAGCGGCTGGCCGTCCATCGTCTGTTCGCGCAGCATCCGATCGGCCGCGGCTACCGCCAGCTCGATCGGGATGCCCACGTTGTCCCGAACGACCTCCGGCGTCGCCCCTGTCCCGGCCAGTTGGCCGTCAATGACGACGCCGTCAGCACCCATCCGAGCAATCCCGCAAGCGACGTAGGGGGTGTAGTTGGTCGCCGCCACCTTCACAAAGACCGGCTGACCGGTCGCTACCTTGAGCGCCCAGATGCGCTGCCCTAGGTCCTCAATGCTGTAAATATCGTGATGGGGAGCCGGCGAGATCGCGTCCCGACCCTCGGGGAACCGTCGTGTCTTGGGAATATCGCCAACCACCTTGGCCCCGGGCAGGTGGCCCCCAATGCCGGGCTTGGCTCCCTGGCCGATCTTAATGACGATCGCCATCCCCATGTTCAGCGTCTCAAGGGTGACCCCAAATCGCGCCGACGCCCACTGGACGTTAAAGCGCTTGTACTTCCGAATCTCCGGATGCAGCCCCCCTTCGCCGGTGCCCGAGAGAATGCCGGTCACCTCCGCAGAACGGACCAGAGCCTTGACCGCCTGCGCGTGGATCGCTCCAAAAGACATATCACCCCAGACCAGAGGGATCGAAAGCTCGATCCGCTTGGGTCCCTTGCCCAGGACAACCCGAGTCTCGGCCCGTCCCTCGAGAGCGGACTTTCTGGCAAGAGGAACCAACGATAGGCGATCGCGCAGCGCCCGCGAGCCCGCCGCGTACCGGTTCGCCTCCTCCAGCGTTGTCAGCACCCCTTTGCCCGTCTGGGAGAGCTGACGAAGATAGGCGATCCGTTCGGTCGTCCAGAACTCTCGACGAATTCGACCGTGAGCCGGGCTCACTCGAAGGTAGGAGTTAATCGTTCGGACGGCTCGAGGCGATCTTCCTGTATTCACCTTCCACTATCCCGTAAGAATTCCGCACTTCGTCGTCGGATCAGGGGGCCGAAAAACCGCGCAAGCCAAACGCGATGCCGCTGGTCAAAATCCAAGTCGAACGTCGCCGTTCCCGGCGTAAGGCTAGAGCATCCTGGCCCTTTAATCGTAGAGGTGAAGACGGGAAGTTGTCAAACACACCTGCTCTCCAAACCGTCCGGCGCCCCCTCTTGCCCCAGCCCTCCAATTGCCCCCACCACCAATCGGCTCTACCATTGGCTATGTGTCCAGGACTCTCCTCTAAGGGGTAGGGCGATTGATCCGTGTGTACCGAACCTTTCAGGGCGAGCTCAAAGAGATCGAGGAGATCGGCCCCGGCGTCTGGGTACACGTCGAGGACCCGACCGCCGGTGAGCTGGAAGAGCTCTCCCATCGCCTGAACATCCCCCACGACTTCCTCACCGCCGCTCTGGACCTGGACGAGATCCCCCGAACCGAACGGGAAGATGACGCCCTATTGGTGGTGATCCGTACCCCCATCTACCGCGGAAAGGAGGACCCGGTCCCCTTTGGAACGGTCCCCCTTGGAGTCATCCTGACTCGATCGGCGATCGTCACCGTCTCACCGGGCGAATCGGACCTCATCCGGGAACTGACGCTGGCCAGCTGGCGCGGACACTCCACAGCCAAACAAAAGCGGCTGCTCCTCCGACTCTTCCTCCGCACGGCTAGCCGTTACCTCCAGTACCTGCGGATCATCAACAAAGCGGTCGAAGTAGCTGAAGAGCGACTCGAAGAGTCGCTCCGAAATCAGGACCTTCAGGCCCTCCTGAAATACGAAAAGAGCCTGACCTACTTCTTGACCGCCCTCCAGCCGATCGAGGTGGTGATCGATCGGCTCGACCGGAGCGGGCTATTCCGGGAATTCGAAGAGGATGAAGAGCTCCTCCACGACGCGTTGACGGAGATGCGCCAGGCGATCGAGATGTCCCGCCTGGTCAGCAGCATCCTTCATCAGATGATGAACGCCTTCTCCTCGATGATCTCCAACAACCTGAACGTCGTGATGCGCTTTTTGACGGCGCTCACAGTAATTCTGGCCATCCCGACGATGATCTCTGGCATCTACGGGATGAACGTAGCGCTTCCTCTGCAGGACTCCCCGTACGCCTTTGCCGCTGTGATGGGCGTAGCGATGGGACTGACGCTCGGCGCTTGGCTCTACTTTCTCAAGCGCCGATTCCTATGAGTCGGGGATCACCGCGTCCACGTCAATCTCAACGCACATTCCCTCCGGTAGCCCGACCTGAACCGTCGTCCGCGCGGGCGGGTCCTTGGGGAAGAACCGTTGATAGGCCGCGTTGAACTTGGCCCACTCCCGGATATCATGAATGAAGGCTCGCACCCGAACGACGTGTTCCAGCGAGGTCCCCGCCGCTTTCAGCGTGGCCTCGATGTTCCGAAGGGTCTGCTCCGTCTGCTTCTCGATGTCACCAGGATACAGGAGCTTGCCCGTCTTGGGATCAATAGCGGCCATCCCGGCGGTGTAGACCATGTTTCCAACCCGGATCGCCTGAGAGTAGGCCCCCTGAGGCGGGCCGGCCTCTGGAGTGCGGATCACCTGGCGCATGAGCAACGTCCTTTCCCGAAACGGTCCTCTCTCTGGTGAAAAACCCCTCCGAATGTTGCGCGAACGGAGACCCCTGTCAAGGGTCCGGTCGGTCCCCCTTGATTTTTGCTCGGAGTTGGGATACGCTAATAGATGCCCTAGTTCGAAGCACTCGGGCGAGTGGTGGAATTGGTAGACACGCCGGACTTAAAATCCGTCGCTCCGAAAGGAGCGTGAGGGTTCGAGTCCCTCCTCGCCCACCACGGCTCGAGTGGCGAACGGACCGGTCTGACGCGGGGTGGAGCAGCCAGGTAGCTCGTCGGGCTCATAACCCGAAGGTCGAGGGTTCAAATCCCTCCCCCGCTACCACTTCTTCAGGCGCCTAGTCGAACGCTGGGCGCCTTTTTCTCTTTCGAGATCGTCGAACGCAACCAGGAGGCCCCTATGCCCCAAAGATCGTTCGGCCCCCGCTTTGAGAAGGCTATCGCCGCCATAGACGCCGCCAATGCGGAGGACCCCCGCCGGATCGAGGTCGACGGGGAGTCGGTTCCTTATGAACTGTTCTACGCACGTCGGTTGACTGAGTGGATCGAGCGCTTGGAGTCCGATCCCAGTGAGCCGCTCCTCCTTGCCGCGCGCGGGCTTCACCTCCGCCGATGGACGATCCCTCGGGACACCTATCCTCGGACTCGTGCCGGCTATCTGGCGTGGAAGCAACGGCTGCTGGAGTTCCACGCCCAGGAGCTGCGTCCCATTCTGGCGAGCTGCGGCTATCCGCCGGAAACGATCGAGCGCGTCACGGAACTGGTCTTGCGGACCACCTTTCCGGAAGATCCGGAGGCCCAAACGATCGAGGATGCGGTCACGCTCCTGTTCTTGGAGCACCAATTGGACGACTTGGCCTCCCGAACGGAGCACAAAAAAATGGTCCGCATCCTCCGTCGTGCCTGGCGAAAGATCTCTCCAAAAGCTCGCCAGTTCGCTGGGGAGATGGAGCTTCCGCCCCATCTAAGAGCTTTGGTCGAGGAGGCGCTCAATCCTCCTCGGCCCTAAGCGGCCTATCCGGCGCTTCGTTGCTCAACCGGCACCCACTTGAGGTCCTGCGGACCGACATAGTTGGCCCGAGGCCGAATCAGCTTGTTGTCGGCGTGCTGTTCCATGATGTGCGCCGTCCAACCCACGATTCGGGCCGCCGCAAACACCGGCGTAAAGAGCCGTCCACGAATCCCGCAGGTGTAGTACGTGGAGGCCGAGAAGAAGTCCACGTTGGGATAGACCCCCTTCTCAAACAGCCCCGCCTTCTCCGCAGCGGCGATCACCGCCTCGGAGATGTCGATCCAGCGGGTGTCGCCGATCTTCTCGCCCATCTTCCGCGACAGGTCGCGCAGAATGAGCGCCCGCGGGTCCCACGCCTTATAGACCCGATGACCGAAGCCCGGAATCCGCTTGGGCGGCAGGCCGGGGATCGTGTACTCGCCTTCCAAAACGCGGCGGACGTAAGCCTCAGCGTTCTCCGGAGAGCCGATCTCCCGAAGCATCCGCAGCACCAACGCGTTAGCCCCCCCGTGTAAAGGACCCTTGAGCGTGGAGATCGCGGCGACCACCGCCGAATGCATATCGGCCAGCGTGGAAGAAGCCACTCGTCCCGCAAAGGTCGAGGCGTTCATCCCGTGCTCCGCGTGAAGAATCAGGGACACGTCGATCGTCCGCGACACTAGCGGGTCGGGAATCTGGCCGGTCAGCATGTAGAGGAAGTTCTCCGCCAAAGACCCCTCCTTGCGCGGACGGATCGGCTCCTCGTCGTTCTGATGCCGATGAAAGGCCGCAATGAGCGTCGGAATCTTGGCCGTCAGCCGGACCGCCTTCCGGAAGTTCGCCTCTGGCGAGTTGTCGTCCACCTCCGGGTCGGCTCCGGCCAAATAGGAGACCAGCGTCCGCAAGGCGTCCATGGGGATCGTCAGCGGCGGCAGATGATAAAGCACTTGGTAAACCGCGTTGGGCACCTTCCGCTCCTCGCTGAACATTGCGTTCAGCTCGTCCAGCTCCTCCTTGAGCGGCAACCGGCCCTTCCAGAGTAGGTAGGCCACCTCCTCGAAGGTTGAGTGCTCCGCCAGGTCCTCGATCGAATACCCCCGGTAGACTAGCTTTCCGGCCTCGCCGTCAATGTAACAGATCTCCGAGTTCGCAACGACGACACCGGCCATCCCGTCGGTGGTTGCTGCAGGCATAAAGCAGTCTCCTTTGATGCTCCTCTGAGAGAACAAGGCTCACACCACAGGGTGTCGCTACTAGTATGACACAGAGGGGATTCACGGGAAAAGCAAACCGGCAATAGCCTTCAAGGTCGTCCACCCGCAACCGGTTGACTTTCGTCCCACCAACGGGCCAGGATATGGCCCGTCGGCTCAACCCAAAAAGAAAAAGAAAGGAAGGCTGATGGCTGCCCCCCGACGGGTGCTACTGGTTTCGATTGACGGGCTTCGGCCGGACGGGCTCCAGCAGGCTCAAACGCCCCACCTGGACCGCCTTATCGCACGCGGAGCGGTGCACTGGACGGTGCGCTCGGTGATGCCCTCCGCGACGCTTCCCTGTCATACCTCGATGTTCCGAAGCGTCCTCCCGGAGCGGCACGGCATTACGACCAATCGATTTACCCCCCTCGTTCGACCGGTGCCCAGCGTGACCGATGTGGTCCACCGCGCCGGGCGACCGACGGCGGCTTTTTACAACTGGGAGGAGCTCCGCGACCTTTCCGATCCCGGCTCGCTGAACGCAGCCTTCTTCTGGCGCAACTGCTACGTCCCAGAGGGAGACCACGTCGTCGCCGACTGGGCGGCTCGGTTTCTCACCGAGCACGAAGTTCACTTCGCCTTCCTCTACTTGGGCCACGTAGACGTAGCCGGGCACAACTTTGGATGGATGTCCCCGGAGTACCTTCAGGCGGTCCACAACGCCGACGCGGCCTTGGGAACCGTCCTGGAGGCGCTGGAGGAAATCGACCTTCTAGAAGAGACGGCCGTCCTGGTGCTCTCCGACCACGGGGGCCACGAACGCACCCACGGCACCGACGCTCCTGAAGACATGACCGTCCCGCTGGTCGCCGCCGGTCCTGGCGTCCGGACTGGTGGCGTGGAGCTCAAAGAACCGGCCAGCCTCCTGAACGTCGCGCCGACCGTCACCGCGCTCCTGGGGATCGCTCCCGCCCAGGAGTGGGACGGGCAGCCCTTGACCGAGATGCTCGCGTGATCCAATTGTGCTAGGTTCACTTCGTTCCAACGGACAGAACGCACGAAGGAGCGAAAACGATGGGACGAGCACGACGCACCACCACCCGCCAAAAGACCAAGCTGAAAGTTGGCGTCATCGGCGTAGGGCGGGATCGCGCAGACGCACATCCCGGGCTGGCAGGCCTCCGAGCACGCGGAGCTCGATCGCGGGCTGCGACGTCGACGCCGCACGTCCTGACAGAAGCCTGGGGACGAGACGGCACGGCGTCACGCAAGCCTGAGCACCGACCCGGCCGACGCTCTTCCGCGACCCGGAGATCGCCATCATCGACATCTGCGTCGCCGAACATGGTACCACGCGCCGTTGGCGATCGCCGCCCTCGACGCGGGGAAGCACGTGATCTGCGAGAAGCCGCTGGCGCCCACCGCCCGCGGACGTGCGCCGGAATGATCGCCAGCGCGCGACCAGCTCCGGGAAGCTGCTGATGACCGCCCAGCACTTCCGCTTTCAAGGGCAACTCTCGCAGCGATGAAAGAGCCGAGACTGGAGCTCCGGCGTCCTGGGCGAGATCTACCACGCGCGCAGCCTGGATGCTGCGCCGGGGCGGCAGCGCCGACGCGGCCGAGGGTTCCTCATGCAAAAAGCACAGCGGCGGCGGGCCATGCATCGACATCGGCGTCCACATCCTCGACCTGACGCTGTGGTTCATGGGGAACCCACAAGCCGATCAGCCGTCACCGGGGTGGCCACCGCACCGAGCTTTCCCGCCAGCCCGGGGCCTTCACCGCATCTGGGGGCGCGCTCCCAGAAGTCCCCGCCGAGAACGACGTCGAGGACTGGGCGGCGGCGTTCGTGCGCTTCGCCAACGGCGCCACGCTCATCCTCGAGGACGAGTTGGCTGCTCCACCACGACACGCCGGGCGAGGACATGCAGATGTGGCTTTATGGCACCGAGGCCGGTTGCCACTGGCCCAAGCTGGAGTTCTACGGCTCCAACAAGAAGACTCGCCAGTTCTACAACCGGCAGTTGAAGCTCCTCCCCCACACGCTGGAGGCCCACGCTCAGGAGTGCGTCGAGTTCGCACGCGCCGTTGCGCTGGGGCTTCCCTCCCCGGTCCCCGCGGAGCAGTCCCTCCAGGTGATCGCTATCCTGGACGGCATCTATCAGAGCCAACAGGCCGGACGCGAGGTGGAAATCACCCTCTAAAACGCGCCGAAAAAACGAGCTGCAGGGGGCGGCGGAAACCCCCTGCAGCCCAGTCCGAACAAAGTATGCGGTACCGAGACCATGCTCTCACCCAAAAAACGAACCGACCGAAAAGAGGTTCAAAAAACCTCACGAGTCTCCAAGCTCCTCGATCGCTTGGAGGACCTCCTCAGCGTGCCCTTCTGGCCGAACCCGCGGCCAGACCCGAGCGATCCGCCCCTGGGCGTCAATGAGATAGGTCTTTCGTAAAACTCCCATCCGCTTTTGACCGTAAAACTGCTTCTCGCCATAAGCCTCGTACAACTCTGCAATCCGGTGCTCCGGATCACAAAGTAGCGAGAAGTTCAGATGGTGCTTCTCAATAAAGCGCCGATGGCTCTCTGGGCCGTCGGGGCTGACCCCAAGCACAACGGTGTTCGTTGCGGCGATTCGCTCCATCGCGTCCCGAAACCCGCAGGCCTCCTTGGTGCACCCTGGCGTGTCGTCCCGCGGGTAAAAGTAAAGCACGACGTTCTTTCCGCGCAGCTCCGAGAGCCGGACCGTTCTCCCGTCTTGGTCTACAGCGGTGAAGTCCGGCGCCGGCTCGCCGACGGTAGGCATAGAACCGCTCCTTCCCAGCACAGACTCGAGTCAAGGCCAACGTTGGAAACACGGTAACGGACGCCCCGCGACCGTGCAAGGGCGCCCCTTGAAAGGACGCGCCTCGCTGTCAGCGTCTCAGGAGTCGTCGAAACCCTAACCTAAAGCTTCGCCGAGGCCGACCGCTAAACCGTGAACGTTGCGATCGCGCCAAGAGAGGGGCTAAGATACCCCCATACGCACCGACTCGACGGACCATTTCCTCGGAGGGGACCTGAGCGATGGCCATTCCCACGATCTTCGTTGGCTGTCAGCACTTTGGCCATGGACGGCTGCAGGCGCTGATTAATTGTAAGGGGCTGGAACCGGCGGCCTGCGTGGACCTGGACCTAGAAGGGGCCCGACGGAGCATCGCCCGGCTCCAGGGGGATGTGCCCGCCGACCTGAGCGAACGGGTCTATCCTTCGATCACCGAGGCCGTCCGCCGTCATCCGGCGGAAGCCTGTTTGATCTACGCGACGACGACGGCCCACGCCCGACTGGTGGTGGAGAGCTTGGAGCTGGGGCTGCACACTCTGTGCGTCAAACCGATCGCGACGAACCAGGAAGAGTTCCGAGAGATTCTCCGGGCATGGCGCGCCCGCCCCGAACTGGTGTTGGTACAAGGACAGAACAAACGGTGGAACCCGGCGGCCGCCCAGATGCGTGCCTGGCTCCGAGAGCCGGACGGCGTCGGCGAGATGCTCGGCGGAGAGTGCCGCTTCTGGATCCGCCAGAACCTCTGGACCGGCCCCAACTCGCGCCAGCCGGACGCCTTCGTCGAGGGACTCTACTTCCACGCTGGGGCAAGCCATCAGCTGGACCAGCTGGTTGCCGCAAAGGGGCTCCCCCGATACGCCATCGCACGGGTGCACGCGCGGGTCGAGGAGTCGCTAGGCCAGACGGGGGTCTGGGGAACGGCCGGGGCCCAAGCGTTACTGGAGTACGAGAACGGCGCCGTGGTCAGCTATACCGGAACGCGGGCCGGCCACGGGAACTTCTTCGGCTGGAGCGGCCATTGGACCTTTCACGGGACGGCCGGAGACCTCCGGCGCGACGCAGGACACCTCCAGCTTTGGCGGGATGGGGAGTGCGTCGCCGATCTCCATCTTCAGGACCTGCATCCGGGACTGGTCGAGGACGACCGGATTCAGTTTGACGCCTTCGCCGAGGCGATCCGGACCGGCACCAATCGGGAATGGATTCAGGGGACGCTGGACACCTGGGTGTTGATGGAGGCCTGCAACGTCTCGGCGCGGGAGCAAAGTCCGGTGGACGTTTGGGCGTTCCGTCAGGAACTGTTCGGCTGATCGCCCCGCTGGGCGCTCCGTCGGGGCAGATACAGCGCGCAGGGAAGGATCATCTCTTCCAACGAGATGCCGCCGCCGTAGAAGCGGAGCCCGCCTTCGCGCTCTTGAGGTGGAGAACCAAACCCCCGGCAGAGCAAAGAGGCACTGAGCCACCTGCGGGTTAGGGAGGTGAATGGCCGCTGCGTTCATCGGGACGACGGCTCCGGACAGCTCCTGGGCCAATTGAAAGCTACCGGTCCCCAACCATCGACGCTGAAGCTCGACACACCCTGCAGGCGGTGTCAGGGAGGGAGCGCTCACCTCGGTTACTCCGCCGTTGGAGAGGAAGAACAGGCCGGCTCGCGGCGGGAGCGAGTTCAGGAGAGGGGTCAGCTGAGCGATCGCCTCTTCGACGACCTCTTCGCCGATCTCGCCGGTCCGACGGGTCTTGTGGATGCCCAAGCCGGGCAGGTAGACGTTGACCAAGAACACTCCGCTCTGTCGATCCGGCAACTCAAGATGCGGGGAGCTGAGCGTCCCCGCAAAGGGGATCCCTTCCATGCTCAACCGATCGGCCAGCAGCGAACCTGTAGTCCCCGAGTCGGAGAGCGCTGGGAACCGTCCGAGGATGAGCGCGGCGGTGTTGTAAAGCCGAGTCGAGGGAAGTAGCGAAAGTAAAGGACGAACGGCAGCCCGCCGGTGCTTCTGAAGCAGAGCGTCCAACCGCGGCTCCAACAAGGTCCACTCGTCCCAGCGCAGACCGTGGACTAGGCAGATCACCGCCATCGGCTGCCGGTAGCGGCTCAGCTGCTCCCGCCAGACCGGCAAAAAGATCGTCTCTAAGAAGTCCACGGTGAGATGGGGCGGCGGGTCCTGCTGGCCGATCCAACGGACGTAGTGCCGCTGAACCGTCCTGGCGAAGGCCAGGTTCATCCGGTCGAGGATTCGCCGGGCTTCCTCCAGAAGGTCGGCCGCCTCGCCGGCGAGCAGGTCGTAAAACATTCGCGTCCGGGCGCTCAGCCGCTCCCAATTTAAGGAGATCGGCACATAGAGCTTGGGGTACAGCTCCTGAGTCCACACCTCGACGGAGCAGGACTCTAGCCGCCGGTCGTACCCGCCGGCGTGGTACCGTTCCACCGCCTGGGAGAGCCGGACCACGCTCTGAAAGAGCGCGATCGTCTCGTGCATTCGGGTAAAGTAAGCCGGATACCGGGCCCCCAGATGGCGCCGGAAGAGGGTCCGCTCCAACTGCTGAAGGCGCGTCTTGGAGAGCGTTCGCGGCCGAGCGGCGATCTCTGGAACCAGCACCTGGAGAGCCTGCTGGGTGAGGTAGCCAGAGACCCGCTCTTGGCTGGCGATCCGGAGCGCTCGTTCGAACCGTTGCTCGCCGCTGAGCCCCAAGAGACTCAGAAAGAGCCGCTCCCGCTGGGGGTCCTCACTCAACGCCCGCTCGGCGGTACGCACCTGGGCGATAACGCTTGTCGGTTCCTGCTCGATCAGCGCCTCACAGGTCCGGACGATCGTCTCGGCGTCGTGGACGGCGTACTTCTCCCAGGTGTCCGGGTCGAACAGCTGGGGCAACAGCAGCTCCGCCTCCGGCGCGTGTTTGGCGAGAAAATACATCGTCCAGAGGAAGACCACAAAGTCCGGATCGCGCTCCAGCTTCACCTCGATCGGGGTGGCTCGCTGGATGGCCCGCTGGACCGCCTCGGAAACCTCCGGATAACGGCTCAAAAACGAGGCGATCCGCTCGTCCTGCTCCACCTGTTCCCACAGCTCAACCGCCTCGTCTGCGCGAAGCTTCTCCCGGAGGGAGCGGCCAAGAAGCGTTTCGGCCAAAAACAGCGAAACGTTGCTGGCCGTCAGCGGTTCTTGCCATTGCTCCCGCCGCCGAAGGAGCGCGCCCAACAGCGGCCAGAAATCCGCCCCCTCAAGGAGGTTCAGCCGCGGATGCCACTCCCATTGGGGGGCAATCCAGCGCAACAGCGCCAACGGCTCAAGGGTCAGGCGACTTGCACGGGCCAGAAGGTCGGCGACCTCCTGAGGCGGCCGCTCCTGACGAAACACGCCGATCGCCACCGGACAGTCTTCCGGCGCTACCGGCCGATCGCGCCACTCCTCCAGGGCGTCCCGAAAGGTGAGCGGGTCGCGATAAAAAACGACCGGCCGAAGGCGGTCCTTCAATTCCAGCTCCCGGAGGTCCTCCGGCAACAACCCCCTTCGATCGGTAAGAAACAGATACCGTCCTACCGACCCAGAAAGTTGAGCGGCAATCAGCCCGGAGATCAGCTTTTCAGGCGATTCGTGCTCCCACGTCCCGATCGTTGCGCTCCTCATGGGCTGCCATCTCCTAGAATAATAAATTAACCCCGCCCCAACACAAAAAGAAAACGCAGAACAAGGCGAGTTGGATACGGCTCTGCCGTCCTGTCCGCCGACGGGATGGAGCCTTGGAGTGCCGGAGAGACATCTTGTCCAATCCTGACCGGTTCGCTACGGGTTTAGTGACAAAAAGTCCGACCTGACAGACGGCACACCCTTAAAAGAGCGACGCCGCAAAGGCCTACTTGTGAATTTTTTCACGATATTTCGGCCCGTTCCGGGGCTTCGGCTGAGAGCGATCAAAAGAGCGCGCGGCGGTATGAAATTTGCGCACCTTTTCCCTGGGAACCGGAAGTTGGCGGACTGGGGAGAAGACGATGAGCATACCCGTACAAGCGAGTCAAGCGGTCGCAACCTCTAGCATGGGGGCGATCTCCCCGGAGGTCCTGGAGGAGATCGAACGGGTGATGGCTGCCTATCACTACCGGCCGGACGCTCTGATTCAGGTACTTCACCGCACCCAGTCGCTGTTGGGCTATCTGCCCAAGGAGGCGTTGGCCTACATCGGCGAGCGGATGAAGCTCCCGCTGAGCCACATCTACGGCGTGGTGACGTTTTATCACTTCTTCTCGACGGTCCCCAAGGGGCGGCATGAGTGCGTCGTCTGCATGGGCACCGCTTGCTACGTCAAGGGGGCGGAGCGGATTGTCGACCGCCTGGAGCAGCACCTTGGGATCAAACCAGGTCAAACGACGCCGGACCTGCGGTATACCGTTCAGGTGGCCCGGTGCATCGGCGCTTGCAGCCTCGCGCCGGCGGTCATCATCGACGGAAAGGTGCACTCCCAGATGACGCCGGCGGCGGTGCTTCGGGAGCTCCGACGGCTGAAGTAAACCGCGCAGGAGGAAACCATGAACCTGCAACGGCTTCAGGAGATTCGGGATCGCGTCGCTCCAAGCTTGAACTTTCGCTTTCAGGAGGCGGCGGAGCCGCCGGAGGACGGCCCTCGGTGGCAGGTGCTCATCTGTGCCGGGGCCGGTTGCATCTCCTCAGGGGCCGATGAGTTTCAAGCGGCCCTTCTCCAGGAGCTTCAAGAGGCCGGCATCGCCGATCAGGTCCAGATCGTCCGGACAGGATGTCTGGGCTGCTGCTCGCTGGGGCCGTTGGCGACGACGATTCCGAGCCGTTCGCTCTACGTCCACCTCAACCCCAAGGCGGCCGAGAAGATTGTTCAGAAGGAGCTGTTAGCGGGAGAAACCGTTGAAGAGCTCCTGCACGAAGACCCAGCCACCGGACGGCGGCTTCGGACGCAACAGGAGTACCCCTTCTTCCGCCACCAGAAGAAGATCGTGCTGGAGCACTGCGGTTGGATCGACGCCGAAAGTATCGAGGAGTACATCGGTGTCGGAGGGTATTCGGCGCTCTATCGGGCGCTCACCAAGATGACCCCGGAGGAGGTGATCGAGGAGGTCAGCAAGAGCGGCCTGCGCGGTCGTGGCGGCGCGGGGTTCCCGACCGGCACCAAATGGCGATTTGTCCGCGCCGCCGAGGGGGAAACCAAGTACGTGATCTGCAACGCCGACGAAGGCGATCCGGGGGCCTTTATGGACCGGAGCGTCCTGGAGGGCGACCCACATCGGGTGCTGGAGGGCATGGCGATCGCAGCGTACGCCATCGGCAACTGCTCCCAGGGGTACATCTACGTTCGAGCCGAATATCCCTTGGCCATCGAGCGGTTGGAAAAGGCGATCGCCCAAGCCCGACAGTACGGCCTGCTGGGCAAACGAATCTTCGAGACCGACTTTGACTTTGACATCGAGATTCGGATCGGTGCCGGAGCGTTCGTCTGCGGCGAGGAGACGGCACTGATCGCCTCGCTAGAGGGCAAACGGGGCCAGCCGCGCCCCAAGCCACCGTTTCCAGCGACCCAAGGGGCCTTCGGAAAGCCAACCTTGATCAACAACGTCGAAACGCTCGCGAACGTACCCCCGATCATTCGCAACGGCGGCGATTGGTACGCCAGCTTTGGCACGGAGAAGAGCAAAGGGACCAAGGTCTTTGCTCTGGCCGGGAAGATTCGGAACACCGGTCTGGTCGAGGTAGAGATGGGCACGCCGCTCCGAGTAGTCGTTGAGGAGATCGGCGGCGGTGTGCCGGACGGACGCGTGTTCAAAGCGGCTCAGACGGGCGGCCCTTCTGGAGGATGCATCCCTGCCGACAAACTGGACATCCCGCTGGACTACGAATCTCTGCAAGCGATCGGCGCGATTGTCGGCTCCGGCGGACTGATCATCATGGACGACTCCTCCTGCATGGTAGACGTGGCCAAGTTCTTCATGGGCTTCTGCATGGATGAGTCCTGCGGGAAGTGCCCGCCCTGCCGGGTGGGCACTCGACAGGTGTATGAGATCCTGGACGGGATCACCAGCGGGAAGGGCCGACCCAGCGACCTGGAGCTGCTGGAGCAGCTTTGCGAGACGATCGGCAAGGCGAGCCTCTGCGGCCTGGGCCAGACGGCGCCCAATCCGGTCAAGACGACGCTTCAGTACTTCCGCGAGGAGTACGAAGCGCACATTCGGGAGAAGCGCTGTCCGGCGATGGTCTGCCGAGCGCTGATCCACTATGAGATCGACCCGCGGGCGTGCATGGGTTGTGCGGCCTGCGTTCGCGCCTGCCCGGTAGAGAGCATTCATCCGATCGGAGAGAAGGAGATCAAAGGCGGCAAAACCGTTCCCATCTTTGCGATCGATCAAGAGGTCTGCATCCACTGCGGCAGCTGCTTTGACGTCTGCCGATTCGACGCGGTGCTCAAACTGGCGGGAAATCATGCAGCCCGGTGAGCATGCTCCCCACCTGCGGAATGGCTTCGGAAGGCTCAGAAAGGAGAGGGAAGGAGCAAGACAATGACGTTTGAACTCTCGCCAGAACGACAGCGGCGGTTGCAGGAGATTTTAGCGCATTATTCCCCGAACCGGCGGGATGCTGCCTTGCTCCCTGCGCTCCATCTCGTCCAGGAACAGGAGGGGGAGATATCACCCGAAGCAATGGAGTATGTCGCCCAGCTCTTGAGACTCGCACCGGTTCGGGTTCTCGAAGCGGTAACATTTTATTCCCTGTTCTTCCAGAAGCGACCTGCCGAGCAGATCCTCTGGCTCTGTCGGTCGCTCCCGTGCAGGATGCAGGGCTGCGAACGGGTCCTTGCAGCCCTTGTGGAGCGATTCGGACTCCAGAGGGAAAAAAGCACTCCGGACGGAAAGTTCGCCCTATACGAGACCGAGTGTTTGGCCGCGTGCGATCACGCTCCAGTGATGATGGCAAACGAAACGCTGTACGGGCGTCTGGATCCAGAAAAAGCGATCGCCCTTCTGGAAGAACTGAACCGAGGGATCTCTCCCCCTTCGTCCGTGAAGCCTCAACTCACCAAGATCGGGCACCCCAAAGAACGCTGGCTCCTCTATGAGGGCTTGACGGTGCCCGATATGTGGACCCTGCGAGTTTATCGGGAACACGGAGGGTACCGATCGCTAGACAAACTGTTTCAGATCGAACCGGAAGAGCTCATAAGGAGGGTGACCTATTCCGGGCTCCGAGGACGCGGCGGCGCCGGCTTCTCAACCGGCCGAAAGTGGAGCTTCGTCCCAAAGGACGTAACGCCCCGCTACCTCTGCGCGAACGCCGACGAATCGGAACCGGGCACGTTCAGCAACCGATACCTCCTGGAATACAAACCTCATCTCATTATCGAGGGAATCATCTGCGCGTGCTGGGCGCTCCAGGTACACACGGCCTACATCTACGTACGTGGAGAGTTCACCCTCGGCAAGAGACGACTGGAGGCTGCGGTCGAAGAGGCCTACGAAGCGGGCTTTCTCGGCAAGGACATCCTGGGGAGCGGATTCGACCTAGACATTGAGATCTATTCCGGAGCGGGCGCCTATATCTGCGGTGAAGAGACCGCGCTAATCGAGTCGATCGAAGGGAGACGGGGTCAACCGCGCAGCCGACCACCGTTCCCAGCGACTCGTGGACTGTTCGGCCAACCTACGGTGGTCCAGAACGTGGAGACGCTCTCAAACCTACCGCTGATCGTCCACTACGGCGCCGATTGGTACCGCAAGCTAGGGGTGATTTACCGCCAGACGCTACCGGCCGTGGATCCGTTAAACACAGGAACAAAGCTTTACTGTATCAGCGGGCATGTCAACCGGCCCGGTGTGTACGAGGCAGAGCTCGGTTTAACCGCTCGCGAACTGATCGCCCTCGCCGGCGGAGTTCGAGAAAACCGAACGATTAAAGCGATTCAAATTGGAGGACCTTCCGGGGGCTGCCTCCCCCCCGAGCACCTCGACGCACCTCTGGATTTTGGACCAAAGCTTCAGGAGCTCGGAGCGCCCTTAGGAGCCGGTGGAATTATCGTCTTTGACGACACCACCTGTATGGTAGACGTCGCAAGATCCTTCATAGGCTTCTTCATGAAGGAGTCTTGTGGAAAGTGCACCCCTTGTCGCTTTGGGACCTGGCAGATGTACACCCTCTTGGACCTGATCGCCGTTGGGAGGGCCTATCCCAGCGAAATAGACCTCTTGGAGCAGCTCGCAGAGACCGTTGGCCAGACGAGCCTTTGTGGATTGGGCCAGGCAGCACCCAATATCGTCAAGACAACGCTGAAGTACTTCCGACAGGAGTACGAGGCCCATGTGCTTGAGAAGCGGTGCCCGACAGGAGCCTGCGAGATACTCAGGGGGTAAAAAGAAAGTGCGGAGCGTGCTACCAGCAAATGGGTCGCACGAATAAGGGGAGGACGGTCACCATGTCTCTGGAGATGGTTACACTAACAATTAATGATGAGGAGGTCCGAGCGCCGCGGGGCAGTACCATTTTAGAAGTATGTCGTCAGAAAGGGATTGAGCTCCCGACGCTCTGCCATTTCGACTGCCTGACGCCGGTGGGAGCCTGCCGGCTCTGCACCGTCGAGGTCGAAGGCTCCCGCCGGAACATGAGCGCCTGCACCACACCGATCGCGGAGGGAATGAAGGTCCGTACGAACACCCCAGCCCTCCGCGAAGAGCGCCGCCAGATTCTGGAGATGCTCTTTGCCGAGCGGAACCACTTCTGCCCCGTCTGTCCGATGAGCGGCCAATGTGAACTCCAGGCACTGGCCTATCAACACGAGATCGCCAGCGTCCGGTACCATTACGCCTTCCCCAAGGTGCCCGTCGATATGTCCCATCCGGACATCGGCTTAGATCAGAACCGCTGCATTCTCTGTACCCGCTGCGTCCGGGTTTGCTCGGAGCTGGTCGGTGCCCAGACGCTCGGCGTGGTGCACCGGGGCATGCACTCGCTGATCGCCGCCGATCTGGGCGTGCCACTGGGTGAATCCAGCTGCCTGAGCGATGGGAACTGCATGCAGATCTGCCCGACCGGATCGCTGTTTGACAAGCGGAGCGCCTACCGGGTGCGGCCGGAGGCCCTCCGGAATGCGAAACCGACCATCTGCCCAGAGTGCTCGGTCGGATGTGGCTTCCTGGTCCACTCGGCTGGACATATCCTGCTCCGCATTGACGGGGACTTCGACCATCCGGTTAACCGCGGGCTACTCTGCAAGAAAGGCCGCTTCGACCTGCTGGACCGAAACACCCTTCCCAACCGGGTTCCTCAGGTCCGACGGAACGGACGCTGGGAGGAGGCTTCCTGGGAGGAGGCGGTCGCCGAAGCGGCGCGCGGCGTCCGGCGCGTGGCGGAACGCTACGGCCCGGAAGCCTTTGGCGCCTGGGTCGCACCGACGATGACTACAGAGGCCTTTCGGCAGCTCCACCACTTCGTTCGTGAGGTTGTCGGCGGAAGCTTTGTAGACACGCTGCGCGGCGAGGAGTGGCGCTCCTGGAGACGAAGCCTGGAACGGCTGGAGGCGATGGGATTGCCCGTCCCCCGGATCCCGACGATCCCAGAGATCGACACCGCGACCGTCCATGTTATCGTGGGCGGCGATCCGGTGATCAGCCATCCGGTGCTGGGCATGGCGTCGCTCCGAGCGGCGGCTAACCGAAAAGCAACGGTCTTCGTTATCCACCCCGACCGGACGACGCTGGCCCGTGCCACCGGCGAATCGCTCTTCCCCTACGACGGCGAGGAGCGCACGCTCTTGCGGGCCGCCGTTCAGATCGCCCTTCGAGCAGGCAAGATGACCGAAGAACTGGCCGAAGCGATTGACGGAGTCACCGAAAAGCTCGATCTGGAAACCCTGGAGGACACCGTCGGCGTGCCGGTGGAACAGGTGATCGGAATGGTGAACCTGCTCTTTGCGCCGGAGACCCAAGCGGTTTGGTTTTTGAACTTGACCGACGACCACATCCGCTCGCTACTGCCGGACCTGATGCTGTTTGCGGCCGTTGCTAGCGAAGGCCCGGCGTGGATCGTCCCGCTGACGTCGGGAAACAATCTCCTCGGGGCGGTCGAGGCAGGGTGCGTTGCCGACTCGATGGCCGCTCCGCGGCTGCGGGCGGCACTCTTGAGTCTGCCGGAGTGGAGGGGAATTACCCCCCAATGGCTGGAAGGGCTCCGGGAGACCGAGTTCCTCGTCCTTCACGGAGAGGATCTGCCGGCGCTGCGCAACCTGGCCGACGTATGGCTTCCGGCACTTCCCTGGGCCTATCAGGGCGGAACGCGAACCAACTACAGCGGACGGGCCCAGTACGCCGCACCGATCCTGTTCACCGAAAAGGCCTGGACGGACGAGGAGATCTTCCGACGCCTGGAGGCGGCCTACCTCGCAGAACCCGACCGGTGAGGAAGGAGTCAAGCAGCATGACCGAAAAGGTACAAATGAGCTCTCAGCCGACCGAACGGCCCAAGGTCAAGTTGGCCACCGTCTGGTTGGGCGGCTGCTCGGGATGCCACATGTCCTTCCTCGATCTGGACGAGCTGCTGATCGAGCTGTCCAAATGGGTCGAGCTGAGGGCCAGCCCGATCACCGACATTAAAGACTTCGAAGACGTCGACGTAGCCCTGGTGGAAGGAGCCGTGACCAACAGCCACAACGAACACGTGCTCCGTGAGTTGCGCAAACACGCTCGAATCCTCGTGGCGATCGGCGACTGCTCCTGCTTTGGAGGCGTCAGCGCCATGCGCAACTACGTCTCCCGCGAGGAGGCGCTCCGCCGGGCCTATATCGAATCGGAAAGCACGGTCAACGGGCGAATCCCGGACGACCCGACGATTCCCGTCCTCACCGAGAAGGTGCAACCGATTCAGGAGTTCGTCGAGGTGGACTTCTACCTCCCGGGCTGTCCTCCTCCGCCGGAGGTGATCGCCTACGCGATCAGCGAGCTGGTCCAAGGACGAACGCCTAAACTGAATTACGAGATGATCCACTTTGATTGAACGCCGGTGAGGGGAAACACCATGGCAGAAAAGCAAGAGCACTCGGCTGAGCAGGAACCGAAAGTCGTAACCATCTCGCCGGTTACCCGGATCGAGGGGCACGCGCGCATCTCGATCTTCCTAGACGAACAGGATCGGGTGGCCGACGCTCGCCTTCACATTGAGGAGTTTCGAGGCTTTGAGAAGTTCTGTGAAGGCCGATTGTTCGTCGAAATGCCCTCGATCACCCAGCGGATCTGTGGCATTTGTCCCATCAGCCACCATCTGGCTTCGATCAAGGCAGGGGATCAGATCATCGGGGCGACGATCCCGCCAGCGGCCCGATTGACGCGGGAGCTGATCCACGTGGGGCAAGTCTCCCAGTCCCACGCGCTGAGCTTCTTTCATCTTTCCGCACCCGACCTGCTGCTGGGCTTCGATGCCGATCCGGCGGTCCGAAACATCATGGGCCTGATCGAGCACTTCCCGGACATCGCCCGCAAGGGGGTTCAGCTCCGCAAGTACGGCCAGAAGATCATCGAAGCGATCGCCGGACGGCGAATTCACCCCACCTTCGGCGTCCCCGGCGGTGTGAACCATCAGGTGACCGAGGAGATGCGGGAGCGCCTCAAAGAAGGTCTCGACGAGGCGCTCGAGATCGCCCACTTCGCCCTGGACCTGTTCAAAGACTACTACCTTGCTCATCGGGAAGAGGTGCACGAGTTTGCCAACTTCCCCACGGCCTACTTGGGACTGGTCCGCGAGGATGGAGCCTTGGAGCTTTATGACGGCTTCCTTCGGCTGGTAGACGCCAACGGCGAGATCCTCGAAGAGAAGGTAGACCCGACCCATTACCTGGACTTCATCGCCGAAGCGGTCGAGCCGTGGACCTACTTGAAGTTCCCCTTCTACCGCAAACGGGGCTATCCGGAGGGGATCTACCGCGTCGGTCCCCTGGCGCGGCTCAACGTGTGCGACTTCATCTCGACGCCGCAGGCGGAGCAGGCCCGACAGGAGTTCTTCGAGCTGGTCGGAACAAAGCCCGTTCACGGCTCCTTCTTTTACCACTACGCCCGGCTGATCGAGATCATCTACGCGCTGGAGCGGGCCGGCGAAATCCTGAACACGCCGGAGCTGACCGACGAGGAGATCCTCGTCGTCGGACCGGTGGTCAACGAGCGCGGTGTAGGAGTGATCGAGGCCCCGCGCGGTGTGCTGATCCACGATTACCATGTGGATCGTAACGGGGTACTCCAGAAGGTCAACCTGGTCGTCTCGACCGGACACAACAACCTGGGAATGAATCGCGCCGTCCAGATGATCGCCAAAAAGTACGTCGACGGACGGCGGCTCCAAGAAGGGATGCTGAACCGTGTTGAAGCAGCGGTGCGCTGCTACGACCCATGCCTCTCCTGCTCGACCCATGCGTTGGGACAGATGCCCCTGCGCATCGAGCTGTACGACGCGCACGGGGCGCTGATCCAAACGCTAGAGCGGTAGCGCGTCGAGGGGGCAGGTCTTGCGAGCCTGCCCCCGTTGTTCCTCCACCTCTCGCAAAGGAGCTCGGCCATGAAGAAGACGCTCCTCCTCGCGTTGGGGAACACGCTCCGCGGAGACGACGGCGTTGGACCCTGGATTGCCGAGCAGTTGCGAGAGGACCCGCGCGTTCTAGAAGCGGTCGATATCGAGATCACCCACCAACTCCTGATCGAACACGCCGACCAGATCGCTCAGTACCAACAGGTCGTCTTCGTGGACGCCCACACGGAGCTGGAAACGTCCCAGTGGCTCCGAATAGCGCCTCTGGAGGCGAACCCTCCTGCCAGCGTCTCGTCTCACCACCTTTCCCCCGCGGCTCTCCTTCAGATGGCCCGGCAGCTCTACGGTGCCCAGACCGAAGGATGGATCGTCTCGGTGCGGGCGGAACGGTTTCAAATCGGGGCGGGACTTTCTCCCAAGACCCAGGCGGCCGCCAAGAAGGCGATCTCAGCGCTCTACCGCCTGCTAGGCGTCGAGGAGAACCGTTCACGAGGAGATTAACGGGTCCATCGGAACCAACGACCGAGCCATCGCTGGAGCCGCGGCGTCAGACGCGCTCGGTTGTAGTCGTCCCCCGCCTTTCGAAAGATCTCGCTCAGCGTTGGATAGGGATGAACGACCTGCGAAAGCTTCCCCAGGCCGATCCCGTGAGAGATGGCTACGGTGGCCTCGGCAATCAGGTCCCCAGCGTGAGGGGCCACCAGCGTCACCCCGAGGATTCGATCGGTGCCCCCGCTTAAGGACAACCTTGAGAACCCCTTCGCTCTCCCCGTCGGTCTGCGCCCGGTCCAGGTCCTCCAGGGGAACCCGATAGACGTCCACGGGGATCCCCTCTTCCTGAGCGCGATCCTCGGTGAGCCCCACCTGAGCCAGCTCCGGATCGGTATAGATCGCATGAGGGATAAGAACCCGGCTGAGCCGCCGTTTGGGCCCTGGGAACAGCGCGTTCTGGAGAACTATCCGGGCAGCAACGTCGGCAGCGTGAGTGAACCTCTCCCGCATGCAGACGTCCCCGACGGCATAAACGCGCCGGTTGGTCGTCTGGAGGAAGTCGTTAACGTGGACCCCGCGCTCCAGATCATAGCACACCCTTGCAGCTTCCAGGTTCAGCTCCTCGACGTTTGGCCGTCTCCCGACGGCGACTAAGATCTCATCCACCACGATTCGACCGACGCGCGCTCCGAGGGTGTAGTCGATCCGCTTTCCTTCTGCCGTCTTCTCAACCCGGACCGGCTGCGCCGTCAAAAGCAACCGGACCCCTTCCCTCTCCAAAGCCCGTTGGACGAGCTCGGCCGCTTCGGAATCCTCGCGGTTGAGCAGGCGCCCGTGACGGTGAAACAAAACAACCTGAGCGCCCAGCCGTTGGAAGGCCTGAGCCAGCTCACAACCGATCGGTCCCCCGCCAAAGACGGCCAGTCGGGAGGGGAGCCCCGTTAGTGAAAAGACCGTTTCGTTGGTCAAGTATCCGGCCTCCTCCAGTCCCGGCACCTCTGGACGCCGAGGACGCGTGCCCGTGGCGATGACCGCGCGAGAGAAGCGCAGCCGCTGGCCGTCTACCTCCACCATATCAGGGGCGACGAACCGACCCGTTCCCAAGTAAACGTCAACGCCGGCTCGCTGGAAGCGCTCCGCGGAGTCGTGATGGCTGATCGCAGCGCGCACCCGCCGAACCCGCTCCATCACGGCGGCAAAATCGCCTCGAACCGATCCCTCTGCAACGACCACCCCCAGCTGTTTCGCGCGCCGTAACTCTCCGATCGCTCGCGCAGAGCGAATAAGGCTTTTGCTGGGAACACAGCCGTAATTCAGGCAGTCGCCTCCCAACAGGTGACGCTCGATGAGCGCCACCTTGGCCCCTAGTCCGGCGGCGCCCATCGCGGCGACGAGGCCTCCGCTTCCCGCCCCGATGACGACCAGGTTGTACCGGCCCGAGGGGGTGGGGTTCTCCCAGCCCGGTGGGTGCACGTTGGCCACCAGCTCCTGATTCCATCGGTCTTCAGGCAGAATGCGGACCGTCCGGCTCATCCCTTCGGCTCCGCTTCTGTAAGCTCCCGGTCCATAGCCCGAAGGCGCCGCCGAGCACTCCGTACCAGCAGCACAACCGCTCCCCCCGTTGCGATCAACGCGCCGACTAGCACCCATGGAACCCGTCCCTCCGTCAGCGCGCGAACAACCGCATCCGCGCCGATCACGTAGAGCGCCGTCCCCGGAAGCATGCACAACCAAGACCAGAACAGATAGGTGCGAAACGGAATGCGCGTCAGCCCAAACCCGTAGTTGAGCAGATTAAACGGAAAGAGAGGAACCAGTCGCGTGATCGCGACGATCAGAGCCCCGTAGCGCTCCGTGAGCCGATCCAGGCGTTGGAAGTGCGGTCGGTTGGCAAACCGGCTCGCGACGGCGTCCCGCGCCAGGTATCGGGCCAACAGAAAGGCCAGCCCTGCGCCCGTTGTGGAGGCGATGCTCACCAGCACCACCCCCTTGACCGAACCGAAGATCGCTCCGGCGGCCACCGTCAGAACCGAAGCCGGCGCCGAGAACGTCACTGCCCCCGCGTAAAGCAGAACAAAGACCACCGGCCCCCAGGGGCCCAGCGATTCGATCCAGCCCTGCGCCTCTCGGAGTCGTTCGCCAAGCCCCACAGCCCGACCGAGAACGACCGCCCCCAGCACGAGCAGAACGAAGAGAACCAACCGCAGCCGAGCAAGGCGAGCAGCCCGAGCAGTGCCTTTCATCTGGGCCTCCGATCGTCCGTTCAAAGTCCACCCTATCGGACAACTTGGACCGGTCGAGGGTGTCGCTCCAGGGTAAAAAGCGCCTCAAGCTCCGCCCAAACCCGTTCCACAGAGAGCAGGAGCATACAGGCGTTATTCCGGCAATGGTCTCGGAACTGATCGCAGGGACTGCAGGCGATCGGCTCGCGAATCGGGCGATGCGGCGAAAACTGAGGCGCAAATCGGACAAACTCTCCCGGCCCAAAGAGGGCAACCGTCGGCACCCCCAGCGCTACCGCCAGGTGCATCGGACCGGTATCGTTGGAGAGAAACAGATCACAGCGGGCGACCAGCGCGGCCAATAGCCCCAACGACGGCTCCTGAAAGACAGCATACCGGTCCGCGGGAAGCGCCGCACGGATGCGCGCCAACCGCTCCACCTCCTTAGCGGCTCCAACAAGTAGCACCCGAGCATCCCAACGCTCGACAGCCCGGAACGCCACAGCAGCAAACCGTTCCGGCGGCCAGGCCCGCGGCGCCCAACCGGCACCGGGAAAAATCCCCAGCAGGGGAACGGACCCCTCCTCCCATCGGGGAAAACGAGAACGTAACAGCCGTTCGGCCTGCTGGGCCGCCTCTTCCGAGACGAACAGCCGAGGACGGCCATCCCCCTTCTTCACGCCCAGCGGGGCCAACATCGCGACCGCCTCCGCGCCCGCGTAACGAGACGGCTCCCGACGAATTCGATGGGTGTCCCAACGCGTGCCACCGATCCGAAGGGGGATTCCGGCCAAAAAGGTCAGCAGGGCCGTCTTGGGCTTTCCCTGAAAGTCCACCGACGCAGCATAGCGCCCCTCCCGCAGGCGGCGGACCGTTCGCCAGTAGAGGCCGGGACGGCGGTCCAGCTCTCGGCGAGGGACGGCGATCACCCTCGAAACATCCGGATCGGACTCCAGGAGCGGAGCCAAGGCGGAGTCGGTCAGGTAGTGAATCTCCGCTTCCGGGTCCTTCTCCCGCAGGGCACGGAGCGCCGCTGTGGTCAACACCAGATCCCCGAGCGATCCCAACCGAACAAAGAGCACCCGTCGTTGTGCCATCTCCGCCCCGATCAAAAGCGGATTGAAAGGATCGTCGGTGACTGCCAGAGCACCAACCGCCCAACGGCGTAGCCCAACACAACTCCGGCGATCACGTCGGAGGGGTAATGGCGTCCCAGATAGACCCGTGCCAAGGCGGTTGCCCCGGCCAGAACGGAAAGCGGAACCCGCCAGCGGGGATGGCGCCCGCCGAGAACCGTCGCGGTGAGCGCCGCAAAGGTCGCGTGCCCAGAGACCATCGAGGTGCGGTCTTCAGGATCAAGCGGCCGCGGACGGTCCACCAGCCGCTTGATCGTGTAGACCGCCCCGCCTGCAGCGACAAATCCAGCGAGGAGAAGGGTTCCGTCCTCGCGGATCGCCGGACGGTCTAGTGCTGTGCCTCCCCCGATCATCGCTAACGACCCGAGCAGCACCCATCGGCTATCGCCAAAGTGGTTCACCGTCTGAAAGACCGTATCCAGCGCCGGGCGTCGCCAGTGTTCCTGGACGTGAAGAAAAATACGCTCATCGGGACTGCTCCCGAAGCTGGAGACCAGGAGCAGCATCCACGACAGCCCAAGGAGAGCCCGTCCGAACCGCGTAGACAATTCTTCCCTCCCGCAAGGCAAAGACCAATCGCGTGTGATCCCACTGATAGACCCGCAGCTCGATGCGATCCCAGCCCTTCTGGTAGCGCAGGGCGTACCGAGGGGGTCCCCAGGCCTCCTCGACGCTCCGCAAGCGTCGCGCAGTCTCCTCCTGCTCCGAGGCGATTCGGTGCTGAACGAGAATGCCTAGACCGACTAGCGCCGCCGCAAACAGCCCCTTTTGGGTCGCCTTAGAGAGGGCCCACGCCGAGGACGACGGCAAAAGCGCCACCAGCACTAGGACCGCGATCAACCGACGAAGAGGCCGCCTAATACTCCGGAATCGAACCGCTGCGTTGTCCCGTCTCATTGTAGGTTGCCACCGTTCCCGCGTCGAGAGGGGAGACCCCCAGCACTACCCGTCGTTTTCCGTCGCTCCCCATCAGGGAGAGCATCGCACCGTTGGCCAGTGCGCTCAGCGCCGCACGGGGAAGACCCCCAGGTCCATAAAGCGCTAGGTCCGCGCCCGTCGAGGTGGCCGCAAGCGAAGCCTGAGGGTTTCCTGCCCCATCGGCTAACTGGAGGAGAAATCCCCGCTCCGTGCTTCCGAGAACCGCCTTTTCCCGCGATTCCCGCCGAAAGAGCACCAGCCCTCCGCCCGAGGGGTTAGCCCCAAGAACGGCCAGCATCTCCCCGTTTGGGTCCAACAAGAGCAGAACTCCGCCCGCCTCCGTTCCGGTCAGCGTAATCACCGGTTGACCCTGCTCGTTGACGATGGTCAGCTCCCGCGACTGCACTCGATCGAAGCCCGCGGTCTCCGCCCTTCCTGGCAGAGAGCGGCCCAACACGATTCCGCAGAGCAGCAGCCCCGCTCCCATTGCCATCCATCCAAGCGGTCGCATCGGCCCTTCTCCGTTTCCGTCCTACTCGAAGGCGTTCGTCTCTGTGGTGAGCGTCGCCCCCAGGAAGACCGTGCCGATTCCGCGCACGGCGGTCCAGGTCAGGTCTACCCGAAGCGGCCTCACTCCGACTCCCAACCCCAGCGCCGGAACGGTCCCCCGCAGCCCGCCCCGAAGGACCAGCCAAGGGACTGGGCGATACTCCAGCCCGCCCCCGCCTCGCCAGGCCCCTTCAGCGTTCCGGAGGACGCCTCCGACCGCTGTCCAGGGACCTCGCTCCCAGCTTCCACCAAGCGCGCCGATCCACTGGCCTCCTTGGCGTCCGGCGCCGAATCGAAACCCCAGTCGCACCGCCGGATGAGGGGCCACAAGTAGGCCGAGGTCTCCGCGTGGCTCCCGCCCGAGAACCTGAAAGCTTTTAGAAGGATGGACCCTTCGGAACTTCACGCTGACTCCAACGGCCAAGTAGCTGCTGACCCGGCGGCCCAGAGATAAAAACGTCTCGTCCCGGATGCCGGAGCTTGAGTTTTCCAGCCGATTCACCCAGGCGAGGCCCACATCGCGCCAGCGGTAGGCCACGCCCTTAGGGTCCAGCCGGAGGCGATTGCGCCGAATCGGGTTCTGCGCCCCGTAGAAGGCGACCCCCTCCCCCAACCCCAACCACGCCGGGTTGGAGGGAACCACGTCGGGACCGCCGGGGTCCGGAGCGAACAGGTCCCCTAACGCTAACAGCCGCACGGACACCCCGCCCGGCTCCCCGCTCTGAGGCCAGGCACGGCCCGAGAGGATCACGAGGACTCCGCAGAGCGTGAGGATAAGGCGTTCCATTGTTCACGGTTCTCAACGAAGAGCCGGCGGATTCCGTTTGCGGCGGTCTCGGCGTCTCGAAGAGGACGCACCTGGGGCGGGCGATAGGTCATCGAGAGCGAAAACTCGTAGAGCGTCGGGAGCCCGGTCCGGCGAAGGCCGGTCTCCTCGGCGATCTTCTGATACGCCGGCGCGTACCGGTCCCGACGACGGGCGGGGATCTCCAGAACCGCCACCGGCTTCCCACTGGAAGCCGCCTCGCAGACCATCGAGAAGGAGTCCACCGTGACCCCGACCCAGAGGCTCAGCGCAAGGATGGAAAGCACCGGCTCCAAGGTGGGCGGAGGTTCGGAGGCAAAGGCGGCAAAACCGCACAGAGGCGACTCGACCAGCCGCGCCTTGAGGTAGCCTTCGATCTCCGGAGGCGTCCGTCTGGAGGTGGCGATGGCTAACTGCATCCCCGCTTGCGCCGCAACCGAAAGCAACGTCTCGACGATCCGCTCGGCCTGGTCCAGTGTCCAGCGATATCGGCGGTCGTTCCCCCCAAAGAGCAAACCGATCGTCGGCGTGAGGGGACGCCCCGCCTCATAAGCCTGGGAAGCCAGCTCCTGACGGTGTCGCTCGACCCGCTCCGGCGTGATCGGGGTTGGAACGCCTAGCGTGCGAACCACCTGGGTGCCCCCCGCCCTCAAATCGCCACTGATGCGCCGGAAGGATCGCTAGATCAAAGGGACGAATTCCGATCGGCGAGGGACGCGTGCAGACGACGCTTTTAGCGCCCCAGTGTCGGGCTAACAGCAGGTTCGGTCCGGCCACCGACGAGCCGGTGGAGAGCACCAGATCGGGTCGGTCTTCCCGCAGGAGCGCTTCGAAACTCTCCGGTGTTAGCGCCCGTTCCAGAAGGCCCAAGGCGCTCCGCCGAGGAACCCGCTCCCGCAACAGCACCAGCTTAGCCCGCAGCGCCCGGTCCGTCGTCCGCGAGAGGTACTCCACCCGAACCATCCGGTGTTGAAACTCCGGCAGATGCCTCAGGATGCCCTCCGTCTGATGGTAGTGTCCGGGCTTCCCGTCGCTGAGCGCTAGGATGCGGAGCGGACGATCGCGCTTTTCCATCGCCGGTGAATCCATAACCACTGTTCCGGGTGTTCGCCGATGATCGCCTCCAGGCGACGGTAGATCCGCTTCAGGGTTTCTCGGTCGTCCGTTGGGTCCACGGGAACTAGCTCAAAGAAGACCCGATGCTCCCCGGACGCCTCCCGGACGGTCCAGTTCAACAGGAGCGGGGCCTCCAGCCGCCGAGCCAGCGCCGCCGGACTCGGCTCACAGGAGGCCAACCGGCCAAAAAAGGGGATCATCACGCCCCCCGGCCCGGCGTCCTGATCGGCCAGCAGCCCGATCGCCCGCCCTTGGCGAAGTGCCGCCACGACGCGCCGGAGTCCTCCGCGACGGTCCACCATCTCCAAGCCGGTGACGCCCCGACACCGCCGAACGAGGGCGTCTAATCGCGGATCGGGCATCGGCTGAACTAACACCATCGGGGCGGGGTGGAGCGTCGGCCAAAGTGGAGCGAGAATCTCCCAGTTCCCCAGATGGGGAATGAAAACGAGAAAAGGGGTGCGCTTCTCCACGAGCGCCCGAACGCAGGAGGCGTCCTCAAGCCGAATGCGCGGCGCCAATCGACGATCCCATGCGGGGAGCTGGAAAAACTCGACGAGATTCATCCCTAGGTGGGCAAAATGCTCCCGGACGGTCCGGCGAACGCGCTGATCGTCCCAGTCGGGGAAGGCGGCGCGCAGATTCTCCTCGGCGATCCGTCGCCGTTTTGGAAGCGCTTGATAGAGAAGTCGCCCAATTCCCCGGCCCAGCCGCAACACCCAAGCGGTTGAGAGGCGAGGAAGAAGCATCGCACAGACCAGCGCAACGCCGTACAGCGCCCGCCGTTCGATGCGTTTGCTCAACCGGTCCGACACAGCTCCCCCTTTGCTTTTGCCAAGGCGCACGGCACGATTGTACGGAGATCGAGGGTTTTTCGGCAACCAAGGCCCCACGACAACCAAGGGAGAACGGGTGAAGCTCAGAGCGACCGAGGATCGGGGGCTCCGCGTCCGCGAGATCGCCTATCGGGCTATCGAGCGGTGGGAGCACCACCCCGAGTCGGACCTCAAGCTAATCCTAGACGAGGCGCTTCGGGAGGAGACCCTCTCTCCAGCGGAACGAGGGTTTGTCACCGAGCTGGTCTACGGCGTCGTCCGTTGGCGACGGCGGTTGGACGCCATTCTCGACGCCCACGCTGATCGACCCCGACGAATTCGGGAGAACGCCCGTCGAGTCCTCCGAATGGGGGTTTATCAGCTTCTCTTCATGGAGGCCGTTCCCGACTACGCCGCCGTGCACCAGTCGGTTGAGCTGGCGCGGCGGGTCAACGCGACGCCCAGCGGCTTCATCAACGCGGTCCTCCGGAGCGTCCAGCGGAAGGGAGACATCGTCCGCTATCCCCATCCTCAGTCGCGACCGGTCGCCTATTGCGCGGTGTACTACTCTTATCCCGAGTGGATCCTCAACCGCTGGCTCCGCCAATACGGTCGAGAGGCGATGGAGCAGCTCTGTCAGGTACACAACACCCCGGCTCCGCTAACCCTCCGCGTTAACGCCCTCCGAACCACCCGAGAAGAGATGCTCGCCGAGCTCTCGTCGTCGGGGGCGGAGGTGCGGCCTGGAACCCTCTCGCCGGCGGCGATCCTAGCGGACAACCTTCCCGCCATCGAGGAGCTAGAACCGTTCCAGGAGGGGAAGCTGATCGTTCAGGACGAGAGCTCACAACTCATTGGATTTCTGCTGGACCCTCGACCCGGCGAACTGGTCGTAGACCTCTGCGCCGCGCCGGGAGGAAAAAGCACCCACCTGGCCGAGCTGATGAACGACGAAGGGCGGGTGGTGGCGGTGGACATCTCCCCGTTCGGGCTCGAACGACTTGAGGAGAACGTCCGCCGGCTCGGTCTCCGCTCGATCGAGCCTCGACTTGGCGACGCCCGCACGCTCTTGCCGGACCTGGTCGGCCGCGCTGACCGGGTGTTGGTGGACGCGCCCTGTTCCTCGCTGGGCATCCTTCGACGTCACGCTGACGCCCGCTGGCAGAAGACCGAAGGGGCTATCCCAGAACTGGCCCGTGTTCAGCGCGAAATCCTGAGCGCTGCGGCTCACTACGTCCGTCCCGGCGGCGTCCTGGTTTACGGCGTCTGCACCGACACGCCGGAAGAGACGGTCGAAGTGGTCCAGGGGTTCCTCGCAGAACGGGACGATTTTCGACCGGAACCGGTCAAGACTATACTATCCACGCTGCCCGACGACGCCACAACGTCAGAAGGGGCGCTGCTGCTCCTGCCCCACCGGCACGGAACGGACGGTTTCTTTGCCGTCCGCCTCCGGCGAGAGGGGAAGAGCCTAAAACCGCTGGAAGGAAAGGAAGGCTCGGATGAACCGTCGGCGTGAGCTGGAGCGCGTCCGCAACATCGGCATCATGGCCCACATCGACGCCGGAAAGACGACGACCACGGAGCGGATTCTCTTTTATACCGGCAAAAAGCACCGCATGGGCACCGTGGACGAAGGCACCGCCGACATGGACTGGATGGAACAAGAGCGGGAGCGAGGAATCACCATTACCGCCGCCGCGACCACCTGCTACTGGCGGGAGCACACCATCCAGATCATTGACACGCCGGGCCATGTAGACTTCACCATCGAGGTGGAACGCTCCCTGCGCGTCCTGGACGGGGCGATCGCGGTCTTCTGCGCCGTCGGCGGCGTCGAGCCCCAGTCGGAGACGGTCTGGAAGCAGGCCGACCGGTACGGCGTGCCTCGAATCGCCTTTGTCAACAAGATGGATCGGGTCGGAGCGAACTTCCCGCGCGTCCTTCAGATGATGAAGGACCGGCTGGGGGCCGATCCGGTGCCAATTCAGCTCCCCATCGGCCGGGAGCAGGCGTTCGTAGGCGTTGTGGACCTGATCGAGTTCTGCGCGAAGACCTGGCGCGATGAAGACGAAGGGGCCACCGTCCACGTTGGAGAGGTCCCCGTCGAGCTGCGCCAGGAAGCGGAAGCGGCTCGGATCGAACTGATCGAGCGAGTCGCCGCTGAGGACGAAGCCCTCCTGGAGCGGTACCTGGAGGCCGAAACGCTGAGCCCTGAGGAGATTCGGCACGGTTTACGCCTGGGAACGCTCCGGAGGACGCTGGTCCCGGTCCTCTGCGGCGCAGCGCTCCGCAATCGGGGGATTCAACCCCTGCTCGATGCGGTTGTGGACTTCTTGCCCTCTCCCTTGGACGTTCCGCCCGTCCAAGGAACCGACCCGGAAACAGGAAAGGTGATCCAACGGGCCCCAAGCGACGAGGAGCCGTTCACTGCGTTGGCCTTCAAGATCGCCGTGGACCCGAACGTGGAGAAGGTCGTCTACGCACGGGTTTACAGCGGAACAATTCGCAGCGGCGGCGTCGCCTGGAACCCCCGAACCCGACGGCGGGAACGGATCATGCGTATCTTTCGCGTCCACGCCAACCGCCGGGAGACCGTCGAGGAGGCCCGGACGGGCGACATCCTTGTTTTCGTGGGGCCGCGCGAAACGGCAACGGGGGACACCCTCTGCGATCCTCGGGCGCCCATCGCCTTAGAACCGATGACCTTTCCGGAGCCGGTCGTCTCAGTCTCGATCGAACCGCGAAGCGAACGCGAAAAGGAGAACCTGGAGCAGGCGCTTCGGCTCTTCCAAGAAGAGGACCCAACGATCCGCGTCTACGAAGACCCGGACACAGGACAGCGTATCCTGGCGGGAATGGGGGAGCTCCACCTTGAGATTCTCGTAGATCGGATGAAACGGGAGTTCCGAGTGGAACCGCGCGTGGGACGCCCTCAGGTGGCTTACAAAGAGACCATCTCCCAGCCGGCCACCGCGACCGGCCGGTTCGAACGCCAGCTTGAGGAGCGCAGTCTGTTCGCCGAAGTGACCGTCCAGGTGGAGCCGCTGCCGCGCGGAGCGGGCATCGAGGTGCTCGCCGACATGCCTGAGGAGGCGCTTCCGGCAACACTTCGCGAGGCCGCGCTCTCGGGAATCCGCGGAGCACTCGGCTCAGGCCTCCTGGGCGGCTATCCGCTGACCGATCTTCGGGTTACCCTTGTCGGCGCCAAACTGCGCGAATCCGGTTCCAACGAGGTGGCCTTCGAAGCTGCCGCGGCCATCGCCGTACACCGCGCCCTCGAGGCGGCCGGACCGGTCCTCCTGGAGCCGATCATGCGGGCGCAGGTGGTTGTCCCCTCGGAGTACCTGGGGCGAGTGCTGGGAGACCTCAACGCCCGACGGGTCCAGATCCAAAACGTCGAGTCCCGCGAGTTGGACGAAGTCATCCACGCCGAAGTGCCCTTGGCGGAGATGTTCAACTACACAACGACGCTCCGCTCGTTGACCCAAGGCCGGGGAACCCACATGCTGGAGTTCTCCCATTACGCCGTTGTTCCCGAGCACGTCGCCCAGCAGGTGCTCCCCGCCCTCCGATTCCGGGGATAGCTCGATTCAGGCTACCACTCCTCCGGAACTCGGTCGGCGTAATAACGATAGTAGGTGTCCACCTGGAGGACGTAAACGTACCGACGCCCGTCCGGCGAGGCACGAAAGCCCACCACCTTCTCCCGAAGAACGGCAGGGGTGGCTTCGGGCCGGGCCTCCTGAATCAAGAGCGTCCCGTCGCCCGTCAGTAGCATGATCGCACGGCCTTGGTGGACCCAATCGAAGGAACGAACGTCGCCCACGGAGGTGACCGGACGGGCCAGGCCGGTCCCAGAGGTCTCTGCAACCCAGACGTTGCGGCCGTCAGCGTAGTTGATCAGGCCGACGGCTCTCCCGTCCGGTCGCCAACGCGGAATCCGCTCCGAGGCGATGTCGTCAAAGAGCATCCAGCTCTGTCCCGTGTCAGGATTAGCAAGCCAGATGCCGCCGGCGACCTGCTCACCCCCTTCATAGGCGAGCAGGGCCCCCTGCGGCGACCAGCTAAGGCTGTCCTCGTTGGGCCAGGCACGGGCCAGCGGTCGGGGCTCCCCTCCCTCCGCCGGAACGATCCAGACGTGATTTGAAGGGCTCCGCGTCGAGAAGAACGCAATCCAGCGCCCGTCGGCGGACCACTTCGGCGCGTAGTCCCGCGCCCCAGAGTTGGTCAGCTGCCGCGGCAGCTCCGAAGCGTCCGAAGAACGGACCCAGAGGTCCTCCTGACGGAACTGATCCCGCTTGTAGGCGTGCACGATCCACCGCCCGTCGGGAGACCAAGAAGGGTAGGAGTACCGCCCCGTACCGGTGATCTGAACGGCGTCCTTCAGGTCCTCCCCCCGACCGACGATCAGACGGCCCCCCAGCTCGTAGACGATCGCATCGCTCTGCCAGGACCACTCGATCCAACGGGGCTGCGGCCCGTAAAACTGAATCGGCTCGGCCACGTCCTCCCCCCCAAGGTCCGAAGGAAGGCGTTCGCAACCGAGCAAGACCGTTGCCGTCAGGAACATCACCCCTGCCAAGAGCGCACGGCGCACCGGAACCCCTCCTCTGTGTCTCTCTACTCCACTAGAGTTCGCCAGACGGCCGGCTCAGAAGTCTCCCCCCAAACGGCAAGAAACGCAAACGGATAAAGCATCCCCTCAAACCCTTCCCCCATCGGCGCCAGCGTCGGAAGGACCCCAAGCTCAACCTCCGGACGCTCGCTGCGCAATCGACCCAGCAGCTCCAGCAGCCCCAGATAGGCCCGCAGACGGCTCCCTAACCGCTGACCGTAACGATAACCCCCCTGAGGGGGGACCGCCGTTCCGCCCAGAAGCAAACCGTCTACGCCCAACCGGTCCACCAGAGCGACCAAGACGTTCAAGACCAACTCTCGATACTCGCTCTCGATGACGGCCAACAGTCCTTCTTCCCCTTGCCAGGAGGCCAAAAGCGGCTCTCCGCTGGAGGTGTGGGCGATCCATTCGGAGAACTCGGCCAGCCCTCCCCCTCTGGGAATCCAGGCCACCGGCACCCAGAGGTAGACCCGCTTTCCGGCGGAGCGGAGCGCTTCCACCGCTTGGATCAGTTCCCTTGGCTCCTCACCGGGGGTGTCCCAAGCCCTGGGCCAGGCGTAAGCCAGCGCAACGGCCGGCTCCGACAACGTCTCTATCGACGGCAAGGGGTGATCCCCGAGGGCGAGCAACCGGATCGTCGCCTTCCCCCCATCGGAGCGGCTCCAACGGGAGCGTTCTCGAAGAAACTCAAAGTACGCGCGCCGCTCCGCCTCCACGTCCCCGGCGGCCGCCCACCACTGAACGCCCGGAAAGATCATCCGCTCCCCTGGCGTCAACCAGACCAGCGCCGGATCGTCCGCTGTCGTAACCTGAACGATTCCGGTCGTCGGGTTGCTGACGCGCCGGAGAAACCCTGGGGCCTCTTGAATGAGGAAAACCTTCCCAAAGCTGCCCTCCAGAACGAGCCACCCCGATGGAGCCGCGGGCACTTCGGCCTCCTCGACCGAACGGACCCCTTCGGCAGTCCAGCCGAACACCCGCTCAGGCCGAAGGACGGGAAGCCGCTCGGTCTGGACGCTGCGCACCGGCAGAGGAAGATCGCCTCGGTTCTCCACTTCGATCCACTTGCGCATCCAGGGGGCGTCGGCGGCGACCTCGTAGCCCACTGTAACCCGAAAGGGCGGAGCCTCCGGCTGAGAGGGAGCAAAGTGGAGCCGCAGCTGCTGAGTTCCCATCGGATCGGCGTCCCGCTCCACGTCGACCAGACGAAGCAAACCGGTTCCCGTGCTCCACGTCCGTTCGCCGATCTGAACGCCGGCTTCCTCGCCGAGGCCGGCGCACAGCTCCGCACGGGTCGCCCGGAGGACCAGCGAACGAGTGGCGAGTCCCTGGCCCTCCTGAATCGGAACTAGCCTTCGTTGAAGGTGAAGGTTACCCAACGCGATCACCCCCGTGGGGCCGATCACAACGTAAGCCCCTCGCCGGATGGCGGGCGAAGAGGCCTCCGGCGGGGCTGGAGCCGAAGCGCTCCGAGGAGCGCCGCTGCAGGCCCAGAACAGTAACACCCCTAGCAGGAGCAGGCTACTTGCCGATGCAGAAGGTCGAGAAGATGCGGTCGAGGACCTCATCGGGCGTCGTCTCCCCGACAATCTCGCCAACGGCGCTCAACGCCCCGCGCAGGTCCACAGCGACCAGCTCCGGCGGCGCCCCCTCCCTGAGGCTAGTTTGGGCGTATCGCAGCGCCTGGAGCGCTTCCTCCAGCGCCTGGCGGTGTCTCAGGTTGGTGATCAGAGGCGGCTCCGCTCCCAAGGAGGCGTCTCCGACGGCGGTCTCAACGATCGCCTCAACCAGCGGGCTCAAATCGGGATGGCCGATCAGGGAGAGTCGGACCCACGGCTCCTCCGGCGCCCTCCAGGGCGCCAGCGCCTCCGCCCCCCAACGCGCAGGAAGATCGGACTTGTTGAGAACAAAGATGCGCCTTCGACCCTGGGTATGCTTGAAGACGGCGGCGTCGTCGGCGTCCAGAGGGCGCGAGGTGTCCAGAACGACCAGGACGAGGTCGGCCTGTTCGATCCGCTCCTGCGATCGACGGACGCCCTCCTGTTCAACCGGGTCGCTCGCCTGACGAATCCCCGCCGTGTCGGCCACGCGGACGGGAACCCCTCGCAGGTCGAGCACCTCCTCGATGACATCTCGCGTGGTGCCCGGAATTTCGGTCACGATCGCCCGCTCCTCGTTGAGCAGCGCGTTAAGCAAGGAGGACTTCCCAACGTTCGGCTTGCCAACGATCGCCAGCCGAAGCCCGTCTCGGACGATCCGTCCCCGCTCGGCCTCCTCCAGGAGCTGGAGGAGTTCCCCCTCAACCCGATCCAGCTCTTCCAGGAGCCGCTCGGGGGGTTGGAAGTCTAGGTCCTCATCGGGGAAATCGATCTGGGCCTCCACCTCCGCAAGGACGGCGATCAACTGCTCACGGAGCTGCCGAATTCGGGCGGAGAGCCGGCCGCGCAGTTGCGCCGTCGCGGCGCGCAATCCTGCTTCCGTCTGCGCGTGGATCAAGTCGGCAACTGCCTCCGCCTGGGAGAGATCGATCCGCCCGTTCAGGAAGGCCCGCTTGGTGAACTCCCCCGGCTCAGCAGGCCGAGCCCCGCTCCGGCAGACCAGCTCTAGGATGCGGCTGAGGACGTACGGTCCCCCGTGACCGTAGATCTCGATCATCTCTTCACCGGTGTAGGTTCGAGGCGCTCGGAAGTAGGCGATCAGCACCTCGTCCACCGGGGAACCGTCCTGAGGGTCGATCAGAAAGCCGTGCTGGAGCCGATGGCTCCCGCGGGGTCGGTACTCCCCTCCCCGGCTGGGCCGAAAGAGCCGCCGAGCGATCTCAAGGGCTCGGTCGCCACTAACCCGGACGATCCCGATCGCTCCGACCCCGCGCGGGGTGGCAATCGCTGCGATGGTGTCTCGATCGTCTCGCAGCCGCATGATCAGCGATCGTTGTTGCGCGAGGACCGATCCTTCGGGGCGACGACTACAGCGCGGAAGGATCCTTCGCCCCGCGAGAAGGTGCGCACGTCCTCATCGTCTCGAAGCGCCAGGTGAATGACTCGCCGATCGCGGGCGCTCATCGGCTCCAAGACCACATCGCGACCGGTGGCGCGCACTTTGCGCGCGGCCTGATGGGCCATCTCGACCAGCATGTCCTCCCGCTTCTCCCGATAGTCGCCAGCGTTGACGACGATGCGCCGCTGGATCAGCGCAGAGCGATTGACGATGCTGTTCACCAGATACTGAAGCGCGTCCAGCGTCTTGCCATGCCGCCCAATAACGATCGCGAGCTCTTCCGTCTCGATATTCAGATGGATCTCCCCTTCTCGATCCTCTCGGCGGACCCGGGCGGAGACTCCCATTTTATCTAGAATCGTCTGGAGGATCGCCTCCGGTTCCAGCTGTCGTCGGCGGACCAGAGTCACCCGGACGAGGGCGGACTTGCCCCCCAGCCCCAGGAGCCCTTTGCTTCCTTCCGAGAGGACGCGAATGCTCAAGTCACCAGGCTCCGCTTTAAGGGCGAGGATCGCCGCCTCACGGATCGCCTCGGCGGGACCTTCGGGGAGAACTTCTGGCGGGACTCCAAGTCGAACAAAGGCCTCTCTGAGCGCCTCCTCCTTAGTTACGCCTTCGGCTTCGACGGTTTGAGTCGTTGTCAACGCCATCCTTGGGTTCCTTTCCGCAGGACGGCGCAGACCCAGGGCGGACGCCTAGGGCGCCGGAAAAGCCGCAGGGTAAACGATCCTCGAATCCGCTCATCCGCTTGCCTCTCCTCAGAAGCGCGGAAGTTGTGCGCGTTCTCGCCGCTTCTTGCGCGCCTGTCGCGCCATCCGTTCCAGGTCTGCCGCCGTAAGGTGCTCTTCCTCGTCGCTGCTATAACGGTTCACCAGATACTGCTGCCCAACGCCGATCAGCGTGCTCATCCCCCAGTAGAGGTTCAGCCCTGAAGCCATCCCGTAGAAGAAGAAGAGAAACAGGATCGGCATCAGGTACATCATCGTCTTCTGGCCGCCGCTGACGCTTCCGGTCATGGGGCTGAGCATCTGCTGCAGGATCGTTCCGCCCGTGACGATCAACGGCAACAGACGGATCGGGAAGCCGCCGACCGAGACCAACAGATCCGGCGCGGTCAGATCGTGAATCCACAGAACAAACGGCTCCCCGCGCAGCTCTGCAGCGTTGCGCAGCATCGTAAACATCGCAAAGAGAATCGGCATCTGTACTAGTATCATAAGACAACCGCCCAACTGGCTAGCCGGGTTTACCCCGTACTTCCGGTAAACCTTCATCATCTCAGCGTTCATCCGCTGGGGGTCGTCCCGATACTTCTTCCGGACCGCCTCGATCTCCGGCTGGATGATCCTCATCCGGGTCTGCATCCGCTTCATCGTTTTGCTGCTTCGCTGCGCGATCGGGAACAGAGCCAGCCGAATGAGGATCGTCAACAGGACGATCGCCACGCCGTAATTATGAACCACTCCGTAGAACAGCTTCAGGAGCCAAAGGAGCCCCTTAGCCAGCGGGCCGGTTAGACCAAACTCGATCAGGGACTCCAGGTGCGCCCGCTTCCCGTCGGGCAGAAGCACGTTGTCTAACAACTGAGTGTGCTTGGGACCCGCATAGAGCCGAAACCGATCGGTCAGAACCTCCCCCGGCTCCAAGAAGAAACCGCTGACCTCCAGGCGGGTGCCGGTCAACAGGCTGACCACGTTCCCGTACTCCGCGTAGATCTGCTGCGTTCGCTCGTAGAGCTTCCGGCGGTCCTTGGGAGTGTCCTCCAGCCCGCTGACCGCCTGGGCGATATCCTGATTGATCCGCTTCTTACCTGCCGGCAGAAAGAGGAACCGAGCTGTTCGCTCTTGGTTGAAATGCTCCTCGTCCAGCAGCCATTCCTTGCCGACTTGCAAAAGCAGCCGGTACCGATTCGGCTCCGGAGGCCAGGGCAGCGGAAACGCCTCATACTCGCTGAATCGAACGCGGCGTTGGACGTCCTGAGGATCGGAGAGCCCACCGGCTAACAGCGCCGCGACGAAATACTTGCTGTGCATCGCCGCCCACGAGGTCCTCTTGTTCTCCACCTCGTCGGCGTCGGTCCCTTCCTGCTGCGGGCCGGGGGTCGTCCAGTCCTCGTCGCGAATCTTTGTGACCGTCACCAGCTGGCCGGTGCCCAGCAAGCCCCCAACGGCTCCGGCATGCTTGGGATTGACAACCTCTCGGTCCGCCGTAATGCCGGGCCCCCAGCGAATCTCGTAGCCCTTGGCCAGGGCGTCGGTGGGCGTATCGCCCAGGTTGCGGAAGCTCAGCTCGATGTCCACCACATAGCCGACCCAAGCGTCCTCACGCCCCCCGACGAACCGCCTGCGCGTCGGAGTAGTGGAACCGAAACGTCTTAATGATCTCCAAGTCCCCATCCCGAGCCCGAAACTGAAGGGTCGCCTCCGGATTGGCCTCCGAGAGCCGGACCTCCTGCGGCACCTCCCCCACCGGCTCCCAGGACAGGGACCTTCCATCAATCCGCACCCCCGCATAGTCGGGACCATAAAGGGCGATCAGATCGGCGGGCTCCTCCGAAAGCTGGCCGTTAGGCCGCCGTGCGGGATACTGCAGAAGCCTCCAGGCTCGAAGCGAGGCGGTCGCGTGGACCACCTCGATTTCGTACACCGGACTACGAACCGTGGTCGCCTTGCTCCGTCGGACTCGTTCCGCCCAAGCAACCGGCGAGGACACGGCCGGAACACCCTCCTCCAGCCCGGAGGGCTCCTCAGTGACGGTAGGAGCTTCGGAGACCTCCGTTCCCATCTCCGTCGGGGCGGGCTCTTCCTGGGGTGCTTGAGTCGCCTCCGCTCCCACCCCCTCCGGAGGCGGAACGGTCATCGTGGGACGCTGCATCCACGCCCAAATCAGAAAGATCAACGTCGAAAGGACGATAAACAGGAGCGTCCGTCGGTCCATCGGGCTCGTGTATCCCTCTTCGTGGTTCGGCAACGGTTCAAAATGGCTCGAAGCAGCTCAGCGAACGGATCCTTCAGGGCGCTCCGGAACCGGATCATAACCGCCCGGGCTCCAAGGATGACAACGAACAATCCTTCGAAGACCCAACCAGCCCCCCCGCAGCGGCCCAAACCGGCGAATCGCCTGAAGCGTATACTCGGAGCAGGTCGGCTGAAATCGGCAGTTGGCCCCCAGCAACGGCGAAAGCAGCACCTGATACGCTCGGATCAGCGCGATGAGAACCCCACCCACCAGACGACCGATACTTGCTCTCAGGGCGCTCATGACCGCTCCCTCTGGTCCGTCTCGCAGGCTGGAGCCTCCGGCTCCCGAAGCGCTCCTAGCCGATCCAGAAGCCGGAGCAGTCGTTCCTGAACCTGCTGACACTTCAACGTTACCGCAGCCGGCCGGGCAATGACTACCAAATCCCACCCGTCGGCGATCCGCTCCGAGGAGAGCCGAAGCGCCTCCCGGATCAGCCGCCGCACCCGGTTGCGTCGGACCGCCTTTCCGACCGCCTTGGAGACGGAGATACCCAGCCTCCAGCGATCAGCCGCTCCCCCTGGACGGCGCAGCCCGTAGACGACAAAGACGCCGTCCGACCGCCGGCGGCCCTGAGCCAGGACCCGCTCGAACTCCTGCCGCCGCTTGAGCGTCACCGGCTTGCTCCGTCGGCGAGGGGGTCTTCCCTTCTGGGAGGAAACGGAGACCGTCTCAGAGGCGCTGGCGTTCAACCTTCTCTCGGTACTCGTCGAATGTAAGCTCGCCGGCCCGGTACCGTTCGAAGTCCTCAACGGCCGTCGAGAGCCGGAGCCAGGGGAGCAATTGGAGGTCCACCGCAAGGCCAACGATACGATCCACCGTGCGGCCTGGATCCATTCCTAGCGCCGCCGCACAAACGAACAGAAAGTCGCGCAGCGCGGTCTCCTCATCCCGAGCGCGAGGGATAAACTCCACGCGCAGTAGGTTCTCCTCACCGGTAAAGCGTCCGTTGACCGCGCGCACGTCTACCACGCCGATGTTGTAACGGGTGCGGAGAAACTGAACGAGCCGTTCCGAATCCACCGCCACAGCGGTCACTCGTCGCTCCGGCGGCGCCGTTGGCGCTTCAAGCGCCTCCGCAGGAGCAACCGTCGCCGGCAGCGGCACAAAGTGGAACGGAATCGGGTCACCCAACTCGATGGGGACCACCGTCGGCTGGTGGACCGAAGCGGGAAGAACGATCTCGCCAGGGCGGCGGCCCGACTCCCGCCGGAACTCCTCACCGGCCTGGGACATCTTTGCCGTCTCCCGTAGCCAAGGGGTGGGCGCAGCGCACGCCCCGACAAGCAGCGGCACGAGAACCCATCCGGCGACCCACTGCAGCCGAAAGTGAAACAAACCGCTCAGCGCCCGCGAGCCCAGTTCAGTGATCACTGACAAAGAGGTACTTCCGCCAGGATTCATGACAAACCTTTGAAAATCGGGTCAGACGGAGGTAGTAGGCGATCGTCGGCGCTCGCGGCTCCCGACGCGGATACATATGGGCCTCCTCAGGCGTCCGATCGCCCTTCTTGTGGTTGCAGCTTCGGCAGGCGGTGACCACGTTGTCCCAGGCGGTGCGACCCCCGCGGGACCGCGGCAACACGTGATCAAGCGTCAGCTCGCTCGGCGGAAACTGCCGACCGCAGTACTGACAGGTGTACTGATCGCGGGTGAGCACATTCCGCCGAGAAAACTTGATAGGCCGATGGGGGATGTGCACATATCGGCGAAGCCGGATCACATACGGAACGCGAATCACCGTCGCCTCCGAGCGTAAGAGGATTTCGGACTCCTCCTCGGGCAGGGCTACCCCCTTGACGAGCATCTTTAAGGCCCGACGCACGTCGCAGATATGAATTGCCTCGTAACTGGCGTTGAGGACCAGCACACTGCGGGACATCCAGTGTGGCTTCATACCCCGGCCCCGTCGGCATTGAGGAGTACCGAAACGATCACCCGAAGTTTACTCGGATACCGATTCTGTAGACAACCGGCCAGGGGCTTCAGCGAGTCTCGCTCGCCCTTTGGCGACGCCGACGCCTTGGAGGTGCCCTGGGAGCTCCCTCTCTCCGAGTTCCGCCTGTAAGGCCGTGATTGACTTTTCTCCGGCCGGGTGATATCGTCTTTACGAACGCATCGGCCGACAGCGAACAGCTTTATCGCAGAGGCCAAGATGAACCGACTTGCGCCCTGGGCACATCGTCTCGGTCGCTGGTGGTGGCACTGGCGAGGCCACCGGACCGGTGGGGTGTGCTAACGGCGCGAAGAACCCACGATAGAACAGCGTTTCAGCTTTTTCGCTTACCGCCGGAGGCACCCCAGAGGCTCCGGCGGTTTTCGCTTGAGCAATCGAGACGAGGGAGACCGTCCATGGAGATTCTCGAGGCGATCCGGTTCAACGAACAGGGCCTAGTTCCGGCGATCGTTCAGGACGCCGAAAATGGCCAGGTGCTGATGATGGCCTGGATGAACGCCGAGGCCGTCCGACGAACGTTGGAGACAGGAAGGGCGACCTTCTGGAGCCGCTCCCGACAGCAGTTTTGGGTCAAAGGAGAGACCTCCGGCCACACCCAAGAAGTGAAGGCCGTCCATCTCGACTGCGACGGCGATACGCTCCTGGTGCAGGTGGTTCAAAAGGGGGCTGCCTGTCACGAAGGCTATCGGTCCTGCTTCTTCCGGACGGTTCAGCCGGACGGGAGCCTGAGCACCAACCAAGAACGACTGGTGGACCCCGCCCAAGTTTACGGGAGGAAGTGATGTATACCCCATCGCGCGAGGAGTTCCGTCGAAAGGCCCAACAGGGGAATCTGGTTCCCGTCTACCGGGAGATACTCGCCGACACCGAAACGCCGGTCTCCGCCTTCCTTAAGATCGATCGGGGAGACTACGCCTTTCTGCTGGAGTCGGTCGAAGGGGGCGAGCGGGTCGCTCGGTACTCGTTTTTGGGTGCCGATCCCTCCTGGGTCTTTGCGAGCAAGGGGAACCGAGTCCGGCTGCTGGACCCTCAGACCGCGCGGGTGCAGGAATGGGAGGCCACCGATCCGTTTGCGGAGCTGGAGCGGCTGATGGCCCGGTACCGGCCGGTCTCGGTTGTCGGTCTGCCGCCCTTTCACGGGGGTGCGGTCGGCTACCTGGCCTATGACATGGTGCGCTTCTTCGAAGAGCTGCCGGACACCACCGAAGACGATCTTGGACTTCCCGATTCGATCTTCATGCTGACGCGGACGATTCTGGTCTTCGACCGGGTGGCTCATAAGGTGAAGGTCGTCTCCAACGCGCTGGTGGAGGACCCGTCCCAGGCCGATCGAGCGTACGACGAGGCGATCGGCCAGATCGAGGCGCTGATCGGACGGCTTCGGCAGCCGCAGCCGTGGATCGGCAAGCCGCGCGGCGGTGCGGGGACGCTCCCTCCTCCCAAGTCGAATATGACACGAGAACAGTTTGAAGCCTCCGTCCGGCGGATCAAGGAGTACATCGCCGCCGGGGATGTGATTCAGACCGTCTTCTCCCAGCGCTTCGCCCTGCCGCTGACCGTCGAGCCGTTCGACTTTTACCGCGCCCTGCGGACGGTAAACCCCTCGCCGTACATGTACTTCTTGAGAGCTGGGGGATCTCCACATCGCCGGAGCCTCGCCGGAGATGCTGGTTCGCGTCGAAGAGAGACTGGTCCAGACTGCGTCCGATCGCCGGCAGCCTCCCCGCGCGGCGCAACTCCCGAGGAGGAGGACCTCCGCCTGGAACAGCAGCTGTTGGCCGATCCCAAAGAACGGGCCGAACACATCATGCTGGTGGATCTAGGCCGCAACGACCTGGGCCGAGTCTGGCGCTACGGAACGGTACGGGTCGAGGACCTGATGGATCATCGAGCGATACTCTCACGTGATGCACATCGTCTCGAGCCGGTGGTTGGAGAGCTGCGACCGGACAAGACCGCCTTCGACGTGATCGCGCTGCGGGCGCCTTCCCTGCCGGGACGCTTAGCGGCGCGCCCGAAAATTCGAGCGATGGAGATCATCGACGAGCTAGAGCCGACGCCGTCGCGGGCCGTACGGCGGCGCAGTCGGATACTTCTCGGCTTCGAGCGGCAACGCCGACACAGCGATCACCATCCGAACGCTGGTGATGCACGGGAGGGAGGGCGCTACGTACAGGCCGGCGGCGGCATCGTTGCCGACTCGGTCCCCGCCAAGGAGTTCCAGGAGTCGGTCAGACAAAGCCAAGGCGGTCCTCCGCGCGCCTAGAACTGGCCGCATCAGGGGGCTGGAATAACCCAAAAGGAGCCGTTCGCGATGGTCCTGGTCATCGATAACTACGACTCGTTTACCTATAACCTGGTCCAGTACCTGGGGGAGCTGGGCGCCGACCTCGAGGTCGTGCCGGAACGACAAGGTGAGCGTTCAGGAGCGTGCTGAACGCTTCGCCCCGAACGAGTTGTGATCTCGCCCGGGCCGTGCACGCCGCGCGGAGGCAGGCGTCTCCGTCGAGACGGTTCGCGCTTCGCCGGGAAGGTCCCCATCCTCGGGGTCTGCCTGGGCCACCAGTGCGATCGGCGAGGCGTTCGGTGGCCGAGATCGTCCGCGGCTAAACGGCTGATGCACGGAAAGACCTCTTGGATTCGAGCACAACGGGCGCGAAGATCTTCGCACGGCCTGGAGCAGCCGTTCGAGGCGACCCGATACCATTCGCTGGTGATCGAACGCGAGTCACTCCCCGACTGCCTAGAAGTCATCGCCGAGTCGGAGGACGACGGCGAGATCATGGGCGTTCGCCACCGCGAGCTGCCCATCTGGGGTGTCCAGTTTCACCCCGAGTCCATCCTCACCCGCGAGGGAAAAAAGCTACTCAAAAACTTCCTAGAGATCGATCGCCTGCGAGAGCGTTAGCGTCAAAGACGGCCCGTTGTCCAGAGGAGGGCATTTTCTACCACCTGCCGGAACTCTGAGCGGTCCCAAGCGCGGTTGTCGTGTCCGCTCTGAAAGCAGAAGACCCGTGCCCGCCCCTGCTGATGAGCCCACCCCACGGCGCGCGAGCTGTTGGGGTGGTCGGTCGTCAGCAGCAGGTGAACCCCTTGGCCGGGCTCCGGCATGCGATACGTCTCGTCGGTCATCTCCCAGTCGGTCACGCCACGGACGATCGGATGCTCCCGATCGGCCACGCGAACGGTTAGCCGCTGCGCCGGATAGTAGCTAAACTCGTCCCGTCCGGAGGCGCCGACAATGCAATCCCACAGCGGCCAGGTGGGCCAGGCCAAGAGCGCATGGTGAAGGACCACCAACCCCACCCCCCGCTCGAGGAGCGACTCGATCCACCCCCTGACGGAGCTGTCCGGCTCCTCTTGGTGGAAGTTGTAGAACAGATACCCTTCTGCCTGGGAGGGGACCGTCTCGGTCAGGAGCGATTCCAAAGGAAGGCGCCGAGCGCAAACCCCCCGAAGCGCCTGGAGCATCGCATCGAACGCCCGCTCGCGAAAGGGATGGTTGCCCGTGACGACGACGATCTCCGGGGACCTACTCATCGGCAAACTTGTACCCGACTCCCCAGACGGTCAGGATGTACCGAGGCGACGAGGGCTCCGGTTCGATCTGCTCCCGCAGCCGGCGGATGTGCACGTCCACCGTTCTGGAGCCGACAAAGGTGTCCGCCCCCCAGACGTGATCCAGCAGTTGCGGCCGTGAGAAGACCCGCCCGGGGTGCTTCATCAGAAAGTGCAGCAGATCGAACTCCTTGACGGTCAGGTTGACCGGTCTTCCGCGAACGGTCACCTCCCGACGGAGCGGATCCAGTCGGATGTCGTGGAACTGGATCACCTCCGCCTCGCCCTCCTCCTGAGGGGTAGCGTAGGAGCGACGGAGCACCGCCCGGATGCGAGCGACCACTTCGCGCGGATTAAACGGCTTGGGGATGTAATCGTCGGCGCCCAGCTCCAGCCCGACGATCTTATCCACGTCCTCCCCGCGCGCGGTCAGCATGATGATCGGGACGTTGGAATCCTTGCGGATCCGCCGGCAGACGGTAAAGCCGTCCATCTTGGGCATCATCACATCCAGGAGGATCAGATGGATCGGTTCGCCGCGCTCGACCGACTGGCGGTACTTCTCCAACGTCTCCTCGCCGTCATAGGCCCGGACGGTCTGAAAGCCCTCGTCAGTGAGGTACGTGTCGATCAGATCGACGATGTCCTCGTCGTCGTCGGCGATGAGGATGCGGTACTGGCCCGTTTTTTCGCTCATGGCATGAGGTCCTTTGCAGGGTTCGCCACCTAGCGCGCGACTCCGACAACTCCGTTCACCACGGCCTCCGGCTGGCCTCGGTCGGGACGGTACAGCTCCACCTGATAAAGGTAGACCCCGATCGGCACCGGTCGTCCGCTGCCGTCGGTGCCATCCCATTCGACCGTGAGCGTAGAGGTGAAGACCGCCTGACGATCCATCAGGGTTCGCACCCGTCGCCCGTGCAGGTCGAAGAGGAAGATGGCCAGCTCCGGAGTCCACTCTTGCGCAGCAATCGCCACGTGAAGCCGATTCCGATCGGCGATCCCGTCCCCGTTGGGGGAGAAACCGCGCAAGCTCCACTGCGCTGTCAACGGCGGCCCCACCAACCCGACCGACTGAAGGGGAAACACCGCCAGCGGCCCCAACACGGAGCTCTCCCCCTCAAGGAGCACCTCCGATCGGCCCTCCAGGCCGCCGCTCTCGACGGCAAGGGGCTCCCACTCCCGAGCCGCCGGGTTCCAAAGGAAAAGCCCCACCCCTCCGCCCGGGGGCACCTCCGCGAGCCGTTCCGCCTCTATCCGTAACGCTACCCGAACGGGCCGCTCAAACGCAAGAATCGGCCGCACCTCTTCGGCGACGATACGACGCCCGTTCGGCTGGTAAAATTCGATCTCCAGGACCTGGACGACGTTGGGCTGCTTTCCTTCTTCGATGACCAGCTCTACCCAGCGGGCCAGCGGACCGCCAGGAAGAAAGATGCTCGTCGTCTCGTCCTGAAACTCGGCAACCTCGGCGGCCAGCTCAAAGGTTTCGCCGTCCGTTGACACGTATATCTTAGCACGGGCAGGTGCAAAGGAAACGCCCCCCTCCCGATGAGCGTACAGGACAATCCGCCCCAGGGGGAAGACCGCCTGGAGGTCGACCCGCCACCGGATCGGAAAGGGCACCAAGCTGGAAACCCACGCCGAAGGGGGCTCCTTTCGCCCGTCCACCGCTAGCGAAGGTGGCTGACCAGGAAGCGAGGCACTAGCCTCCGCGCGAAAGGGAATTTGATAGTGCCCCTGAAACCGATAAGCAAACAGCGGCTCGGCGCCCTCGGGCACCTGGCGCAGGCGCCGATAGGTGTCCGGGGCGACCTCCTGCGGCTCCACTGGAAGAATCTCCAGGCTACGCAGACTCTCCCGCACCGCGGAGGGAGGAATCTCCACCAACAGCCGGCTCCCGTCGCTCAGTTGGAGCGGTGTCCCTTCTTCGAGAACGGGAAGCATCTCCGGCCTATAAACTACCGTCACAGTCGCCGTGTCGGAGCGCTCCTCGGCGGCCAGGTCGGGCCGATCCTCCAGGAGCGCCTCCAAGCGAACGACGTTGCGCCCCTCGCGCAACCGGACGCTGAATTGAAACGGCTGAACCGGAAGCGCAGAGGCGATCTCCGCCGTGACGCGCACCAGCCGAGGCGCTCGGAGCGTCCTGTCTGCTGTCAGCACCTCAACGCCTAGCAACCGCACGTCGGGAAGGTCCTCCTCCCCGGCCCGGCGCTGCCATCCGTCCTCCCAGAAGATCCGGAGAAACCGAGCCTGAAGGCCCTCCGGCAGCGACAACCGAACCCGTCTGTCTGGAGCCTCAACCCCGCTGGAGGCCACAAACGCCAGCGGATCGCTAAACGTCCTCCCGTCCTCCGAAAGGCGCAAGAACACGTTTCGAGGACCGTAGGATCGGGGAGTTCCGCCTTCTCCGACGATGATGACCGGGAGCAGGATCAACTCCCGAAGGGGATAGACCTGCTCTAGGTCCACCGTCCACTGGCGAAGCGGAAGCTCCGGCGACTCCGGACGAGGGATTCCGTCGGGAGTCTCTACGATCAGCCGAACCCTTCCGCCTGGAGAGCGAATCTCACCGACCAGTGTCAGCTCCGGCTGCGCCGTCGTAAAAACGGTAACGTCCCCGATACGAAACAGCTCCTGCGGCCGAAAGAGCCGCAGGGCAACCTGCGCCTCTCCCGGAGAGAGACAAACTAGCCACAGGCTCAACACGACGAGCCGGAGCGAACTAACTGCTCCAGAGCGGCGTCGAGGGGTTCCCTGGGCTCCCATTCCATCTCTACCTCTAGCACCCAGTAGTCGAACGGGACCTCTGTCCCCCACTTGACGGCGTCCTTTTCGGTGGTGACAATCGGGCGCTCCTGAGCGAGCCGTTCCAGCCGTCCCCAGTCTCTTGGCCCGTATCGGTAGTGATCCCGATACGCGCAGAGGGACGGAACCGCCCCCAATCGGCAGAGGGTCGATACAAATCCGCTGGGGGAGCCGATTCCACAGACAGCCCAGACCTCCCTTCCTTGTAGCGCCTCCCAGGGAAGGGGACAACCGTCCCGACCGGATCGGAGCCCGACAGGTCGGTGACGGGCGCAGAGGATACGTTCCCTCGGGATGTACCGGGAGACCCGATCGCGGACCAACTCCAGATCGGGGACGACGTCCGCGTAGGTCAGGAGAACCCAGTCGGCGCTCTGAAGCGCCTCTGGCGGCTCGCGCAGCCGACCGGCAGGCAGCAGATGGCCGTTGTGAAAGGGGGCCCGAGCGTCCAGCAGAACGACCTGTAGGTCGTACGCCAACCGCAGGTGCTGAAAGGCGTCGTCCACGATCACCAGGGAAGGGGAGGCCTCCCGGACCAGCCGGGCGGCCACGGCCGCCTTGGGGTGACCGACCCCAAGGAGCACCTCCGGTAGTCGGGACCGAATCAAGAGGGCCTCATCGCCGACCCGATCCACCGGGGCGATTGCGCCCGGCGGAAGGTGCGCGTACCAAAAGGCGCGGCTACCCTCTTCCCGGATCCGGGGGACCCGAGCGCGATACCCCCGGAGGACGATCCCCACCGAAGCGCCCAACGCAAGGGCCCGACGGGCCAGGGCAATGACACAAGGGGTCTTCCCCGTCCCTCCAACGGCCAGGTTACCCACCCCGACCGTCGGAACGGGCAGGCGGATCGGCTCTGGGGGGTGCCGTCTTCGCCGCCGGACCGCCCACAAGACCGCCGGCTCCAACGGCCTCCCCAGCCACCAAAGGCTCACGGCTCCTTTGCCCCATCAAGGAGTTCCAGGACGGCATCGGCGGCCCGAGCAATCGCATCCCCGGGACCCAGCCGGGCAGCCGCCTCGGCCAGCTCTCGGCGCTGCGCCTCGGCGGCGTCAGAATCGGTAAGGAGCGGAAGGAGGAGCTCTGCGAGCCGTTCGCCGGTAACCTCCTCCTGATACAGCTCCGGCACCACCTCCCGACCGAGGACTAGGTTGGGCAAAGCGCTGTAGGGAACCCGAACCAGTCGACGAACCAGCCAAAAGGTCAGCGGCGCCATCTTGTAGGCGACCACCATCGGCACGCCCAAAAGAGTGGCCTCCAGAGTGGTCGTGCCCGACTTGGCCAAGAGCACCGTGCTAGCGCGCATGACCGTCTGGGACTCGCCGCGGACAACTCGAACTTGGTCGCCAAAAGGATGGCCCGTGAGTGGGGCCAAGACCGACTCTGAGAGCGTCGGCGCCAAGGCGAGGACGCATCGGAGCCCGGGGACCTGTCCGCTCAGGTGGGCAGCCGCATCTACCATCGGAGGAAGCAACCGCTCCACCTCTGTTCGCCGGGAACCGGGAAACAGCCCCAGCACCGGCGCCCCTTCCAAAAGCCCCAGCCGTTGACGAGCCTCCTGCGGGGAGGGAAGGGAGCGCTCTGAGAGCAGAGAGACCAGCGGGTGGCCAACGTAAACGACGTTCGCGCCGGCCCTCTGATAAAACTCGGCGGAAAAGGGAAAGATGCACAGCACCCGATCGGTTGTCCGGGCGATTCGCCGAGCGCGCCGGGGCCGCCAGGCCCAGGCCTTGGGCGGAATGAAGTAAACGACGGGAATCCCGATCCGACGAAGTTTGCGCGCTAGACCCATGTGAAAACCGGGGAAGTCGATCAGGACAGCTCCGTCCGGACGACGCTGTTTTGCCTGCTGGAACAGGAACCGCCGCCGCCGGAGGAGCGCGGGAACGGCGCCCAAGACCTCCACAAAGCCCATGACCGAGGAGTCGGCGATGTCCACGATCAAAGAGACGCCCGCTTTTTGCATCGCGGGACCGCCCATTCCAAACAGCTCCGCTCCCTCACCGAGTCGGCGACGCAGCTCAGCGGCCAGCGCCCCGCCGTACATGTCTCCGCTGGCCTCGCCCGCGCTCAGAAGGACTCGCATCTTAAACGCACCGGCCCTGAATGAAGGCGATCAGTCGTTCGACCCCCTCCGGTAGCCTCTCCTCTGGAGCCGCAATCGAAAGGCGGACCGTTCCGGCGGCCCGCTCGCCAAACGTGCTGCCCGGCGCGACGGCAACGCGCGCCTCCTCAAGACAGGCCCGCGCAAACGCAAAGGCGTCCATCTCCGTTGGAGCAATATTGACCAGAAAGAAGAACGATCCGCGCGGTTGATAGCCGAGCAGTCCCGCCTCCCGGAGCCGCTCGACGGCCAGCCGATGCCGACGAGCATAAGAGGCGACCATCGCCGCGACGCAGTCCTGAGGACCGCTCAACGCGGCTTCCGCCGCCTTCTGGGAGATCGAGGGCGCACAGGAGTAGTAGGGCTCCTGAAGCTGGATCATCGCCCTGGCCACTTCAGGAGGAGCCACGGCGAACCCGACCCGCCAGCCGGTCATCGCGTAGGTCTTGGAGAAGCTGAAGGCGCTGATCACCCGGCCCTCTGCGTCGAACCGACCAGGGCTGACGTGCTCGCCGGAGAAGACCAGCTTCTCATAAGCCTCATCGGAAAGGAGGTACAGCCCGTGCCGGTTGGCCAGCTCTACCAGCGCCTCGATCACCTCCGCCGGATAGACCGCTCCGGTTGGATTGGCCGGAGAGTTGACCACCAAGAGCTTCGTTCGGTCGGTGACCAACCGCTCCAGAACCCGGGGATCGGGAATGTAGTCCTCCTCCTCGCTCAGGGGATAAGGAACCGGAATGGCGTTCCTTGCCAAGGTAAGCATCCGGAAGTTAGTCCACCCCGGTTCGGGGATGAGCACCTCATCGCCGGGATCCACCAACGCCACAAAGGTGCTGGCGACAGCCCCTTCGGAGCCAACCGTGATGAGTACCCGATCCGGCGTCGTCTCAATTCCGTTCTCCCCCCGGACCTTCTCAGCACACAGCTCCCGAAGGGAGTCTAGTCCCGCGTTGGGAGTATAAGAGGTGTAGCCCTCACAGGCCGCCCGATAAGCCGCATCAATGATGTGCTGGGGGGTTGTAAAGTCCGGCTGGCCCACCTCCAGGTGAATCACATCCGGATAGCGGGCCGCCAGGTCCATCACATACCGAATGCCGGAGATCGGCATCTTTTGGACGCCCTGAGAAAGAGGCTTGTAGACGGCGGTACCCATGAAAAAGCTCCTCCCCCTATGGTGTGGAGTCTATCACGCTCCAACCCCTTAGGAAAGGCCCGCCGGTCGCAGAAGCGCCCGGTTGCCGGGGCTTGGGCTTCGGGGTAAGCTGCTTCGAGAGGGCTCCCCGCGAGATTCGGCAGACTACCTCATGCGTTGGTACGGTCATGCGTGGAAAAACGGCCGCTCGAGACGGCGTCACCCTACGAGCCGTCCTCTTAGGGATTCTCTTCATCCCCGCGAACGTCTACTTAGTCGTCCAATGGGAAACCGTCTGGGGAACCCAGTACCCCACGACGATGTCCATCTTCTTCAACGCGGTTTTTAGCCTCTTTCTGGTCGTCTGCCTAAATGGAATTTGGCGACGTCTGTCGCCCCGGACGGCGCTTCGACAGGGGGAGCTGCTGACCTTCTACTTGGTGTTAGTGATGGCCGTAGCCGTCAGCGGCCACGACTTCTCCCAGACGATCTTCTGTACGTTGGGCACAGCCCGGTGGTACGCCACGCCCGAAAACGAGTGGGGCACGCTCTTTGGCCCCTACGTTCCCCAGTGGTTGACGATGAACGATCCGGTCGTCCTCCGGGGGCTCTACGAGGGCGACACAACAATCTACCGGGCCGAGTACGCTCGCGCTTGGGTGCGCCCGATCTTCTGGTGGACGCTCTTTCTAACGGCGATCGTCTGGACGGCGCTGTGTCTGAACGTCCTGGTCCGCCGCCAGTGGATCGAGCACGAGAAGCTCAGCTACCCGCTGACTCATCTCCCTTTTGAGATGACCGAGCCGACGGAGGCGGGGTTCTGGCGCCGTCCGGCGCTCTGGTTGGGAATTGGGTTGGGAGGGGGGGTGACCCTCTGGAACGGAATCGCCTACCTCTGGCCCGTGGTTCCGACCATTCCGCTGGTCTTCGACGTGGGTCCCCAGATCACCGCGAAGCCTTGGAGCGCCGTTGGCGACCTGCGGATTCAGCTAAACCCCTATGCGATCGGATTGGCGTTTGCCATTCCCCTGGACCTGCTCTTCTCCTCTTGGTTTTTCTTCTTCCTCTGGGAGGGGCAACGGGTGCTGGGGAGCGCCTTGGGCGTACGGGTGCCGGGATACCCTTTTCCGGACCAACAGCTTCTTGGAGGCTACCTGACGATCGGGCTAATTCTGCTTTGGACAGGTCGTCGGTTTTTCCTGCGGATGTTTTGGAAAGGGGTTCGTTTTCGCCGGGAGTCTGTCGACGCCGAGGAGCCGATGAGCCATCGCGCGGCGCTCTGGGGCGCGTTTGGGGGGATAGTCTTTCTGACCGTTTTCCTTTGGCGGGCAGGAGCAGCGCTCTGGTTCGGATTGGGGTTCTTTGTGGTCTACTACGGCATTCTGTTTACCTTTACCCGGATGCGGGCCGAGGTCGGTCCGCCGCTTCAGGGGATCCACTACTCGGGACCGCTGCAGCTGTTCGTTGCGCTATTAGGGAGCCGCCGAATTCCAGTTCGGACGCTGACGGTAGCCGCCCCCCTCTGGACCCACACCAAAGAGCTTCGGAACCATCCGATGCCCTTTCTCTTGGAGGGTTTCAAGTTGGCCCAACGGGCCGACATGGACACCCGCCGGCTCTGGAAAGTGATGCTGCTCAGCGCTGCCCTTGGGGTGCCGGTCACCTTTTGGGCTTGGCTGCAGGCCAGCTACCAGTGGGGAGGCGTCGGCGGCTGGCGCGGTGTAGCCGCCTACAACACGGTCGAGCGATGGGTTCTTCAGCGAAGCGACCCGGACCCGATCTTTTTAAGCGCGACCGGATTTGGCGCGGCGGTGGTGCTGGTAAACACAGTCCTTCGGCTCCGATTTGTCGGATGGCCGCTTCATCCGTTGGGATATCTGCTGGCTGGCTACTACCACTTCGAACGGTTGTGGTTTCCGTTCTTGGTGGCCTGGGCAATCAAGCGACTGACCCTGCAGTTTGGAGGCATTCGGGGCTTCCGACGGGTCTTCCCCTTCTTTCTCGGGCTTGTGTTGGGCGAATTCATCGTGGGAAGCTGTTGGGGCATGTACGGGCTGCTGACGGCAACTCGGACCTACGCCTTTAAGGGATGGTGAGCGGAAAGGAGTCGCTGCGATGCCGACGGGCGATCGGCCTCACATTCTCGTCTTTTTGACGGACGACCACGGCCACTGGGCGATGCCCCCAGCGGGGAACTCGGAGATCCTCGCTCCTAACATGGAGTATCTTGCCAACTCCGGCGTACGGATGGCCCATGCTTTCACGCCCTCGCCGGTCTGCTCACCGGCGCGGGCCAGCTTCTTCACCGGTCGAATTCCCTCCCAGCACGGGATTCACGACTGGCTTCGGGAGACGGAGCAGGCGTTGACCCATCCGGGGATCGACCAACAACACACGATCGCCGAGCTGCTTCAGGGCGCCGGTTACACCACCGGCCTGGTCGGCAAGTGGCACTGCGCCCGGAGCGCTCAGCCAAAGCGAGGGTTCGACTTCTGGTTCAGCTACCAGATCGCTCAGTACCCCCCACTTTGGGGAGCAGAAGTTTTCCGACCAGGGGCGGCCCGTCGTTCGGCACGGCCACCAGTCCCATCTGCTGACCGACGAAGCGATTCGGTTCCTCCGGGAGCGTCCGCAGGACCGGCCCTTCTTTCTCTTCGTCGGATACGTCAACACCCACACGCCTCACCGAGATCAGCCGGAGCGGCTGGTCCAGCACTACCGCTCGGCCACTTTTCGGGACATTCCCGACGAGGAGCCGTCACCGGCGCACGGAATCGCCCGATTCGCCTGGCCGCACGCGCCGGAGCGCTTCCGGCCCCAGCTAGAGCAGTACTATGCCGCCGTCACCATGATCGACGACCAGATCGGTCGTCTTCTCGACGAACTGGACGGACAAAAGGTCCTCAACGACACACTGATCGTCTACACCTCCGACCACGGCCACATGAACGGCCACCACGGACTGCACACCAAGGGGAACGCGACCGTCCCCCAAAACTTTATCGAGGAGTCCATCCGCGTTCCGTGCCTGCTCTCCTGGGTCAACGGGATCGAGGGAGGGCAGGTGCGTTCGGAGCCGGTCGACCACATAGACCTCTTCCAGACGCTGTTGGACGCAGCGCGGGTGGACCTCCCTGCCGAGCTCCGAGAGGAGATCCGCTCGCCGGGGGCCTCCTACCTGCCGTTGCTCCAAGGCCGAGAGATTCCGTGGCGGGGGTACCAAATCTGCGAATACGGCAACGCACGGATGATTCGCACTGAAACGGCGAAGTTGATCCGCCGTTATCCAGGCCCTAATGGGCACTTTCCCGACGAGTTCTACGACCTGGTGGAGGACCCCCGGGAAAACGAAAACCGGATCGAGGACCCGCGATATCGCGATCGTATCGAGGAGCTCTCCGAGCAGCTGGAGGCCTTCTTCCAGCGGTACGAGTTCCCCGAGGCCAGCGGAAAGGAAATCGAACGCCAGCCCTCCTGCAACCCTAACGAGCCGTGGAGAGTGGAGGTCTGAGGCCGGCACCGCTGAAAAGACCCCGACCTTCAGGAAGCGGAAAAAACTTCCGATCGAACGGATGAGAGCGCTTTCACCCCAAGGAGGGGCCTTGGCACCGGCTGGATTTTAGGAAGTCGCTTTGCGTTCAACGATGGCATCCGCTTTGCATGGTAAGCGAGCGACTCCGGGAGAGCCGGACCGTCCGGTGAGAGGTGAGAACGGTTCTGCAGAGCCTACAAGGCACTGGGAGAAAGGAGCACGTCGTGAAACGAGGTCGGCCACTGGACATCCTTTTTGTGAACCCAGGCGATCGGATGAAGACCTACCAATCGCTGGGCCAGGAGCTGGCCGCGATCGAGACGCCGGTCTGGATCACGATCCTGGCCGGTCATGCGCGTCGCCAAGGGCTATCCGTCGAGGTGGCCGAGATGAACGCCCTGGCGCTAACGCCTCAGGAGGTTGCCGAGCGAGTCGCGCACGAACGCCCGACGCTGGTCGCCGTCGTCGTCTACGGCCACCAACCTTCGGCCTCAACCCAGAACATGCCGGCGGCAGGGGCGGTCTGTTCGGCGATCAAAGAGCTCGTGCCCAACCAGCCGGTGCTCCTGCTGGGAGGACACGTAGCCGCTCTGCCGGAGCGCACGCTGAGAGAGGAGAAGGCCGATTTTGTCTGTACGGGTGAAGGGTTCGCCACCCTTCCCGCCCTGGTCGCCGCGCTCCAGGCCGGAGAGGAGAACGGGCTCCGCTCGGTGCCCGATCTGATGTGGCAGGAGAATGGCGCCTTCCACCGAGGGCCGGCAGCGCCTTTGGTGCGCCGGCTGGGAGAGGCGGTGCCGGAGTTCGCCTGGGACCTGCTCCCGATGAGCGTCTACCGGGCCCACAACTGGCACTGTTTCGGCGAACCGACCCGGACGCCCTACGCGGCCATCTACACGACTCTGGGCTGTCCCTTCAAATGCACCTTCTGTTGTATTCAGGCCCCCTTCAAATCCGGCGAGGCAGCGCTCGGCTACCGACCGGAGGTGAACAGCTACCGCTTTTGGCCGCCGGAGGTGATCCTCGACCAATTAGGCGTCCTCGTGGAGCGGTACGGCGTTCGCCACGTCAAGATCGCAGACGAGATGTTCGTCCTCAACCGGAAGCACGTAGAGGCGATCTGCAAGGGGATCATCGAACGCGGCTATCACCTGAACATCTGGGCCTACGCTCGCGTGGACACCGTTCAGGACGATCTGATCGAGCTGCTCAAGGAGGCCGGCTTCAACTGGCTCTGCTTTGGAATCGAGTCGGCCAGCGAGCGAGTGCGAAACGAGGTTCAGAAAGGGTTCCAGGCCGAGGAGGCCGAGCGGACCCTCCAAAAGGTGCGCGACGCCGGCATTAACGTGATGGGCAACTTCATCTTCGGTCTGCCAGAGGACGACCTGCAGTCGATGCAGGAGACGCTCGACTACGCGCTGGAGCTCTTGCCGGAGTTCGCCAACTTTTATTGCGCCATGGCCTACCCCGGCTCCCAGCTTTATCGCCAGGCGCTCGCGGAGGGATGGAAGCTACCGGACAACTGGAACGGTTACTCGCAGCACTCGGTGGACACGCTTCCCTTGCAGACACGCTACCTGAGCGGCTCGGAGGTGCTCCGATTTCGCGACTGGGCCTTCCATCGGTTCTTTGAGGACCCGCGCTATCTGGAGATGGTCCAAAAGAAGTTCGGCCAGCAAGCGGTCGAGGAGGTGCGGCGGATGACCTCCTACCGACTCCAGCGCCGGTACGCCTAGGTGTCTCCTTCCTCAACGCACTGAAGCCGACCTCCGAAGGCTCCGATAGCTAAGACGGAGCTCTTTCGTAAGGGGCGGTCGCCCCAAGAGCTGATGTCAGGAGTCCGGCCTCGAGGGAAACTCTCTCGAGGCCGGTTTCTTTTCCTTCAAGGAGGCACTCAGGATGAACGTAGTTGTGATCTGCTGCGATACGCTCCGCGCGGACGTGGTTCACCATACCCATCCGGAGCAGGTAGAAACTCCCCATCTGGACCGCCTGCGGGCCCAGAGCAGCATCTTTACCAACGCTTGGGCGGAGGGGCTGCCCACCATCCCGATGCGGCGGTGCTTTTACACCGGCGTTCGATCCTACCCATGGCGCTACCATGTGGACGACCGAGGTTCGTTTCCGAACATGTACGGCTGGCACGCGATCCCCACCGGCCACACGACGGTGGCCGAACGACTGGTCCCTCAAGGAGTGATGACCGGGCTGATCGCCGACGTATACCACATGTTCAAGCCAACGATGAACTTCACGCGGGGATTTCTGAGCTGGCGTTTCATCCGAGGCCAGGAGAGCGACCCTTACCGGACCGGGCCCCTCTCCAAGATCGATCTGCGGCGGGTGCTTCCCGACGAGCTGGCCACGCCCGAAAAACGGCCCGGGATGGCTCAGTACCTCCTAAACGTCCTAGACCGCCAGCGTGAGGAGGACTACTTCGCCGCGCAGGTCTTTAGGACAGCGGCCCAATGGCTAGAGGAGAACCGGGAGAATCGGCCGTTCCTCCTCTGGATCGAGTCGTTCACCCCTCATGAACACTGGGACCCGCCGCCCTACTACGCAGATCGCTACTTCTCCAAGCCGGGGGTTCGAGACTTCATCTATCCACAGATGGTCCAGAACTTCCGCCCCCTGACCGAGGACGAGGTACGCCGGACAAAAGCCCTCTACTACGGCTATGTCACCTTCTTGGACCGCTGGATTGGGTATTTCCTGGATGCGCTTGAGGCCTCTGGGCTTTGGGACGAAACGGCGATTCTGCTTCTTTCGGATCACGGGACCGAGCTGATGGACCACGATCGATTCGGGAAGAGTGGCGCGGCTTTGCATCCCTACAACACCCAAATCCTTTGTTGGCTTCGCCATCCGGACGCGTCGCTGAACGGCAAGGAGATTTCGGCCTTCGTCCAGGCGACCGACGTGGCGCCGACGATCCTTTCTCTCTTTGGCGTCTCTCATGAGCCACTGGACGGATACGACCTGCTTCCGCTCCTCCGGGGAGAGGTCTCCGCCTACCGAGACCACGTCGTGATCGGATGGGGCGGGAACGCCTCGATCCGCGACGAGCGATGGAACCTGATCCTGGACACGATCGGGCCGGAGGCCAAGCCGCGACTCTATGACCACCAAAGCGATCCTGCGGAGCGGGAAAACCTGGCCGAGCGCCACCCGGATGTGGTCGAGACGCTTCGGCGACGACTGGAACAGCTCCTAGGCGGGCCGATCCCAACCCGCTATACCCATCGTCCCCAGAGCCAGTACCCCCTCCGACTGGGGCACTGGTTGGAATCGAACCTTTCCCGCTAGGGGGAACCAAAGAAACTGGTAACCGATCGGATCAACGGTGCGTCCCTTTTAGGTAGAAGGGGGACTGTACTGAGATCGCTTCCACCCTGAAGGAATCGACCGAAAACTACTCGAAAAATCTGTTTGACATGGGGCCTCCGGTCGAGTAAATTCACAATGGTTTGGGTAGAACATAGGGATCTACCCCAATATATTGTGTGATTCGATGCGCTGTCCGTATTGCCATCATGACGAGACGCGGGTGGTGGACAAGCGGAACACCCAGGACGGACAGGTGATTCGCCGCCGTCGGGAGTGTCTTCGATGTGGACTGCGGTTCACCACCTACGAGCAACCGGCGATCCTCTCCATGATGGTGGTCAAGAAGGACGGGCGGCGCGAGGAGTTCGATCGTCAGAAGCTGCGCGCCAGCATTCAAGTGGCGTGCAAGAAGCGTCCAGTTCCTCCGGAGCGGATTGACAGCTTGGTCGCTCGGATCGAGCAGGCGCTGATCTCCCGACCGACCCGGGAGGTGCGGAGTCGTGAGATCGGCGAGATGGTCATGGAGGGCCTTCGGGAGCTGGACGAGGTGGCCTACATTCGATTTGCCTCAGTCTATCGGGAGTTTCGGGCCGCCGAGGATTTCGAGAAGGCGTTGCGTCAGTTGGCTCCCGCATCTGAGGAGACGTAGCGCTACACGCGTTCCCATAGGCTGTTGAGCCGCCTTTTTGGCGGTGCGAGGAGGGCTCGCACCCGGCCAAGGAGAGTGTGCTCGTCCTCAAAAAGGAAAGGACCGACTCATGGCGGAGAGCTTGCCACCTGAACCCAAGGAGACCCCTGTGACGACAACCGAACGTGAGGCCACCCTTCTGGCAACCCCAGAGGGGCTGCGAATCCCTCGCTACTTCACCACGCCGGAGGTGCACCCCTTCGACGCGGTGGAATGGGAAGAGCGTCGCTCGGTGATCACCAGCGAAAAGGGGGAGGTGATCTTCGAATGTGACCACGTGCGCGTCCCCAAAAGCTGGTCCCAGTTGGCGACCGACATTATGGTCTCCAAGTATTTTCGAAAGGCCGGGGTCCCTGAGACGGGGAGCGAGACCTCGGCGGCGCAGGTGATCCACCGCGTAGCCCACACGATTCGGATGGAAGGGGAGGCGCGCGGTTACTTTGCCTCGTCGGAGGACGCCGAAAGCTTTGAGATGGAGCTGACCCACCTGTTGGTGCACCAGATGGGGGCCTTCAACTCCCCGGTCTGGTTTAACTGCGGGCTCTGGCACGAGTACGGGATCGCTGGTGGAGGCGGCAACTGGTGGTACGATCCAGAGCGGAACGAGGCCGTCGAGATCGACAACAACTATCGCCACCCACAGAACTCCGCCTGCTTCATTCAGTCGGTCGAAGACGACCTGATGTCCATGTTCGAGTTGATCAAGACCGAAGCCCGGCTGTTTAAGTACGGCTCGGGGACGGGGACCAACTTCTCCCCGATTCGAGGAAAGATGGAGAAGCTCTCCAGCGGGGGCACCTCGTCGGGGCTGATGTCCTTCTTAGAGGTCTTCGACAAGGCGGCGGGCGCCACCAAGTCGGGAGGGACCACCCGTCGTGCTGCCAAAATGGTGATCCTGGACATGGACCATCCGGAGATCGAAGAGTTTATCAACTGGAAGGTCCGGGAGGAGGAGAAAGTCGCTGCGCTGGTCCGAGCGGGCTACTCTGCCGACTTTAACGGGGAAGCCTATCGGACCGTCTCCGGCCAGAACTCCAACAACTCGGTCCGCGTTACCGACGCCTTCATGGACGCGGTGCTCAAGGACGGCACCTGGACCACCTACCTTCGGACAACGGGGGAGCCGTGGAAGACCTACAAGGCCCGTGACCTGTGGCGCCAGATCGCTGAGGCGGCCTGGCGGTGTGCCGATCCGGGGATTCAGTTTGATACGACCATCAACGACTGGCACACCTGCCCGAACACCGACCGGATCTATGCGAGCAACCCCTGTTCTGAGTACATGTTCTTGAACGATTCGGCCTGCAATTTGGCCTCGCTGAACCTCCTTAAGTTTCTCCGGGAGGACGGCACCTTTGACGTGGAAGCCTACCGGGCGGCGATCCGCATCTTCATCATTGCGATGGAGATCATTGTGGACTTCTCCTCTTACCCGACGAAGAAGATCGCGGAGAACAGCGCCCTTTACCGCCCGCTGGGGCTGGGGTACGCCAACCTGGGCGCCCTGTTGATGGTTCAGGGGATCCCCTACGAGAGCGAGGAGGGTTATGCGCTCTGCGGAGCGCTGACGGCTATCTTGACCGGGCACGCTTACGCCACCTCGGCGGAGATCGCCGCCGTGAAGGGTCCTTTCGCAGGCTACTTGAAGAACCGGGAGCCAATGCTTCGGGTGATCAACAAACATCGCGCGGCGGTCTACCGGATTCACGCAGAGCATTGTCCGGCCTACCTGCTCCGAGCCGCTGAGGAGGATTGGGACCGGGCGCTTCGACTCGGGGAGCGGTACGGTTACCGAAACGCCCAGGCGACGGTGATCGCGCCGACAGGAACGATCGGCCTGCTGATGGACTGCGACACGACGGGCATCGAGCCGGACTTTGCGTTGGTGAAGTTCAAGAAGCTGGCCGGAGGCGGCTACTTCAAGATCATCAACCGGTCGGTGCCGCGCGCCCTCCAAGCGCTGGGGTACTCCCAGGAGGAGATCGAGGACATTGTGACCTACGTCCTGGGGACGGGAAGCCTCCACGGAGCGCCGTACATCAACTGGGTCTCGTTGGAGGAGAAAGGCCTCCGGCCTGAGGAGATCCAGCGGATCGAAAAGGCGCTTCCCGGCGCCATGGACCTGAGCGCGGCGATCAACGTTTGGACGCTCGGCGAGGCCACCCTTCAGCGGTTAGGCTTCACGCCGGAGCAGTACCATCGGCCGGACTTCAACCTGCTCAAGGCGCTGGGCTTCTCCGAGGAGCAGATCGAGGAAGCAAACCGGGTCATTTGCGGAACGCAGACCGTCGAGGGCGCTCCTCACCTGAAGGTGGAGCACTATCCCGTCTTCGACTGCGCGAACAAGTGCGGCAAGTACGGGACCCGCTTCATCAGCCCGATGGGCCACGTGCGGATGATGGCAGCGGCCCAGCCGTTCATCAGTGGAGCGATCTCCAAGACGGTGAACCTGCCCCATGAGGCGACCGTCGAGGACATCGAAGAGATCTACATGGAGGCGTGGCGGTTGGGCCTGAAGGCGATCGCGATCTACCGCGATGGGAGTAAGCTCTCCCAGCCGCTGAGCGCCGGAACGAGCCAAGAAGGCCGAAGAGGAGGAAAAAGACCAGACCCCCCGACCAATCCGCCGACGCCTGCCCGACGAGCGCCAGTCGATCACGCACAAGTTCCGGGTCGGCGATCACGAAGGCTACATCACCGTCGGGCTCTACCCTGACGGGACGCCGGGCGAGGTCTTCTTGACGATGTCCAAAGAGGGCTCGACCATCTCCGGGCTGATGGACACCATCGCAACGATGACTTCCATCGCGCTGCAGTACGGCGTCCCGTTGGAGGCGCTCGTCCGTAAGTTCTCCCATATGCGGTTTGAACCGCAGGGCTTCACGGGGAACCCAGACATCCCGATCGCCAAGTCCATCATCGACTACGTCTTCCGGTGGATGGCGTTGAAGTTCCTCAAAGACCCCGAGCTGGCCGGCACGGCGGCGGTTGCCCGTCGGTCGGAGGAGATGGAGCTGGGAGAGCTGCCCAAGACGGCCGGGGACTTTGACGATCGTCAGGTAGCCTTGAAGAAGCCCTCGGTCGGCGGCGCCTCGCAGGCGGCCCTCCCCGATCGGGGCGGAGAGCCGCGCCGCCGCGCCCACAGCCCCGGCGAACAGGGCGACGGCGTCGCCTGCCACGTGTGCGGAACGATCATGCTCCGGGCCGGAAGCTGCTACGTCTGCACCAACTGCGGCGCGAATACCGGGTGCTCGTAGGAGCACCGAGAAAGCTGCTCAAGGGCCTCTTCTCCATGAGAAGAGGCCCTTTCCCTTCTTGGAAGGTCCGAGGAAAGTCCCAGGGCTGCCCTAGCCCTTAGCCGACCCCACAGAACTTGTTCGATACCTCTCCCAAAGCCAGGCGTTCATCTCCTGCTTCTCCATTCGTAGAACGGTTGTCCTGTCCTCCTGATCAAGAAAGGGGATCGGAAAATCCTTGATGAACGTCTTTGCGTAAGACCACCATCCCCCCCGGTACTCCCGACTGACCGAGCGGATGTAAACCTGCATCGCCTCGGAGTTCAGGATTCTGCAGAGCAGCTCTAGGTCGGTATAGGGGGACGTGTGAGGGAAAACCCCATAGCCGCTATAGAACGTCGCTTCTGGGTCGGAGGAGACCGCAAAGCTCGGCGTCCGGGCCATCATTGGCGTCAGTACCTTCGGGCCGAACGTCGTCGTCAGACCCTGAGTCCTCCCAAAGGCGTACCATGCTGGGTAGGATCCCTTTCCTCGATCTCGACGACTAAGTTCCTCCTTGTGCGCTAGAAGGTATGCGTACCCCTCCGGATACCGCGCTGAAAGCTCGCTCTCTTCGATCAGCACCGCTCGGCCGTCCACAATGCGGTAAGGAAAAATGAGAAAGTAGGGAGAAGATCGGCCGGACGATCTGTGGGCTACCCGGCTCGCTTTGACAATGGGACGACAGAGAGATCGCTCTATCCGGAAGCGAGCCCCTTTTCGCCGAACGATGAGGTAGTCTCCCTCTAGCGCGGCATCTCGAAAAATGTAGACGTGATCCCGCAAGGTAGCGAGACCCACTCGAATGTCAGCAACATCCTGGAGACGGAGAGGTGCCCGGCGCAAAAGTTCGAACTGTTCTCGGACCTCCGGCGGCGGAAACAACCAGCGCGGTCGAGAGAGAGCCGACAGATCAAACCGTTCGGCCTTCAGAGCAGCGAGTTGGTGAAACTCCTCCGGAGATGTCACCCGGACATAACGGACGTGATTCCCCCTTTCCGCCGCGCAGATCGTGATGGCCGCATAGGTCGTGACGCCTTCAAACACCTGGAGGTGTCCAAAGTCCACAAGCTCTTCAAGATACCGCCTCTGAACAAGGTGGTCCCGGAGCGCTCTCCCCGCATAGCTGCTAAAGAAGCTCTTCGGGGTGATGTAGCCGAGTCTTCCCCGGTCGCTCAGAACCCGCAAGCCTAACTCAAAAAACGCAATATAGGCGTCGGTGTCGCCTCGTACGAGCCGCCACGATCTCCGAACGACTTCTCTCATCTCCTCGGAGAGGTTCTGAACTCGAATGTAGGGTGGATTGCCAATGACGGCGTCAAACGTCTCTCCGCCGATCGCGCGGCTGAGAAACTCCGGAGACAGCGCATTGCCACAGAAGAGATTCAGCCGTGCGGGCAATGTCCTCTCAAGCTCGTAAGTTAGGAGCGAGAGCACCAGCGCCGAGCTGGCCGCTAGTTCCGGGCTCAGCTCAAATCCCCAAAGGTGCTCTTCAACGAGAGTCCGAGCCGAAAGGCCGGTCGTCTCGACGAGCTTAAGAAGGGCGTCCGCTAAAAACGCTCCGGCGCCACAGGCCGGATCAAGGACCCGAACCGGTCGGTTTTGCTTGGCTACAGCTTCCAGAATCACCCGTCGGTTGATGTAGCCCACAATTGGGGCCGGCGTGAAGACGACCCCTTCGTACTTCTGGCGATGGCCGGGGATCGCGTCTCCGATCCTTTGAATCAACTCGAAGATGCTGCGAAACTTCAGCGAGCGATTCGACTTGAGCAGCGGGGCCGCCCTGGCGAACCCACCGGTACTCCAACGCTTCCAAAACAAAGCCGGATCGAGGCCTCGTCCTCGGAGATACGCGTTTACAAGGACAATATCGGCGGGCGAAAGGAGAGTAAGAACCTGAGAGGGACTCAGCGCCTGAGCTTCCATCGAGGCGGCCTTCCCTCTCTTGACCGTTATGTCCCGCTCCGATATCGAACGCCCAACCCCGGCGCTTCGGTGAGCAGCAACCGACCCGCTTCCAGTCGCGGCCCTTGGAAGGGGTCGTTGAGCACATGCAGGTTTCCGTCCAGGTCCACCCAATCGGCCAGGGGAGCCAACTGCGCGGCTGCTGCGATTCCGATCGAGGTTTGGATCATGCAACCAACCATCACCCGGAGTCGATGAGTTCGGGCGACGTGGATCATCCGGAGCGCTTCGAGAAGTCCACCGCATTTGTTCAGCTTGACGTTGACCCCATCGGCAGCCCCAACGAGATCGGGCACCGCGTCGGCGTTGGGGGCGCTCTCATCGGCGAGGATCGGAAGCGGCGACCGCTCTCGAACGTAACGGAGCCCCTCCCGGTCTTCCGCTGCAACCGGCTGCTCGATGAGCTCAACTCCTAGCCGCTCCAGCGCCTCGATCTTTCGCACCGCCTCCTGAGGCGTCCAGGCAGTATTGGCGTCCACGCGAATGGGCCGATCGGTAACATCCCGAAGCGACCGGACGATCTCCAAGTCCTCCTCGGTGCCCAACTTCACTTTTAAGACGGTGCCCTCTGGAGCCTCTCGAGCCTTCTGCTGCATTCGCTCGGGGGTGTCTAGGCCGATCGTGAAGGAGGTCACCGGCATCCGAGCCGGGTCCACGCCCCACAGTCGCCAGAGGGGAAGGTTCGCCCGGCGGCCAAGTTGGTCCCAGAGTGCCATCTCCAGCCCAGCACGGGCCGCCGGATGGCCCCGCAGCCCCCGATCCAATCGGCTCAAGACGGCCTGAATCGGCGCCTCGTCGGGGAGATCGCCTAGCTCCTCAGCGTAGTGCTGCAACACAACCGTCGCCGTCTCGGTCGTCTCGCCATAAAACGGAGAGGGGACAATCTCACCGAACCCGTTCCCCACCCGGACGAGGAGCACCTCTTTGGTCTCCTGAGTCCGCTCCCGCGCGATTCGCCAGGGATGACGCAACCGCAACGTCAATCGTTGGAACTCAATCTTCACCCGAGCACCTCCTGAAGGGCGTCCACCAGCACGCCGGCGCCAAAGCGCACCGGATCGGTTGCCGGGAGCCCGGTCTCTTCTGCGGCCTGTCGAACGGCTCGGCGCGCCTGGGACTCATCCAGGTCGAAGGTGTTCAGCGCAATGCCGACCACCTTTGCCGGCACCAGCCAGGCCGCCGCGGTCTCGTACATCGCGATTAACTCCACAAGCGGGGGGATGGGAAGACCCTCAAACCGCGCTACATGCCTTCGACTGGCGTGGTGACAAAGGATCATCGCCTCCGGAAGGGAGCCGTGAAGCAGCCCGAGCGTCACGCCGGAATAAGAGGGGTGCTGAATGGACCCCTGTCCTTCTACAAAGAGCCACTCGGCACCGGTCGTTTGATACCGCTCCAAGAGGATCATCTCGGTGGCCCCAGAGACAAAGTCGGAGACCACCGCGTCTACAGCGATGCCGGAGCCAGCGATCATGATACCGATCTGTCCGGTGGCGCAGAAGGCGGAGCGGATCCCTCGCTTTTGGGCCTCCCGGTCCATCTCCAAGGCGGCGACCATCTTGCCAACGCGACAGTCAGAGCCGACGGTGAGGATGCGCTTGGCCGGAATCTCCAGCGCTCGCATCGCTCCTACCGGCAGGTCGTCCGGAGGTCGGCGTACGTCCCAGATGCGGGCGCCGGTCTTTCGTGCCAGCGCGGCAAACTCCGCGTCCTCGGCGAGGAACGTATGAAGCCCGCTCATCACGCTCAAGCCAGCCTCTAAGGCGCGAACGATCCATCCGCGCCACTCCTGGGGCAGACGGCCTCCCGGCGGAGCGATGCCCAAAATGAGCACGCTCGGCTCATACCGGAGCGCCTCCTCCAGGCTCCCCACAATCGGGATCTCCCCGCCGATCCCGATCACCTCGGCGGCCTTCTTCCCCGCGTGCTGGCTGTCAATGACGCAGACGACCTGATCGCCGCGGTACCGGATCAGCGCCGCAGCTAATTTAGACTCCAGGACACCAAAGGTCTTCTCCGCTAACAGGGCAATTCGTTCCTGGCTCAGGTCCACCGATTGAATGCGCATCTTAAAACCGAATCCCTATGTCGAGATAGCTCGTCATCGAACTCAGCACCTTGACGCCGTAGCTGACCAGCGTGTGGAGCACCCAGGGAAGCAACAGCACCAAAACCAGCGAGATGGTGACGATCTTTGGGATAAAAGTGAGCGTCATCTCGTGAATCTGGGTGATCGCCTGGAGGATGCTGATCGCCAGCCCGACGACCAGGGCGGTCAAGAGCACCGGCGCCGAGATCAAGGCCGTCACCCAGATCATCTCACGCACCAGATCGATCACCACCTGTTCGTTCATTGTCCCTTCCCTACTGAAAGCCCCGCACCAGTGATCCGACCAGCAGGTTCCAGCCGTCCGCCAGGACAAAAAGGAGTAGCTTCAGCGGCAAGGAGATCATCAGCGGCGGAAGCATCAGCACGCCGATCGACATCAACGCCGAGGCGACCACGATGTCAATCACCACAAAGGGTAGATAGAGCAGAAAGGCAAGCTGAAAGGCGGTCTTCAGCTCGCTGATGATAAACGCCGGGATCAGCACATGCGTCGGCACGTCATCCGGCGTTGCCGGATTAGGCCGCTGCGAAAGCCGTACCATCAACGCCAAGTCCCGCTCGCGCGTCTGACGAAACATGAACTCCCGAATGGGCCCCAGCGCCCGCCGGAACATCTCCGGCTGGGTGATCTCGTTGGCGAGGTAGGGTTGAAGCGCCTCCTGATGGATCCGGTTCCAGGTGGGCATCATGACAAAGAGGGTTAAAAAGAGGGCCAGCCCGACCAGGACTTGGTTGGGGGGCGCCTGCTGAGTTCCCATCGCCTGACGAAGAAAAGAGAGCACAACGACGATGCGGGTAAACGAAGTCATCATGATCAGAATCGAGGGCGCCAACGCAAGGACGGTCAGAAGGAAGAGAATCTGAAGGTTGGTGGCAAAGTTGCGCGGCGTCCCCTCGGTGCCGAACTGGATCGAGAAGGTGATCTCCGGAATGGTGGGGGCTTCAGGCACCTCCGGGGTGGGAGCCGTCTCCTGCGCCCGCCCAGCGGGAAGGGCTAAAACAAAAAGGAGCAGCAGCGCCAAAGCGCTAAGAAGGAACAGAGGGCCTTGCCGCATCATGACTTGCCTACCGGCCCCTGTTGGGCGCGTCGTAACCACTCGCGAAACGAAGGCAACCGTCCCAGGGAGGCCGAGGGCACACCCTCCTGCGCCCGGAGTCGCTGGATCGTCTGGACGTCGTCAATCTCGGCCAGCGCCGTCACGGAGTGCTCAGTGACCCCAAGGACGAGCACCTCGCCGGCAATCTCGACGACGGTCAACTGCTGGCTAGGACCGATGGGAAGCTGGGCCAGAATACGAATCTCCCCCCCGCCGGTCTGGCGCATCCGGTAGGAGAGCCGCTTGAGCGCCACCGCCAGGAGCACTACCACAACGAGGACGAGAATCAACGCGATGAAAACGTTGAGAGCGGCCTGAGTGAAGTCGAGCGGCGGGGCGGTGGAAGAGGAGGATTCCTCGACTGAAGGGAGAAAGCCGGCGGGGGCCCCCTCCTGACTCTGCTGGCCAAACACAGCCAGCAGGGGAACTGTGCCGATCAGCGCCTGAACCGCTCGAACTCGCAGGTTCATTGGAGGCTCCGCAGCCTCTCCGATCGGGTGGCGATCGAGACGACCTCCACGCCGATGCCGCCCTCGGGCAGTTGGATAATCTGGCCGGTCGCGATCAAGCGACCGTTCACCCGCAGTTCGACCCCTTCGTGTTCTCCCCGATTGAGTCGAAGGACCGAACCGGGGCCAAGTCGGAGCACCTCCTCCAGCGGAAGACGGGCCTCCCCCAGCTCAACGGTGATCGTCAAGGGGATATCTAGCAACAGTTCGATGTTGCCAAACTCTCCGGTCTCCTCATAGGCCTCTTCGCTGGGACCGTTTGGCCCGCGCTCAAAACCGGCGTTCTCTCGAATATCAAACGGATCGCCGCCGTTGCGATGGTTGTTCATCCGGACTCCTCCTTGGACGCCCACGGAGCGTCCCGCTCCGATGCTCAGCGCTTCGCTCGCCTAGCTCTCCGCCTCCGCGTCGTGGTTCATCGGCCGTTGAATCTGAACCGCTCGCTTCCGATGGATTGCCCCCAGTCTTCCGTAGAACCGAGGACGCCCCTCGATCGAGACGACCACTTCAATATTCCCCTCTCCGTTCTCCCCCACCTCCCAGTCGGCGAACTCCAGGACGTCTCCCTCCTGCAGCTCCAAGAGTCGGCGGAGAGTGATCGTCGCCGGCGGAAGCATCGCCTGAACGCGCAGGGGAAGAACGTGCACCAGCGGGCTCTGAACCAACTCCTCAACGCGAGGTTGCTTGGTGGCCGCCGCCTGAAGACGACGTTGGTCGGCCAGAATCGCGGCGAGCGGGATCGCCAGCTGAATAGTCCCTTCGACCAGGACGGTTTCCTTCTCGTGGCCGGACACCTCCGCCGCTTGGTGCCGCTCGGCCAATAGCTCGGTGATCCCCACCTCAAAGAGGACGATCACCATCCGGTCGCTCGGCCGAATCTGCTCCAGAGAATAGGTGTACTGGGACTCCTGGACGACCCGCCACTTGAAGGGGAGCAGTTGGCTCCAAGCCCGTTCCAGGTCCTCAGCGAACGCCTCAAAGAGACTGGACATGAGGCTCTGCTCCAGAGGGCTTAAGGGTCGGGTCTCGACCGGTGGATACCCTTTGCCCCCCATCAAGAGGTCCACGATGGAGAAGGCCACCCCCTGGTTAATCTCCAAAACGGCCCGATGCCGATCCCCGATCAGATAGGCGCAAAGACTGCTGGGGCTGTCCACCCGGCTTTCAAAGTCGGCGAAGGTTCCAAACTGCGCCGAGCCCAGGTCCACCCGCACCCGTCGCTTGAGCCGTGAGGAGAGCCGCGCTTCCAGCAACGCTCGCGCGTACGACTGGCAGGTCACCACTCGCGTTTGAATGTCGCCGGAGGTCGTCTCTTCAGGCTCGCGATCCACAAACAACATCGGTCCCAATTCCCCCGCGATTGCGTCAAGCAGACAAGGACGGCAGACCCTACTGCAACGCAGAGTATACCACGCCCTGGGAGGGAGTCAACCGACACCGACAAGAAGCACCTTTCCGCTGACCGGCGGTCAAAAGACCCTCACGCGGCCCCACGCCCGATCAGCAGCCCGTCGTGCCCCTTCCGGAAGTCACTGGGCGACCTGATAATCAAACTGGGAGAACTCTTTATATTTGATCAAGATTTCGATCCGCCGATTCTGAGCCCGACCCTCTTCGGTCGAGTTGTCCGCGATCGGGCGATAGGGTCCATAGCCGGTCGCGGAGATCTGAGCCGGCGGAACGCCCATCGATTCGAAGATGCGTGCGACGTTGTTCGCCCGTTCGGTGGACAGTCCCCCGGTTGTCCCGAAACCGCGCCCGGGTCCGTGGTCCCAGGGGGCACGTTGTCCGTGTGGCCGCTAATGACGATCTCATAACCCTGATCCAGCACCGGTTTCAACTGCTGGATCACCTGACGCAATCGCGGGATCGCCTCCGGCGGCAGGTCGGCGCTCCCCGACTCGAAGCGGGTGAACTGTTCCTCAAGGGTGATCTTGAGGCCTTGGTTTGTCATCTCGGCCTCCAGGCCGGGGACGTTGGCCAATTGGAGCGCGGCCCGTTCAAACTGCTGCCGCGACTCTTCGGAAACCTCGATCTGCTTGGTCTCCCGCCGCACCGACTTGGTCAGATGGGTCCGATTGGGCGAGCCTTCCCCCGGCGTATCGGCGCCGGATCGAAACGTATCGGTGGAGTTCATCTGGGGGTTGAACGGCTCGGAGCCGGCGTTCAGATTGCTGGTCTCCGAAGTCAGGGCGGCTCCCCCATGGAGCACCCCGGCGCCGGAGGCCCCCTGAATGCCGAAGGCGCCACCCATCGCCTGGAGGAAGTCCTTGAGCCGCTGGACGTCAAACTCCGCCATCGACATCAAAAAGACGAAGAAGGTCAGCAGCAGCGTGACCATATCGGAATAGGTGACCGGAAGTTCGCCCGGCTTGGGGCCGGGAGGCCTTTGTTTCTTCTGACGAGCCATCGGACGGCCTCCTGGTGGGACGTTCGCGCAATTAGGCAGCCTCTGAGGGGCCTCCGGCGGCAGCCAGCTCGCTCCGGCGGGCCGGGGGCAGATACAGCCCCAGTCGGGAGGCCAACGTCTTCGGCGGCAAGCTCTCCCGAATCGCCTGGGAGACCATCAGCACCCCTTCGATGACCAGCCGCTTGTAGGCCTCTTCGTTCTCATGGGTCACCCGGAGCTTTCCGGAGAGCGGCAACCCCAGTAGGTTCTGCATCAACGCGCCGTAGAAGGTCGTGATCAACGCCACGGCCATCCCCTTGGAGATACCCTCGACAGCGTTGCCGCCACCGGCGCCCAAGTTCCGAAGCATCGCCACCAGACCGATCAGGGTTCCGATCATTCCAAAGGCAGGGGAGTAGCTCGCAAAGGCGGTCATCACCCGCTCTCCCTGCTCGTGCCGCATCGCCGTGAACTCCATCTCCGTCTCCAGCGCGTAGCGGATCTGATCGTCCGGAACGGAGGCGGCGACCAGCTCCACGCCCCGCTGAATAAACGGATCGGGGAGCTCCTGAGCCATCGCTTCTAGCGCCGCGGGACCCTTTCGAACCCCCTGATCGGCCATCTCGATCAGCTGGTTGACCACAGGAATCGGATCGAACTCCTTGGACTTGAAGGTCAGCGGAATCACCCGAATGACCTGGAGGATGTCCTTGAGCGGGTAGTTGATCAACAGCGCCGCGATCACCCCTCCGAAGACGATCAGCAGAGAGGGCGGATCAATAAACGCGGTGATCGGAACCCCCGCGCCGGTAATTCCGTAGAGAATCGCGCCGACTCCTAACACGATTCCGATCATCGTAGCGATATCCATGGGAACCTCCTTACCGGTGGTTACTGAGTCGAAGCAGCAGGCGGCCTTCCGTTTCCGGTGAAAATCTTAACCAGCTGTTGACGCCGCGCCTCCCGCTCCGTCGGGTCGGCGACGTTGTCCTCCGAGAGGAGGGCGTCAATGATCTTGGCAGCGTCGCGATCGGACATCCCTAATAAGATATTACGCGCTTGACTGGGCGGAAGTGAAAGGAGCAGGTCGGCAGCGACCTGAGGGGTCATCTTGGCGTAGACCCGGGCGATCTTTCGGAGTTGGGCCTGTTCCTCCTCCGGGCTGATCGGAGAAGGCGCCTCAGCAACCGGCGCGGCCTCCGAAGCTTCAGGGGTCGTTGGAGCGGCTTCGGGGGCGGTGGGCTCGGCCCCGAGAGCGGTCGGCGTCACAGGAACCTCGACCAGGGGCTTCGGCACCCCGACTACGTCCAACTGGAGGACGTCCTTGTAAAACACAACGCGACCGTCAGCAGACTCGGCGTCGTGGAGCGTTTGAAGCGTCTTGGAGGAGACCTCGATCCGCACCGTCGTGTCGGTCTCCGTCTCCGGGACGAGGAACTGTCCCTCGTACCGGCTGCCCGTCCGGCGGAGGTAGCCCCGGTTGGCGATCTCTCCCTCCGAAGCGGACGCAGTGACGGTGTCCTGATCGAGCGGCCGGCCCTCAGCGCCGATCACGGTGGCGCGGATGGGCACCGCCACGCTGCCGTCTCCAGGGATGGGGGTCGGGACGTTGTCCAGCTGGGCCTCTACCAGCACGCCCGCCGCCCGGATGTTCGCAACGATCCGGTTGGCCGGCCCTGCAGAGACTCGGTAAACGGTGAACTTAGCCCCGTTGGGCGCGGAGAGACGAGCGTCGTACTGATAGATCATCTCCTGACCGCCACGGATCGCGGCGGAGACGTTCGGAAGCTCGTTAAGCGCGGCCAACAGCTCGGCGACCCGCTCCGCTCCCGTCAGCTCCAGTCGAACGACGGTACGCTGAGTCCGCTGCCAATCCTCCGACTCCGCCGGCGTCAGCGGCCGCTCGATAACCAGTTCCATCGGGAGGTAGTCCGCAAGGGGAAGGTATCGCCCCTCCTGGGCCCGCACGTCGAGCTGAGAGAGTTGCAGCTGAAGAAAGGCGTCCTGAGAGGCGACCGGAGTCTGAGTCCGGAGCCATTCCAACGAGATGCGTCCCCGGAGCTGAGCGCCCCGAACAACCAGTCGGTACTCACCCCGCGTCTCGATGCCCCGCACCACCGGATCGAGCGTCAGACCCAACGCCTGGGCCACAACGCCGATCGGGGAGTCGCCGGTAAAGGTCTCGCTGCGCCGCTCCGGCTCCCCAGCGGAGACCGCTGGGTACAGCCGGACCGTATCCCGCAGGACAAACCGCGCTCCGTCCGGCCCTGGAGCCCGCTGATCCACCATCAGCCCAAAGGCATCAAGGAGATCTCCAACGGTGTGGCTACTGGTGAACCGCCCGTAGCGGACGCGCCGGCCGTGAGGACCGTCAATCTCGGCGACAAACTCCTTGGGGGTCGCCGTCAGGCCTAGCGAGTTTGCGCGCGCGACAAAGGTATAAGGACCGGTCGGAGCGTACTGACCCGTCTGGTCTCTCCCGTCCCACTCCCAGGTCATCGCTCGGGGGCGGCTAGTGGAGACCACTCCGAGGAACTCATAGCGGATCTCCCGACCCACCGCGTCGTAGATGTGCACCGAAACGTTCGCCGTCTCAGAGAGCGTGTAGCGGAGCGGAACCCTTAACTGTCGCTTGTCCCACTGGAACGGCACACGGGCCAGTTCGGTTCCGATCTGTCCCAACGGCGTGGTGCGCAGGCTCACAAAGTCGGGCGCAGCGGGCAGCGTCAAGGTGATCGGAGCCTGACCCTCGACCGCCTTCATCGGCTCCAGGACGACCAGAAGTCGAACCACATCGTCCACCTGCACGTCCGGCACGTTCCTGAGGGCGGCCAGCGGAACGAGCTTCCAACCGTCTAGGTCCTCCGGCGGAGAACCGGACCAAAGCTGGAGCCGTCGCTCCTGGAACACCTCCTGCTGATCCCCTCCATCCGCGCCGTCGCCGGCAAATCGGCGTCGAAGGTCGGCTAGAAGCACCTCCTGAGTGTTGTCGTCGGCGGTCGTCAGGTCGGTAAATAGGTCGTTCCAGGGCATCGTTGCTCGGATACGGAGCGTCTCCCCTCTCGCAAAGGGCGGCGAGAGCCCAATCCACACAAACCGGTAGTGATAGTTCTCAGAGGCGTCTACCTGGACGCTTCGAACGTCTCCGCTGCTGGAGCGGACTTCGACAGTGACCGGCTCCGGCGGCATGCTGGTGCCGTCGGTCATTCGAACGTCGCCTTCCAGCGTGACCACATGGAGAAAGGGGATGCGTTCGGCCCAGCTCAGAGGGAGCCAATCACGCCAGACTAAAACGCTAAAGGCGATCCCTGCCAAGACTAGGACGCCGACCGCCCCAAGGGCTGCTCGGGTCAGAAGTCGTCTCATGGAGTGCTTCCGTCACCGTTCTCACTGCTGAGAGCATCCACTGCGAACCGTTGCGCCACCAGGTCGTCCAGTCCGGCCTGCTCGATCCGTTGGTCCTCCTGACGGAGGAGGTTCCGGGTCTTCTCGGTGAGGACCTCCATCATTCGCCGGAGCTGGTGCCGTCGGACCACCTCCTGACGGCGGCGCTGAATCTCCGGCTGAAGGGCCTGGATCGCCGCTTCGATCTCCTGTTCCAGAAGCTGGGCCGTGAGGATCTGGTTCCGGTGAAGGAGGAGCTCCTCGCTGGCGATCGTCTCACCGGGGCGCCGAAAGCGCTCCGCAATCCGTTGTTGCGCCTGGAACTGGATCGCTTGAGCGCGGGCCTTTTCCTCCTTGAGCTGCTCCTCCTGCCGGAGGACGACGGCGAGCGCCTGTTGTGCCTGATCCTCTTGAAGCTGCCGGATGTGGAGCATCCGCTCCCGCCGCCGCAGCGTCTGGACTAACCGGTCGCGCATCGCTTCGCTTCGTTCTGTCTATCGGACGGTTTCACCGATGAATTAACGCCGCTCCATGCTCGTCTAGGCGCGGGGCTCCTCTTCTTGTATCTCCTCGGGGAAGAGGAGATGGCGGGCCGCCTCAAGTAGGCGGGACTCCAGCCGCGCGTCCACCACCTGCGAATCGGTCTCGACGATCGCCCCACCGGGAGAGACGGCCTCGTCGGGGACAAAGGTCAAATGATCGGTATTCCACACCTCAGGGGGCTGTTCGGCGAGCCGTTCGTAGTCCGCCGGGCTCAGGTGCACCTTCACCGGCCCGGTAGGGCGCAGCTCGCGGAGCGCTCGTTGGAGCAGCTCCAGGAGCGCCCCCTTGTCTTGGGAAAGCTCCCGCTGGAGGACGTACTCGCTCAGGAGCAACGCCGCACGAGGGATCCACGCCTCCATCCGCTCGACGGTCTCATCCCGCGCCTGGACAATCGCTTCGGCGCCCTCCTTGAGAGCGCTCAGCAGGGAGTTGAAGTGCTCCTCTAGCTGGGCGGTTAGTTCAGCTTCGGCCCGTTGGACGCCCTCTTGAAAGCCGCGCTCGTAGCCCTCTCGGAGCCCCTGTTGATAACCTTCCTGACGGATCTCTGCCGGCGAAGGGCTGGGAGCGTTGGCCGGGGCACCTTTTTCCTCAGCGTGCCTCTCCTGGGCTGCCGAAGGGCCCTTGGACTCCCGAGGGACCTCTGGAGAGGCGCGGGACTGGCCTAACAACGGCTTCAAGACGTATCGCCGGTGCGCTCGTCCTTGGAGCTCCTCACGTCGGCGTATCCGCACCGGTGATCTCCTCCGCTGGGCTTAGACGAGGGGCTCTGTGCCGCCGAAGACGATCAAGCCCTCATCGGCCATCTGGAGGGCGATCTCGACGATTCGGCGCTGGGCGCGGGCCACCTCCGAGAGCCGACGTCGGGGCATCGTTTCGAGTCGGTATTCGATCTCTTCGCGTCGCGTCGCGGTCAGGTTGCTGTAAATCTTGTTCCTCATCCGCTCGGAGCAGCTTTTGAGGGCCAAAGGAAGCAGCTCCCGATCCTCCGAGTTCACCCGGTTCAGCAGCATGGCAAACTCACGGTCGTCGATCTCGGAGAGATCGTCGAAGGTCACCAGCTGCTCCTCCAGTCGACGGCGGAGCTCGGCGTCCGTCTCGCCGATCGCCTCGAGGACCTCCTGCTGAGCGTCGCCGCTAATTCGGCGGAGGATGCTGGTGGCTCCCTCCTGACCGTGCAGGTTGACCAGCTCGCGGGAGATCTCCAGCTGCTTTTCTAGCGTCTCGCGAAGCATCGTCACAACGCGCCGGTCTACCTTGTCAATCTCCACCATCCGAGCGATCACCTCGGCTTGGAGCTTCGAGGGAAGCCGCTCCAAAACCCGCTGGGCCTGCTCTGGGCGCAGGTGAAGCAGAGTCACCGCCGCGATCTGGGGGAGCTGGTTCTCCAAGAAGTAGGCCAGGTTCTCCAAGTCGTTATCGCCGACAAAGTGAAACAGCTCCGTCTGGGGGATGTCTAGCCGATCCAGAATGTTCCGAGCTCGGACGCCGCCGATCGCCTCGACTAGGATCTCCCGTGCCACACGCCGGCCGGCCATCAGTCGGCCCAGAACGGTGCTCTCCTCGCCGAAGATATACTCGTAGGCCTCGCGGAGGACCGCTTCGCGCTGCTCGGCGGTGATGTAGCGCATGTTGGCGATCTCGCGGGCGATCCGTTCGATCTCGTCGTCCTCAAAGTTCTGGAGAACCGCCTTCGCCCGCTCCGGGCCGAGAGCCACCAAGAGGATCGCCATCTTCTGGAGGCCGGTCAGGCCGTGCGAGGCAGGCAGAAGGCCGATATCCTCCTCGTCGGGCGGTTGGGGCTGGGGTGCTCCCGCCGGCCGTCGAGGTTGAACCGCATCGGCGCCCTGCTCCCTCTCGGTTCGGGCCGGAACCGCAGCATTGTTCTGTTCTTCCGTCTGTACGGCGCGTCCTTCTCGCATGCTACACCCTCGTCATTTCCGCCCAGCGATTAATCCGTTTCGGTGGACTCTTCCTCCCAGTAGCGAAGCACCCGTTCGATGTCCTCTGGGCTCGCGTCGGCCAGGTCAATGAGCGCCTGGCGTCGCCGTCGCGCCCGAGCTTCAGCAGATTCTTCCAAGGCGCGCTGTTGCTCCAAGGCGGCCTCCAAGGCGCGGCGCTCCTCCTCGCTGAGGGCAGCGGCCTCCTCGGCCGCTTCGCGGGCAAGACGCGGCTTCAGAAGGAGTGCGAGCAAAACCAGTGCCAGAAGGCCTAGAATCGCCGCCAAAATCGCCAGCGGGTTCCGATACCACGGAACCGGCGCACGCGTCGGCGCCGTGGGAATCTCTGGCAACGGCGCAAACCGGATGAACTCGACTCGGGGCTCCTTGATCACCCCGTCCGGATTGGCCGGATCGTAACCAACCGCGGCGTAGATCAGATTCTTGATCTGATTCTGCTCAGCGATGTACTCAGGAGTCCCCGGCGGCGAGTTCAGCACCTGGGAGTTGACGACCACCGCGGTGGAAAGGCTGACCAGCTTCGGCGCCTGCTGTCGAACCTCGTGGGTCGTCCCGGCCTGATATTCGGTGATGCTCTCCTCCCGCGTCTGGGTTCCACTCCCGGCAACGGCTCCAACACCAAGAATGTTCGAGGTCACCCCAGGAACCCCAACCGCCGGGACGGGCACCCCCTCGGTGCTCTCGGAGACGATGTACTCCCGAGCAACGACCGTCTCCGGATCGTAGGTGACCCGCTCCACCTGAATTTGGTCGTGATCGAACTCCGCCGTGACTCGCGCCGAGCCAACCGAAGTGACCGTCGTTCCGTCCACCTTGTTGCCGTACGCCCGGTTGAGGATCTCCATAATCTTCTCTTCTCGGGTGCGCTCGGCCAGCTCGCGGAGTCGGCGCCGCTCCTCCTCGGCCAGAGCTGCCGCATCCCGCCGACGGGAGAGGACGACGCCGTTATTGTCGCTGACGACGACGTTCTCCGGCGTCAGTCCCTCAACGGCGTTCGCGACGATCAGCACGATCCCGTCGATCTGCTCCTGCGTCAGTCGGGTGCCGCGCGTGGGGGGTGATCGTCACCGAAGCCGTCGGAGGCTTCTCTCGCTCGGTGAAGACCGTCGGAGTGGGGATCACTAAGTCCACTTCAGCGCGAAGCACGACGTCGAGCGTTTCCAGCCGCCGCTTGAGCTCGTCCTCCAGCGCTCGCTTGAAGTTCAGCCGCTGCTCAAACTCGGTCGCGCCGAGCCGCTGCCGGTCAAAGATCTGATACCCCTCCACCGGCATATGAGGCAGCCCCTCCTGGGCCAACAGGAGCCGGGCTTTGCCCTCATCCTCAGGACGGACCTTCAGGGAGTTGTCCGCAGGATCGATCACGTGACGGATTCCCGCCTCGGTGAGCGCCTGATCGATCAAAAGCTGATCCGACTGCGTCAGGTTCGTGTACAGCGTCACATACTCCGGCTGGAGGGCAAGCGTCAGCCAGATGAGCACAATTGGCACCAGCGCCAGGACGGCGACCAACGCAATCCGCTGCCAGAGAACTAAGTTTTGCCAGAGCTGACGGATCTGTGTTCCCAGTGTTGAGAAGAACGCACCCATGGTTCCGCATCTGTCCTTGCAGTGTTAACAATCCGCGCTCCCCTCGTCGGCGACGGGCGGAGCGGTGAGCAGAACAAAGGGAGAATCCGGCCCTCTAAATCGTCGCTTCAAGCGAAAGCAGGCTTAGACGGGCATCCGCATGACCTCCTCGTACGCCTGGACGATCTTGTTACGCACCTGAGTCATCAACTGGAAGGAAAGGCTCGCCTTCTGAACGGCGATCATCGTCTGGGCCACATCGCTGCTCTCCCCGGTCACCAGGTCCTGGATGGCCCGATCGGCCTCCTGTTGGAGTCGGTTCACCTCCTGGATGGAGGCCTCCAGTGTTTCCAAGAAGGAGCGGCCCCCCTCCTCGGCCACAGCTCGACCCTTGGAAGGCTCGATCTCCCGAGGCAGCTCCTGAAGGCGGCCTTGGCCTTCTCGAACCGGCAGCGGACGGATCGTCATCGGGTTATTGGGAACCATCGGTTACCCTTCCTCCCTCTCTGCGTTGCCTGCAGCCGTGAAATTCTCGTCTCGACTGGGGCGATAGACCGGTAGAATCAGGCGGAACGTCGTTCCCTCGCCGGGTTGGCTTTCGACCCGTATTCTTCCGCCGTGAGCCTCGACAATGTTGTGCACAATCGGCAGGCCCAACCCGACACCGTGGTCCTTGGTTGTAAAAAACGGCGTGAAGACCTTCTCGACCATCTCCGGCGGGATGCCACATCCCGTGTCGGCGACGGCGATCTCCACCCACGGACGCCCCTGGAACGGGCCGGAGTTCGACCCGTCGCCCTCCTGTCGTTGTGCGCTCAGCCTCAAGCACCGAACTGGAGACCCCTCCATCGCCTGGACGGCGTTCAGGAGCAGGTTCAGGACGGCCTTCAAAAATTGGGAGCCGTCCACTTGGGCCATCAGCCCCAACGGGGGGTAGTCCCGAATCACTTGAACGTGATGAAGTCGAATCGCATGCTCGGCCAGCGTGAGCGCCTGATCCAGTAAGGGGGCGAGGTTCTGGTAACGAGCGTCCATCTCCTTGGGGCGGGAGAACTGCAAGAGGTTGGCGATCGTCGTGTCCATCAACTTGATCGCGCTGAAGATCGTGTCGTACGCCCGGCTCTGTTCCTGAGGACTCAGCCCACCTTCGCGCAGCATCTCGGCGCGAAGCTGGATCGCCCCCAACGGGTTCCGAATCTCGTGGGCGATCGTAACGGCCACCTCGCCGAGGGCCGCCAGCACCCGGGCCCGCTGGAGCTGAGCCTCCATCTCCCGCCGCTCGGTCATATCCCGGAGCACCTCGACGGCGCCTAAAACCTGATCCTGATCGTCTCGGACCAGCGCCGTCGTCACCTCGATCTGTCGGCGGCTGTGGTCGCCCAGGTAGTTTTCAAACTCCTCGACGTGGGGCCGCTTCTCCTGGAGGGTCTGTCGCAGGATCGGCGGATGCTCCGGGAAGCAGGACTCGTACCTTTGGCCGAGGACCTCCTCTTCGCTCTTTCCCGTCAGCTCCGCCGCACGGCGGTTGAAGAGGGTCACCCGCCCCTCAAGGTCGACGGCGATCACGCCGTCATGGAGGCTGTTGACGATGCTCCGCAGGGAGTGGTGAAGCCGCTGCTGCTCTTGAAGTGCGGCCTCCAGCTCCCGATTGCGCTCCTCCAGCTCCCGATCGAGGCGCTGGGCCTGTTCTCGAAGCTGCTCATACTTCTGACTTAGGACGGCGTACTGACTCTCCGCCCCTTGAATCAGCTCCTGGAGCCGACCCAGCAAGGGGGCTAGGGCCGTTCGCCAGGCCTCCGGGAGCACGTCCAAGGAGAGCTCCGGCACGGACTGGGAAACGCTCTCTTGTTGCTGGGGAGACCTGCTCAGTTCGGCCACGACTTCAACCTTTTCCGCTCGCGTAGCTGTTGGGGACAATCTCTGCGGCAGACTCTATGCTGCATCTATTATAAGGCGGCCGGCGAGAAGGTGCAACCAAGAATTTTTTCTGAAAAAATCGGTTGCGTTTGCCCGTCCTCTGAATTATCCTCAAGTCAAGAGAGAAAGCGGGAGGAGTGTTTCTGCCGGCCGCCTTCGAGGTTGCGCAGAGCTCTCCTTGACGCTGTGGAGTTCGTTCTTTGGGTGGAACCCACTGCAAGGACAGGGCTATGACTCGACGCCTATCCGGCCCTTCGGCGTCGGGCGATTCTCCTTCCGGGCGGCAGGAGAGATCGTTCCCGTCGAAGGCCCGTCATCAGGAGAACGGTTCCCGGCGGTCTCTTCGCGAGGTGGAGCTTTACCTGGCCCAGCTCCGGACCCTCTCGGAGACTCGCTCGGAACGGATTGAAGCCGCCCGGGCTCGACTAGCTCAGGGGTTTAAAAGCAGCGAAATCGCTGACGCCCTTCTGGGCTTACGAGCATCCCTCCCTTGACCGACGCGGACGACGGCACCTTGCCCCTCGGCAAGGCAGCCAACAACACCGCCTGGTCGCTGGCCGATCCCCTGGTCTTCCGCAATCGAACGTTTTTTATGGGCGGGAGCGCTTTATCCGCTCGGGCTTTGGACCCCTTGCCGCTCTAAGGCGGAGCGGAGCTTGAGCAGCGCCTTGGTGTGAATCTGACAAACGCGGGACTCGGAGATCTCCAGAACCTTCCCGATCTCCTTGAGGGTCAGCTCCTCGTAGTAGTACAGCCCGACGACGGTGCGCTCCTGATCGGTCAGGCTCTCGATAGCTCGGATGAGCAGTTCCCGGAGCTCCTGCCGATTGCTGACCTCCAAAGCGCTGGCCGGCGTCGAAGCGTTCGAAAGCGGAGAGAGATACAGATGCTCCTCCTCGCTGGTGAGCAGTTCCTCTAAGGAGAGACAGAGCAGCCCGCTCACCTCGCCCATCACCTCGTGAAGCTTGTCCAGAGAAAGGCCCATCGCCTCGGCCAGCTCCTGATCGGATGGAGCGCGGCCCAACTGCTGCTCCAACCGCTGATAGGTCTGCTCCAGATGCCGGGCCTTCTCGCGCACAGAGCGGGGCACCCAGTCCAACGCCCGCAGCTCATCGAGGATCGCCCCGCGAATCCGAAACGAGGCGTAGGCGGCAAAGTCCTTCCCCATCGACGGGTTGTACTTCTCGACCGCGTCGATCAGCCCAAAGAGCCCGGCGCTCTCAAGATCGTCAATCTCCGCGTGGGAGGCCAACGAGCTGACCATCCGGAGCACGGTCGCCTTGACCAGCGGAAGATACCGCAGGATCAGCTGTTCCCGTGCCTGGGGATCGCCGTGCTTGGTGTAGGCGTCCCAGAGATGCCGAACGCTGGGAGTCGTGGCCTTTCGGACAAGCGTTTTTTCGTTCATTCCCACACGCCGATCCCAACCAGGTTGTCGGTCCTCCGGGCTATCGGCCCGGGCTCATCTGAACGGTGCCCAAGCTCCGCAACTCGATCCCGGCGGGGACCTCGTTGTACGAGATCACCACCAGGTTCGGAAGATACGGTTCCGTCAGGCGTCTCAGGTGCGGACGAAGCTGAGGCAAGCAGAGCAGAATCGGCTCGGTATCCAACGGAGCCGCCGCCTCGATCGTCTGCCCCAGCGCCTCCATGAACCGCTGAACGTCGTCGGCCTCCAGCGCCAGATGTTGGGCGGGACCTTCCCCCCGAAGTTGCTGCACCAGCGCGTTCTCCAGAGCCGGATCCAGCGTGAAGACCGGCAACACCCGCCCCGGGAGAAGATACGGCTCGACAATCTGCCGTCCGATGGATTGACGTACCAGCTCGGTCAATCGGGTGAGGTCCTTCTCCTGCGGAGCGTAATCGGCCAGCGCCTCTAAGATCGTCGTGATGTTTTTAATCGAGACGCCCTCGCGCAGCAGGTTCTGAAGGACCTTCTGCACGCCCCCGATGCTCAGCGCATCGGGAATCAGCTCTTCGACCACCACCGGATGGGTCTTTTTGACCGTCTCCAGAATCTCTTGGACCTCCTGCCGCCCCAACAGCTCGTGAGCGTACTGACGGATCACCTCCTTCAAGTGCGTTGTCAAGACGGTGGCCGGGTCGACGACGGTATATCCGGCCAACTCGGCCTCTTCGCGACGGTCTGCGGAGATCCAAAGCGCCGGCAGCCCAAAGGCCGGCTCCCGAACCTCGATCCCGTCCACCGGCGCGGTGGCTCCGCCGGCGTCCATCGCTAAAAAGTGGCTCGGCATCAGCTCTCCCTCGGCCACCTGAGTGCCGTGAATCAGGATGGCGTACTGATTCGGCTTAAGCCGTGCGTTGTCCCGAATTCGCACCTTGGGGATCAAAAATCCTCGCTCTAAGGCGAACTCACGCCGGAGACGTGCGATCTTCTCCGGCACCGAACCGCGCATCGCCGTGTCCACCAGCGGCAAGAGACTGTAACCGATCATCAACTCGATCGGATGCGGCTGAACCACATCGCCGTACTCCAGCTTTTCCAGCTCTTCCAGGGGGGAGGGCATCTCCACCTTCGGCGCGGCCTCCTCAGGGGTGATCGCCCGGGGCATTACTCGATAGGCGATCAGACCAATCACGCCAGAAAGCAACAGGAACGGCAGAACAACGGCGGTCTTGCCGGCTCCAGTCAGGGCCAGTCCGATCAGCAACACCGCGATCGCAGTAACCGCGATCGCCTGCGGTTGGCGGAGCGCTTGAGTGCCCAGGTCCTGGCCGAAGTCCTCATCAGCGGTCGCCCCACGGGTGACGATGATCCCCGCCGAGGTCGAGAGCAACAACGCCGGAATCTGGGCGACCAACCCGTCGCCGACGGTCAGCAGCGAATAGGAGCGGAACGCCTGCCCCAGCGTCAGGCCCACATCCAGCGTGCCAATAATCAGCCCGCCGATGATGTTGATCAGCGTGATCAACACGCCCGCCACCGCATCGCCCCGAACGAACCGGCTGGCGCCGTCCATCGCGGCATAAAAGTCGGCCTCCTCCTGAATCCGCCGCCGCTCCCTTCGGGCCGTCTCTTCGTCGATCAGCCCGGCGTTCAGGTCGGCGTCAATCGCCATCTGCTTGCCGGGCATCGCGTCCAACGTAAAGCGCGCGGAGACCTCGGCAATTCGCGAGGCGCCCCGCGTGATGACGACAAATTGAATGACGACCAAAATCACGAAGATGACGATCCCAACAACCGGATTGCCCCGCATCACAAAGGCACCGATCGCGTTGATCACCCTTCCGGCGACGTTCTCTAGGCCGGTCGGGGCGCCGGCGACGATCCGGATCTCCTCCCCTCGCGAGAGGATCAGCCGAGTCGAGACGACGTTCAGCGCCAGGCGGTAGATCGTCAGGATCAACAGCAGGGTCGGATAGGCGGAAAAGTCCAGTGGCCGCCGGATAAAGAGGGAGATCATCAGAACAAAAACAGCCAACGTCAGGTTGGTGGCGATCAAGAAGTCCAGCGCCAGCGGCGGCAGGGGAACAAACAGCATCAACAGGATGCCCAGCACCGCCGCGCCGATCATGACTCCGGCGTTGCGCCGCGTCCAGACGAACGCGCCTGTAGGGGTGACGGTTCGCATTCCGTCAGAGCTCCGTCGTCAACTCCATCGTACGCCCTCCCAGACGGGCGGGCGATCGGTCTTCGCCTGCGCTTGTGCGTCCCTCTAATTTTAAAGAGAGCCTAGCGGACGTTCAGATCCCCTGTCAACTTCGGCGCGTCGCAAAAGAGAGTTCGAGCGCCTGAAAAACGGAACGGCGCCCTTAACAGGGAGTTCAACTCTCAGTCCGGCCTGACGGTCCTCTCTGAGGGAGAAGAGGACTACCGCTTCAGGTTCAGCACGTCGTTCATGATCGTATCGCCGGTCGTGATGATATTCGCCGCCGACTGAATCCCCCGCTGAGCGAGGATCATCTCGATGAACTCCTCAGCCAGGTCCACATTGGACAGCTCCAGCGCCCCGGAGACGATCACGCCCATATTCCCCTCTCCAGCGATTCCAACGATCGGATCGCCGGAGTTCACCGTCGGAACGAAAGTATTACTGCCACCACGCATCAGCCCCTGAGGGTTCACAAAGTCGGCCAGGAGCACTTGTCCGAGCGTCCGCGACTCGCCGTTAGAGAAGTTCCCGATGATTACTCCCCGCTCGTCCACCGTAAAACCGGTCAGCTCGCCAGGGAGCATTCCGTCGTTCCGAGCAACGGAGAGGTTCGAACGCAGGTTATATTGGGTTACCCTCTCAACGACGGAGCGGCTCATCTCCAAAGTGAGGGGGTCGGCGTCCGGGTTCACGTTCGCAGTGATAAGCCACTCATCAGCGCCATCACCGTTTGTGAAAGAGGTGACCGCTCCGTTCGGATCAAACACAAGCATACCGCGCATTGAGTTGAGATCAACCGATTCGATCGCGTCTGGGATCTCCATCTGCCAGACCCACTCGCTGGGGTCCTCCGTCCGGTAAAAGGCGATCGTGGCCAGATGAGGAGTTCCCAGGGAATCGATCAGCTCGACCGTCGTCGAGATGCCGTTTTTTGGGTCCAGCTTGGTGATAGTCAGAGTGTCGGTCGGCAATGTGGCCGCCAATCCAGCCTCGGCAACTTTCGTCTGAAAGTCTCCCCGTGTTTCAGTGCCGGAGACGGCGATCACCGCTCGATTCCCCTGGGCGTCCTCCACAAGAAGGTTGGCCGACTCGGTCTCCTCAATCACAAGGTCGGAAATTCCACCTGCTGCGAGCGTTACGGCTAACTCAGCAGCGTCCTGAGTGACCGTATAAGTTTGCAGCGCCTCGCCCACAGGCATCGCAGCGCTCAGGTTGCCGCTCAATCCGATTTGACTGGTAGCGCGCGCGGGGATGGGGTCCAGCGGAAGACGGAGCGTCTCTTTAACGGCGGTCACGGGGATCTGCCCGTTCACGGCGTTGAATCCTTGAAGCCTCAGCCCGTCGGGAGTAACCAGCTCACCATTGGTGTTGATAGAGAAGTTTCCGGCCCGAGTGTAGAGCTCCCGCTCGCCGTTGGAGACGATAAAAAAGCCCCGGCCCTGAATCGCTAGGTCGCTAGAGTTGTTAGTCTCCTGCAGGCCGCCCTGTCGAGTTACTGTAGAGATGGCGACGACCTGAGTTCCGCGTCCCACCTGCAGGGGTGCCTGTCGAGGCGTCGCGCTGCGAATTGTTCGGCTCAGCACGTCGCCGAAGGTAACCCGCGAAGCTTTAAAGCCGACCGTGTTCGCGTTGGCGATATTATTTCCAATGACATCAAGCTTGGTCTGGTTAGCTCGGAGCCCGGAGAGGCCTGAAAAAAAGGAAGTAATCATCGAAACCGTCCTCCGCTAAGAAACGATCCATCCCCGGCATTGCGGCGCGCCGTCGGCCAGACGCCACGATTCCCAATCCCCCGGCCAGGCGCATCGTCTGAATGAGTCGTTGCCACCGCTGGAGCGGTCGGCACTCTTACGGGCCGTCGTCCGTCGCTGTCAGGTCCTCTGTGGGCAGTCCCACAACGGTTACCTGAGAGAGCGGCACGCGCTGCTCTCCAACCAGCAGCTCCAGGCCGCCGCCGGTCAGGCGTACACCGTCCACACGCCCTTTCAAAAAGGGCCGGACGGGGACCGGGCGGTCCCCGCCGCCCACTGCAAGGACATGATACGTGTAGTTGCCTTCCGGCAAGGCATGGCCTTGGTCATCTAGGCCATCCCAGATGACCGCCTGGTCGCCCATGGGTTGGGCGCCAGGTGTGAGAGTGCGGACGACCGCACCCGTCACATCGTGAATCTCGATCTGCACCCGTTCGGCAGGCCCCATCAGCTCGTATCGGAGCGTTGCCTGCTCTCCCGGGCGCAGGGAAACCTGATTCGATTCGAACTCCACCTGGCGACCTAGAAGCGAAACGGCCAGCGTCTGTTGGGTGGTCCGTTGGATTTGAATCTGCTCGTCCACCGATTCCCGGAGCTGGGTGAGCTGTTCCAACGAACTGAACTGACTCAATTGAGCGATGAAGTCTTTGTTGTCCACCGGCTCCAGGGGGTTTTGATGGCGCAACTGGGTAATCAGCAGCCGCATGAACGCGTCGCGATCCAATCCGCGCGGCGCGGCGCTCGGGGTGGCCAACGTCCCCGACCCTGCACTTCCGCCGACTACCGAGTTGAGCAGCATCCTCGATCCCTCTTCTTGTGTCCCCAGAGACGGGGCTACCGTCGGTTGCTGGAACGCAGCCGCCAGGGCAGCTCCACGTCCAGACGCATTCCGTGTTCCGCTAAGGCCGCTTCCAGTTCGTCCAGATGGGCCTCCATCAACTTCTGGGACTCTGGCGAGGCCGCTTTGAGCCGCACCACCAGCTCCCCTTCTTGGATCGAGACCTCCATCTCGACGCTTCCTAAGGCTTCCGGTTCCAACCGGATGCGAAATTCGCGCTTACCCGTTCGCACCTGTCGGCGCACCTCTTGGGCCAGCATCTGCATCAGCGGCGAATAAGCCTGCTGAACGGTCGTCGTCTGCGCGCTTCCGGCCGACCCGGCACTGGAGGGCGTCGGTGTCGCTGCGGCCCCTGCGTGAGACGGCTCATAGGGTCGAATCTCCTCACGCGGTACCCAGGCACGCCAACCCTCCCCGCTGGGCTCCGAGATCGCCCGTCGCTGTCGAACCAGGGAGGGAGGCTCGCGCCCCCCGCGCTCCTCTGGGGATCGCGGCCCACTGAGGATCGGCCGCCCCCCTCCGGTCGCCGCCTCCAAGGGTCGCGGAAGACCCTCGGTCCGCGTCTGACCGCCAAACGCGGCCTGCGCGGCGCGACGACGGAGCGCCCATCGGGCGCCCTCTAGCCCCACAGGACGTCCGGATCCGCTCGCCGGAGAGGAAACCCTCCCGGCGGAAACGGTATCTCCGGCCTGTCCGGCTAACCGAGCCCAGGCCCTCGACCCAGACTCGGTCGCGCGCAGCTGATGAAGCGCACGAAGTGTGCCCACTCCTCCGCCGGAGGAGGAGCCCTCATCCGGCGTTCCCAAGGCAACCGAGCGGCCCATCCCTTCCAGACGCTGAACGAGGCCTTGCCGAAGCAGCGCGGACGGCGCAAGTTCCGCCGATCTAGCCGGAACCGCCGCCGTGAGCGTCCGGAAGCGAAGCTCGGCAGGAGTCTGGCCCGTCGTCGCCCCCGACCGGGACCCCTGAGCGAGAATCTCCCGCTCCAGCGCCTGAAGGAGCCGATCTGTGGAAATGTTTTCCAATCCGCCCCCGGCAGATGGGAAATCTTTTCCAGAACCGGGCACGAGGCCCGACGCTTGGGAAAATCCTTCTCCGTCGGGTGGCGCCTCCGCTGGGGACGCCTTGGGCAGAGAGGCCGAGAGCGAAAGGCCGCCCAGTCCTAGCGGCGAATCGCTCAGGCGCCGCTGTTCCGAACCGCCCGAGCCAGAGGAGAGGAGACCGCCTTCTCCCTCCTCAACCGGCCCCCCCTCCGGCGAGGGAGACTCGGAGAGCGAGCCCTTCGAAGGGACGGAGAAGCGCGCCACCTCCGCTTCTGGGGCCTGCTGAGCGCCGGAGCTCTCGGCGAGGGAATCGTTCTCCGCAGCCGACGGGGGGGCCGAGAGCCCCTGGCGCGCCCGAACGTCGTCGAGGACTCCAGCAAAGCGTCCGACCGGCTCCGTCGAGGCATGCCGAAGGTCGGTACCGACCCGCTCCGGCTTCGTGGCTGCCAGCTGGTCCAGGAGGTTCACCGCGCCACGAGACGTGACCGGCATGAGACCCTCCTTGAAAGATGTTTCCCCCGCCGATGATCGGATCGCCGGCGGAGGCCGTTCTCACACGTTACGATCGGTTGCGTTCCACGCCGTTTTCGACGGCGCTCCTCGACCCTTGCAAAGCAAGGGGTCACGATTCATTCCCAATCCCCCGGTGAACGCCGGGCCCGGGGCCACCATCTCCGATACCGACTACTCGTCGTAGTACTCCGGCGGCGGTTCAGGCAACAGCCGCTTGAGCCGCTCGACCGACTCTTCGAACGGAGCTTTCTCCTCGATCCGCTGTCGCAGGAAGCTGTTGATCCGCTCGATGTTATCGATCGCATAATCCAGCCGAGGGTTTGTGCCCCGCACGTACGCCCCGATCTGGATCAGGTCTTCGGCATCGCGATAGGTGGCTAGCAAATTCTTTACCAACGTAGCCGCCTCTTGGTGTTCCTCATCGGTGACCTGGATCATCAACCGGGAGACGCTGCGGACCACGTCAATGGCCGGATAGTGTCCCCGATTGGCCAAATCACGCGAGAGAGAACGATATGCCCGTCCAGAATCGAGCGCATCGTATCGGCGACCGGCTCGTTCAGGTCGTCCCCCTCAACCAGGACCGTATAGAAGCCGGTAATGCTTCCCCCAGCGCTCCCGATCGCTGCGGGTCCGGCCCGCTCCAAGAGCTTGGGGAGCCGTCCATAGAGGGAAGGGGGATATCCACGCGTGGTGGGCGGCTCACCGGAGGCGAGCCCGACCTCCCGGATCGCCATGGCCAAGCGGGTCACCGAGTCCATCATGAACATCACGTTCAGTCCCTGGTCCCGGAAGTACTCGGCGATCGCCGTCGCCAGGTAGGCACCCTGGATGCGCAACAGCGCCGGCTGATCGGAGGTGACCACCACCACGACCGAGCGTCGGAGCCCCTCTTCCCCCAGGTCCTCTTTGAGAAACTGGGGCACCTCGCGCCCGCGCTCCCCAATAAGGGCAACGACGTTCACGTCGGCGTTGGTATTTCGGGCGATCATTCCCATCAGGACGCTCTTTCCAACGCCGCTTCCTGAGAAGATGCCCATCCGCTGACCGCGCCCGCAGGTCAGCAGGGCGTCAATCGCCCGAATGCCGGTGGCAATCGGTTCGCGGATGATCCCCCGCCGGATGGCGTCGGGGGGCTCGGCGTAGATCGGTCGCCAGTCCTCGGGAACGATCGGCCCCTTTCCGTCCACCGGCTCGCCAAGGGCGTTAATCACCCGCCCGAGGAGCCGCCTGCCGACCGGCGCGCGGAAGGAGGCTCCGCTCGACACCACCAGGTCGCCCGGCCGGACGCCTTCCACCTCGCCCAGGGGCATCAGCATGGTGCGGTTGCCGTGAAAGCCGACGACCTGAACCAGAAAGGCCCCTTGCGCCCGTTCTAGCTCGGAGGCGCGGTGCGGCCTGCGGTCGAGGACGTCCCGCAGGGACGGCGACCCAGCGCGGAGAGGAAAGACGTAGCAAAGATCGCCCATCCCCGCCTCCAAGCCGACCGCCTCTAGCGTCAGGCCGACGCTTTCTAGGATCCGTCCGCCACGGCGGAGGCCGATTCCCCCACCGCCCCGCCGGGCGCCGAACCGCATGGCTCTCGCCAAGGTGATCAGCCCTCGCAGCGAGTGGGGAAGCTCAGGAAGCCCCTCAGACGAGGCGGCCTCTTCGCCTTCGGCGGCGAGCTCCTCCTCAGCGTCGCTCTCCAAGGGGGAATGAAGGTCCATGCTCCCCGACTCCTCATCCACAGCCTACACGGGACCAGAAAACCACACGCTCAAGATCCAACTCCTCGAGGACGGTACCAAAGAGAAAAAGAAGGGGCAAGAGCCTGCGGGGATAGCAAAACAGACTCTGCCCCAAAAGACCGTGGGAACTCTCGAACCGGTCGCAGCGCGGCTACCGGTACGCCCCAGCCCCTCGGACCATTCCGGCGATCCGTTGCAGTTGCTCGCGCAACCGCGTGGCCTTCTGGAACGCCTCTTCGGCCTGCTGGACGGCGGAGCGAACCTCCGCCGTGCTGTTCAGACCGGTGGTCCGGACGGCTTGGGCGCTCCGGTGAGCCGTCTGATGGAGCCGTTCGGCCTCCTCCAGCTGCTCGGCCAGAACCTCGGAGAAGGACTCCTCCGGCTCTCGACGCTGCGAACGCACTGCGTTCGATTGTCGGGTGGGCTGTAACTGTGACGCCGCGATCCGAGATGCAATGTCTGCGCGGTCGGTCGTCATCGCCCTGCTCCGCGTGCCCACGGACTTTAGACAGTCAAGCTTCCGTGAAAGCGGTAATAGACCAGCGGCCCACCGCTTTCTGGCCATTAGAAAGCACGATTCGTGCCCACCGGTCGAGAGACCGGAAGGCGCACGGAGCAAGCTATCGCTTATCAGGCCTCAGCGATGGCCATCGCCCGTTCGACCATCCGCCGATAGTGGGTGATGGCGGCTACGTTCGCTTCGTAGGCACGGGAGGCCGCGATCATGTTGACCATCTCGGTGACCGGGTTGATGTTGGGCATCCGCACGTACCCGTCCGGCCCCGCGTCGGGATGGGAGGGGTTATACACCAGCTTCGGGGGGGACTGATCTACCACCACGCCGGCCACGCCGACCCCTCGCTGAGCGCCTTTGTCCAGATACTGCCGGAAGGCGACCGGCTCGACGGCGGCGAAGATCGGCTCCTTGCGACGATAAGGGCCGCCCTCAGGCGTCCGCGTCGTGTGGATGTTCGCCAGGTTCTGCGCGATCAGCTCCATCCGGAACCGCTCGGCGGCCAAGGCACTCCCGCTGATGTCTAAGGCGCTAAAGGCGGGCATCGGAGATCCTTTCCTGACGACGATAGGAGAAGCCGGAACTCTTTTCCCGATCGGTTAGGAGATCGGCCGCATCGCCTCTCGAAGCGAGCGGAACTTATACTGGATCAGCTCGGCGGCCAGGTTGAACTTCCCGCTGTTTTTGAGGAGCTTGATCATCTCGTTTTCGGCGTTGACGTTGTTCCCATCGCCGCGGAGCTCGCCGGTGACGTCGTAGACCAACTTGGGCTCGCCAACACGTAGGGAAGCTTTAGGGTTACCACGCGCCCGAACGACAGCGGAGCGCAACAATGCCTCAAAGGGCAAGTCCTTCGCCTTGTAATTGGGGGTCTCCACGTTGGCCAGGTTAGCGGCGATCACCTGATGGCGCCGCACCGCGTAGTCCATCGTCGTCGCCAAAAGCGAGATCGTATTGTCAAAAACCGCGTTCTGCATGCTGGCGTCTCCCGAAAGGCAACCCGCTCCATATCGCGATCCGTTTGTCCTTGCGTCCGATTCGGCGCAGGCGCGCCGAGCTGGCAAGAGAAGTGCAATCTTTGTGCCGAACGATGGGAAAACGAACCCTTACTTAAGAGGTCACCCTCGGGAGACCCTATGGACCCGTCCCGGGACTACTACCGCATTCTCGAAGTCCATCCCCAAGCGGGGGCCGACGTGATCGAACGGGCCAAGCGAGTCCTGCTCCAACGGTACCACCCGGACCACAACCCAGAACGGCCCGGATGGGCAGCGGAACGCACCCGGGAGATCCTAGAGGCCTACGCGATCCTCTCGGACCCCCAGCGCCGGCAGGAGTACGACCGAGCCCGCGCTCGATGGCTAGCCGAGCAACGGACAAAGGGCGTCTCGTCCGCCGCCCAGGACCGGAGGCCGACTCGTCCCCCCGAAGACGGAACCGCCCGGACGACGCCCAAACGGTCTCGGAGGCCAAACGCGACACCACAAGAACCGCTTCCCCCCCACCTCCGATGGATTCGATGCCAAGGGTGCGGACGGTACAGCCGCGTTCCCCGGAACCTCTCGCCGACCCAGGTTCGCTGCGGCGCCTGCGGCGAACCCCTTCGCCTCTCCCTCCGAGAACGATGGCGACGACGGTTGCTCCTCTGGGATACACGAGCCGAACGGCTCCGAAATCGCCTCTTGGGGCTACTACGCCTCCCCGGACGCCGCTAGCGGGAAAACCTTTCCCCCCTTCCCCTGCGTCGGAAAAAATTACCCCTCCTTCTTCACCCAGAAACCGGCCCGAGACCCGATGGGCGGGGAGATTGCGTCGGGCACATCCCTTGCTCCGGATCGTCCCGCAACGAGCGTCCAGAGGCGCTATCCCCTGTCATCGCGAAGCATGAACGGGACAACTGGACGATGGATCGCAATCAGAAAAGGCCCTCTCGAGTCGAAACGACCTTCGCTTGGCTGGAGCTGGACCACCAACCGCTTTGGGTGGCCTGGAGCCGCCTTTGTGCAGCAGTGCCTGAGGCCCTAGACTGGGCCGCTGAGCGGCTGCACCGCGCCGATCGAGCGCTGGAGCGGGGAGATCCGACGGCCGCAGCGGACGAGGTCGCCGCGCTCGAAGCGATCTGGCCGGAGCCGCCGGGCGGCTCGACAGCCGAACGGCTCCTTGCAACGGCGGAGCTCTTCCAGCGGGCCGGCCATCCGACTTTGAGCCTCCGCGCCAGACGGTTGGCCCAACGGTGGGGAGAGGACGAACCTCTTCGCGAACAGGCTGCTAAGGACGGGTCGATGGCGATCGCGTTGGGGGATTGAGGACAGGAGATCACCCGTGAGCGAGACGCGCCCTCAGCACAGCTCCGAAAAGACCCCCGTTCGGATCGTCGAGTACGAGCCGAAGCTCTCGCTGATCATGATCGTCAAGAACGAGGCGCATAACCTGCCGGAGCTGCTGGAGCCGATCCACGACAAGTTCGACGAGATCGTCGTGGTGGACACCGGCTCCACCGACGGAACGCCGGAGGTCGCCCGTCGGTACGGCGCAAAGGTCTTCTTCTTCGAATGGATCGACGACTTCTCCGCCGCTCGAAACGAATCCATCCGCCGCGCGACGGGCGACTGGCTCTTCTGGCTGGACGGCGACGACCGACTGGAGCGCGACCAGGTGGACATCCTCCGACGCTATGCCAAACGGGCCCCGCAGCGGGACGTCGTCTATATGTGCCACCTGGCCAGCTTGAGCAGCCACTGGAGCGCCACTCAGAACCTCCTCCAAGTGCGATTGTTCCCCAAACTCCCTGGACTGCTCTACGAGGGCGCCGTTCACGAACGGCTTACTGAGAGCATCCACCGTCTAGGACTTCAGACCGACATCTGTCCGGTCACCATCGTCCACGTCGGCTATACCGATCCGGAGAAGCTCCCTGCGAAGTACGAGCGGAACCTCCGCCTGATGGAGCGCATCCTCCAGGAGCGACCCGACGACGTGCACACCCACGTTCAGATGGTCTTGCAGCTTTTGGGATCGGGAAACCCCCAAAAGGCGCTGGACTGGACCGAGCGACTCTTAGAGCTTTGCGATCGAAAAGGCCTGGCCGGGGACGGCTCCCGCGTGGTGGCTCTCCACCGCTTTTTGTTGCTCCGGGCGATGGTGCTGGCGCAGCTCAACCGCCTGGAAGAGGCCGCCCAGCAGTGCCTGGAGGTTCTCGAAGAGATGCCCAAGCTGGGAACGGCTCACTTCCTCCTGGCCCAAATCTACGGGCGGATGAACGAACTGGAAAACATGTACGCCCACGTCCTCAAGGCGGACCACTACGGAATTGAGATGGACGTGATGCCGGTGCCGATGCTCCGGACCCATTTCGACATGGCGATGATGAAGGCCGCCTACTACGCCGAACACGGACGCTGGCGGCTGGCCGCCGCGGAGTACCGCGCCGCGCTGAACATCAACCCAAACGTCCTGCCGCTCTACTACGAGATGGGCCAGTGCTACTACCGGGCTGGAGAGCACCGCCGGGCGGTGGAAGCCTACCGGCTGGGAATCCAACTGCACGACGAGGTAGTCGAGAACGCCCGGAAAAAAGCTCCCCATCTCCTGGAGTCCGGCAAGGAGCTGATCGGAACGGTCCTGGAGCTTTCGCCAGAGGCACGGGAGCGCTGGGGATCCCTGTTGTTTGCCGGCCTGAGCCAAGCGCTGCGAGCGCTCGACAAGACCCAGGAAGCCGAAGAGGCGCTCCGCGAAGGGCTGCGCCGCTACCCCAGCGGCTGAAGGAATGCTCCTTTTGGAGTTGGAACGGTTGTTGCAAGCGCAGGAGTTGAAGCGGGCCGAAGCGGTCGCTAACCGGCTGTTGGCCCTGAAACCGGAGTCGCCCATCCGGACCGAGCAGGTGATCAACCTGTTTCCTCCGGTACGGGTTTGAGACGGCGGCGTTGCCGTACCTTTGGACCTACTGGCAACGCTGGCCGGGAGAACTGGGGACGCCGCCCTGGATCGCCGTCCTGAGCCTGCTCCGGGCCGGAGCGGCCTCCACCGCCGACGGGATGCTCGGCGAGATGCTGGACTTTTTGGCCAAGCGGGGCGTCCTGGAGGCGGAGGGCTGGCCGCGTCGGTGGAGCTGGGATCATCCGATCCTGGACCTGTTCGCCGAGCCGGAGCGGTGGCGCCAAATCGCCCCGCGGGCTAGCTCCGCCGACGACCCCAAAAAGCAAGGCGACTTCGAACGGAAGGTCCCTTCACATCACCCGGGAGGTCCGGCGAATTCTAGCCGTCCTGGATCGGTGAAGGAAGGGGGGAGGGCAGCAACCGATGAGCTGGAAGCGCAAGCCAACGAACCGATGGCAACAAGCTTAAAACCCAACGCATGCGGCCTCGGGACTGCGCCGGAGGGCTGGATTGGATCGAGGCGCCCCCGCCGGTGCAGTTGGAGGGGCCGGGCGAAAATCCCACCAGCGCGAAGGGAGCAGGAGATGTTTCGAATTCACAGCAACGTACCGGCACGATCGCCGTTTTTCCGCAGCCGTTGAGTGGATCCCGATTTGACGGGCGGCGGGCCTTAGGAACCGCCATTCCAGGCAGCTCAGCAGCGCGGAACGATTCGGCGGTCGTCGGCGCGGCCGGAGCCGGGAGACTCCTCCCGCGGAGAGGCGGAGGTCCTCCGAGCGGGCCAACCGGGGACGTGGCCGCCGCCGCGACGGTGGCCCAGTTGACCGAAGCCGGGCTGGAGGCTGCCCCATGCGACGCTCACCTCGGATCTACCAGTTGGCCGTTCAGGCGCAGGCGCCGCTCAGCGAGCCGGAGCGGGGAACAGCTCCTTCGACAGGTCCGAATCCTCCGGAACGAGCTGGCCGACACCGCCCGAACGGTCCGGTTCAACGGAATTCCGCTCCTGAATGGAGCGCAGGCGCTCGTTGACCTTCCAAGTCGGCGGGCGGAGCGAAGCGATCGAAGTCCACCTGGGGCTGATGGATGTGCGTCCGCAGACCCCTGCTTCCCGGCGTTGAGGCGAGCGCCTTCGCCACGCCGGAGAGCGCCCCGGCGAGCCGCCGGAATGGTTCGCGACGCTATCGGCGCCGTCCATGAGCGGATCGAAAAGGTGCGTGCCTTCCGCGAGCGACTGGAGGTCGCCATCGAGCGGGCCACCGCACCTCAGGACGAGTCGGCAACGACGCAGGAGCTCCTCGAATCGCCGGAGAAGGCCCAGGAGCTGCTGGCTATGGCCCGAAGCCAGATCCTCGCCGCCCCCCTGCAGACGGTACCCGTCCAGGCGGCAGGACTCTCCAGCGCGGTCATGGAACTCCTGACGCCGTGAAACCGACGCGCGGAGAAAGGAGCCGCATCGCTGCTTTCTTGACGGCGCACCTTGGCGCCTCCGTGTGAGAACGGAACCGGGGAGCCTCCGCTCCCCACCGGCTTTCGATACGCAACCGAAGCCGCTGTGGCTTCCGGACTCTCCTCGATTGGGAAGGGAATCGTTCCATGTTTCGGATCAACAACAACAAGACCTCCCTGGTCGCACTCCGATATCTCGACCGGACCGGCAACCAGATCGTCCAGACGACCGAACGGCTCGCCCTCTGGACTGCGAATCAACCGAGCCCGAGACGATGCCGCCGGGATGTTCATTTCCGAGAACCTCCGCGCTCAGATCGCCGCGATGAAGCAGGCCAACCCGGAACGTCTCCCAGGCCACCGCCATGCTCCAGGTGATGGAGGGCGGCCCTAGACCGGATGACCGGCCCATGCTGACTCGGCTCAAAGAGCTGGCCATCCAGGCCGCCGACGGGGCCTATTCGGACCTGCAGCGGCAGCGGGGCATCCAGATCGAGGCGGACGAGCTGATCAAGGAGCTGAACCGGATCACCGTCGGGATCACCTTCAACGGGATCACGCTCTTCCCGGACATCGAGTCGAGCGTTACCTTCCAGGTGGGCGAGACGACCCAGGACAAGGTGAACCTGGTGCTGAACGCCGTGAACGCCTTCCAGTTGCTGGGCCAGTTCGCCTCGAAGGTCGGATTTGTCAAGGAGTCCGAGGCGCTCACCCGGCGGTGTGAGCCTGACAAGTTCCGGAACGCTCAAAGCCACCGATGGGACTACTCTCACCGGCACAGCCAAACGTGGACGCTAGCGGGGCAGTTACCGGTTCGGGGACTGCATTTTCAGTCGGAGCTCTCGATCGGTGATCGCGTGGCAATCATGGACGCCAGCACGGTCTTAGGAGTACCGCGTTGCTTCCATTGCCAGCGATACCTCCCTAACGCTCGATCCTGACGCTCGACGGGATTGTTACCTACCGAGACCGGCAGTGATACGGTCACCGGCGTGGGGACTCACTTCACTAAGCAGTTTCGCGCGCAGGGGATACCATCTCCCATTAACGGCAATGACTATACGATCCTGTCCGTGGACAGCGATACCCAGTTGACACTTGACACAAGCGGGATCGGGGCCGTTGAAGACTTCACGGGCAAACGCCACCGCCCAGCTGGACGCCGGACGCTGAAACGGCACCCGACTGATTCGAGGCTTTGTCCTCAGTGGCAGTCAGGATAGCGCCGGCGGAGACTCCTTTGTCCTCGACACGAACGGCGTCGTAACCGGCACAGGCACCTCCTTCGGAACCCAAATCTCCGCAGGAGATCGAATCGCCATTACGGATCGCACCAGCGACACAACCCTTCACGTACCGTGTGGCCTCTGTTGCCAGCGATACTTCCCTAACGCTTGATTTAACGCTCGACGGTACGGTGAGCGTGACGGCGGGAAGCACGACGGTTAACCGGCGTGGGGACGAAGTTCACCCAGCAGCTTCGTCAGAACGATCAGTTCATCCTGAACGGAAAGATCTACACCGTCCAATCGGTGGACAGCGATACGCAGCTGACGCTGAACAGTAAGGCGATTGAAACGGCCAGCGGAACGGCCCGGGCGCAGCTGACAAGCTCGCTCAATGGCGACATAGCCGTCCGAAATCCAGAGGACACCCCGCCTACTTCAGGAGCTGAGCGAAGGCGATCTGGTTCAAGTCGGTGGATACGAGTACTTCGTTTCGAGTGTCGGAACGGAAAGCTCTGCTCAGCTCGACCTGACGCTGGAGGGGCATGTGAGCGTTATCGCTGGCTAGTACCACCGTTAGAGGGATTGGAACCAAGTTCACCAAACAGTTGAAAGTGGGTGATCAGTTCACCTTGAACGATAAGCTCTACAACGGTCTTCCAGAGTCCACAGACGACAGCACACTGGTGCTGAGCGAAGCAGCTGAAGAGACTTACACGGGACGAGCCATCGCCCGGTTGAACAAGGCCAACGTTGGGGATGGACTGTTGATGAAAAAGGCCACCGTGGCGGGCGCTTACACGATGATGAACGCCGACACGGTCGCGAACGCCTTCTTAGCGCAGATCAACGAGGGGATCAACGTGGTGGTCTCGCAGCGGGCGCGGCTGGGGGCGATCCAGTCGCGGATGGAGCGGACCGCCGAGACGATCTCGATCAATATCGAGAACACGACCAACGCCGATTCGGTGATCCGCGATGCGGACATGGCGCAGGAGATCTCCGCCCTGGTCCGCGCGCAGATCCTCGCTCAGGCGGGCAGTGCGGTGCTCAACCAGGCGAACCTGTTGCCGCAGTCGGTGCTGAGCCTGCTGCAGGCGCTCACATAAGCCTAAGGTTGAAACGGTTCGGCAGGCTCGCACGCGGGCCGCCGGAAACCATCAGGAAAGGGAAGGGAATCGTTCCATGTTTCGCGTCAACAACAACGTCCTTTCGCTCAACTCGCGGCGTCAGCTCGGAAAGACGGAGCGGAGCCTCCAGCGGACCATCGAGCGGATGTCCTCCGGCTTGCGGATCAACCGGGCCGCCGACGACGCCGCCGGAATGTTCGTCTCCGAAGACATGCGGGGTCGGATTGCCGCCCTCAAGCAGGCCAACCGGAACCTCGCGCAGGCTCAGTCGCTCCTGCAGGTAATGGAGGGCGGGCTCGATCGGCTGACCAGCATGCTGATCCGGCTCAAGGAGCTGGCCATCCAGGCCGCCGACGGGGCCTATTCGGACGTCCAGCGAGCCAAGGGGATCCAGGTCGAGGCGGACGAGCTGATCGAGGAGATGAACCGGATCACCGCCGCCATCCAGTACAACGGGATCACGCTCTTCCCGGACATCGAGTCGAGCGTTACCTTCCAGGTGGGCGAGACGACCCAGGACAAGGTGAACCTGGCGCTGAACGCCGTGAACGCCTTCCGGCTCCTGGGGCGGTTATGCCTCCAAGGTGGGCTTCATCAAGGAGACCCAGGAGCTGACCGGCACCGCCGACCTGGACAGCGCCGGACGGCTCTCCTCCCGCTCGGCCCTGACGGGAACCCAGTTCCAGCTGGCCGACCCTCGACAACGGAACAGCGGAGGTTCAAGGTGTCGGCACCCAGTTCACCCACCGAGCTGGCGGTTGGAAACCGCATCT
>BPJZ01000011.1 GCA_026004875.1 Candidatus Poribacteria bacterium | reverse complement strand
GTTGATCTGATCGAGGAGCGCCTCCGCCTCGACGCCCAGCAGGGCCCGATCCGCATCCGAAAGGTCCCCACTCGCGGCCTGGATGGCCAGCGCCCTTAAACGGAGCAGCACAGCTCCGACCCGTTCCAGGCCGCGATCGGCGACCTCCAAGAGAGCAGCAAGGTGCCCAACACCCTGATTGATCGCCCGGAAACAGTGAATTCGAGGCTGAAGCGCGCTTGCGTCCAGGAAGAGCGCAGGATGGTCCGCTGCGGACTGAACCCGAAGCCCCGAAGCGACGCGCCTCAGTGTAGCTTCGGCGCTCCGTCCCGTCAGGCGCAAAGAGTGAACCGCCCGGAAGACCGCCTGATCCGTCCATCATGTCCCGCGTCTGAACGAGTTCCACTATCCCCACGCCGCGAACCGGCAGAGGGGAGTACGCTGTCCTCTTCGAGGACGCCACGTTTCGTTTGACTGCGGAAGAGGATCGGGGGACGGCAGAAAAGCAGCGGGGAACTACGTTTAGTCTAGCGGTTTCGGCTAACGGCTGTCAACCCTTCGAAGGGACTTTTTTCACGGCTTTTCACGGCTCCACGACGGCGCCTCAAGCCGGCATGAGCCCCTACGACCGCATCAAGAGCGCCACGTTTTCAACGTGGGCCGTGTGGGGGAACAGATCCACCGGCTGCACTTCGGCGATGTAATAGTCGCCCTCAGCGCAAAGTTTCGCGAGGTTCTCCGCCTGGGGCACCGGATGACAGCTCACCGAAATGATTCGCTCCGGGGCTAGATCCAAGATCGCTTGGATTGTACGGGCGTGCATGCCGGCGCGCGGCGGATCGGTGATGACCACCTCAGGCCGAGCGTCCCCCGGCAGCGTTCGGATGCCTCGATCCAGGTCGTGGGCGAGGAACTGGGCGTTATCGATCCCGTTTCGCCGAGCGTTCCTCCGGGCGCTTTCTACCGCAGAGGGGAGCTTTTCGATCCCGATCACGCGCTCCGCCTGTTCGGCGGCCAGGATGGCAAAAACTCCGACCCCACAGTAAAGGTCCAACACCGTCTCGGTTCCTCGGAGGTTCGCGTACTCGAGAACCTTTTCGGCCAGGACCTCCGCCCCGTAGGTGTTCGGCTGAAAGAAGGCGTCCGGCTCCAAGACAAACGCCTTGCCTAGCAACCGTTCCTCCAGGCAGGGTTCCCCGAAGTCAACAAACAGCTCGCTCCCCTGAGAAGTGCTCGCCGGAGCGTCCGTGACGCCGTTGACAACACTGGTCGGTTGAAGCTCCCGAGCGTGGAGAAAGTCCACATACCGCTTCATCTGCTCCGAATCGCGGCGAGTGGTCACCAGAACGACCATCAGTTGGTCGGTATAAAAGCCGTACCGAAGGATGAGAAACCGATAAAAACCCTCCTGAGCGTGGATGTCATAAGGAGGAAGCCCGGACTCTTTGGCGAATTCGCGGGTCGCCTGCAGCAGTGCGTTGGCCGGCTCCGCTTGAAGCGGGCAGCTGTGAATGTCCAACACCCGATCGAAAGCGCCCCGTGCGTGTAAGCCCAACGCAAAATCGCGGTCTAGCGGATCGCCCGATTCGATCTCGTGCCGGCTGAACCAGCGCCGCGCCGCGAAGGAAAACTCCATCTTGTTTCGATAGCCGTAAAGCCGGGGCGAAGGAAGCGGCATCGGCACCTCAACCTCGCTCAGGCCGTACTCGTGGAAGGTCCGCTCGATCCACTCGCGCTTGAACTCCAACTGACGGCGGTAGTCAATCGCCTGCCAGACACAACCGCCACATTCGCCAAAGTAGGGGCACTCCGGATCGGCCAGCCCCAGGCCCGACTCCAGCGTCTCGCGCAACTTCTGCTCGGCAAAGGTGGGCTTCTTCCGGCGACGACGTGCCATGAACGTGCGGCTCCTTCATCCTCCAACAACGCGTGCTGACAAGAGACTAACCGCTTCCTCCCGCGTTCGTCAAATCCACTGCTCCCCCGTCGCTCCAGAAAGGCCGCCCCAAGGAGGCCGCCCAATCCGGCGCCGAGCCGTTTTCCCCTCCGTTTGCGCCCGTCCCGCTCGACGACTACAATCGCTCTACCCAGACTGTGTTCGGACTAAACGACGGGGAGGAACAAGACGCGGTGGAACCGATCCGTTACGCAGCGGCCGCCTGTCAAGTCTGCCAGCCGAATCCGGAGACGCGAGCCGAGATGAAACGGAACACCGACCGCATCCTGGAGATGATCTCGCTGGCGGTCGAAGGATACTCGCCGTTCCTACCGGTGCGGCTGGTGGTCTTTCCGGAGTTTGCCCACGCGGCCCCGATCTATCCGACAGCCCGGGAGCTGCTCGATCGGTTGGCCGTCCCGATTCCCAACGAGCACACCGAGCGCATCGCCGCAAAGGCGCGCGAGTACAACATCTACGTTCAGACCGGCACCTTCCTGGAGCGGGACGACCGGTGGCCTCACGTCGTCTTCAACACCACCTGCCTGATCGGGCCGGAGGGAATCCTTTATCGCTACCGCAAGGTGAACCCCTGGATTCCCTTTGAGGTGCACGCCAGTCCCCACGATCTAGAAGGGTACGACGAGCCCCTCTTTCCGGTCGCAAAGACGCCGATCGGAAATCTGGGCGTGGCCATCTGCTACGATTGGCTGTTTCCGGAGGCGCTTCGACAACTGGCTGCAAACGGAGCAGAGGTGCTGATTCGGGTTTCTGCCTACATGGACCCCTGGGGAGCGACACCGCCGATGGACTGGTGGACCGTCGTCAACCGCTGCCGGCGATCGAGAACATCGCCTATGTCGTCGCCGCAAACCAGGGAGCTACGCTGCGCTTCTATCCGCCCTTCTCCTGGCCCGGAGGAAGCATGATCGTGGACTACGACGGGCGCATTTTGGCGCAGGCCGATCCGGGGGAGGGGGAGAAGATTGTCGTTGCCCCTTTGGACATCACCGCCCTGAGACACGAGCGGGCGCAACGCACCGGACACCACATGCTGGCCCACCTGCGCACTGAAGCCTATCCGGTCTACCGACAAAGCTATTATCCCCCTGCCCAATGGGCACGTGAGGAGAACTTGACCTACGAAAAGAACGTCGCCGCTATTCAATCGGCAAAACGACGGTGGAACTAAGGAGGAAGGATGAGCACAGACCTGTTCGATCTCAGCGGTGAGGTGGCCGTCGTCATCGGTGGCACCGGCGTGTTGGGAGGACACATCGCCGAAGGACTGGCTCGCGCCGGGGCCCGGGTCGCTGTTCTGGGGCGTCGCCGAGAGGCCGGCGAGGAGCGCGTCCGAAAGATCGAATCGGCCGGCGGCGAGGCGATCTATGTTTACTGCGACGCCCTGAACCCCGATAGCGTCCGCGCGGCGCACGAGACCGTTCGGGAGCAGATCGGAGCGGTAACCGTTTTGGTAAACGCGGCCGGCGGGAATCACCCCAGCGCGACGGTCACCGAACAGCTTCCCTTTGAAGCGATCCGGTTGGAGGATTGGGAACGCGTCTTCCAGCTGAACTTCGCGGCGGGTGTTCTATACCCGTGCCGGGAGTACGGCCCGGCGATGGTCCGGCAGGGACGCGGCTCGATTATCAACATCGCCTCGGTCGCCGCTCATATTCCGCTCTCGCGTGTGGTGACCTACTCAACGGCTAAGGCCGCGGTGCTCAGCCTTACTCGTTTCCTAGCCCGAGAGTGGGCCGACAAAGGCGTACGGGTCAACTCGATCACCCCTGGATTCTTCCCGGCGGAGCAAAATCGGCGACTGCTCTATCAAGAGGATGGAACGCCGACGGAGCGAGCGCGGCGAATCCTCAACCACACTCCGATGAAGCGGTTTGGAGAACCAAACGAGATCGTCGGCGCTGCGATCTTCTTGGCCTCGGAGAAGGCCAGCAGCTTTGTGACCGGAGCCGACATCCGCGTGGACGGCGGGTTTTTGGCGATGACCATCTAGTCCGGCTTTTTGTAGTTCTCGTTGTCGAACCGAGCCGACTCCATGATCGCCTCCATCTTGGCGACCACCTCTGGGTACTCGGCGGCCAGATCGTGCGTTTCGCCGGGGTCTTCGCCTAGGTGATAAAGCTCAGTCGGCAGGCCTTCACGCCATTTGCGAACGGCCTTCCAGTCGCCCATCCGAACCGCCTGAGCGCCTCCCCGCTCGTAGAACTCCCAGTAAAGGTACTCGTGCTCGACGGCTTCTCCGCCCAGGAGCACAGGGAGGATCGAAAGGCCGTCAGTTTCTTCCGGAGGACGAGCACCGGCCAGCTCCGCCGCCGTCGGCAGGAAATCCCAAAAGGCCCAGACGTGATCGCTGACCGCCCCAGCCGGGACGCGCCCCCGGCCAGCGAACCAGCATGGGAACTCGAATCCCTCCCTCATAAAGATCGCGCTTGATCCCCCGAAGCGGACCGTTGCTGTCGAAGAAGTCCGGATCGTGGCCCCCCTCCTGATGAGGACCGTTGTCGCTGGAGAAAAAGACGATCGTCTGTTCGTCTATTCCCAACTCTTGAAGGCGGTCCAAGACTCGGCCCCACATCCCGATCCAGTCGGTGAACCATGGCGGCGAAGCCCTTCTCCGGCTCCGGCCAGTCCCGGTCGGCGTACGGCCCGTAGTCGGGAACCTCCATCCCATTGCCCGTTTCGCGGCCCAGCTCGTTGTTGGCATGAGGAACCGTATAGGCCAGATAAAGAAAGAAGGGACGATCCCGGTGCTCCTCGAGGAACCACAACGCCCGATCGGTGAACAGGTCGTGAATGTAGACTCCGCGCCTGCCCCCAGCGTTCTCCGGAATGGCAAACCGCTCGGTGTTCTCCCAAACGTACTCGGGATAGTAGCTGTGAGCTCGCCTCTGGTTCAGATAGCCGAACCAGTAGTCGAAGCCCTGGAGATTGGGGACGCCGGTCGTCCCCGGTTCGCCCAGCCCCCACTTGCCGATAATACCGGTCGCGTAGCCCGTCGCCTTCAAGAGCTCCGCAACGGTCAGGTCCTCCGGCCGGAGCGGAATCCGCTGGTTGCCCCGAATCCAGGCGTGCCCCATGTGGAGCCCGGTCATCAACCCACATCGGGAAGGGGCGCAGACTGTGCTAGCAGCATACGCCTGGGTGAACCGCATCCCCTCGGCAGCCATCCGATCTAGGTGGGGTGTCTTGATCAGCCGCTGCCCATAACAGCCCAGATCACCGTAGCCCAGATCGTCAGCAAGGATGAAGATGATGTTCGGAGGGCGATCCGCGGAAGGCCGTGGGTTTTCTCCTCGGCTGCTCAGAGAAGCAGCGGTCAGGCCCAACGCGCCCGCTCCTGCTCGCTGGAAAAACTCCCGCCGTGTGATCCTTTGGCTCATGGGAACAGCCCCCTCTTCGCCCTAGCTGCGCCCTCTCCAGTCCAGGAGAACGCCGGTATAGGTCTCCGGATGATCCCGCAGGCCGTCGTAGGCCTCTTTAATCCTCTCCGGCGGCAGCCGGTGGGAGATCAACGGCTCCAACTGGAGCTTTCCCTCCAAGAGCCAGTCAAAGATCATCTCTTGCTTGGAGTACTGAGAGACCCCGCCGCCGACCGGCGGGTACATCGGCAGGCACCACTCCAACGCCCCCGCGGACGGTGATGTTCCGCAAGTGCACGTCCGAGAGGAGCTCCGTTAAGTTCCCCTCGACGGCTACGCGCGGCGAGCCAAGCAGGATCAACTGGCCAAACTGGGCGGTCACCCGCAGTGCCTCCATCACCACCGCGCTGTGACCGACGGCGTCTACGGTGATCTCCCCCATCCTCCCGCGCGTGATCTCTCGAATCGTCTCGGCAACCTCCTGCTGAGTCCCCCCGACCACTCGCTCAACACCACAGCTCTGGGCAACCTGCCGCCGCCGTTCCACCGGGTCCACGCCGATGACTCGGCAACCGTAAAGCTGAAATGCCTGCGCTGCTAGGTTGCCCACCATGCCCAGCCCAAAGACGACCGTCCAAGGATAGCTACGAATCTCCGCGAGAATCGGGCCGGTAACGGCCACCCCGGCCATCCGCGAGGCCGCCGCAAGGCCCGGATCCAGGCCCTCAGGGACCCGAATGATCAACCGATTGGTGTTGTACTTCACCCAGGAGGCGTGATTTCCGTAAGAAAAGACCCGATCGCCGACCGAAACACGCTGAACCCGCGACCCCACCTCTCGAACGATTCCGACGTTGGCGTAACCGCTCCGCCAGGGGTAGGCACACCAGGAGCCGGGCTGAAAGACCTTCGGCTCTTGGCCGGTATAGTTGGCCAGTTCGGTCCCAGTGCTGATGTAGGTATATTCTGTCTGGATCAGGACCTCCTCCGGGCCGGGGGTGGGGTCGAACTCTTCCCGTTGGAGCTCCACCTGATTTTGGCCGGTGACGACGACTACCTCGCGTTCCACAGACCCGCTCCTTTCTTCGAACTTCAGTCGCCGATCCTAGCGAAGTTCCCCCCAAGCGACAAGCCGATCACCGGCGACCGGTCCAGTCCTAAAAGGACGCCGGTATAAGTCTCCGGGTGATCCCGCAGGCCATCGTAGGTCTCCTGAGCCCGCTCCGGCGCCAGCCGGTGAGAGATCAAAGGAGCCAGCTGGAGACGCCCTTCCAGAAGCCAATCGAAGATTAACTGCTGCTTAGTGAAGTGAGAACGGAGCCGATCGGCGCGAGGATCGTCCGGATAGTGGGGAAGGGGTGGATTGTAGGGCGCCGCGCAAAGTAATGCTTTGAAGGTGGAGCTCCGAGAGGAGCTCGGTGAGGTCTCCCTTGACCGGCACGCGTGGCGAGCCCAGCAGAATCAATTGCCCAAACCGGGCCGTCGCTTGGAGCGCCTCCGTGACCACCGCGCTGTGACCGACGGCATCCACGCTGATCGAAGCCATCGCGCCTCCGGTGAGCTCCCGAATCGCTTCAAGGACCTCTTCTGGGCCTCCGCCGATCGTCCGTTCAACGCCACAGAGGCGGGCCAGTTCGCGACGTCGCGCCAGGGGATCAATCCCGATCACCCGACAGCCCGCAATCTGAAAGGACTGCGCGGCCAGATTGCCAACCAGTCCCAATCCAAAGATTGCCGTCCACGGCCAACCTCGAACTTCAGCGTAGACCAGCCCGGCGGCAGCGATGCCTGCCATGATCGAAGCGGCGGCGATTCCGGGCTCCAGCCGCTCCGGGACGGGAACGATCATTCGATCCGTCCGACACTTCACCCAAGAAGCATGGGGGGAGTAGGTGAGCACGCGCGCCCCCAGCTCCGGAGCACGAACTCGGTCCCCCCGCTCTCGGACGACCCCGACGTTGGCGTATCCGGGACGCCAGGGATAACGGGCGCGTGGCTCCTGAGCGGTGTAATGGGCCAACTCGGTTCCGGTGCTGATGAAGCTCACCTCCGTTTCGATCAGCACCTCATGGGGGCCAGGGCGAGGGTCGAACTCCTCCGAGTGGAGCTCCGCCCGATTCGGCGCGGGAAAGATGATCGCTTCGCGGCGCATGATGTCCTTCCTTGAGTGGTGAGAGAACGGACCGGCGTCCCTTTGCGGCAAGGTTTCTCCCTTGCCCGCCCGTGGGAACGTATTTTAAGCTAGGTTCGAACGGAAGGATAAGGAGCGCTTTCATGTCCCCTCGGTCGAGGGAAGCCCCCGAGGAGCTACGAATCGTTTCCCTTCTACCCAGCGCGACGGAGATTGTCTGCGCGCTCGGGCTTCGGGGGAGCTTAGTCGGCATCTCGCACGACTGCGATTGGCCGCCGGGCATCGCGGAGGAGAAGCCGGCGCTGAGCGCCACCGTCGTTCCTACCGACCTCCCGAGCCGCGAGATAGACCGCCGCGTTCGGGAGCAGGCGCACCAGGGGCGAAGCGTCTACCATCTGGATGCGGGGCGTCTGGCCCAGCTCCGCCCGGACCTGATCCTGACTCAAGAGCTTTGCGCCGTGTGTGCTCCCTCCTTCACGGAGGTGCAGCGCGCGGCGAAAATCCTAGACGCAGCTCCCAAGATCGTCTCCCTGGAGCCGCACACGCTTGGGGGAATCCTCGAAAACATCCTTCTGGTCGGAGAGCTGACCCGTCGGCAGGAGAAGGCCCAGGTGCTGGTTGAGTCGCTCCGCTCCCGAATCGAGCGGGTGCGGACTCGAACCCAGGGAATCTCCAAGCCTCCGCGCGTCCTCGCGATCGAATGGCTCGACCCGCCCTTTTTAGCGGGACACTGGGTTCCGGAGATGCTCCAGATCGCCGGAGCCGTCCCACCAAACGCCCCAGGAGACCATTCAACAACGATCTCCTGGGAGGAGATCGCGGCCTTCGATCCGGAGGCAATCATCTTAATGCCGTGCGGCTTCTCGCCGGAGCGCACCCTCAAGGAACTGCCGCTCCTCGTGGAGAACCCCTCCTGGCGAGCGCTTCGCGCCGTTCGTCAGGAGCGGGTGGCTCTGGTGCACGGTTCGTACTACTTCAACCGGCCTGGCCCGCGGGTGGTGGACGGGTTGGAGCTGCTCGCCTGGTGGCTCCATCCGGAGCGCTTTATAGACCTAGAGCCCCCTTCCGACGGGCTGATCACCTGGAAGGAGGCGCTTCACCGGATAACGTAGGATCGGGAGGCTAACTCACAGGGGGAGGCAAGCGTTTCGCGTTGAGGGTCTGTGCTCTGATCCGTCCAGCGTTGTTTTGGCTGGCCGGAGGAGTTGTGATTATCGCCTGTTGGGGGGTAACCCCTTCGCCGGAGGCGGCCCGACTTCACGAGGAGGGAGTTCGGCTCGCTCAGGTGGGGGAGTATCTCGCCGCCGCCACCAAGCTCCAACAAGCGTTGGAGCTTTCACCGGAGTTCGCCGAAGCGGCCTACGCGCTAGGCCAATGCTACGGGGCGCTGGCGGAGCTAGAGCGGGCTGCTGAGCTCTTCCGTCGAGCTGAGGCGCTCGCCCAGAGCCCGAAGCTTCGCCTTCGGGCGACGTTAGCCTTCGGGGAGGTCTCCCTTCAACGGGGCGACTGGGAGGCTGCCCGCTCCGCCGGGGAGCGGGCGGTCGCGATGGATCGTTCCAACGCCCGTGCCTGGACGCTCCTGGGGGACGCTCAGGCTCGCCTTGGAGACCCAGAGGCCGCAGCTACTGCCTACCAAGAGGGGCGATCGCCCGACAGCCGGACCGGCCGGAGCCGTTCCGCGGACTGGCAGCGGTCCTCCTTGAGCTGGGACACGTTGAGGAGGCCCTTCAGGCAGCAGAGCAGGCCGCGACGCTTGACCCGTTCGACCCGACGGCGGTGTTTTTAAAGGGCAAAGCGCTGGCTCGCCTGGACCAACGCGAAGAGGCCCGCCTTGCCATGGAGCGCTATCGACGGTTGGAACACTACGTCGAACAGCGCGAACGGCTCCAACGGGAGCTCAACCGAGCGTTCGACCCCTCCCGTGCCTTTCAGCTGGCAGCGCTCCACCTTTCCGTGGAGAACTACCCCGCGGCGGAGGAGCTCCTTCACCGATTGAGTCGAGTTCCTGGTCTGGAGGCGCAGGCGCTGACGGCGCTCGGCGGAATCGCCCTGGATCGGAGGCAGCCCAGAGCCGCCGAGGCCTACTTCCGTCGAGCGCTGGAAGTCGCTCCCGACCTTACCGACGCGCTCCAGGGACTGGGCGAAGCGCTGGGCCGTCAGCAGCGCTGGGAAGAGGCGCTGATCGCCTATGCACAAGCGATCGAGAAGGCCCCGGAGAACGACGCCGCACACCTGGGAAAGATTCAAGCTCTCTCGGCGATGGGGCGGGTCCAAGAGGCGATCGCCGCCCTCCGCGAATGGACAGAGCAGGCCCCCCAATCGCCCCTCGCCTGGTCCGAATGGGGCCTAGCGAACTACCATCAGGGAAACCTAGAAGCGGCGATCGCCGCCCTGGAGCGTTCCTACGCACTGGATCCCTCCCGGCCCCAAGTTTGGAACAACCTCGCCTGGATGTATGCCGAAGCCGGTCAGAAGCTGGATCGCGCTTTGAAACTCGCCCAACAGGTCGTTCGTCAAGAGCAGTCGGCGTCAGCCTACGATACGCTGGCCTTTGTCCATCTCCGCCGAGGGGAACGGGCCCAAGCTCTGAAAGCCTGGGAACAGGCCGTCCGCCTGGAGCCGGAAAATCCCCGCTATCGCGAAAGACTGGAGGCGCTCCGCCAAAAGGAGGAATTCGGCCCATGAATCGGTTCCTGATCCTCCTGGGGATGGCGATAGCGCTCTCCTGGACAACGGCGGCGTTCGAGTTTCGCGACGAGACCGTCCAGCGAGGAATTCATTTCGTTTCGACTCATGGAGGAAACGGACTGCACCTCTTCCCAGAGTTCATTGGACAGGGCGTCGCTGTCTTCGATTACGACAACGACGGCTGGGTAGACCTCTACTTTGTCAACGGGCGTCCCCTGCTGGAACCAGAAGTTCCTCTCCCTCGGAATCAGCTCTATCGAAACCGGGGTGACGGTACCTTTGAGGAGACGACCGACTTGGCCGGTGTGGGAGATACCGGATACGGCCACGGCGTCGCCGTCGGCGACGTGGACAACGACGGCTGGCTCGATCTGTTCGTCACCAACTTCGGCGAGAATCGGCTTTACCGAAATCGAGGCGACGGCACCTTTGAGGACATAACCCAACGGGCGGGAGTGGCCGCGCCGGGATTGAATACCGGTGCCGTCTTCTTCGACTACGATCGAGACGGCTGGCTGGACCTGTACCTTGTGCGCTATGCGGCGTACAGCTTGGATCGGGACGTTCCCTGTCTTCGGGAAGGAATCCGGGTTTACTGCGATCCGGACGTATACCCGGGCGAAAGCGACCGGCTCTTCCGCAATCGGGGAGACGGCCTCTTCGAAGACGTGACCGCTTCCAGCGGAATTGGGAGCGTGCCGCCGGCTCACGGTTTCGGCGTCGTCGTGGCCGACTTTGACGGAGACGGCTGGCTTGATCTGTATGTCGCTAACGACCGGGACCCGAACTATCTGCTCTGGAATCGTCGAGACGGCACCTTTCAAGAGGAAGGGCTCCTGGCCGGCGTGGCGCTCAGCGCCATGGGTAAGGCCGAAGCCGGTATGGGCGTTGCGGCTGGGGACTACGACAACGACGGCGATCCGGACCTGATCGTCACCAACTTTCAGCAGGAGACGAACGCCACTTATCGGAACGACGGAAACGGATTCTTCACCGACGTAACGGCCAGCAGCGGAATAGGGCCGGTCAGCCTCCACCCACTGGGCTGGGGGGTGCTGTTCTTGGATCTGGACCGAGACGGCTGGAAGGACCTGTTCGTGGCCAACGGACATGTGCAGGATCTCGTCGAGCGGTTCGACCCAACGACCACCTATGCCCAACCGAACCAGTTGCTCCGAAATGAGTCGGGGCGTCGTTTTCGCCTGGTGATCCCAGAGCCGCGCTCACCACTGACCGAGGCGCGATCCAGCCGAGGGGCCGCCTTTGGCGACCTAGACAACGACGGCGACTGGGACCTGATCATCACCAATCAGAACGCCCCTCCGAACCTGCTCATCAACGAATGCCAACCGGAAGCCACCTGGATCGGGCTAATCCTGGAGCGCACCCGCGGGGACCGGTTTGGGATCGGCTCGGTCGTTCAAGTCTCCGCTGGGGGAATGATCCAAACAGCAACCGTCGGGGGCGGAGGAAGTTACCTCTCTCACAGCGATCTGCGCCTGCTGTTTGGATTGGGCAGGGCTGAGCAGGTGGAGTGGGTTCGGGTGCGCTGGCTGGGCGGAAAGACCCAAGAGTGGACCCATCTAGCGCCTAATCGATGGCATCGGCTGAGAGAGAAATAACCCCGAACCACACTTACAATCGGTTGTTTTAAAATAGCGTACGGAAAGTGTTGCCAACGTATTTCCTCCGGCGTAAACTATTACCGGTCGTAGGCTCGCCGACACTCGAGCGGCCTGCGGCTCGCAGAGCGGAGACTTTCAAATCAAGGAGGAGGCAAGATGCGTACACGATACGGATGGATCGCGTGCGCGCTGTGTTTCGTGACCGCGGTCGCTTTCGCGGACGTCAAGTCCGGAATCATTGCCCTGTGGACCTTTGAGTCCGGCGATGCGTCGGATCAGGTTGGGAACAACAACGGAATCCTCCACGGCGGCGTGGAGTTCGTCGAAGGGCACAACGGCGGTCTGGCCGCCAGCTTCAACGGGACGGACGGCTACATCGAGGTGCCCCACAGCCCCGACTTTGATGTGATGGCCAACGGCTACACGGTCGCAGCGTGGGTCTTTGTTCGCGATGGGAGAGACCACTCGGCGATCGCCTTCAAGGGAACGAAGATCGGTTGGGGTCCCAATTTCCTCTTCCGGATCGCGACGACCAGCAACACCGGTCTGACTTGGGGCGCTTGCAACGCCACCACCGAGGGATGGTTCGCCACGAATAATGCCTACAACGCCGGCGAGTGGGTTCATCTGGCCCCTGACCGCGGACGGCTCTCAGGCGATCGCCTACGTTAACGGCGAGATGCCCCCCTCCGACCAGGGGAACCCCTCGCGACATTGCCGGACCGTATGAGGTCTTCCCCGACCGGCCGATCGAGATGGGGCGTTGGTCGGGCCGTCGGCGGGGTACCGAAGGAAATGATGCGTTCCTCGACGGAATCGTGGACGACGTGGTCATCTACAACCGTCCGCTCTCCAAGACGGAGATCATGGAGCTGATGGTTACCGACCTCTCCACAGCGGTGGAGCCGGCGGGGAAGCTGGCCACGCGCTGGGCTGAGCTGAAAGTGCGGTAACCGCTCAAAGCAAACTGAGAAAAAGGGCCTTTCCCCTCTTTGGGAAAGGCCTTTTTCTCTCAAAGCAAAGGCTTACTGCTTCGGGGCCTGTGGATCCTTCATGATTGCCTCTTGGGCCTGCTCAACAGACTGCTTCATCTCCCGCTGCGAAGGCAGCTCCTCGATGCGGTAGCCTGTCTCAGACTGACGGCTGATATCAATGATGTGCGGCTGAATGACGATGACGATCTCCGACTCTTGGGTAACCTTCTCGGTTCGCCGGAAGAGCGCCCCGAGAATCGGGACATCGCCCAAGATGGGAACCTTCTCGACAATGTTCTGTTGCTTGCGCTTCTTCAACCCACCAATGACGATCGTCTGGCCGTCTTCGGCGTCAATATAGGTCTGAATCGTGCTCTCCTCGGTAACCGGCGCGTTGAAGCTGGTGAACTCGATAAAGTTGCTGGCCGTGATCTGATCAATCTGTAGACCAATGGTAGGCTTTTTCCCTTCTTGGGTTCGCCGCCGGGAGATGTGAGGGGTGATCTGGATGTTGATCCCAATGTCCTGCAAGAAGGCAAAGTTGAAGATCTGCCCCTCCAAGAAGGTGGAAGTCTGGGCGCTCTGCAGATAGGGGATGTCCCGCCCAGAGGTGAAGACTGCTGTGTTGTTATCGCGGACGAACAGCGGCACTCGGGAGAGCGTTCGAACCTTATTCTCCCGCATCATTGTATGCAAAAAGGCGAGGTACTCCTTGGTAGCCATCGTCAGCGTAAAGCCGGTGATCTCATCGCCCAAGTTGACGTCGCTCTCAAACGTCCCGCTCAGCGGGTTGGAGCCCGGTGCGCGACCCTTGCCAAAGGCGTCCACGCCAAAGAGCCGGTTCTCGGTTAGCTGCAGCTCCATGCCCAACTTGGTCGAGTCGTCCAGCGTCACTTCGAGGATCGTCACGTCGATCTGGACCTGGCCGCGGACAATATCCAGCTGCTCAACGATTCGGCGGACGTCCTCGATGTATCGGCTCCGCGTGGTAACGATCAGCGAGTTCGTTTGAGAGTCGTAGTTCACCCGGACCTTTCCCACCAGGCTGTTGATGTCGTTCTGCTCAGGCCGAAAGCCCCTCAGAACCGCCTGGAAGAACCCACCACCGCCAAAACCGCCTTGCTGTTGCTGCCAAAGATCGTTCAGCAGGTTTGCTAGTTGCTCGGCGTCGGAGTACTCCAGGTTGATGACCGTGGTGACCTCCCGCTGCTCCGGCGGCGTCGGGACGTCCAGTTCGCGAATAAACTGTTCAATCAGCTCGAAGTTCCGGGCCGTAGAGGTCGAGATGATGACCGCGTTCAGCGTCGGGTAAGCCTCGGCAACGACGTTCCCGGCCAGCGACCCGCGCGCCTGGTTCCGCTGACGCAGGCTCGGGAGGAACGAGAAGAAGCCGAAACCACCGCCCTGTTGGCTCTGTCCTTGATAGACGCTGTTGAGGATGTTCGCAATGTTCTCTGCATCGGCGTAGCGGAGCTGGTAGATCCGCGTGCCCCACTCCTGTTCGGGCATACTGACGTCCAGCCGAGCGATCAAGTCCCGGAGGACCTCCAGGTTGCTGGAGGAGGTGGCCGCGATGACGGCGTTCAGACGGGTGTCGGCGGTTAGGTTGACCTGCCCGCGCAGGCCGTAGACCCCTTCACGTTGCTCCTGTTCGCGAGGAGGTTCCCACCACCATGGACGGTTCTGCTGACCCTGCTGCTGACCCTGAACCAGCTCGTTGATCTGCTGGACGATCGTCGTCGCGTCGGCGTTCTTTAAGAAGAAGATCTCGATCTCGTTTTCCGGCTGGTCCGGCTGATCCAACTCGTTGATCAGCGACTCCAAGAGCGACCAGTTGCGCGGATCGCTGGCGACGATCAGCGCGTTCATCCGGGTGTCGGCGCTCACCCGAACTTCGCCGACGATTCCTTGAATCTGACCACCCTGCTGCTGTTGCTGCTCCCACCAAGGCCGCCAACGCTCCCGCTCGCGCTGGCGACCTCCGCCGGTTGCCCCTTGGAGAACTTCTTGAAGATTCTGGGCCGTCTCCTCGGCGTCGGCGTAGCGGAGTCGAAAGACCCGAAACTCCGTCTGTACTGCCGCCGGAACGTCCATCTGCTCGACCAGCTTCTCGATAATCTGGATGTTCTCCTCAGAAGCCAGCACGATCAACTGATTCGTCTCGGTGTTCGCCTCGATCTCGATGATACCGGTGGCTAGGTCCACGCCCAGCGTGCTGGCTTGCTCCAGCATTCGTTTAAAGCGCTCCGGGTCCCGGCTCCGACCGGCTCGCCGGGCCAGTCGAGCTGCCTCCGTCTGAGCACTGAACAGATCATCCAAAGCGTCCTGAACCTCCTGGACGCTCGTGTTCCGAAGCTGAATCACCTTGACCCGCAGCGGCGATTCCGGCTCAGCGTCCATTGGCTGAATCAACGTTGCAATCCGGCGGATGTTGGCGGCAGCGTCGGTGATCACCAGCGCGTTGGCCGTCTCATCAGCAAAGACGACCGCCTGTTCGGAGAGCAGCGGCCGAACCCGCTCAGCCAACTGAGAGGCTTCCAGGTAGTTCAGCGGGAGCACATGGGTGCGAATCTCGGCGGTCTCGGGAATCCCCTCCGGATCGGCCCCGTAAGTCACCGGCCCCTGCATTCGGATCGCTTTCTGGAGCGTCGTGATGATGATCATGTTGTCCGTTCGGACCATTGTCAGGCCAAACTGTTGGAGGCCGGTATTGATCGCATCGAGAGCTTCCGGAATCGTGACGTTCCGCAGATTGGTCAGCGAGAGTCGTTTGTCCCGGATGTCCTGTTCCGTGGCGATGATCGTCAACCCGGTTTCTCGGCTGAGAAAGCGCATCAGCTGCTGCATCTCCAGGTTGACGAAGTCAATGTCCACCCGAACCGCCTCGCCCTCCTCGGTCCGCTCGGTTACCTCCAGGACGTTGTTGCCACCCTGCTGGGCCCAACTCGAGACCGTCAACAGCCCCAGGAGGACCCAAAGGGAGATCGCCTGTCTCCCGCTTGTCATGCGTCCGATCTTACCGTTTCGCATAGGTACGCTGCTTTCTCCGAATCCGTCCGCTTCTCAGCCAGCCAGGAGCTGTTCTTCGCCCTTAATTGGATGCCTCCGACGCGCCGAAGGTTTAGGAGGATTCACCCTACCGCTCGCCGCCTTGTTGTTGCTGACGGAATCGCCGGAACATCTCCCGACGCTCCTCAGGACTGGCGTTCCGGAAGCGCTCGATCATCTCTGGCGAGAACTGGGGGAAGTTACCACCGCCAAAGCCGCCCCGGAACCCACCGAAGTTCGGTCGCTCGCCGGACGGACCGCCCTGGGCCTGCCCGCCGCCCCGACCGCCACCAGAACGGGCTCCGCCGCCTCCTCCTCCGCGGCCGCCGCCACCGCCTCCGCCGCCTACAACCAGGTCCGGCTCCTGCAACTCCAACACCGTCTCGTTCCCCGAGTCGTCGGTTAGCACTACCCGTTCCCGCTCGATCCGAGCGACGGTCAGGTCTTCCACCGGATCGCCAACTTCCACATAGTAGCTAGCCGAGCCGTTGGTTGTGGCGATCAGGGCGCGGCTCCGTCGAGCTGGGGCCGCCCCATCCGTTGCCGGAAGCTCCGGAGGCTCCTGCCCTAAAAAGGCCCCCCAGAGCATCGCCTCCATCGGGTCCGCCTCCGACTGGGCCCGCTCCTCCTCCGGAGAGATCACCACCATCACCAAGCGAAAGCGCGGCCCAGGACGAGGACGAGTCCAACCCAAGTTCCGAAACAGGTTCGCTTCGGTAATCACCCGGTAGTAGTCCCGCGGGGGCAAGCGCCCCTCCGACCAGGCAACCAACGGATAAAGGCTCAACAGCAGCAACGTGGTCACCCACCGCTTCATGGCAACACCACCGCCTCCAGGTTGATCGTTGCGTTCATGCGCGGTCCGTCCGGGTTGTCAATTCCCAACCGCATCCCAGTGGCGTGCATCCAAGGAGTACGGCTTTCCAGGGCGTACAGGAAGCCCACCACCTGCTCCAGGGGTCCCTTAAACTGGACGGTCGCGAGATACTTCCGACCCGTCTCCGGTCGGGTCTGCCGAACTAAGGGGTCCAGCTTCCAGAGCGTTGCGATCAGCGCCCGCTGGTACTCTCGGATCGCCGCTGCCTCCGGGGGCAGCTCAGCCGGCGGGGGTTCCTCGCCCTCGGCGCTCTCCTGGTCGGCACCCTCCTCCTGAGGCCCCTGAACGATCTCCCGCACCTCTTCGTCGGAGAGCCAGGCTCCATTCCGCTCGATCAGACGCTCTAACAACCGCCGTTGAACAGGCTGGGGAAGCGCCACTAACGGCGGGAATGGGTCGGAGCGGTAACGGATCGGAACGGACTCCTGAGCCGGTGGCTCCTCCGCGGACTCCGACGTTCCCAAATCCCCCGCGGAGGGCTCCGTTAGGGATGCAGAATCAGGGGCCTCCCCAGCATCTTCGCTCCCTTCCTCCGAGCGGCCCGCCGGCGGAAACTGAGCCAACGCCGCCTGGAGGTAGCCTTTGAGGACGGCACGAAGTATCCGATCCACCTCCGGCTGAACGGCCAACGCCGCGTTCTGAAGCTGAGCGATCTGGTCCGGCGCCCGGTCCTTCTGCTTGAGGAGTTCGTCCAGCTGCGCCCGGGCGGAGAGGTGAAGCGTCGGGTCCTGGGCGGCGTACTGAACGTACTCCTCCAGCGCCTTCTGGAGTGCCTCCGAGTCGTTCTCATTCAAGGCTGCCTGGACCGCTTGAAGCCGCGATTGGAGCTCGTTCCGTGCTGAAGGCTCGGGGCTCGGGGTTCGGGCCCGGGCGGTCTGTTGTCCAGCGGAGACGCCCCGACGCTGCTTCTCCGGCTCGACCTTAACCAGATCGAGCTTCTCAATCCCGGCCTCCCGGCCCGCCTGGGCGATCTGCTGAACGATCAGTGGCTCCAGCGCCGTTGCGTTCTGCTCAAAGAGGTTCCGACGCCGTTCGCTGAGCTGCTCCCACCGGGTGACATCTCGATTGTTAAAGATAAACTCGGCAGTGAGCAGGTCCACTCCTAGATCGGTCCGCAGCCGACTGACGCTCACCCGCGAGAGCGGGGTTTTACCCGGCTCGTTTTCTAGGGTGTAGAGGGCTTTCATCTTTTCGATCAGTTCAGCGGGAAGGGGGTCCCCCTCAGCGCCGACCTCCGCTTGAAGGACCTGGCGCGCTCGAACCGCCTCTTCCGAAAGAGCGGCTAAAAATCGGGCGTCCTGAAGCTCCTGTTGCTTGCGGGGCACCTGTCGGGCCAGTCCGATGATATCCGAAGCCTGGAGGCCCGCGTACAACAACAGCAGCAGGACGACGGCACCGATTAGAAGCCGCTCGCTTCGCTCTTCAGGGCTGCCGCCTAACCATGGCCGACGCATCGAGGCCTCTCCTCCGCTGGCTACTTGTCCGCCGGGGCGACGGCGTCGCCCTCTTCGAGGATGATCACCGGTTTGTCCTCTGGCGGCGCTTCTAACTTCTCAATGACGAGCTTTTCGGCCGCCTCGTCCACGATTTTGACTTCAACGTTCCCTTCTGGAGCGAGCGACTTCTCCGCCGGTCCCAATGTCTCCCCCGACTCAAGACGATCCGTCGGAGTTCCGCGCTCCCGTGCTGCCCCGCGACCGCTACGACGTCCGGAGCCAAAAGCATCCCCGGGCGCTTCTGCGGCGTCGGAGCGCCGTCCGGAGAAGCCGGCTCCGGGGAAGCCGCCGAACCCGGCCTGCTGAGGGCCGCCAAATCCTCCAAACCTTCCTCCGCCGGGGCCCCCTTGAGCGGTCTGCTCCTCTTCACTTGGCTCGTACGGCGTGCCGACCCGCTTGGCGGCGAGCACGTCGGCGTCTTGAGCTAGCTGCATCGTGATGGTGAACTGACGAACCTGCCGGTTGCCCTTCTGAGTCGTGACGATCGAGCCGGGAACGACGTTGGTGAACCAGGCCGACCGGGAAAGACGAGTGACCGCGCTGGTGACCGCCTCGTGAGACTCGGCGTCAAAGCTGATCGTCACCTTTCCGCTCGGCTCGACGGTGAACGCGGTCGCCGCGATCGGGCGCCGGTCGGGAAGGATGGCGGTCACCTCCCGGAGCACGTCCAGTTGGGTGTAACGCGGCTGGAGGGCCCCTGAGAGCGCCCGCAGCTCTGAGATGGCCGCGGTCGCCTGGGCCCGCGGTTGACGGTACTGCTCAATCTCCGCGTCCAGAGCACGAATTCGACTGAGATACCTCGCCTGAAGCCGATTGCTGACCAGAAAGATCAACAGAAACAGCGTCGCTGCCGATCCGGCCAAGACCACCAACCGCCGATTGCGCTCGGCCTGAGCCCGCTTCTTGCGCTCGACCGCGGGAAGCAAATTCACCGGAATCGCCTCTTCTAACGCGGCCAGAGCGTAGCCGAGCGCCGTTCCATAGGTAGCCCATCCACGCGCGTCCTGGGTCAGCGGACCGGCGTCCTCACACCCGTCAATCGGGAAGGCCGCCCGAACCGGCACCGAGAACTGCTCTTCCAACACCTGAGACAACGGGACTGCAGTGGTCTCAACTCCGTTCTCTCCAGGGACCTGAAGGGCCAGCGTAGCCCCGCCTCCAAACAACCAGATCGTCTCAAAGGGCGCCAGGTCCGTTTCGGCCTCCTCTGGCAGATCGCGCTGGTAGGCCCGAACGGTCAAGCGCAGCTGGTCCAAAAACTGCTGAAGGCCCTGAAGGGGACTTTTCTGAATCTCCCGCGCCCCGACGGGAAAGCTCCGCGAAAAGACCACCCGGTCGCCGTGGACCAAAGCCACGTCCGTCGTGGTGTGGCCGATGCTGAGCGCCAAGACGCGATGGCTCCCACCGTTTCGAGCAAAGTGGTACCGGACCAGCATCGCCAGCCCAAAGACGGAAGGCATCACGGCCAATGGTCGTCCTCCCGCCTCTCGCACCGGCGTCAAATAGGCCTCCACCTCCTCAATCTCAGCAGCGATCACCTCCAAGGAGGCGCCCGCATCGGTCCGCTGGATGTTGGTAAAATCGAAGACCGCCGTGCCAGGAGGGAAGGGAAGCTCGCTCTCCGCTTGGAGCAGAGCGATATTTCTCAGTTCGGCCTCCTCCAACCCTTTGGGCAGGTTCCGCAGGCGACGCAGGACCACCTGAGAACGGGGCAGGCCCACCACACAAGCCCCTCGACGCACATGAGCCACCCGCATCGCCTTTCGAACGGCGTCGGCGATCTCGGCTCCCCCGGCGGTCTCCGCCTGGCCTACCCGCCGAACGCGGAACCCTTCTCGGCCCCTGGTCACCTCGATTACTTTGACGCTGTGCGTCCCAATGTCAACCGCAAATACCCGCTTCAACGGCACGGAAGAGTCCCTTCACCTCGATGGACAGAAGAAGCACCTAGAAGACCGTGCCACTCAAAAGCGCTCCCCGGGCACCGCTCAGGTCTAGGTCGGAACGCCCTACTCTTCTCCGTCTCGGAGCCAGAACTTTGTCTCGACCCGCTCTCCGCTCCGGTCGAGCACCGCCGTCACGGAGATCCGCGTCTCTCCAGACTCGGTCTGTCCCTCCGAGACGATTCGGAACACTTGCGCCCTGTAGGTTACCCAAGCGGTCAGCTGCTGGAACGTCTCGTCGCTAATTCCGGAGACATCCAGCAGTTCGCCGACCGTCTCAAAGGGGTTTCCTGTCTGTTGGCCCTGGGCTTGCTGAGAGGAGGAAACGCCCGAGGCTCCTCCTCCGGACCCGCCGTTTCGATACTGAACGATCGCGTTAGCCGTGTTCTGATCCATCCCCGGCAGCAGCGCCAGCACCTGGGCGTCTGCCGTGTTCAGGTTTACCAGCCCGACGATCACCTCCTCGTCGGTGATCGTCGCTTTATCGATGACCTGCTTGATCTCGTCGCGACTAAAGACGCGGACGTTCAGCAGGTCGTCAACGCTGTTGAAGTTGCCGTTCTCATTCCGATGGCGAACGATGTCCTCAGCGATCCCCTGATCGAATCCGTTGACGTTCGCGAGCGTGCCCACGTCGGCGGTGTTGATGTTGACTCGGTCCTCCTCGTCTTCGGTGCTCAGCTGATCCCTTGCCCCGTCTAGGACCTCCTGGGTGACGGCAGGGACCTCCATCAGCTCGCCGACAGTATCGAAGGCGTTCTCCTCGCGATAGGCGACAATCGCTTCCGCCTCCCCTTGAGAGAGAAGCGGATTTCCGTTCTCATCGGTCAGATTCTGCTGTAACGTGTTCGCGTCGGCGGTGGCGATGTTGACCCGCTCGGAGCCGTCGCGCTGTACGTTCTTATCGACGGAGTAGACCGTCAAAAGGTTGATCAAAGGAACGGCCTGCTCCTGTTCCTGAGCCAGCAACGGTTGGAGCTGGACCCCCTCGGCTTGGGAAGCCCCATAAAGCAGCTCCGGCGTCATTCCTTCTACGCGCAGTAGGTCCCCAATGCTGAGAAACGGCGCCTCGTTGCGCGCAGCGATGATGTTTTGAACCAACGTTGGAATCTGCTCCGCGGGCGCTCCTGCGGCCTCCAGAACACGCTGGAGCATCGTCTCGTCGGCCCGGTTGACGTTAATTCGTGCGCCCTCATCCTCCGCTTGGACGCTGTACAGGTAAACCCGAGTTGCGGAGCGGGGGTCCTGTAGGGTGCCTTCGAGGACCTGAGCCCAGGCCTCATCAAGTGTGTCCAAAGCGGTGTCGTCCTCGCTAAGCTGGCGAATCCAGTGAGCGATCCCAGCCCGTGCGACGTACTCGTACTGAACCCGCTCCACCAGCCCCACGGACATCTGCCGGTCCAGATAGACCGTGTAAAGGTACTCCGTCGCCAGGATCGAGAGCACCGCCATGATCCAAAGCGTGGTGACCAACGAAAGGCCGCGATCCCTCATGGCCCTCCTCCGGGAGGTCCACCGCCCGGTCCTCCCCCCTGAGGGGCTGTAGCGCCGACCGGTCCGGCGGGCTGCTGGCCGCCACCCCCCGCTCCCCGTCTGCGGTAAGGAGGAGACCTCCGGCCGAGCGGCAATCGAACGGGTATAAAGCACTTCGCCCCGATCGGGGTCCTCCACCGTCAGAGCGATCCGAAAGGCCAACGGAGTCCCCTGGGACTCCACGTCCCAGCCGTCTACCCATTCCTCGCCGTCGTAGTAGACGATCTGGAAGGAGCGGACGTGATCCGCCAGCACGTCCAAAGGAATCCCTGTCTGCCAGAGCGCCTGGACGATCTCCACTGGATCGCTCCCCAGAAGCTCTCCAAAGGACTCCTCCAGGCTGAGCGTCGTCGTCCGCGCTCGAATCAATGAAAGGGGAAGCGTCTCCTGGTCGGCCAACGTTGCGGCCGCTTGAAGCGTCTCCGGACTGGGGGCCACCAGATAGAGCACCCGCCAGACCTCTCCGATCGGCTCTCCCTCCTCTTCCTCCTGAGCGCTTGAGGCCCTGGTGCCGGCCGTCCCGGCTAGTAACCGCACGCTTGGCGGCTCGCCACTCAGCGGCTCGCTGAGGAGGCTGCTTCGAGCCGGCGGGATCACCGTCACAAAACTGATCAGGTCGAGCGCCTCTCCCTCTGCGGCGCCGGGAACGTCCTCGACATAAAGTTGCAAATTCTGGTTCCCATCAACCAGAAAGGCCTGGTTCAGGTCGGTAGCGATCGTCTCCAACGCGTTCCGAGTGCGCTGAACCAACCGAAGCTGAACCGCGTCCCGCCGGTAAGCGTTGGCGGCATAGGTAAACGAGGAATAGGCCGCCCCGGCGATCAGGGCCAGAATAGCCATCGCCGCCAGCATCTCGATTAGGGTCAATCCGCGGTCCGACGCCGCCCGATGGGAAGGCTCCGCTCGGGTCCTCATCGTCCTCCCCCTCCTGAAGGCGCCGCGCCCCCCGGCCCTTGAGCAGGGGCTAAGGCTCGATCGGCCAGATAGGTACGTAGAGCAAACTGGCGCTCCTGCCCGGCGTCTAGGTAAACGATCCAGACGGTGACGTCGTAAAGGCCCTCTACCTCAGTGGGAAGAACTTGGGTCCGCCAGCGGTATCGAGCTCCGGCTTCAAACTCGCCCTCCACCTCGCCCGTCTCGATCGTTTCCAGCGCCTCCAGCTCGGCGATCCGGTCCAGGGCCAAGAACGCAGCGGTCGTCTGGGCCTCCGCCGAAGCGCGCGTCCGACTCCCGGTCGTGAAAGCATACAGCACGCCCGGAAGGATGATCCCAAGAATCGCCATCGAAACCAGCAACTCCAAGAGAGTGAACCCCCCAGAACCGGGAGGCCGTCGTCGTCGGAGCAAGATCGAACGCCTCATTGCGCGGTCACCACCTCCAGGCCAAGTTGGGCGACCTGCTCGGCGCTCAAGCGGCGCACCCGAGCCCGAGCCGCCTCTCGGGGAACGTCCACGACGGCTACTCGTCCCTCAACGTTCGCCAAATAGAGGCTGGCCGGCTCCGCCAAACCGTTGGTGTCGAAGGCGATATACTCGTAACCTGAGGTCGTCGAAAGGATCGTTCCCTCTCGGTCCACGTCGATCCGGAGGAGGGCAACCCCGCGTGGCAGCGTTCGGGGCTTTCCAAACCGGGTCTCCTGGACGGAGATCGTCGGCTCCTCTCCGGTCGGGCTGTCTTCAAAAGCGCTGGGGCCAAAGGCCCCTAGGCCTACCGTCTGGGCCAGATCGCCCCATTCCAAAGCGTCGTACTTGGCCAGCCAATACCGGCCCTCGGTAAAATCGAAGACCAGAACCGTCGCCTCACGTTGAGTGGCCGCCATCTCCCGCGCGTAGAGCACCAGCGTCTGGATCGAGTTGGCCGCCGCTTGGAGCTTTTGGTTCTCCGAGAAGGCTCGTAACGAGGGCGCCGCCAACGTCAGCACAATGGCGATGATCGCCAAGACGACGACGATCTCCAAAAGCGTGAAGCCGCGATCCTTCCAGTCGGCGCCCATCGTTCATCCGTTACTGGGTCTCGGAGAGGATGCCTCCCCAGTTGGTAATGTCGGCGTCAAAGCCGGTGCCGCCCTCCCGGCCGTCCTTCCCGTAGCTGATCAGATCGAACTCAAATCCCAAGTCCTGGTGTTCCCCGGGATAAACGTAGACATAAGGGTTCCCCCAGGGGTCCGGCTTCACGTTTCCGTTAGCGTCCAGGATGCCCCGAAGATAGGGTCCCTGCCAGGTGTCCAGCCCCTCCGGCTGAACGGCCAAAGCCCGCAGCCCCTCTTCGGTCGTTGGATAATCTCCGTTGTCAATGGCGTACTGCTGAAGGGCGTTGGAGAACTGTTGAATCTCCAACAGAGCCTTGGTCTGGCGGGCCTGATCAACCCGGCGAAAGACGGTCGGGGTGACCACCGCAGCCAGCACGCCCAAGATCGTGATCACCACCAGGATTTCGATCAATGTGAACCCCCGATCGTTTCGACGGCGTCGGTTACGTCCGCGCCGACGGGGGGTTCGCATGCGCCAAAGTAGGTTCCAGAGGTCCACGGTTTTCGTCTCCTTGCCTTGGGTTATGCCGTCCCCAATCCTCGGGAGATGTTGAAGATCGGAAGGATGATCGAGACGGCAATAAAGAGAACGATTCCGGCCATGATGAGAATCAAGATCGGCCCCAGCGCGGCGACCAACCGCTCCAGGGATCGCTTGATCTCCATGTCGTAGTATTCCGCCAAGTGAGTGAGCATGACCTCCGGCTTTCCGGACTCCTCGCCGATAGCGAGCATATCAACGACGATCGGGGGAAAGAGAGGGCTCTCGCTCAGCGGCCCGCTCAGGCTGGCTCCGCGTTCGACCTCCTGGGCGGCCCGCTCCAGCACCTCTTCAAAGAGCACGCTTCCGGTGGTGTCCTTGGAGATGCGGAGCGCCGGAAGCAGCGTCACGCCGTTTTCCAGAAGGGTGCTCATCGTCTGGGTAAAGCGGACCAGAGCGAAGTTCCGGAAGACCGGTCCCACCAGCGGCAGCCGCATCCGGAGTCGGTCGAAAAAGCGGCGTCCGCGTTCCGTCTTTCGGTATCGCCAGAGCGCCGCAATCAGGACGACAACGAGCGTCAGTGTCGCGCCGGGGAGCGGGACCCCTCCCGGCGCCCAGAAGATGCCGTACGGCGAGGTGAGAAATCCCACCAATCCCATCAGCAGCCGAGTGGTGATCGGCAGCTCGACGTTCAAATCCTGGAACATCGCGATGAAGCGAGGGATCACAAAGAGCATCAACACCGAGACGACGATCACCGTGAAGACCAGCAGGACGACCGGGTAGATCATCGCCGAGGTCACCGACTCGCGGAGCTCCCGCTGCTGACGCTTAAAGACGGCCAACCGCTGGAGCACCAGTCCCAGAACGCCGCCCTCCTGTCCGGCTCGGACCATGTTTGTATAGAGGGCGTCAAACTGTCGAGGGTGCTTCTCCATCGCGTCGGCTAGGCTGGCGCCGTGCTCCACGTCATAGCGCACCTCCTCGACGACGCGACGAAGGGCCGGGTTCTCCATCTGCTCCGAACAGACGCTCAGGGCTCGATCCAACGGGACGCCCGAGTTGATCAACGTCGAAAGCTGAAGCGTGAAGAACTCAACATCCCGAGCCCCGATCCGCCGGCGGAAGAGTCGACGGAGGCCCGATCGGCTCTCCTGGGGGACGGCCTCTTCCACACGGGTCAGAAAATACCCCATCTCCCGAAGCCGATGAACCAGCTCCTGCGGAGAGGAGGCGTCCATCGTGCCCTGAGCCCGGGACCCGCTTGCTGTGACCGCCTCGTACCGATAACTGGGCATCCTTCCCCTCCGGCTATCGGCGTAGCTCCTGGAACACGTCCTCGTCCGGGGTGAAGCGACGGACCTCCTCCATCGTCGTGATGCCGGCCAAGACCTTCCGCCAGCCGTCCTGACGGAGCGAGTGCATCCCCGCCCGAACCGCAGCATCGCGCAGCTCGAACGCGGACGCGTTCTTGAGCGTCATCTCGCGCAGCTCCAGGTTCATCACCATGATCTCAAAGATCCCGATCCGGCCCCGATAGCCGGTGTTCCGGCACTCTCGACAGCCGACCGGACGAGGAACCAGCCAATCGTCCTGGGCCGTGTCCGGATCAATTCCAAACTCCAACAGCTCCTCGGGTGTCGGCTTCTCGTAGCGAGCGCAGTTCTTACACACTCGTCGCGGCAACCGCTGGGCGATCACCCCCTCCAACGTCGCCGAGACCAAGTAGGGGTCCACCCCCATCGAGATCAGTCGAGTAATCGCCTGGGGCGCGTCGTTAGTGTGCAGCGAGGAGAGCACGAGATGGCCGGTCAGCGAGGTGTGGATTGCCATCTCGGCGGTCTCTAGGTCGCGAATCTCTCCAACCATCACTTTGTCGGGGTCCTGACGAAGGATGTGCCGCAGCGCCCGATCGAAGGTGACGTTCAGCTCCGGGTTGACGTTGATCTGGTTGATCCCCGGCAGGTCGTACTCCACCGGGTCCTCGACGGTGATGATCTTGGAGCCTTCTTCGTTGATCTCGGTCAAAATGGCGTTGAGGGTGGTCGTCTTCCCGCTTCCGGTCGGACCGGTCGCCAGGATGATTCCCCAGGGCTTGCGAATCATGCGCTGGAGGATTTGATAATCGTCCTCCATCAGCCCCAGTTCGGTCAGACCGCGCCGGACGGTGTTCTTATCGAGAATGCGCATCGCCACGCTTTCGCCCCAGATCGTTGGGACGGTGGAGACGCGGATGTCGATCTCTCGTCGGCCCAGCGTAGCGATCCGCACCTCAATGCGTCCGTCCTGAGGACGCCGCGTCTCAGCGATGTTCATTCCGGCCATCAGCTTGACCCGCGAAGTGATCGCCGCCTGAAGGTGCTTGGGCGGTGCAGGACGCCGCTCCAAGACCCCGTCAATCCGGAAGCGGATCTGCAGCTCCTCCTCAAACGGCTCGATGTGGATGTCGGTCGCCCCCTCCCGGACGGCGTCGATGATCAGCTGGTTGACCGCCTCCATGACGGTCGGGTCGCGGGCTAACAGGTCGGCCTGGAGGCCGTAATCGTGAATCTCTTCGACCGTCTCCAGCTCCACGGACCCGGTCGGAGCGGCCAAGCGCCCCTCGACCAACTCGCGAGTCGTTTTGCCGTAAAACCGCCGAACCGCCTCTTCGATATCTTCCACCTCGGCCAGAAGGGGACGCACCTCGTGGCCGGTCACCACGCGAAGCTCGTCCACCAATTCGACGTTTAACGGGTCGGCCATCGCGACGACCAGCGTTTCCCCCTCCAGGGCCAACGGCACGACCTTCTGTTGAAAGGCATAGCTCGCCCGCATGGTTTGGAGCGCTTCCGGCTCTGCGCTTCGCCCTTCTAAAAGTACAAAGGGAACGCCGTACTCCAGGCTCCGCTTGGCAAGCTCGATCACCCGTGGGGGGAGGTACTCCCGGAGGACCTCTTCCAGGTCCTCCTCGGCGGCGAGCCGCAGCCGCGCGCGCACCTGGGCGCTCTCCTCTTCGCTGAGGGCGCCGCTCTCTTCAAGCACGTCCAACAACGAGCGGTCCAATCGGCTGTACATCGGAATCTGCTCCTTCGTCGCGCTCCGGCGGGATCTGCATCTAGTTTAGACGCCGGCAGCAGAAACGGGTTTACCCCGTTCCGGGGCTAACAGGTGGGTTGAGCGGTTGGATCGGTGGGGCGCTTCGGGTCCACTCGACCAGAAGCGGATGGTCCACGCCGTTGCTGGCCAAATAGTCAAACGGTCGCCCCTGAAAGGGCGTTGGGTCCTGAGGGTCTAAGGGGAAGAGCGGAGAGCCGTCCCAGTGAGTTGCGACGCCCCCCGCTTCCGCGAGGATCACCGCACCGGCGGCCACGTCCCAGAGCTTGGTCAGCGGGTCCATCGCCGCGGCAAAATGCCCCGCGGCTACATACACCAGTTGAAGCGCAGCCGAACCTAGGCTCCGACCCTTGAGGATGCGACGGAAGAACTCAGGCCGATGGCGGATCGTATCGGCAGAGACGCCGATCTGAGCCATCCCGTCGGTCGGCGGGTAGCGGTTGGGTCGGATCGGTCGGCCGTTTCGCCGAGCCCCCTGTCCCCGGGCGGCGGTGAAGCACTCCTCCCGGAGCGGGTCGTACACCACCCCGACAACAGGGCTTCCCCGATCTAAAAGCGCAATGGAGACCGCAAAGATCGGCACCCCACAGGCAAAGTTAGCCGTTCCGTCCAGCGGATCCACGATCCAGCACCGTTCCCAGGCGTCTTGAGAAGGACCCTGTTCAAAGCCGTACTCCTCCCCATAGACGGGTACCCCCGGGAAGGCCCGTTGGAGCTCCTTTCGAATCTGCTGCTCGGACGCACGGTCGGCCTCCGTGATCGGATCGCCGATCCCTTTCAGCTCCACGCCCTCCAGTCGGCGATAGTAGTGGCGCAGGAGCGCTCCTGCCTCCTGAGCCACCCGCACCGCCTCCTGGCGATAGGGCTCCCAGTCCTCCACGTGCTGGTCTCCCTCCTCCTGATGGGCCGATCCGGGGAGCCGATTCTCCCTTCCGTCTAGGGGTTCTGGACCGACTCGGCGTTCAACTGCAGGCGGAGCTGATCCCTCCAGAGGAGCATTGCCTGATCACGAGGGTTCTTCTCGGCGTAAGCGTCCAGGACGGCGACCGCCTGATCCAACTGCCCGCGCGAAAGATAGAGGTTCACCAGCGCGCGCGCCGGCTCCGGGTCGTTGGGCCGCCTCTCCATGACGGCCTTCAGCAGGGCGATTGCCTCGTCGGGGGACCCCTTCTCCACCAGGAACAGCGCATAGGCGTACTGAACCAATCCGTCCTCCGGATGGGCCTGGGCCAGCGCCTGAAGCTCCGGCTCGATCGCTTCGACCTGAGAGCGATCCCGCTTGACTCGCGCGACCAGCTCGAAGGCTTTCATCCGTGCGGCGAGCGGTGCGGTGGCCTCATCGCGTTCCGCCAGTCGGGCCCCGATTCGGAACTCCGCCTCGGCGTTCCGGTAGTAACCGTACTTGAAGGCCAGCATCCCCAGCTCCCAGTGGCCTTCGGCGCCGGCCTTCTCATCGGCGATATCCTGAAAGATGTAGGAACGCTGGCGCTTTCCGGCCCGGTAGTAGAGCGCCTCGGCAAGGCTCTGGGCGGCGTCCAGATTGTCCGGGTCGGCAGCCAGCGAGCGCTCAAACGCCTCGACCTCCTTCGCGGTGTTTCCCAGTTTCTTGTAGGCCAAGCCGATGTTGTACCACAGCTCCGAATCCTTCTTCTCATTCAACCCTAGGATGGAGCTCCAGGTTTCGATCGCCTGTTCGTAGTCTCCGTTGGCGTAGTCGTACAGACCACTATCAATTACCTGATCCAGGACCTTCGGGTTGCGCTGCAAGGCGCGTTCCAGGGACTCTTTGGCCAGTTGCCGGAGTCCCAGCTTCTGGTAGACGTCGAAGAGCCCCTTATAGGCGGCCCCGAGGTTCTCCCACGGTCCTTTCCGGTCCTCGTCCGCCTCGGCCAATTCGATGGCCCGCTGATAGAGCGCCCCTGCAGCCCGGTAGTCGCCCATCTGCTGCATGCTCTGGGCGAGGATGAACATGGCGTCGTACATGGTTCCCTGTTCGTCTACGACGATCTGGTACTGGTTCACCAGATCGTCGGCGCTGACGCCGAAGATGTTCGACGCGGCCCGCTGTTGGGCGGCTTGCTTGGCCGATTCGGGACGATCCCGCTCCCGGAGCTGCTGCCGGCGGACTTGAATCTGTTCGCCGCGAGACATCGTCTCATAGGTCCGAGGGGCGGGCACCTCGGCACCGGCCGCTTGGAGCTCCTCCTTGGCCGTTTCGACCAGTTGGGCCACCTCCGGCTTCTCGGTGATCTCCGCGCCAAAGTCCCGAACGATCCGTTGCCGCGCCTCGATCGCCTCGGCTTTTCGTCCCATCTGCTCTAGCAGTCGGGCACGGGTCTCCAAGGCGAGCGCCGCCGCCTCAGCTCGATCGGCGTGCAGGTTGGAGAAGGCAGCGTAAGTCTCAGCGGCCTCTTCCAGTTTCCCCATCTTCTCGTAGGTCTTCGCAAGCATCACCTGCGCGTCGGCCCCCCGATCGGTCGTCGGAGCCAGATTGACGATCTCCTCGAACAGTCGCGCCGCTTCGGGATACTCCTCGTTTCGGAAGTGGTAAAGCGCCAACTCATACCGAGCGGTCAACGCCTCCTCGGAGCGCGGGGCGCTAGAGACGATCTGCCGGTAGATTTCGACGGCCCGCTCCGGCTGGTTCAGGTTCACCTGATAGAGCTTGGCCATCCGGAGCTGAGCCTGTCGCGCTTCCGCCGCCGTTGGGTCCTTAGCAATAACGCTCTGGTAAAGGGCCAGCGCCTCCTGATAGTTGCCTCGCCGCTCCAGCTCCATCGCCTTATTGATCGGGCTGGAGAGCAGCGCTCCAGCGCACCCGATCGCAAGGATCAGCGCGCCTATGCCGGCCCATTGTGCCCATCGCTGCCATGTTCGCCTCACGGCCCTACCCTCTCCTTGGCCTGTTCCGGTCAAAACGCGCGGAACTCCCAAAAGCTCCAACGAGCACCTTGCCTCCCATAACGCCCAATAAAGCATAACACAGCCCCAGGAGGGGAACAACGAGTCGCACCCAGGAGAACGACGCCTCGATTCGGCTCCGCAGGCGCCAGCACAACCGGAATAGCCCTCCAAAGGCGGGGAGGACCGGAACAAGAGTCCCTGAAAGACCGCCGGACCGGTAAAAAATTGACAAGCTCCCTTGGGGACGGATACAATCGCTTATTGCGCCTGTCGTGTGTCCCGGGAAGGAACGAGCGGCGTCATGTTCGATCTGTTAAGCGAAAAGCTTCAAGAGACCTTTAAAAAGCTGCGCGGTCAGGGGCGTATCACCGAAAAGAACATCCGAGAGGTGATGCGCGAGGTGCGCCTGGCCCTCCTAGAGGCGGACGTCAACTACAAAGTGGCCCGCGACTTCATCCGACGGGTCGAGGAGAAGGCGATCGGCCAAGAGGTGCTCCGCAGCCTGACACCGGACATGCAGGTCCTCAAGATCGTCCGGGATGAGCTGATCGCCCTGATGGGGGCCGAAGCAGAAAAGCTCCGCGTACCTCCCTCGGGGCGGCTGACCGCGATGCTGGTCGGGCTGAACGGGGCCGGGAAGACCACAGCCAGCGCAAAGCTGGCCCTCCGGCTGAAAAAGGAAGGCCGCTCCCCACTCCTAGTTGCCCTGGACGTCTATCGGCCCGCTGCGATCAAACAGCTCCAAGTGTTGGGCGAACAGGCGGGCGTTCCGGTCTTCACGATGGGAACAGAGACGCCGCCCCCTCAGACCGCCTTGGCCTCCCTCCGGTACGCCGAGCGAAACGGCCATAACGCCATCCTCTGGGACACCGCCGGGCGCCTTCAGACCAACGAAGAGCTGATGGAGGAGCTGGAAGCGATCCAGCAGGCGGTCCTCCCCAACGAAATCCTCCTGGTGGCCGACGCCACGACCGGCCAGGAGGCGGTCAACGTGGCGGCCGAGTTCCACCGCCGGCTGACCTTGACCGGTGTCATCCTTTCGAAGATGGACGGCGACGCCCGCGGCGGGGCGGCCATTTCGATCCGAGCGGTCACCGGCGTCCCGATCAAGTTCTTCAGCACCGGCGAAAAACTGGACGCCTTGGAGCCGTTCCATCCGGACCGAATCGCCTCGCGCATCCTGGGCCGCGGCGACATCCAGACCCTCATCGAGAAGGCCGAAGAGGTCCTGGACGAACAGAAGGCCCGAGAGATCGAGCGGAAGATTCGAGAACAGGAGGGGCTGACCTTTGAGGACTTCCTCGATCAGCTCCGCCAGATCCAACGGATGGGTAGCCTGGACCAGCTGCTGGGAATGATTCCCGGCATGGATCGGCTCCGGCGCACCGCAGGCCTTGAGGTGGACGAAAAGCAGATCAAACGAGTGGAGGCTATCATTCTTTCGATGACGCCGGAGGAGCGCAGAAACCCCCGGCTCTTGGACGCCAGCCGCAAGCGTCGCATCGCCCGCGGAAGCGGCACCAGCGTCCCTCAGGTGAACCAGCTCTGTCAGCAGCTGGCCCAAATGAACCGGGCAATGAAACAACTGGCAAAGCTCTCCTCCGGTGGAGGACGCGGCAAGCGAAAACGCAAACGGAACGCAGCAGCGGACATCTTTCGATTTCCAGTCTGAGTCAAGCGGTCCCAGATCACAGACTCCAACACGTTGAGGAGAAGAAAAGCGTGGCGGTACGAATTCGTTTGCAACGAGCAGGGCGGAAGAAGCGGCCCTTCTTTCGAATCGTCGTTGCCGACGCCCGAGCCCAGCGCGACGGACGGTTTATCGAGCGGCTGGGCCACTACGACCCAATTCCAGAGCCGATGGAACTAGTGATCAACGAAGAACGGGCGCTCTATTGGCTCCGGCAGGGCGCTCAGCCCACCGAGACGGCCCTTTCGCTCCTGAAACGGGCGGGCGTTTGGGCAAAATTCAAAGCCCCCGCTCCGCGCCCAGAACCGGAACCTCAGCCGGAAGCCCAGGAGCCCAAAGAGGACGCCCCACAGGCTGAAAGCGCCGCAACCGGGAGCACGGAGGAATCGGCGGACCAGACCCTATGAGCCAGCTTTCGGAACTGGTCGAGTTTATCGTCAAGTCGCTGGTGGACGAGCCGGACTCGGTGACAGTGCACGAGGTGGAGGGCGAAAAGACCACCGTGATTGAGCTGAGCGTCGCCCCAACGGACTTAGGAAAGGTGATCGGTCGGCAAGGTCGCACCGCTCGCGCGTTGCGAACCGTGCTGGCAGCCGCAGCAACGCGAGATCACAAAAAAGTAGTCCTCGAAATCCTAGAGTGACTCCTCGGCCCCAGATCGAAGGACGCAACGGTTATGGCGCTGATCCTCAAGCGTCCGGTGGTGGTGCGTCAGGTCGTCACGGAGACGTTCAAACAACGGACGCTCCAAGAGATTGACGAATCGCTCCGCCAGATCGGGGAGAGCTTGGAGCGATTGGAGTTCCAGGCGCGGCGGCTGGTCGCCGAAGTGGAGCGAGAACGGCCCGCACAGGCGGCACAACTGCGCGAGCGGCTCCAGGAAGAGCGACGCCGCCAAGAGGCGGTGCGCCGGGAGCTGCTGGCCAAACGCGAGGAGGTCCTCCGCCTGGAGCTGGACTCCCTCTACACGGTGGGCACCTACGACACGCCCGTCCAGCTTGAGGTGGGCGATCGCTTCTCCGAGAAGATGCGCCGCGCAGAGGTCCTCGTCCGAGACGACGTGGTCGTCGCAATCCGCGAGTAGCGCCTAGGGCTCCAGAAGGAGGGCGCCGGAGGCGTGGAAGAGCTGCCGTTATTGCGCTGTGACATCCTCACCATCTTTCCTGAGATGGTGGCCCACGCCGCCCGCTTTGGCGTCCTGCGGCGAGCTCAGGATTCCGGAAAGGTCTCGCTCCGGGCGATCAACCTCCGGGATTTCGCGGTGGACCGACACCGAACGACGGACGATTATCCCTATGGCGGCGGCGCAGGGATGGTGATGAAGCCGGAGCCGTTCTTTCGGGCGGTTCGAGCGATCGCCGCCCAGGCGAAGGAGACCCCGCGGGTGATCCTGCTCACCCCGCAGGGCCGGACGCTTCGACAGCGCGACTGCGAGCGCCTTTCGCTCGAGCGGCATCTAGTCCTCCTCTGTGGCCGCTACAAAGGGGTGGACGAGCGTGTCCGTACCGCCCTGGTGGACGAGGAGATCTCGGTCGGCGACTACGTCCTCAGCGGCGGAGAGTTGCCGGCGCTCATCCTGCTGGACGCCGTCGTTCGGTTGGTGCCCGGCGTCCTGTCTGACGCTGAGTCGGCGCTTGGAGATTCGTTCTCCGAGGAGCTCCTGGACGCTCCCTACTTCACCCGGCCGGCCTGTTATGAGGGCTGGGAGGTGCCAGAGACGCTCCGGAGCGGCAATCCGCGGCGAATTGCTCGGTGGCGACGACGGGAGGCCCTCCGCCGCACCTGGCTCCGGCGCCCCGATCTGCTGGAGCGCGCCGCGCTTGGCGAGGAGGACCTACAGCTGCTGCAAGAAGTCCGGGAAGAACACGAACGCGCTTTACAGCGAAGCCTTTTTTAGAAAGGAACCCAAACCATGCAGGACCTAATTCGAAAGGTCGAACAGGAGTACGTGCGACCCCTCTCGGAGTTCATTCGAGCCCGAGACGGAAACCCTGACATCTTTCCTGGCGATACGGTGCGCGTGAACGTGCGTATCGTCGAGGGGAATCGAGAGCGGATCCAGGCGTTCGAAGGGGTGGTTCTCCGTAAACACCGGAACGGCCTGGGATCTACCTTCACCGTCCGGCGGGTGACTTACGGCGTTGGCGTTGAGCGGACCTTCCCGCTGTACTCTCCTCGGATTGAGAGCATCGAGGTGCTCCGGCGGGGATCGGTTCGACGAGCGAAGTTGTACTACCTGCGCGATCGGGTCGGTAAGGCCGCCCGAATTCGCGAGAAGACCTTCGTTCGCAACAAGGCGACCGAGAGCTCCACCGACTGACCAAGAAGGGGCAGACCCCATGGTCCCCCGACCTCACCTCTCCCACGAGCGTTACTGGTGGAACACCGGGGCGCAACACGTCGCCGGTGTGGACGAGGCGGGGCGGGGGCCGTTGGCCGGACCGGTCGTTGCCGCGGCTGTCATCTTTCCTCCTCACATCGCCTTGGAAGGGCTAGAGGAACTCAACGACTCCAAGCGGATGAGTCAGAATCAACGGGAGCGGATCTATCGGCGCATCCAGGAGCTGGCCCTCGCCGTCTCGGTTGCCCGAGTCGAAGCCGAAGAGATCGATCGGATCAACATCCTCCAAGCGTCTTTAAAGGCGATGGCCCAGGCCCTCTTGCAGCTTCGTCCCCGGCCAGAGGTGGTCTTGGTGGACGGAACGCAGGTGCCGACTCCCTACCTCCCCGCCTCCTGGCAGGTTCCTTGCCATCCGATCGTACGCGGGGACGGCAAAAGCCTGAGTATTGCTGCCGCTTCAGTCGTCGCGAAGGTCACCCGCGACCGGATCATGGTCGAGTACGACGCCCTCTACCCCCGTTACGGTTTCGCCCAGCACAAGGGGTATCCTTCCCCAGCCCATCGAGAGGCGATCGCCCGCTGGGGGGTCTGCCCGATCCATCGGAAGACCTTCCGGGGCGTCCGAGAGCACCTGAACCCGCTGCCGATGGCGCTCTCCGCGACGGCGGCCGGACGCTCTGCCGAAGCGCTAGCCGCGGAATACCTCCAAGCTAAGGGCTACCGAGTCCTCGAGCGGAACTTCCGCACGCCCGAAGGGGAGCTCGATCTGATCGCTCAGGAGGGAAAGACGCTCGTCTTCGTCGAAGTGAAAGCCCGACGCTCTGCCCGTTACGGCTCCGGCGAGGAGTCGGTCACGCCCGCCAAGCAGCGCCGGCTCACCGCCGCCGCCCTGCACTACCTCCAGCAGACCCGGACGATGGACCGACCTTGCCGGTTCGACCTGATCGTCATCCGAAAAAGCCGCCGCCGGACCGAGATCCGCCACCTTCCCAATGCGTTCCCCGCTGCCGACTTCACCTAGATCGAATCGGCCCGACGTACTCCGTCGCGACGACAACCTGATCAAAAAGGACGCGATTCCGAGGCCGCGGGTTGGGGTTACTCCGGCGCACCGCCTGCTCGGTGACGTAGTGCATCAGCCAGAAAAAGTTGATCTTGAGGTCTTCGCTGGTCCGCCAGCGGAAGCCTTCAAAGGGCTCTCCCCCCTCCCGGAGCAGTCGAAAGCCCATTCCCGTCCACCGACCGCGCGGGACACCTTTCTTAAAGTGGGCCACTAACTGCCCGTCCAACCAAAGGGCCAACTCGCCATCCGGAACCTCCGGCGAGGAGTTCATCTTGAGCATCACCTCAACACACTGCCAACGCCCCCGCGGAACCGGCTGCGGCTCAACCGGCTGAAGCCCGTTCCCCCAATAACGCCCGTCAGCAGACATCTTCATCTCGTGCCAGTAGACGTAGAAGTTCCAGGCTCCAGGCGGGGGGAACCGCCCCCCGTAGCCGAACGGCTCGATCCCGACGGTGACCCGATCGTTCCCGACCGGTCGCTCTCCAGCTCCCCCCTGAGGCCAAGGAGTCGAAGGATGGTAGCCCCCCAACGTCACAAAGTGATGAACGTAGTCGGCATCCTCAGGGAACTTCACGTAGAACCGAGCAAACGCCAAGTCTACGCCGCGCGGAAGCCGACTGTAAAGGTGGCCGCCGGTATCCTTCCCCAACGTCGCGGTAACCTCCAGAGCCCGATCCTCCGGTAGATCGGTCGGGGTGTCGTTGACCAGTCGCATTCCCGCGGGGTTGGAGACGTTCTCCCACCGCTCCTGAAGGGTCGAAACGTCGGGGACACGAAAGTCCTCAAAGAGCAAGACCCGAGGGTCTTCCCCCAACCCAACGTCGTTCGGGTAACTGGCAGCAATTCCAGGCCCCTCTGGAAGCACCGTCGGCTCCTCTGCGACTGCAATAAGGAGGGACGCCAGGAGAAGAACGACGCCTCCCCCCTGAACCGCTCGAAGCAAGCTGTTCACGAGCTTCCCCCTGACTAGCGCATCGCTAAGGCGTTTTCAAATCGCCGGTAGCCCTCATCGAGGAACCGAGCGAACTCCTCGGGGTCTCGAGTTAGGCCGTCAAAGGTGGCCAAGATGTCGCCCTCCGGGCTAAGAATGGCGTAAAACGGCAACGCGACCGTCCCGAACCGCTCCTGCTGCATCCGCTGATAACGGCGGGAGCGCTCGTCGGCCAGGTCGGTCCAAAGCCGGACCCGGACAAAACGGCCCAGCCGGTCAGCGATCTCCGGGCGAGTGAAGATATTCTTCTCCATCCACCGGCAGTTGGTGCAGGTCACGCCGGTGAAGTCAACGAAGATCGGCCGCCCCGTCGCCTGAGCCTCTACCAGCGCCCGATCGTAGTCTTCAATCCAGCTCAACCCCTCACCGGAGCTCGAGGATCCCCCGCCCGCTAGGACGCTTCCACCGCCGGTCGAATAGGGAGGAAGGAAGGCGTCCAGCTCTCCCAAAGGTTTGCCGAACAGGCCGGTCAGCAGATAAAAGCCCACCGCAAAAAAGAACAGACTCAACAGCAGTCGCGGAACGCTCAGCCTCTCCACCGGCGAGTCTAAAGGAAGCTGAATCTTCCCCAGCAGATAAAAGCCGGCCACAAGGGCGATAGCCACCCACGCGGCTAAGAACAACTCGCGCGGGAGCGCCCCCCACCCCATCACGAGGTCGATATTGCTGATGAACTTCAGCGCGGCGGCCAGCTCCAAAAAGCCCATCGTCACCTTGACCGAGTTTAGCCATCCCCCGGAGCGAGGCAGCGTCGCGAGCAACTGAGGAAAGAGCGCCAAGAAGAAAAACGGCGACGCGAACGCCGCCGAAAAGGCCAGCATCCCAGCCACCGCCCAAAAGACCTCCCCCTGCGTCGCGGCGACCAGAACCGTCCCGACAAACGGAACCGTACAGGTGAACGAGGTCAACGAAAAGGTCAGGCCCATCAGCAAAATAGCTACCGTTCCGCCCCCCTGGCCCTTTCCGCCGACAAAGTTGAGCAGCCGGGAGGGAACCCGAATCTCATAGGCGCCAAAAAGGTTCAGCGCAAACGCGACAAAGATCGCCGCGATCAGCAAGTTTACCCAGACGTTGGCGGCAAGGTTCTGGATCGCCGCTGCGCCAAACAACAGCGCCAGGACGATCCCTAGACCCGTGAAGGTGGTCACGATCCCTAGACAGTAAAGAAGCGCCCGACGGACGCTTTGCAGCCGAGTGGAGGCCTGCTGCTTGGTGAAAAAGGAGACCGTGATCGGAATCATCGGAAAGACACACGGCGTCAGCAGGGCGAGAAACCCCATCGAGGCAGCGAAAAGAAGATAGGCCCACAACCCCTGATCGCGAGCGCGTTCCACGCGATAGGCGGCTTCAGTTGCCGACGAAGTAGCCTCCACCCCCGCGGGCGAGGCCGAGACCCCTTGAGGCGGCTTCGACGTAGGAAGCGGCTGCAAGAACTCCGCCCGCGCTGGCCCCTCCTCGACCCGATGAGTGAGCGCGACCGTCTGAGTGGTCGGAGGGAGACAGGTCTTTGCGTTGCAGACCATATACCGAACGGCAACCTGCACCGGATAGGTGCCTGGAGGGGTTCCCTCCCGAACGCGAAACCGACCGACAAAACTCACCGACCCTTCGAACGACTCGACCGTCGCATCAAAGGCGGCGTCGTACTTCCGGAGCGGCTCCGGTTGTTCGAAGAATCCGGGCCCCTCCAGATGCTCTGCCTCGACGGTGATCCGGGTCGGCTGGGGGCCGATCTCTGGCGCAAGCGTCAACGAGTAAATATGCCAGCCGGGCTCGATCCGTGCGTGAACGCGCACCTCGACTGTCTCCCCAGCGCGAGACGGCTCCGGCGCTACCTCCGCGCTGAACTGAACCGGAACGGTCCCCCCCAGCAGCGCAGAAGAGATCCCCTGCCCCACCGCAGGGCCTGAGCACCAACCGATCAAAACCGTCCAAAGCGCAAAAAGGGCCTGTTTCTTCATGCGTCTCGTCCCCGATTCGCTCTTCCCCGGGCGCGACTTCCTGGATCAAGTATCCTGCACTCAGGCGAGAAACAGCAAACCTCGCCGCACACCGATCCACTCCTTGAGAAGCACTCCGACCGGCTCAGGTTTAACGGGATGCGGCCTTCAACGCCCCCCAGAGGAGAGGAAGCTTTCCTTTTGCCCGGACCGCCAGCGCTGCCGCCTCGACCTCCTCTTCCGACTCGCCGATGATGACGTTGTCGTAGTAGGCTACGCCGGTCTGTTCAGCGCCGTAGGTGCCAAAGTACCCCCGACGCAAACGCACCGTCCTGAGCCTCGAGGATCGGGTCCAATTCCTTGAAGGAGGTGGGATCGTCCCGCTCCTTCATCTTAGCGATGAAGGTGTCCCCTCGAAGGATGAGCATCGTTGTGTACCAGACCTGCGGCGGAACCGTCATCGGCGCCCTGCCGACGTTAGTCCATCCGCCGTTCTGACGGCGCCAGAAGTCCATCGCGTCCCCCGCGGCCGGCGAACGACGGTCAATCAGGTAGTGGTTGTTGCGGTCTTGATAGCGAAAGACGGTACCATGTTGCACCCCCTCGACGGCAAGGTACCAGTCGAACTGAACGACAAGATCGGCCCAGTCCGCTTCGCCGACGACGTAGACGCGTCCGTTTCGGTCGCCGCGCAGGGAGGCCAAAAGCACCTTGTTGCGGGAGTCCTCTGGATCTTCAGCGATCTCCCCAGGCGGGTCCCCGGGAGGGTCGTCCACCACCATCCACTTGGACGGCTCCGCACCGATCGTCTCTCCTTCGAAGTCGTCCTGAAACAGGATTCGCCCCTCAGCCACGGCCAAAACGACCATCAGAAGAACGACGCTCAACCCCCATGCGCGCATGACGACTCCCCTTTCTATTCTCCTCACCGAAACGGGAACATCGCTTTGTGCTTGAAAACAATTACTCGACAAGGAAAAGAACCGCAAGAAACAAAGGCCCTTTCGCAGTGGAGCGCCGAAGGAGGCCGTGCCTGTGGCCTTCGGATCCGTTGACGGGTTTTGCGTCCGGGAAGTATGCTTCCTACCAAACCAAAGGTGAGCGAGACAATGACAAGCGAGAAAGGGCACGGCCATTTTGGGGATTTCACGGAAGGCAGCGGGAATTCAGCCCTCCGCAACGCTGGCAATCAGCGCCAAAGCGCGACAGCTCAAGGCCCAAGGGGTGGACGTAATCGGCTTTGGGGCCGGTGAGCCGGACTTCGACACGCCCGAGCACATCAAAGCCGCCGCAAAGCGGGCGTTGGACGAGGGGTTCACCAAGTACACCCCCGCAGCGGGCATCCCGGAGCTCCGGCAGGAGCTGGCTCGTCAGTACTCCCAGGCCCACAACCGGGAGTATTCTCCCAATCAGGTGGTCGTCTCCTGTGGCGGCAAGCACGCACTTTACAACATCTTTCAGGCGATCTGCGATCCCGGCGACGAGGTGATCTTTGCCGCCCCGTACTGGGTGAGCTACATCGAGATGGTTCGGCTGGCAGACGCCAAGCCGGTGGTTCTCCCAACGACCGCGGAGGAAAATTTCACCCTGACCCCGGAGGCGATCCGTGAGGCGCTCACCGATCGAACTAAGGCGATCATCCTGAACAGTCCCTCCAATCCGACCGGGACGATGTACTCCCGCGCCCAATTGGAAGCGATCGCCGAGCTGGCCCTTGAGCGAAACGTCTACGTCGTCGCCGACGAGATCTACGATCGGTTAGTCTACGACGGTGAGCCGTTTGTCAGCATCGCAACGCTCCGGGAGGGGATGGAGCGGATCACCCTGATCGTCAACGCGGTTTCCAAGACCTACTCGATGACCGGCTGGCGGGTGGGCTGGGTGCTGGCTCCAGAGGAGATCGCCCGTGCCATCGGGAACATCCAGAGCCACAGCACCTCCAACCCCACATCGTTTGCCCAAAAGGCGGCGCTGGCGGCGATCACCGGCCCTCAGGACTGCGTCGAAGAGATGCGCCGAGCCTTTGAAGAGCGCCGGAACGTCATCTGTCGGCTGCTCGATGAGATTCCCGGGGTCCGATATGCCCGGCCCCAGGGGGCGTTCTACGTCTTTCCAGATCTGAGCAGCTACTACGGCCGCACGCTCGGCGGCAGGGAGATTCGCGACTCGCTCAGCCTAACCGAATACCTGCTCGACACGGTTCAGGTAGCGGTCGTCCCTGGAGAGGCCTTCGGAGAGGACCGATGCATCCGACTCTCCTTTGCCACCTCGATGGAGAACATCCAGCGGGGGTTGGAGCGGATCCGAAAGGCGCTCGCTGAAGGCTAAAACTCGAAGGAATGCCCGTTTCGCCGGTACCGGTAGGCGGCCCGTCGGCTTCGACGGGCCGCTTTTCCCTTCTGTGCTGAGAGAGGATATCCTAGGGCGAACTCATCGATATTGTCCACGGTGAGGTAGGAAAGGGTCGCGAATTGCCAACGTCCGGCGGAGCGGTTCCGGTACTTTTCGAGATGGATCTTTCCCACCCGTTTTTGGAAGGGCTGCTCTCCCAGCTCTCAGCGGTGTTTGGATTCCTGCTGGCGGCGGTGGGGATCGCTCACATGCTCCGGCAGAAGCGCTCTCCGCAGAGCGCACTGCTCTGGTTCTTTTTGATGCTGTTGGTGCCCTATCTGGGGGTTCCGGCCTACCTATTGCTTGGCGGGCGGAAGGTTCGAACACGTCGGCGGGAGAAGCTCGCTCAGCAGCTTTCCCAGGGGGAGGCCTGCCCAATCGAGATCACCGGCCCGATTGACCGGTTGATGCGCACCTTTGGCCTTCCAGGCGCGACGATGGGCAATCGGCTCCATCTGCTCCCCTCCGGCGAGGAGGCTTACGCGGCGCTCCTTGAACGGATCGAGGCGGCCCGACGCTCGATCCACGTGCTGATGTACATCCTCGCGCCCGATGCCGTCGGCCGTGAGATTGTGCGCCGGCTGGCAAGACGCGCCCGCGAGGGGGTCGCCGTCCGGTTGCTCCTGGACGACTTCGGCTCCTGGCGCACCGGCGCTCGCTTCCTTGCTCCGCTGGAGGAGGCCGGCGGCCGAGTTGCCCGGTTCATGCCGATCTTCGCTCGATCGCTCCGAAGCCGTCCCAACCTCCGAAACCATCGAAAGATCGTCGTCTTCGACGGCACAGTGGCGCTTTCTGGAGGAGCAAACATCGCTCACGAATACATGGGCCCCACCCCGGACCCCCGGCGTTGGTGCGACCTAGCCTTCCTTGTCGAAGGCCCCGCTGTGCGGCACTTCGAGCAGGTGTTCCTCAACGACTGGGAGTTTGCCACCGGCGAGACGCTCCCGCCGCCAGAGCCGGTCAAACCGCCGATCGGTGCCACGGGCATCCTTCAGGTAATTCCCTCCGGCCCGGACGTCCCGAACGATCCTCTCTACGCGGGATTCTTGACGGCGATCTTCTCCGCCCAGGAACGGGTCTGGGTGGTCACGCCCTACTTCGTCCCAGACGATGCGCTGGAACAGGCGCTCTGTCTGGCGGCTCGGCGCGGAGTGGACGTGCGCATCCTGGTTCCCCGTCGTTCCAACCATCCGATCACCGATTTGGCACGAGGGACCTATCTCCGGGACGTTCAGGCGGCTGGAGGAAAAGTATACCTGTACCAGGACGGGATGATGCACGCCAAGGCCCTCCTGGTGGACCACGACCTCGCCGTCATCGGCTCGGCCAACATGGACCAACGGAGTCTGTTCCTGGACTACGAGATCGGGACGCTGCTCTATAGCAGTGGGGAGATCGCCGCCGTCGAGCGCTGGATGGGGGAGCTTTTCCGTAAGGCGCGCCGAGAAACCCTCCAGGCGGGCACCGGACGCGAGTTGGTCGAAAGCCTTGCCCGTCTCCTTGCGCCGCAGCTTTGAAAGTCGTAGGCTACAATTAATAATGAAAAAGAAAGCGAAGCAGGCTCAATCAAGAGCGCTTCAGGGAGGAAGATGGAGCTTTTTGACGTTCGAGCACAGCTAGAACGACGGGAGCGAACGATCCTGGTCGGGATCGAGTGGGTCCCCCGTCGGGCGAACGACCTGGAGCCCTATGAGTCGCTGGGCGAGCTGGCCGAGCTGGCCAACACCGCAGGCCTAGAGGTGGTCTGTCAACTGCTGGTCCGGCGGGAGCGTCCCCATCCGGCGACGCTGATCGGAAGGGGAAAGGTGGAGGAGCTCCGGCACCTCGCCGAGGAACTGCAGGCTGATGCCGTCCTCTTTGATGAGGACCTCACGACGGCTCAGATGCGCAACCTGGACCGAGCCCTCAAGGTCAAAGTCCTGGACCGCACCGACGTGATCCTGAACATCTTCAGTCAACGCGCCCATACCCGCGAAGCGCGCATTCAAGTGGAGCTGGCCCAGTGGGAGTACTCCCTCCCTCGTCTGCGGCGGGCCTGGACTCACCTGGATCGAGTGGTCGGCGCCGGTTCCGGCGTCGCCGGAGGCGTCGGAACGCGAGGTCCTGGCGAAACTCAGCTCCAGATGGACCGCCGGATGATTCAGCAGCGGATCCGACAGCTCCGCAAGGAGCTCGCTGAGGTCGTTCAGCATCGTCGCGTGCAGCGGAAGCGCCGGAAGGAGACGCAGGCCTTCTCCGTCGCCCTAGTCGGCTACACCAACGCCGGAAAGTCTTCCCTCCTGAACGCCCTGACCGGAGAACGGCACGTCGAGACGGAGGACAAGCTCTTCAAGACGCTCGACCCGACCACCCGCCGGCTTCGGCTGGAGACCGGCCAAGAGGTGCTGTTAACCGACACCGTCGGGTTCATCCGACGGCTGCCCCATCATCTGGTGGCGGCCTTTCGCGCCACCCTAGAAGAGGTCCACGAGGCCGACCTGCTCCTGCACGTGGTGGACGGCTCCCATCCCAACGTGCCGGTGTTGATGGAGACGGTACGGCAGGTGCTTGAGGAGCTGGACGCCGACCAGATTCCGACGCTGCTGGTGATCAACAAAGTGGATCTGATCGCTCCAGAGGACCGGAAGCTCCTGGAAGCGGAGTACCCTGAGGCGATTTTCACCTCAGCGATCACCGGCGAAGGCCTGGGACGGCTGCGCGAGCAGATTGCTTCCCAAGCCGCCGGCCAAGAGTCGGAGTACCTCTTCCGGCTGAGCCATGACGAGGGCCGATGGCTCTCTTATCTCTACGAACACGGGCGCGTCGAGCAGGTCGAGTACGACGAGTTGGGGATCACCGTCGTGGCGGCGCTGCCTCCTCGGTTCCTCTCGCCGCTTGCTGGACGAGTTCTCTCCCAAGAGGGATGATCCCCTCTGGGCGCTAACCGACCACGCCGATCCGCCGGAGCACTTCCCGGAGCCCCCACCGCCGCCGCCCGGAACCGCTCGGCTCCTGTCGCTCCGAACTCCTCGCGGAGGTGTGGCTCTAGCGTCAAGAATCCGTCAAAGCCCCGAGCGTAGGCGTCCCGGAGGATCGGTTCGATCTTCCCGTCCCCCTGACCGGCAGGAACAACCCGGTTCCGTTCAAAGTCCACGTCCTTGATGTGAAAGTACGCGATCCGGTCCCGCAGCCGCTCCCAGGCGGTCCAGCGATCCTCCTCGCGGGGGAAGTTGGCAAAGTCAAAGATGCCGACAAACACCTCCGGATCGAGGCTGTCCAGCAGGTCCCGGCAGCGAACGGAGGTGTCCCCATAGATACCCCGCTCGTTCTCGTGGGCCAGTCGAACGCCGGAGCCCCGTGCCACCTCGACAAAGGCCTCCAACCGGTCGAGCACAGCGGAACGATGAGCGTCTGGGCTCTCCCCTCGGGGAATCCAAAAGGAGAACAGCCGAATATAGGGGGCGTCCAGGACCTGAGCATACTCAACGGCCAGCTTGAGGCCTTCTAACTGCGGTTCGATCGGATCGCCGATCGGATATTTCCCCAACGGCGAGCCGATCGCGGAGAACCCGACTCCCTCCGCGTCGGCCGCGTGTCGGATGTCCCGAATCTCCCGCGCGCTGAGCTGAAGGACGTTCTTACCCCAGACGCTGCGCAGTTCAATCAAGCCGATCCGATTCTCGCGGAGCACTCGAAGCTGCTCGTCCAGGTCCGGCCCGATCTCGTCGGCAAAAGCACTTATTCTCGGCATTCTTAGAGCCCCTTCTTTAGCCCGTTTGACCTCCGTTCGTTTTGGCTGTCCGCGGACATCCTCTCATCGAAGGCGGCGACGGACAACCAAGCCGAAGCATCAACGCCTTCAAATCGGATCGGCCAGCCTTGTCCTCAGGCCGCCTTTTGACTAGGATTCCTTCACGCACTGCGCCGACCGATCAGGAGCGACCAGACGTGTTTCCAATCCGCGACACGATTCCCTCGCGCTACACGCCGTTTGCGACGGTGGGGCTGATCTCCATAAACGGCGCGGTATTTCTCTATGAGCTGAGCCTTTCGCCTGCGGAGCTGATGGCCTTTTTCCAGCGATACGGCGTCGTGCCGGCCGCGCTCCGTTCAGGTGCTCCCTGGGGAGAGTGGCTTTCGCTGCTCACCAGCATGTTCCTTCATGGCGGGTGGTTTCACATCATCGCGAACATGTGGGCGCTGTGGCTGTTTGGGGACAACGTGGAAGACCGGATGGGGATCGGTCGCTTCTTGGCGTTTTACCTGCTCACCGGTCTGGCGGCCGGGGCGACCCATGCGGTCCTGAACCCCAACTCAACGGTTCCGACGGTCGGAGCTTCAGGCGCCGTCGCCGGAGTAATGGGAGCCTATTTTGTTCTCTTTCCCCGCTCGACGCTGATTGTGGTCGTCCCGTTTTTCTTCTGGCCGGTGTTGTTCGAAGTTCCAGCGGTGATCTATCTTCTGCTTTGGTTTTTAGGCGAACTGTTCAGCGGAACGCTGAGCCTGGCGGTTCCCGGAGACGTAGGAGGGATCGCTTTCTGGGCACACGTGGGGGGATTCGTCGCCGGAGTGGTCCTTCATCCCATCTTTTTGCGTCCTCGACAGGTCTACCGTCGTTGGTTTGCCGATGAGACCCACTACCATCCGGAACGCTGGTACTGGAGGGAGCGATGAACTTCGGATTTGGCGATCTGCTGTGGCTGTTCTTTTTGCTAATGGCAGTTCAGCCGATGATCGAGCAACGGATGCTGGAATACTCCCGCCAACGTCTGATCGCCCAGATCGAACGAAAGCGCCGCTCGCGGGTGATCGTCCTGATCCACCGTCAGGAGACGATGGGCTTCTTTGGGTTTCCCATCGTCCGCTACATTGACATCAACGACTCTGAAGAGGTCCTCCGAGCGATTCGGCTGACCGATCCGGAGGTGCCGATCGATCTGATCGTTCATACGCCCGGCGGGTTGGCCTTAGCTGCCCTTCAGATCGCACGGGCCATCAAGGACCATCCGGGACAGGTGACCGTCTTCGTTCCGCATTACGCGATGTCCGGCGGGACGCTCATCGCGTTGGCTGCAGATCGTATCATCATGTCGGAACATGCGGTGTTGGGGCCGGTAGACCCTCAGCTGGGCCACTATCCGGCGGTCTCGCTGCTCTCAGTCCTCAAAAAGAAGCCGATCGAGCAGATCGAGGACGAAACGCTCATCTTGGCCGATCAGGCGGAGAAGGCGATCCGGCAGGTCCGCGAGAGCGTTCGAAAGCTGCTGACCGGGACCCTTCCGCCAGAACAGGCCGACCAGGTCGCCCAGATGCTCTCTGAAGGCCGCTGGACCCATGACCACCCGATCACCGTCCAGGACCTGAAAGAGATGGGGCTGCCCGTCTCCACCGAGATGCCCGTTGAGGTGATGCAGCTGATGCGGTTCTATCGTCAGCCGGTGCGACACCGGCCGACTGTGGACTACCTGCCGGTTCCTCGTCGGCGCGAAGGGAGCCCCCGACTTGGAGAGGGACGGTAAGGCTCACTCGGTCGCCCGACCAAAGAGGCCTCCCCAAAGCGCTTGACACTGCTCTCGAATGCGCTCCAGCCGCGATCGGGCGGCCTCCAGCTTAAGGCTTAACTCCCGGTGTAGATCGGCCAGCAGGTCCACCCCTCGCCTCTTTGCCATTCGGACCTCCTCCATCAGCCGGTACATCTCACGGGCCCGATGTCGGGCGATCCGTCGGCGCAGGCGTTGGGCGCTGCGCTCTAACTCATAGTACTCCCGGTACAGGCGACGCTCTAAGGCGCGCTCGTCCTCGACGGGGATCTCGCCCTGCTCCAGCGTGGCCGCCAGGCTCTCCAACCGCTCCCGATCCCCTTCCTGGTACGCCCGGTTGATCATCGCCATGATCTCCTCATAACGGGCGCGGGCCTCCGGGTCGGAAGCCTTGTCGGGATGGTACTGCTTGGCCAGGGCCAAATAGAGCGCGCGTAAGGAAGGCCGCTCCGATTCGGGAGCCCCTCGGGACTTCTCCCCGGTTCGAGCCTCCCGGCGAGAAGTCCAGGACTCGCTGCTTGGGCTCTCAGAGACCCCTTCGATCCGCCGGCGCTCGGCGCGAAACGTTCGGGCGACCTGCTCCTCGATTCGATCGGCGTCCCGCGGCCAACCGCGCTCCAACAGCCGCGCTCGATAGAGCGTCTCCTGGATCTCCAGCTGCACCCGGTCCAGCTCAAGGAACAGCCGCCCAACCCGGGCATAGTACTCATGCTCGAACCGACGGAGTTCCGCCTCGACGCGATCCAGCTCCAGCGCCAGCTGAACGACCTCTCGTCGCTTATGGGCCAACCGCTGACGGTACTGCTCAATCCGCCGGCGTTGGGCCGTCTCTTTAGGCGCAATCGGTCGGAAGGAATCCTCGCTCACGAAGGGCCGCTTTCCGCCGCCGTCGAAGGAACTGTCCTCTGCTGGACGAACCATCGCTGTAGCCATTCGACCGGGAGGGGGAGGACCAACGTGGAGTTATTTTCGGTGGCCACCTCGCCGATACTCTGGAGGGTAGCGCAGTTGCAAGGCGATCGGCTCTTGCGAGATCAGCTCCGCCGAGGCGACCAGCTTTTCAGCGGCGGCCCGCTCGCCTTGGGCGTGGATGATCTTCGCTCGGCGCTCCCGTTCGGCCTCCGCACGACGGGCCAGCGCCCGCTTCATCGAGTCGGGAAGCTGCACGTCCTTCATCTGAACGCTGAGCACCTCAACGCCCCACTCCCGAACCTGAGCCGAAAGGACCGCCTGAAGGTTGGCGACCACCTCCTCCTGTCGGCTTAAAAGCGTGGTTAGGTCCACCCGACCCAACGCGCTTCGAAGCGCCGTCTGCGCCGCCTGGGCCGTCGCAAAATGGACGTCCTCAACGCCTAAAACCGCCCGCTCCGGGTCTACAATCCGACGGTAGACCACCGCGTTCACTGTCACTGAAACGTTGTCTTTGGTGATCACGTCCTGGGGTCGAATGTCGTCGGAGTGAATCCGCAGGTCCACCCGCACGATCCGATCCACAAAGGGAAGCAACAGCACCAATCCCGGCCCTCGAACGCCCACAAAGCGCCCAAGACGGAAGACGACCGCCCGCTCGTACTCCCGAAGCACCCGAACGGCGTTGTACAGCAACACGCCCAGGACGACGACGATCAGAACGTTGCGCGGTGTGATCCACTCCGCCATCCACTCGACCCCCTTTCTCCGGCCTTGAGAGCGTAAGTCATCCCAAGGAGGAAGGCAACGGAGGGCGGCCGCTAAGAGCTACTTCCCAACAGAGCAGAGAGACGCCCCGGCGTCAGCCCGATTAGGGAGTCCAAAACGACCTCGGCGTGGCGAAGCCGCTCCGCAGGATAGGAGTGGGTCACGGCAACCGTTCGCATTCCGGCGGCTTGGGCGCCGAGAACCCCGTTGATCGTATCCTCAATGACGACCGTCTCTTCAGGACGGATCGGAGGGGAGCAACGAAGAGCCATATTGAGCCGCTCCAAAGCCAGCAGATAGGTTTCCGGATGGGGCTTGCTGTGGGTAACATCGTCGGCAGCGGCCAGCGCCAAAAAACGGCTTCGGAGCCCGTGAGCCACAAGGATGGTTTCGATCTCCTCTCGAAGGGCACCGCTGGCGATCGCTAACGGGTAGACCGCCCCGAGCGCTTCGATCGCCTCCCGCGCCCCCGGGAACAGCGCCACTCCCGCTGCCGCCAGCTCCCGAAACCGGCGGGCCTTCTCCTCCATCAACGCCTCCAGGCGCTCCGGAGAGAGGGGCCGCCCCGCGTCGCGAAACGCCGCCCGGATCGCCTCCCGATCGTCAAAGACGATGTAACGCTCCCCATAAGCCTCCTCAGTCAGAAGGCCGAGACCCGCCGCAGCGAGTGTCTCGGCCAACGTCCGATAGTGAAGCGGCTCAGTATCTACAATCACGCCGTCAAAGTCGAATAGAACGGCGCGAATCTTCGGAGCGCTCATCCCAGCGCCTTCTTGACCGCCTCGATCACCGGCTCGTAGTCCGGCTCCTCGACCGTCTCCGGCACGATCTGCTTGTAGACGACCTTGCCGTCGCGGTCCACCACAAAGACGCTCCGAGCCAAAACGCCCAGCTCTTTAATCCGGACGCCGTAGGCCAGCCCAAAGGAATGATCTAAGTAATCGGAAAGCAACACGACGTGATCGGCCTGATGCTCCTGCGCCCAGCGAGCCTGTGCCGGAGGCAGGTCCATGCTAATCGTCAACACGACCACATCCTCGCCTAGCTCCTTGGCAAACCGGTCAAACTTCTGGGTCTGCGTGGAACAGACGCTGGTGTCCAGAGAAGGCACCACGTTCAGCACCCGCACCTTCCCGGCAAAGTCGGAGAGACGTTTCCTCTCCGCCAGACTGCTGGCGATCTCAAAATCGGGAGCCGTGTCCCCCACGTTCACCTCGTTGCCGACCAGCGTCAACGGATTCCCCCGAAACGTCACCAGACCGGTGAACTCTGCCATGCACAAGGCCCTTTCTTTGTGATTGTTCAGCCATCGAGTGGGGCATTCCTGTTGGACTGTACTTCGACCCTTCCTCGGAAGGCAACCGAACTTGCCCCACCGGCTGCGCTAGCTGCGCCCAGCGGCGCCCCGCCGTGGTTGACGGACCGCTGGGGAGCGGCTACATTGAGAAGCACCGACAGGCTTGCCGGTTGCGCCCTCCTTAAGGCGCGAGAAGGAATGCGATTCGGCTAGGAGGAATCCCCGTTGAGAAGAGGGCGGCGTGTCTGTGTGGTGCTCGGCTTACTCCTGGGAGGAATCACGACGATCATGGCGGAATCGTGGACGGTCAATGCCCATCGGCTTCCCCGTTACGGGCTCTGGCAGGTGGAGTTTTCCCCGGAGCTTCGGTTTGAGAACCCCTTTGACACGGCGGCCAATCGGATCGAGATCACAATCCGCCGTCCTTCGGGGCGAACCGATCGGGTGTGGGCCTTCTGGTTCCAGGAGTACCGTTCCCAGTTGGAAGGGGGCACCGAACGCCTGATCCCGATCGGGGAGCCTTACTTCCGCGCGCGGTACACGCCGGTCGAGGTTGGCGAGCACGCCTTTACCCTCGCCGAAGTGCTCGGATCGGAGAGCCGACCCTTGGGCAACGGGAGCTTCACCGTCCTAGAATCGCCCTTTCCGGGGTTCATTCGCCTCTCCGAGGACCCGCGCTACTTCCGCCGAGACGACGGCAGCCCTTACTTTGCGGTAGGCCATAACGTCTGTTGGACCGACGCCGCCGGCACCCACCGATACCGCGAGTACTTCGACAAGATGGCTGCCCACGGAGAAAACTACACCCGAATTTGGATGATCTCTTGGAACGTCGAGCTGGAGTGGACCGGTGCCGACTACCCGCCTCTGGGCCAGTACCATCTGGGCAACGCCTGGAAGTTGGACCGCATCTTCGACCTGGCCGCCGAGCGGGGAATTGCCATCATGCTCTGCCTCGAATCCTTTAATAAGCTTCGCATCCGTCCCCCCTATGCGTTTTACCAAGAGAACCCTTACGCCGTGGAGAACGGGGGGTTTCTGGAGTCGCCGGAGCAGTTTTTTACCGATCCACGCGCCCGAGAGCTGTACCGTCGAAAGCTCAGCTATCTGGTCTCCCGATACGCCTGGCGGACCAACCTACTGGCCTGGGAGTTCTGGAACGAAGTGGACATCGTTGAGCGGTACATCTCGGAGGACGTCGTCGCCTGGCACCAGGAGATGGGACGGTACCTCCGAGAACTGGACCCTTATGATCACCCGATCACGACCAGTTACGCGAACCCTCGCGGGGACGACGCCGTCTGGGCGCTGCCGGAGATCGAGATCACCCAAACCCATCAGTATCACGCCCCGGACATTGCGGAAAGCGTCCGGAACTTCACGCTGGAAAAGCTGGAACGCTTTGGGAAGCCGCACCTTTTTGGCGAATTTGGAGTGGATTCGACCGGGCCGCATCCCCAGCGCGATCCGAACGGGATCGGCCTTCACAACGGCCTGTGGGCCTCGGCGCTCTCCGGCGGCGCCGGAACGGCCATGCTCTGGTGGTGGGATAACTACATCGAGCCGCAGAACCTCTACTGGCACTTCGTGGCGATCGCGCGATTTGTTCGGGGGGTTCCCTGGCACAGGTTGGGACTCCGTCCCCTCAGCTATCAGGCGCCGGAGGAGACTCCCGCCCGTGTGATCGGACTACAAAACGACCGGCTAGCTCTGATCTGGATCCAGAATCCGCATCACACCTGGTCCCGTGCCGAGAGAGGAGAGCCGATCGAGCCAACCCTTCCGTTTACCCTGAGCCTGCTCGGCCTGGAACCGGGAAGCTATCGGGCGGAGCTCTGGGACACCTGGGACGGGACGGTCTCCAACCGATGGGAAGTCGCCACAACAGAGGCGGGGCTTTCCCTGCAGATTCCCTCCGTCGAGCGGGACGTTGCCCTGAAAGTTCTACCCGTTGAGAGACCTGAGGAGTAAGGAGGAGCTGACGACCATGACACAAGAGTATCTGAACTACATCAACGGAGAGTGGGTTCCGGCTCGAAGCGGGCGGACCTTTGAGAACATCAACCCCGCCGACACGAGCGATATCGTCGGGGTTCACCCAGAAAGCGACCGGGAGGACACGATCGCGGCCATCGAGGCGGCCGAGGCCGCCTTTGCCGAGTGGAGCCGGTGGGAACCGCCCCGGCGAGGAAAGATTCTCTTCAAAGCGGCACAGATTCTGGAGTCCCGCGCCGAGGAGGTGGGACGCCTGCTGACCCGCGAGGAAGGGAAAACGCTTAAAGAAGGGATCGGAGAGACGCTCCGAACCGTTGAGCTGCTGGAGTTCTTCGGCGGCGAGGCCCGACGACTAACCGGTGAAACCTTCCCCTCCCAGCAGCCGGGAACCTTCCTCTATACGATCCGGGAGCCGCTTGGGGTCGTCGGGCTGATTACACCTTGGAACTTCCCGATCGCCATTCCGGCGTGGAAGGCCCTTCCGGCGTTGATCGCCGGGAACACGGTTGTCCTGAAGCCGGCCAGCCTCGCGCCGATTTCCGCCTGCCAGCTGGTCAAGGCGCTAGAAGAGGCCGGGCTACCCCCCGGCGTCCTCAACTTGGTAACCGGGCCAGGACGCACCGTTGGCGAGGAGCTGGCCACCAACCCCAAGGTCAAGGCGGTCTCCTTCACTGGCTCCAATGCCGTCGGCACCCGACTGTACGACGTGGTCTCCTCCCGCGGCGCCAAGTGTCAGTGCGAGATGGGCGGCAAAAACCCGATTATCGTCTTGGAAGACGCCGACCTGGACCGGGCCGTCGAGTTTACCGTCGCGGGAGCGATGTGGTCTACCGGCCAAAAGTGCACCGCCACCAGCCGAGCGATCGTCCTCAAACCGGTCGTTCGCGAGTTCACCGAAAAGCTGGTCGAGCGGGTGAGACGCCTGAAAGTCGGCAACGGCCTGGACCCGAGCGTGGAGATCGGCCCGGCCATCGACGAGGCCGCATTGAAAAATATCCTGAACTACATCGAAATCGGCAAGGCGGAGGGAGCCAAGCTGCTCTGCGGCGGCGAGCGGCTCACCGGCGGTGACTACGATAAGGGTTACTTCGTCCAGCCGACCGTCTTCGGAGACGTGCACCCTCAGATGCGGATCGCGCAGGAGGAGATCTTCGGGCCGGTGGTGGGGATCATCGCTGTGGACAGTTTCGAAGAGGCTATCGAGGTGGCCAACAACGTCCGATACGGCCTCTCCGCCAGCATCGTCACCAACGACCTCAAGCGAGCGTTCCAGTACATCCACTCCATCCAGGCGGGGATCGTCCACGTCAACGGCCAGACGGCGGGCGCCGAAGTCCAGGTGCCCTTCGGCGGCTACAAGGGCTCCAGCACCGGAACGCGGGAACAGGGACATGTGGCGATCGAGTTTTACACTCAGATCAAGACGGTCTACCTGCACCACAACCCTTGATCGGTTGAAAGGTGTGGGGGTGCGGACCGGAGCGCTGTTCTTAGGGGTCTTGCTGATGGCGTCGTGTCCGACAGCTCGGAGCGAAGAAGGGCTTCAACCCTATCCGGCAAACCCGTTCTACTGGAGCTACCGAGGCGAGCCGATCCTTCTGATCGGCGGCTCCGACGAGGACAATCTTTTTAACGATCCGGAGCTGTTCCGCGCCAATCTACGGGTTTACGAGGAGATCGGCGCGAACTACTTCCGCTGCACGCTCTCCTGGCGCGATCCGAACAACGTACCTCCCTACCTGCCCGACGAACGGGGGAGGTACGACCTGAACCGATTCCATCCGGAGTTCTGGGAGCGCCTGGAGACCTTTCTCCAAGAGACGGCCCGGCGAGACATCTTCGTCCAAATCGAACTGTGGGCGACGTTCGACTACTATCGGGAGCATTGGGAGAAGAACCCTTTCAATCCCAAGAACAACCTCAACTACACCGCCGAAGAATCGGGACTCCCGGAGTCTTGGTCGGGGCACCCGGCCCAAGGGGCGCAGCCGTTCTTCCGCACCGTTCCGGAAGCAGAGCACAACCGAGTTGTCCTTCCGTACCAAGAGGCCTTTGCCCGACGGGTCTTGGAGATCGCGCTCCAGTATCCGAACGTCTTGTTCTGCATTGACAACGAAACGATGGCGCCGGAGGCTTGGGCCGTCTACTGGGCGGAGTTCATCCACCGGGCCGCCGAGTCGCTGGGCCGCCGAGCAATGGTCACCGAGATGTGGGACCCCTGGGACCTCCGTCACGAGGTTCAGCAGCGCACTCTTCGCCATCCGGACCTATTTACCTATGTCGAAGTCTCTCAGAACAATTGGCAAGAGGGGGAGGTCCATTACAACCGTCTGCTCTGGATGCGAAAGCAGATTCAACAGATCGGCCCCCGTCCGATGAACAACGTTAAAGTCTACGCGCGGCTGAGCGGCGGACGACCAAACGATCCAATGGTCGGCTGGGATCGGTGGTGGCAGAATCTCTTTGCCGGCTGTGCTGCAACTCGGTTCCATCGTCCGCCAAGCGGCAGCGGGGCGGATGAGCTGGCTCAGACGGCTATCCGATCGGCCAGAGCGTTCTTTGCGGTCTTTCCCCCCTTTGACGCGGAGCCGAGACCGGAGCTTCTCGCCGATCGGGAGGAGAACGAAGCCTACGTCCTGGCCAAGGAGGACGCCTTCGGGTTGTACTTCTTCCGAGGCGGTGAGGTTCGGCTCCAGGTCGGCCCGGCTGAGCGGGCAACCGTCCGCTGGTTCAACGGAACGACCGGAGCGTTTCGAGAGCCGGAAGAGGTCCCCGTCGAGGACGAATTTGTCCGACTGAGCAGCCCGGACCGCTCAAAAACCTGGCTGGCGCTTGTTGAGGTTCAACGGAAAGGATGATCGCCTGTGGACTCTGAGGCTTCTAGCCCTCTTCGCAAAACGCCTCTCGTCGAGGAGCACCGCCGACTCGGCGCCCGGATGGTCCCCTTTGCCGGCTGGGAGATGCCCCTTCAGTATGAGGGCATCTTTGCGGAGCATCGGGCCGTTCGGGAGCGGGTAGGGATCTTTGACGTCTCCCACATGGGACGGCTAGAGGTGCTGGGGCTGGACGCTTGCGCCGTCCTCCAGCGGCTGGTTACGAACGACGTCTCGGCGCTGAGCGACGGCGAAGCGCTTTATACGGTCATGTGCCGAGAGGACGGCGGCATCCTGGACGATCTTATCGTCTACTGCATCCATCCTGAACGGTACCTGCTAATCGTCAACGCAGCGACCCGGGAGAAGGACGTCGCCTGGATTCGTCAGCACCTTTGGGGGGACACCTCTCTCTGTGATCGAACCGAGGAGACGATCCTTTTGGCCGTTCAAGGGCCTCGCTCGCGGGAGGTTCTCGAGCCGCTCCTTTCGCGCCGTCTGGCTCCGGCCAAGCCGTTTCACTTCGCCTCCGACGAGATCGCCGGGATACCCGTGATCGTTTCCAGGACCGGATACACCGGGGAGCTGGGCTACGAAGTGCTCGGCCCCGCGGAGCAGGCTATTCCGCTTTGGCGAACGCTGCTGAAGGCCGTCCAGGAGGCCGAAGGGCTCCCGGCGGGGCTAGGGGCTCGGGACACGCTCCGGCTGGAGGCTCGACTGCTGCTTTATGGCCAGGACATGGACGAGACGACCACCCCGTTGGAGGCGGGGCTGAGTTGGACATTGGCCTTTGGAACTGGATTTATCGGCGAAGAGGCCCTCCGACGACAAAAGGAGCAGGGCGTCCGTCGTCGGCTGGTAGGATTTCAGATGGAATCGCGCGCGGTGGCCCGACACGGGCACCCCGTCTACGTCGGCGAGCAGGAGATCGGCATGGTGACCAGCGGCGGACCCTCGCCGACACTGGGGGTCAACATCGGCCTGGCCTATGTCCAGAGAAGGTTCGCTGAGGTCGGCCGGCCCATCGAGATCGAAATTCGGAGGAGACGCCACCCGGCGCGGATCGTGCGGACGCCGTTTTATCGGGGCTCGTTTCGATGAGGAGCACTGTCGGCCTCTGGTGGCGGCTGACCGTCCAGTTCCTCCAGCGGCAGCGGCCGGTCTTTCTGGCCTTGACGGGGATCGTTCTGGGAGGAACCATCGGGTATCGCCTCCTGGAAGGGCTCTCCCCTCTGGAAGCGCTCTACATGACCGTGATCACGATCACCACCGTCGGCTTTGGAGAGGTTCGACCGCTCAGCCCGGAAGGACGGCTGTTCACGATCTTTCTGATCCTCTCTGGAGCGGTGACGGCGACTTACTTTTTCGGTGCGACGGCAGAATTCCTCCTGGAAGGGGAGTGGCGTGGACTGCTCGCACAACGATGGAAGCGAAAACAGATGGAACGGATGCGCAACCACGTAATCGTCTGCGGCTACGGACGGGTGGGAAGGCACGTTGTCCGGGAGCTCCTCCAAGAGGAGATTCCGTTTGTCGTGATCGATCGGGACGAGACCGCCATCGCCCAGGTCCCCGACGCAGCGCGATGCGGGTTGGTCGGGGACGCTTCTGACGAAGAGGTGCTTCAACTGGCGGGGATTGAGCGCGCGCGGTGTCTGGTCGCGGCGCTGCCGGAGGACGCCGACAACGTGTTCGTCGTCCTGACGGCGCGAAGCCTGAATCCGCAGCTGTTCATCGTCGCCCGGACCAACCGGGACGAATCGGAGGCAAAGCTGCTCAAGGCCGGCGCCAATCGAGTCATCACACCGTACAAGATCAGCGCCCATCGAATGGTTACAATGATTCTGCGCCCCGAGGTGAGCGAGTTCCTGGACGCCGTCATGCAGGCGGGCACCGTCGAGTTCCTCTTAGAGCAGGTGCTGGTACCGCCGGACTCCCCCCTGACGGGCAAGACGCTCGGCGAACTGCGCATCCGATCCCAGGTTGGCGTGAACGTCCTAGCGATTCGCTCCCCTGATGGACAATTGATCACCAGCCCCGGCCCGGAAACCCCTCTGCTGGGAGGCTCCCGAGTGATCGTCCTGGGCACTCGGGATCAGCTGAAGCGGTTCTCTGGGTTTGTAGGAGTCGCTAGAACCTAAAAAAGCGCATGCGCAAAGGAGGTACCGAGTGGCCGCGCTAAAATTTCCAGAAGACTGTCGCTTTCTTCCGGAAACGCACGAATGGGCGCGCCTGGAAGGCCAGATCGCTACGATCGGAATCAGCGACTACGCTCAGCACGAGATCGGCGATGTGGTCTACGTGGAGCTGCCGGAGGTGGGCGAGCAGCTTCAGGCCGAACAGGAGTTTGGGGTGATCGAATCGGTCAAGTCGGCCTTCGACTTATACGCCCCGCTAAGCGGCGAAGTGGTTGAGGTGAACACGGCCCTTGAAGAGCACCCCGAATGGGTCAACGAAGACCCGTACGGTCAGGGATGGATGGTCCGAATTCGAGTCTCCAACCCGGAAGAGTGGGAGCGCCTGGCCGACGCGGAGACCTATCGGCGAAGCGTTGAGGAGGGCTAAGAGTGAGCTACGTTCCTCACACAGAGGCTGAACGCCGAGAGATGCTGCAGGCTATCGGCGTCTCCTCGATCGAGGAGCTGTTTGCCGACATCCCAGCGGCGCTCCGCCGAACGCACTGGAACCTTCCTCAAGGGCTCAGCGAGCTAGAGGTCGTCCGCCACCTGACCGCTCTGGCCGAAAAGAACGAAACGTTGGATCGGTATGTCTGCTTTTTGGGCGCTGGGGCGTACGATCATTACATCCCGGCGGTCGTCGAGGCCTTGGTCAGTCGAGGGGAGTTTGCGACAGCCTACACCCCTTACCAGCCGGAGGTCAGTCAAGGAACCCTCCAAGCGATCTTTGAGTATCAATCTTTGATCTGCGAGCTGACCGGTATGCCGGTGGCCAACGCTTCCATGTATGACGGGGCCTCGGCGCTAGCTGAGGCGGCACTGTTGGCGTTGAACGCCGCCCGGAACCGAGAGGAGATCCTCCTTCTCCGCTCGATCCACCCGGAGTACCGGACGACGGTCCGAACCTACCTGACGCCGCGCAAGACACCGATCCGAACGGTTCCTTTTGAAGCAAAAACCGGCACGGTGGATCTGGAGGCCCTGGAGGCCCAACTCTCCGACCGGACGGCAGCGGTGCTGGTTCAGTATCCGAACTTCTTTGGCTGTCTAGAGCCGATGGCCGCCATCGCAGAGAGGACCAAGCGGGCTGGCGCGCTGCTGGTCGTCTGTACGAACCCGATCGCGCTGGGCGTCCTCAAGCCGCCCGGCCAATACGGCGCCGACATCGTCGTGGGGGAGGGGCAGCCGTTGGGGAACCCGATCGCCTTTGGCGGCCCCTATCTGGGATTCTTTGCGGTGACCGAAGCGTTGATGCGGCGGATGCCCGGTCGGGTGGTCGGGGAGACGCGCGATCGGGCAGGCCGTCGCGCCTTTGTGATGACCCTTCGGGCGCGAGAGCAAGACATTCGCCGAGAGAAGGCCACCTCGAACATCTGTACCAACCAATCGCTGAACGCTTTGGCGGCGTGCGTCTATCTGGCCGCGCTCGGAAAGGAGGGGCTCCGCGAAGTGGCGACCTTAAACCTCCAAAAGGCCCACTATGCGGCGGAGCGGCTCGGCGCGCTGCCAGGATTCTCCCTTCGGTTCTCAGCGCCTTTCTTTAACGAGTTCGTCCTTAAATGCTCCGTTGCGCCGGAGCGGCTGATCGAGTACGCCCTGAAGCATCAGGTCCTCGCCGGCCTGCCGCTCAGGCGGTGGGAGCCGGAACTGCCCGAGGGTCTCCTCCTTTGCGTCACCGAGCGACGCACGCGAGAGGAGATCGACCGATTGGCCGAACTGATCGGCGAGGCCGCCACGCGGGAGGGAAACCGATGAACCCACAACAGCCGCCGCTGCGCGCGCCGACCGAAGAGGTGCTCCGTCTGCAGCTTCGAACCCGAACGCGGCCGTTCTCTGGGAGCGACGAGTGGGTCCCCGTGACCTTCCAGGTCGAGTGGCCCACCTCCGAGACGGCCCTGCTGCTTTGCGACGTCTGGGACAGCCACTACTGCTCCGGAGCGGTGCGCCGGCTGGAGGCGATGATCCCCCGGATGAACGCAGTCGTCCAGACGCTTCGAAAACGGGGGGTTCAGATCGTCCACGCTCCTTCGGACACGATGGAGGTCTACGAAGGCACTCCGTACCGGCTGCGGGCTCAGCTAGCGCCCAAGGTCCCGCTGCCGGAGCCCCGAACGATTCAGGAGCCCCCGCTGCCGATTGACGACTCCGACGGCGGCTGCGACACCGGCGAGGAGCCCCGGCGAGCCTGGACTCGCCAGCACCCGGGGATCGAGATCGCCGATCCCGACGCCCTCTCCGACCGTGGGGAGGAGATCTACGCGCTCTTCCAACAGTTGGGAATCAAGAACATGCTGATCATGGGGGTGCACACCAACATGTGCGTCCTCGGCCGCTCGTTTGCGATCCGTCAGATGAGCCGATGGGGAATCCGTTGCGTCCTCGTGCGCGATCTGACCGATGCAATGTATAATCCTCAGCGTCCCCCGTATGTGGCTCACGAGACCGGAACCGAGTTGGTGATCCAGCACATCGAACAGTACTGGTGCCCGACGGTGGACAGTGGCCAGCTGTTGACCGACGGACTCAAGGGATCCTGACAACCAGAAGGAACTGCTTGGAACCGATGCCAAAAGATCAAGTTCGCCTGTTGCTTGTGGAGGACATGATCAGCGACGCCCGGCTGATCCAGACCTGGCTAGACGAGATTCCGGAGATGGAGTTTGAGGTTGTCCACGTCACCCGTCTGGCCGACGCGCAGGAGCAGCTTCGGACCGGCAGGTTCGACGTTGTCCTGCTGGACCTGATGCTTCCTGACGCTGAGCAGGAGGAGACGATCCGGGGGATCCGGGCCGTCTCGCCGAAGACGCCGGTCGTCGTTCTGACCGGGCTCCGGGACGAACGGGTCCTCGCCGAGATGATGGAGATGGGGGCGCAGGACTACCTGCTGAAAGACTACGTCAACGACCGGCTGCTGGCACACGCGATCCGGTTCTCCATCGAGCGGCAGCGAGTGATCAACGAGCGCTTCGTCCAGGTGGGCGAAGCCGTTGAGATGGTCTCCCGGCGACAGGTCACCCTTCAGGGGGTGAACCTCTCCCACTGGGACCTAAGCGCGATTCCTCTGGAGCGGGCCTACCTGAAAGATGTGGACTTCTCCCACTGCATCCTGCGCCAGGCCAACCTGCGCCAAGCCGTGATCGAAGCCTCTAACCTCGAAGGGGCCAACCTGGAGCGGGCCGATCTCCAGTGGGCTAAGCTCTCCGAAACCTCCTTGGTCGGGGCGAACCTCTCCCGCGCGGCGCTCCGCTGGAGCGTGCTGGAGAACGTAAACCTCAGCGGCGCCCACCTGACGGACGCCCAGCTTCAAGGGGCCGATCTCTCCCAAGCCCGACTGGACAACGCTCTCCTCAAGGGAGCCCGTTACAACGACGAAACCCGCCTGCCCGAAGGGCTCGACCCCCACGAACAGGGGATGATCCGCGAGGGCTAAACGGAACCCTCGGCCTCGCGGTGCTTAGGCCGCTTAAAGCCGTGTTGGTGAAAGACCCGCCGCGCTCGTTTAGCCTCCTCCTTCATCACCCGATCGGCCATCACAATCGAACCGGCGATCGCTACGTTCAACGAGACCGGAACCCGGGTCGGAATCTGAACCAGATGAACCCGCGGCCGCAAGGTAAAGTACTCCGGCGGGATGCCCACATACTCCGAGCCGAGCAGATAGATCGCCCGCTCTGGATGGACGAAGTTCTGGAGCGGGTGAGCCCTCTCGTGCATCTCGATCAGGACCAACTCGGCGTTCTCTGGAACCGAACGCTGAAAGTGCTCCGCGTCGTCAAAGTAAAAGACGGGCACGTGCCGATCAAAACGGTGGGCAGCCTCGTTTTCCAGCGGAAAGCGCGCCCCAATTCCAAAAACCGCCGTGGCACCAAAAGCGTACGCCGAGCGGATCAGCGTGCCGATGTTCAACGTGTTTCTCGGCTCTACGACGCCGATCATGAAGAACCCGCGTTCCATGATCCGTCCTCGCTGTGATCTGGGGGAATTAGCCGGCGACCAAAGAACCGCTCGGCGTTCTGGGTGCTCCGGCGGGCAAGGACCGCGACCGGCTCCCTTCGGACCTGAGCGACCACCTCTGCCGTGAAGCGAACATAGGCCGGTTCGTTCCGCTTCCCCCGAACCGGTTGGGGTGGCAGCCAGGGGGCGTCAGTCTCCAGAAGGATCCGATCTGCAGGCATCGCCGCGACCGCCTCGCGGAGCGCCTCCGAGCGGGGGTAGGTAACCGGCCCCCCTAGACCAAAGAAGCAGCCCAGCGCCGCGGCTCGTTCCATCGCCGACCGGTCGTCGCTGAAGCAGTGAAGCAGCACCGGAACTCCGTCCGCATAGGCTTCGATCAGATTCAACAGGTCTTCGGTGGCCTCGCGGTTGTGAACGACAAGAGGCAGGCTCAGCTCCCGCGCCAGCTGGATCTGACCGATCAAGGCCTCCACTTGCCGTTCACGAGGGGAACGGTTCCGATAGTAGTCCAACCCCGCTTCCCCGATAGCGATCGCCTTGGGATGTTCGGCCAGCTTCCGTAGTCGCTCGGCCAGAGCCGGACCCCACCGCTCAGCCTCGTGAGGGTGAAGCCCCACCGTCGCCCAGCAAGAAGGATAGACTTCGGCCAGCCGAATGGCCCCTTCGGCGGTCTCCAGATCGAACCCGATGTTCACGACGGCGGCCACTCCCGCCTCTTGAGCCCGACGGAGCACCGCTTCCCGGTCGGGATCGAAGCGATCCAGCATCAGGTGAGCGTGGGTGTCGACCAGCACCGGACGGCTCATGAGACCTTCGCTCCGCTGGCGATCGGCTCGGGGAGCTCCACCAGGGCCAGCCGCTCCCCTTCTTGAGCGGCCAACAGCATCCCCTGCGACTCGACCCCAAAGACCTTCCGAGGCTTGAGGTTGGCGACGATGATGATCCGTTTCCCGACCATCTGCTCAGGAGCGTAATGCTGGGCGATTCCAGCAACGATGGTCCGTTCCTCTTCTCCGACTCGGACGGTCAGCTTCAGGAGCCGATCGGCATTGGGAATCCGTTCGGCGGCGACCACTTCGGCGACCCGGAGGTCCACCCGGCTGAACTCCTCGTAGGTGATCCACTCCGAAGAGGGGGCCTCAGCGCTCACGGCGGTCTTCTCTTTCTTTGTGGGGGCAGAAGAATCTGCGGCCTGCGGCTCCTCCTGAACCTGCAGGCGCGGGAAGAGGGGGCGTACCTCCCCGATCGGATTCCCGGGACGGAGCCCACCCCCATTCCAGACGGGTCAGATCGGGGGTCTCCTCGGGGATGCCTAGCTGTGCCCGAATCTGTTGGCAGGCGTCCGGCATAACGGGGGTCAGCAGCGTAGCCGCCCAACGAAGCGCCTCCATCGCGTGATACAACACCGTCCCGGCCCGGTCACGGCGCTCGTCCCGCAGGAGTCTCCATGGCTCCGTATCGGCCAGGTACCGGTTCGCCTCACGGACAATCCCCATCGCCTGATCCGTCGCTAGATGAAGGGAGAAGCCCTCCATCAGGCGGCAGTACTCCTCCCGGGCCCGGAGGACCGCCTTGGCCAGTGCAACATCCTCCGCCGTCGGCTCGCCGATCGGGGGTGTCTTCCCCCCAAAGTGGCGGCGGACTAGGTTCAGCGTCCGGTTGAGCAGGTTCCCCAGGTCGTTAGCCAGATCGGCGTTATAGCGGGCTACAAAGGCCTCCCAGGTAAAATCGCCGTCCGTCTCAAAAGGCACCTCCCGAACCAGATAGTACCGAATGGCGTCGGCTCCGTACTCCCGCACGGCGGCCACCGGGTCCACATAGATCCCCCGAGATTTGCTCATCTTCTCGCCACCCAAGGTGACAAACCCGTGGATGGCGACCTTTTTGGGAAGCTCGATTCCGGCGCTCATCAGCATCGCCGGCCAGTAGATGCAGTGAAACCGCCAGATGTCCTTCCCGATGACGTGCACGTCACAGGGCCACCACTTCTGAAAGGCCTCCGGATGATCCGGAAAGCCCGCACCGGTCAAATAGTTAACCAGAGCATCGAACCAGACGTAGATCACCTGATTGGGATCGGTCGGGGTGGGGATACCCCATCGGGCGGAGCGCCGCGAGACGCTAAAGTCCTTCAGTCCCCGATCCAAAAAGGCTAGCACCTCGTTCCGGCGCGATTCGGGGTAGATGAACTCTGGGTGCTCCTCAATGTGTTTGCGGAGGGCCGCCTCATACCTAGAGAGCCGAAAGAAGTAGTTCCGCTCCGCAAGCCATTCACAAGGGGACTGGTGCACCGGACAGCGATTCCCCTCTAAAAGGTCGTCCGGGTCGTAGTAAGCCTCGCAGGAGTAGCAGTAGAATCCCTCGTAGGTGGCCTCGTAGATGTCGCCGTTTTCGTAGGCCCGACGGAAGCACTCCTGGGCAGCCCGACGGTGCCGCGGCTCGGTCGTTCGGATAAAGTCGTCGTTGGAGATGCGCAAGGCCTTCCACGTCTGAACCATCGCGTCGGCCATCTCCTCGACGTACTCCCGCACGTCCCGGCCTAGCTCGCGGGCCTTTCGCTCGGTGTTCAGTGAGTTCATGTCCGCGCCGGTCAAAAACCACACGTCAAACCCGGCCATTCGCTTGTAACGGGCGATCACGTCGGTAGCGACCATCTCGTAGGAGTGGCCAAGGTGAGGTTTGGCGTTCACATAAGGGATGGCCGTGGTGACGTAGAACTTGGGCTTCATCCGATTCTCCTCAAAAGATTGACAGCAAAGGCCTATGGCGGTCCTTCCCGAGAGAGGGCCTCCGGCCGCTCCTGAAGCGGCCACTGAGCTAAGCGAAAGGCCAACGCTTCCATCGTCAACGCCGCGTTGGCGTTCCGGTACAGGCGGTATCGGCTCTCCATGAGCGCACGCATCTTTGCAATCAACGAGGAAGCCGATTCGGCGCGCGCCAGCTCCTGGAGCGTTGGCGCCGCCTCCGGAAAGGTCCACAGCTCCGGAGGGGCTCCAAGACGGGCCAGGAGCAGATCGCGATACCAGCTCAACAGCTGCTCCAACAGCCCAGGGTCCGCCGCCCAAGATTCGGCCAGGCGGAAAAGAAGGCTCGAGCGAACACCGTGCAGCAGCTCCGGCACTCTGAGGGCCGTCTCCCCCTTCGGAGGCACTTTCCAACAGGTCAAAAGCCGCGCCGACTCTCCCTTGCGCCATAAGAGCGATCCGGTGGGCACGCTCCGGCGAGATGCCGCGTCTGCAAAGCTCCTCCTCTAGCGCTCTGACTGGAAGTGGTCGCAGCGGGATCGGCTGACATCGCGAGCGGATGGTCGGCAGAATCGCGTTAACGTTCGTCGTGACTAGTAGCAACACCCCAGAACCGGGCGGCTCCTCAAGGGTCTTCAGCAGGGCGTTTGCCCCTTCAGGGCGCATCGTCTCCACCTTCTGCAGGAGGTAGACCTTGTAGCGCCCCTCCAGAGGGGTCAGGGCAATCTGTCGGGAGACCTCCCGAACCTGCTCAATCCGAAAGGTGTTCCCCTCCGGTTCGACGACGCGCACGTCCGGATGGGTGCCGTCGGCGACCTTTCGGCAGGAGAGACACACTCCGCAGGCGTCCTCACCGCCGGACTCGCAGTTGAGCGCGGCGGCGAAGGCCAGCGCCAACGTCCGCTTGCCCACCTGCGGCGGCCCAAAGAACAGATAACCCGGCGCAACCCGCCCTGAGGCGACCGTTCGCTGAAGCAACTGGACCGCCGTCTGATGTCCGATGACGTCCCTAAGGCTCAGCCCGCTCATCGCTCGCCCCGATGAGGCCCAGCGGGATCAGCGCGCCATGCCTCTTCGTTGCCGCTAGGCCAGGTCAGGTTGTGCACCGGCTCGAAAATTCGAAGGACCTCCCGAAGGAGCGCCTCGTCCACCGGAGCGGCGAGGGCGTCCAGGTTCCGCCGAAGCGTCTCCCGTCGTGACATCCCGCTGAGCGTTGTGTCCACACACTCGGCCCGATAGGCAAACTGGAGGGCCAAGCGGGCGAGATCGGCTCCGCGCGAGGCGCACAGCTCCGCCGCGCGCCGGGCCGCAGCACGAAGCTCCGGCGGGGCCGGATGCCACGCGGGGGGCTCCCCTCTCCGAAGTAGCCCCATCGCGTGCGGCGAGGCGTTGATCACCCCGATTCCCTGCTCTCGCCACCGACGAGCGTAAGGCTCCAGGCTCGTGTCGTTCAAACAGTAATGGCAATAAGAAAGAATGACGTCGAGCGGAAATTCCCTCGCCGCTCGATCCAGAACGTCCAAGGGCAGGCCGGAGACCCCAACAAAGCGGGTCTTCCCCTCCTCCTTGAGCCGAAAAAGCGTCGGAATCCCTTCGCCGAGGACCTGGCCGGGGTCGCCAAACTCGATATCATGGGCAAAGAGGATGTCCACCGTCTCGGTCCGAAGCCGACGCAGGCTGGCCTCCACCTCCCGACGGATTCGGTCGGCGGAGAAGTCGAACTCTCGCTCTCCAAACCTTCCGGTCTTGGTCGAGAGGATCACCCGATGGCGGTGGCCCTCGAGGGCCTTCCCAACCACCTGCTCAGAACGGGTCAGCCCATAATAAGGGGAGGTATCAATGTAGTTGATCCCTGCGTCTAAAGCCGCGTGAACCGTTCGGAGGGACTCCTCCTCATCGCGCGGCCCAAAGACGCCCCCCATCCCGGAGGCGCCTAGGCTCAGCGCCGAAACCTGGAGGCCGGTCCGCCCCAACGCTCGATACTCCACAAGCCCACTCCTCAGAAAACAAAAAGCCTGTGCTCCACCTCTGCCTTAAGGCGGACAGGCTTTTGCCGGTTCGACTCGCCGATAAACCCCGGCTTCGGCGGTTACTCTTGCGAAGCCGTTGCGTTCCCGCGCGTCTGGGGGAACCGGAAGGCAACCTGCTTCTTCTGCTGGGCCTTGGCGGCCTTCTGCTGAGCCCGCAGAAGCTGACGCTTGCGCCGAAGCAGCTTGCGCCGACGTTGCTCGCTCGGCTTCTCGTAGGCCAAGCGTCGCTTCATTTCCCGCCGGAGGCCCTCCTTCTCGCACAGCTTCTTGAAGCGATTCAGAACGCGGTCCAGCGAATCCTCACCCGTAACGTAAACAACCGGCAAGCTTCCTCACCTCCTTCTTCGTGCCTTTCGATGCTCTCTCAGGGTTCGCTCTCCTTGAGCGCTGACCTTCACGGATAACGGTACCATATCCGAAGGAAAGATTCAATCACGAGAGCGTCCAATCAGCAAGGAAGGTCGCTGCGAAGACGGAAGCCCCTGATCGCCCCGTTGAAAGTCGATCGCAGAAGCTGTATGCTCTCCCCCATGAGCACAAGACGTTCGGCTCGAGCTCGAGAGCAGCCTCGCGATCGGTGTCCCGCTTGGAGGTGGGCGGTAGGGCTGATTCTGCTGCTGGGAGGGTGTGCCGGCCTCCGGCCGGAGCCGGCGGTTCCCAAGCTACGGCTTGAGCCGGCCTTCGGGAGCAGCCAGGGAGGGGAACAACTTCTCCTCCGCGCGGACCGCGTCCTCTTTCAAGGCGCGGTCACCGTTCTCTTTGGCGATCAGCCCGCCCGCGTGGAGGGAACGCCCGACGGAGGGAGATCGCTCTCCCTTCGCACGCCCCCTGGCCCAGCAGGGGAGCGAGTTCCCGTCACCCTCATCCTGAACCCAGGCACCCGCCAGGAGCGACGTTATCTCCTCCGCGACGCGTACCGATACATTCCTCCGCCGGTCGTCTCAGAGATCTCCCCTTCGGCGGTCGCGGCCGAGATGCCGGGCTCCGTTTCTCTGATCGGTTCTGGACTTCCCCCCGATGCCGTCTTGGAGATAGGGGGAGAGGAGGTCGCCGAGGTCCACCACGTGGGCACCCAGCTGATCACCGCCCCGCTTCCGGCGCTCCCCGCCGGCCGGTATCCGGTAGCGCTCGTCGTTCGGGATCAGACCGGTCAGCGCCGCTATCCGGTCGGGCAGATCGCCTACATGTTACCGCTGGTGCGCTACCGGCTCGGGATTGCTTATCAGTGGATCGACCTCCGTTCTCGGCGGGTTCTCAGCGCCGGATTGATTCGCGTCTCCAAAGACCTGGATCGTCGGGAGGAGGTCCCGCGCGGCCGAATTTTCGAAACGCTCGTCCAAGAGATGGTGGAACGGCTTCAGCTTCCCGGCCTGGATCGAAGTGCCGATCGCCTCTGGTTGGTCTACTGGGACGGCCAACCCTGGGTGACGCCCCCTCCGGTCGAGCCGGGGGACGCTATCCTTCTCTTGACCAGCACGGCGACGGCCCTCCGAGGGCGAGGGCTTCAGGTAGATGAAAAGCTCCGGGGGAATCAGAAGCTGGACTCGTCCCTGCTGGAAGGCTACGCCTTTGGGACGCTCCCTCTGAACCCAGGGGCGATCCGTTCGCTTCTCTCTCGGCCGACAAAACTCCTCCTCTGCCGAATTTTGACGCTGGACCGCATCGACCTTAGGGCGGCCTACCTGGACCCTGGTGAAGAACAAGCAACGACTCCCACTCCTCTGGACCGGTGGACGGAACAGTTCCAGAACGTCCGGGAGCTGATCGAGCGGCTCCCCGTTCCCCCGGACGTCGCAGTCCTTCCCGTCCGGTTGCCCTCTGAATCGAGCGAGGGGACCATCGGACCCCGGCGCGCTGATCCCCGAGGAGGCCATCCTGAGCGCCCTGGCCGAGCGGGGCCGTCCTCAGGCCAAGCTTCCTGGGCCGGTGGTCAAGCCCCCTTGGATTCAGAAGGTCGTTGAAGGATACCCCCGATCCACTCGCCTACCTCTCTTGGGGTGAGTTCCGACGAGAGAACGGCTGGGCCGAAGCGGTGCTCTTCTATCGTGTCGCAGGGGCCGGCGTCCTACTTCCGGTGGGCGGACGGCTACACCGGACGTGTGCTCTTCTCGACGCGGACGCTCCCCGGCGCCGTGATCGTCCAGGGGGAGACGGTTCCCTCGACCTACGACCTTGCCCTCTCCCGCGCTCGCGCGCACGACTGGGCCGGCGAGCTCGCAGACGCTGAAGCGGCCGCCGTCGTTGGACTTCGCTCTTCCGTTTCCCACCCAGAAGAGTGGCAAGAGGCCCTGCTAACGGCGCTGGTCCAGGCTGGAGTGCCCGTTTTGGAGCCACTCCTTGGCCACTACGCCCTCGCCGAAGCCGGCGTTTCTGGACACCAATCCGGAACGATGGAGGGAGCTCCAAGCAATGGGAGCCTCCCATCTGCTCCTTCACTATCCAGATGCCGACGAGTGGACCTTCCAGTTAGTCCGCACCGACGGAACGGTCTTGCACGTTTGGAGTCTTCCCCGTGAGGAATCGGCGGAGCCACCCTCTCCAGAGGCGGACGCCTTTCCTTAGCTTCTGGCTAACAGGAGTCCTGCTCCTTCTCTCGCTGGGAGCTGTCGGTTGGGAGCCGACTCGCCCTCCCCGGCTACTCGTACGCATCGCAGACGAAACGCTCCCGGATCGGGAGCGCTCCCGCGCTCCGCGAGCGAATTTGGGCCTACTGGGGCGCAAGAAAGGACGTGATCTTCCTGGGCGCACGCTCGACGGGAGAAGGGCAATCGAGCACCCGAGGCCGATCTGATCCCTTGATCTGCGACTTGACCCCTCTGGTCAGGCGGAGATCACCTTGACCCGGACCAAGCCAGAGGCGGAGACCGTCGGTGCCTTCCAGACGGCGCCCGGAGCGCTCGAAGAAGAACTCAAATGGCTGGAGCTAGGATTTGAAGCCCTTCTTGACCCTCTGCTTAGCAGAGCCCGAGGGGTCATCTGGCTCCGGCTTCCGGAGGAGCCGCGCGAGATACGGATTGAACCGATCGGCAGCCTCTCAGAATCGGTACCGGTAACGCTCCCTGAGGGGCTTGTCCACCGGGCCCCGAGTGCATGGGAGTGGCTTTCGCCCCCGTTATGGGCCGGAACTTACCGCTGCACGGTCGTTTGGACCAACGGAGAGACCTTGACCGAAGAGATTCCCCTCTCCGCTGGAGCACGCCAACTCTTCGATCTGACAGAGCAACGATTATCCCCCAGAACCAGGACGGTTCGGCTCCGAACGCCCCCAGACGGCCTCCATCGGGCCGTGTTGCTGGTGGGAGACTCCGGTACCGTCTCTCTGGAGCTGCACAGCTCCTCCGACAGAGTGCGGCTGAGCCGTCTTCAGGCCGAAGGATGGGAAGAGATCCAAGGAGAGGCGGCGGGCCCTGAGGTTCTCCTCCTTGGTCTGCCAAGAGATGAGAAACTGCGCTTGGTCGTCTGGCCGGCGCTCTCTGGTCCTCCAGGAAGGCTTTACCGCTTGGGTCCGGCGACGGCGTTGGAGGTTCCTCCAGGAACCCAGGAAGTTCAGCTCCCGCCGACAGCGAGCCGTCCAGGCTCCGGCGGATCGGTTCACCTTTATTGGCGGCCTTTTGGTCCGCCGAAAGGAGCAAGCCTCTGGATCGACGATCAGCTCTGTGGGATCATCCTTGAGGCCGCGGAGATGCGAATTGAAGGGATCCCACCGGGAACCCACTCCGCTCGCTGGGAGTGGCGAGAATCCGGCCGCACCACCGAGTGGAGCTTTCCCGTCTTGGAAGGTCGCCTGACCATCATCTGGCTCGATCCGGAGCGCGCCCGTGTCTTCCCCCCGCTCGACGCAAGCCCATATCCAGCGCTTTCGACACAGCGACCCTCGCCCCCTCAGCAGGGGAAGCTTGTGCTTCAAAAGGAGTTCACGCCAAAGCCCCTGCCCCCCAACGAACGGGAGGCCCCTTAGGGGCATCACCTCTCACAAGGTGATCGGCCCCGATCGGAATCGTCGGCCAGCGGTTGACATCAGGGGACAGCTGTGATACGTTCCGGGCGAGAGGCGGTGATGCGCTATTTTGTGCCCGCTCGTAGAAGAGATGAACCCGGGGTTAACGCGCAGCGGAGAGGTGCGGAGCCATGAGACATCAGGGATCAACGGACGCTTGCCGGCAGTCCTTGTGGAGCCTGAGACCCCTGCTCTGGGCGATCATCGTGTTTCTGGAGATCGCCCTTGGCCTCCAACCGACCAGAGCCCAACAGCTCTTAGAACTGTCGCTCTCCGAGGACGCCGAAGCGATCCGGCAGGCGGTGAACATGGACAACATCAAGCGCGACCTCGCCCGCCTGACCGCTTTGGAGACGCGCGTCACCGGCTACCCCCAGGCCGACAGCGCCGCCAAGTACGTCTTCGATCGGTTCGTCGAGCTGGGCCTGGAGAACGTAGACGCCCGGACGTTCACCCTGGCCGTCCCGGTGGACCGGGGCGGGGAGATGGTCGTTCGGGACGAGTCTGGCCGCGTGATTCGCACCATTCCGCTCCGCTCCATTTGGCCCAACCTCATCCGCACCTCGCTGCTCCCGGACGGATTGAAACACCGCGTCGAAGAGGGCGAAACGCTCCAATCGATCGCTGCCGCCTACCGCGTGGACCCGGAGGCGATCATCAACGATCGCCGAAACGAACCGCTGCGCCGCCAACGCTCCGACGGACTGGACAACGACAACGATGGGTTTGTGGACGAGGCCGATCCGGACGGAGAGATTACACCGGTTCCCAACACATCGATCTTCATTCCCACCGGCGGCTTAGAAGGCCGCTTAATCTACGCCGGGAGGTGCAAACTCTCCGACTTTGACGGGAAACCGGTCGGAGGGTTCTGGTACGCCGTTCAGCCGGGGGACACCCTGGAGTCGGTTGCCCGCCGGTTTCGCGTTACTCCCAGCAGCATTCTAGACGACATCCTGAACTTGCATCTGAGCCGAAGCTACGACGGAATCGACAACGACGGCGACGGCCTGATCGACGAGGACGGCGAGATCGAGCCGCTGGACAACATCGCGACGAGTTGGAACGAAGACGGCGTGGACAACGACGGCGACGGCCTGATCGACGAGTCCGCCGAGGAGGATCCCGCCGGGACCCGCGAAGCCTCCGTCTTTATTCCCCGCGGCGCGATCGTTCTGGCCGATTTCAACTCCAGCACCGACTGGATCAACGCCGCGATGTTGGGGGCTCAGGCGGTCCTCTTCATCGAGCCGGAAGAGACCGTTCGGGGCGAGGCGGAGAACAAGTTTCTCACCGTTCCGGCGAACGTCCCTCGTTTCTGGATCAGCAAGGAGGATGCGGCCTTCTTGCTCGGCCTGCTGGGGGAGTCCGGCGCTGAGCGGAACATCACCGGCCAGTTAACCGCCGAGATGCGCTGGGAGAAGCGTGTCGGACAGAACATCACCGGGTTCCTTCCCGGCAGCGATCCGGTCTTGAGCGAAGAGTTGGTGATCATTCAGGCCTATTACGACTCGATGAGCGTGGTTCCGCTGCTGGCCCCCGGAGCGGAGACGACGAGCGGGATCGCAACGATGTTCGAGCTGATCCGGCTCTTCCAACAGCCGGAGTTTCGGCCGTCGCGGTCGGTGTTGTTCGTTGCGACCGGTGGCCACTTCCAGGGGCTGGCTGGAATGCGCGCCTTTATGGAGGGGATCAGCCAAGACAACGTCGAGGCGATGACCGAGCTTCGGCGGCTGATGAACCAGGACGCCATCGAGTTTCAAGAGCTGGGGCGGCGGATCGCGCTGGCTATCGATCGGGGCTACCTGGTCGAGTTTCCGCCGGCCTTCTTCCATCGCATCCAACGGCTCTCGGAGGACCTGGACGCCGTCGTCACCACTCTAGGGGACCTAAGAAGCGTTCAGAACGAGGTGGACCGCCTGGCCGACCTGCGACGGGCCGCCAAGGAGGAGGAACGAAAGCAAAAAACGATTGACCTCTCCAAAAACCGCGATGCCCAAAGCTTTACCGAAGAGGAGCGGGCAGAGCTGGAGATTCAACTTTCACGGGCCACTAGCCTGGGCCTCCAGACGGCTCAGTTCCTCAAAGACCTCGCCATCGAGATCGGCGAGATCAAGCGGGAGGCGCTCGACCGAGCGCGAGCAACCGAGTTGGAGATCCTCGAAAACGTCGGCATTCCGATCGCCCAGCTAGACGTCTGGGCTGTAGACCGGCTAATCGAGATGGTCCGGAACGGAACGATCAAGGGGTCTTACCCACGCGAGCCGGAGGCCACCCTCCTGCCCTTCACCGACCGAACGCGGCTCCCACAGGACGCATTGGCGACGATGAAGCCGGTCTTCATTCCCGGATACGGGGAGGTGCGGCCGGATGAGGCGCTCCGGCATCTGGCCCAACCAGGTGTTCTGGAAGACTGGGAAGTCCACGGCGGCCGGGTCGCCGTTCTGTACGTCCCCGATCGGATTCTAGAGCGGCACTTAACCGCTAACGAGCTAGGCCGGGCCCGCCGAGCGCGACAGACACTCCACAACCGCCGCGAGAGCCGAGAGCACTACATCCAGCAGGAGGCGCAACTCCTTCAACGCGCCCTGGAGCTGGCCGAGAACAATCCTCAGCGCGACGCCGAACAGCAGCTTTTAGAAGACGGGCTCAACCGCACCTTCAAGGAGGTGAAGCCCGTCCTGGCCCGCTATCTCACCCAAGAGGAGCTCCGCGCCGTTGAGGACCTCTTTCGAGAGTATAAGACCAGCAAACAGGACATCGCCTACGCCCGCCAGGAGGTGCTCCGCTACTTCTTGATGGCTCAACGGCGTTCGGAGCTGGAGGTGCCCCGCCTGCGGAGTCTCGTTCAGGCCCAACAGAACCAAACGCTGAACCGGGACTATCAGACCGAGGAGCTACTCGCCCTGCGCCACTACCTCAGCGAAGAGGAGATGAAAGCGCTCCGCGAAGCCCGCGATCAGCTGCTGGCCGAGTACGAAGAGAACTACCTCCTGGAGAAGGCCCGAACCCGTGCCCGCAACGACGTCCTAGAGCTGCAGCAGCTGCGTGGCACCATCCCCACCCTGGAACGTAGCTTTACCGAGGACGAAAAACGGCTGCTCCGCACCAACCTGTTGACGATGCGCAACTCGCGCATCCGAAACGTCCACAAGCGGATCGAACGCCTCTCCCGAATCAACGAAAACGAGTATCTCGCCCAGGTGGAGCAGATCATCCAGTCCATCCAGATGCAAAACGACCTGGGACGGTACTACCAATCGCTGGTCGTCTCGCTGGATCTGACCACTCAGAACGACGAGCTAGGAGTCTTCTATAAAGGCTGGTTTTACAACGACACGCGGGAGTTTGAGCTCCGGCGGGAGTACGCTCCGATTGGGAATCAGCTGGTGGAGTACGCCACCAACGCGAACCTGCGCCGGAACCTGGAAGCGCTGCGCCGATTCCCAGACGACTACATCCGTCAAGCGGTGCTCTCTAGCCAGTGGAGCGTGGCCGACCGCGTCCAGCAGATCGAACGGCTAGAAGGTAAGAGCTTAGAGACGCTGGTTTTCGACTACTACGACACGCTGGTCACCCTAGGCGGCATCAGCCGGTTGATGAAACTACAGTTTGAGGACATGCGCCGACGCGGCGAGCCCTCCAAGTCGATGCTTAAGGACCTCGATTACATCCGGAAGGAGGTGGAGCGGTTCGTTCGGAACAACATCCGGGACGCCCGACGGGAGCGGAAGTCCAAGATGCGCCTGCTCGCCCGGCTGGACCGGATGCTGGCCCTCAAAGAGCTGCCCATCGAGGACCTGACCGACGAGGAGATCGACGACCTGCGCTCGCTGATGAGCCTGGCGGGGATCACCTCGGAGAGCAACTTTGTCAACACGATCAGCGCCAGCGGAGGAAAGACCTGGCAGACCTACGTTCCCGGCAAGATCGCCTTCGACAGCGAGGTTGCAACGCTTTCAGGAAAGACCGGGATCGCCTTTGCCACCGTGGACGACGGGCGGGTGTTAGTGGACACCCCGCTAGACACCTACGACCGGCTGAACTTTGAAAACCTTCAAGCCCAGGTCGAGACGCTGGCCTCGATCCTCATCCAGATGCTCCGCGACCCGAAGATGCCCACCTCAGCCCGTGTGGGGAACTTCTACACCACCCTGACCGGACGAGTCGTCGAGTACGACGCGCGCGAGAGCGCCGTTCCTCAAACCCCGGTCCAAAACGCTATCGTCGTCCTGCGACGTCAGAACAAAACGATGATGGGCGTCCGGGGTGACCTGGTCGCGTTGGGAGATCAAAAGGGCAACTATCGGGTCTCCGGCTTGGCGCTGGAAGGACGGGCCACCCGACGGCCCAACGGCAAACAAACGATCGAGGCGTACGTTCTGGACCCCGACTCCGGCGATATTGTCTACGCGCCAGACCTGGGGAACTTCGGCGCTAAGATCTATCCCAACGAGGTCTCGATCAACCGCCGGCGACTGGGCGCGCCGATCGTCGTCTTCCCCTGCGTCTCAACGACCATCTACGATCTGGTGGATCAGCGTTACTACCGGACGTTGACCTCCCTAGCCGTCTACGACGCCGATCGAGACGCCCCGCCGGAGCGGTACGGTTACTCCCGTCCCTGGGTGCAGCCGCTGGTCTCTGCCGCCGAGCCGATCGCGTTGGTCTACTCGGAGCCCGGCTCCCGCGTGAAAATCAGCATGTCCTCCGGCCTGCTGGGGAAGCTCCTGTTGCTGATCAAGGCGACCGGCGTCAACGTAGACAACCCGACCCTCTACACCGGCGAAGGGTACCTTGTCCGTGAGAACGGCTCGATCCGGGTGACTCCCTACGTCGTCGTTCAGGATATGTGGAACCTGGACGAAGCCCGAATCGCCCTCTACCGTCGGTACGGCATCAGTAACCAGCGACTGGAAAACCTCCACCAGGAGGCCCGGCGGCTCCTAGAGATCGCCGAACGGGACCTGGCCGCCAACCGGTACAGCGCCGCGCTGAAAAACGCTCGCGCCGCCTGGGGGAACGAGTCGATCGCCTATCCCGACGTGAAGGCTACCGGAAACGACGTCGTCCGGGGGGTGATGTTCTACCTGTTCCTTTTGCTTCCCTTTGCTTACTTCGCCGAACGGCTGTTGTTCGCCTTCACCAACATCAATAAGCGAATCGCGGCGACCTTTGGTATCTTCTTGGCCATCTTCTTCCTCTTGAGCCGGGTCCATCCGGCCTTTGAGATCGCCGAGACGCCGTTCATCATCCTGATCGCCTTTGTCGTCCTGGCCCTGACGATCGTGGTGATCTCGATCATCATCCGGAAGTTCAACGAGCAGCTGGAGAAGATGCGTCGGGAGAAGTCCAAGATCTATAAGGCCGACGTGGGCCGCCTCTCGGCCAGCGCCGCGGCCTTCTCGCTAGGCATCTCCAACATGCGCAAGCGAAAGGGCCGGACGATCCTCACCTCCGCAACGCTGGTGATCCTGACCTTTACGGTGATCTCCTTCACCTCCGTTCGGACGGAGATCCGAGCCCATTCGACTCGGATTCCAGGCGTCACGCCGACCTATCAAGGGGTGCTGGTCCGCGACCAGTACTGGCGCTCGCTGGAGATGCCCGTCCTGGACGGGATGCGGACCAACTTCACCGAGGCGACGATTAACGTCTTTGTGAACGGCGAGCGGCAAGAGATTCACGTGACCAACGCGGTCGCGCCGCGCGCCTGGTACGAGTCGGCCAGCATCGGCAACCAGTCGGCCATTGTGATTGAAAGCCTGGTCAAGGAGGACACCACCTACACGGTCAACATGCTGGTCGGCATGACGCCTGAAGAGGCGCGGGTGACCCGGATCGACTCGAAGCTGATCTACGGACGTTGGTTCCGCCCCGGCGAGGAGAGCTCCTACGTCTGCGTTCTGCCAAAAGGGGTGGCCGACTCGCTTGGGATCACCGAGGAGATGGTGGTCAACGAGACGGCCAAGGTCCGGCTGCTCGGCGCAGAGTTCACCGTCGTCGGCGTTCTGGGGGTGGACTTCAAAGACCTGAAGGACCTGGACGGAGAGGAGCTAACCCCGGTCGACTACACGCTGCTTCAGCAGCAACAGCAGCGGGGCGCTCAAGACTCGATGCTGGAGGGTGAGCTTCAGAAGTACCAGCACCTCCCGCCGGATGCGATCGCCATCCTTCCATTCAGCATCGTGATCGATCAAGGCGGCAACCTCAAATCGGTCGCGGTGAACATGGAGGACTACAACAACGAGCTACCGCCTGGCGTCCGAATCGAACAGAAGATCGACGCGCTGATGGCTCCGCTGATGAAGCGGTCGGCGCTGGACTTCTTCGTCGGCAAGGGCCGCAACGTTTATCTTTACAGCTCGATCGGGGGCACGACGACCGAACAGATGAGCAACCTGTTCATCCCGATCCTAATCGCGGCGTTGATCGTCCTGAACACAATGCTAGGGGCCGTCTACGAGCGGGTTCGGGAGATCGGCATCTACAGCGCCGTGGGATTGGCGCCGGTCCACATCGCGTTTCTGTTCATGGCAGAGGCGGCCGTTTATGCCGTCCTCGGCGCCGTTTTAGGGTATCTGCTAGGACAGGGAGTTGCCTGGACGCTGGTCCAGACAGGATGGCTTGCCGGACTGACGCTGAACTACTCGGCCCGCTCGACGATCTACGCGACGATGATCGTCATGTTCACCGTTTTGGCTTCTACGCTCTATCCGGCGGTGAAGGCCGGGCGCATGGCGGTCCCCGACATCGAGCGGAAATGGAAGCTTCCCGAGCCGGAAGGGGACGAGTGGCACTTCGACCTTCCGTTCACCGTTTTGGGCGAAGAGGCGTTGGGCCTGAACATCTTCATGCGCGACTACTTTGAGGCCCACGCCGACGAATCGGCCAGTGATTTCTATGTGGACAACGTCCGCTTCCGGCGGCTGCTGAACGAGGAGGGCAAAGAGCAGTACGCCATTGAGATGATGTGCTGGCTGGCGCCGTACGACCTGGGGGTCAGTCAGCAGGTGAGCCTCCGCACCTCTCCGGTCGGCGGTGAGGAGGAGGACCTGTACCGGATCCATCTGGTCGTCCATCGAGAGAGCGGGGAGATCGCTTCCTGGAAGCGGGTCAACCGCCGCTTCTTGAACCTGATCCGCAAACAACTGCTCATTTGGCGGACCTTTAACGTCGAGGTGCGCAGCGAGTTCCACGCCCGGGGCCGCCAGGAGGCCGAACGACTGGGACTGGCACCGGAGTTTGCCACCGACGATTAAACAGCATCGTCGCTCCGCCAGAAAACAGGGGCCGAGGGGAGTGTTTTGCTCTCTTGTCTTTACGGAACGGTTCCGGTAGAGTGAGGCTCTGCGCAGGAAAGGAAGGCACGACAAACCGTTTAGCTCGGAGCTGAGGGGTCCAGAGTGGCACGCGCAAGAAGGAGCGAATCGCTCGCCGACGAGATGGTCTCGTGGGCGAAACGGTACGAAACCGACGAAGGCATCCGTACCTTTGAATCCGGCCTGAGCTTAAAAGTCCTCTTTGGCGCCTTTTTCGTTGGCTTTTTGATGATGCCCGGCGCCATCTACCTTTCCCTCCAGACCGGCCAGTCCGCCGGCGGCGCAGCGGCCCCTTGGGTGGCGGTGATCCTCTTCACCGAACTGGCCCGACGATCCTTTCAGACGGTCAAGCGGCAGGAGCTATACATCCTCCTGGCGCTGACCGGTGCAGCGGTCAACGCCGGGGGACAGTATTCGGGCTACATCTTCGATTCGTACTTCATCAACTCCCAGCAGGCCGAGTCGTACGAGATCGCCGACAAGATTCCCGACTGGGCCATCCCTCCTAAGGAGTCGAAGGCCCACGCCGTGCGATCGCTGTTCCATCGGGACTGGTGGCTGGCCGCCCGCGACAAGCGAACCGTCTTTGGGATCGCCGTCGGACCGATTACACTGATGCTGATCCTTCAACTGCTGGGCCGGATCCGCCACATCGGAGGTAGCTACTTCCTTTTCCGGTTGACGGCGGACTTTGAGAAGTTACCGTTCCCGCTAGCTCCAGTGCACGCTCAAGGGGCCACTGCGCTGGCGGAAAGCACCCACAAAAAGGAAACCTGGCGCTGGAGGGTCTTCAGCATCGGCTCGATCATCGGAATGGCCTGGGGGGTTGTGTACGTTGGAATTCCCCAGATCAGCGGCGCTTTGGGCATGACCGAGCCGATCCGAATCATCCCGATCCCCTTCATCGACTTCACCCAGAGCATTGAGAGCTTTGCGCCTTCGGGCGTCTTCGCCATCCACACCGACGCAAGCGCCATTCTCCGCGGGTTTGTCATGCCGATCCCGGTGGTGGTTGCTCAGTTTTTGACCGCCTGTTTCACCCAGTTTTTCTTGAATCCGTTCTTGTACCATCGAGACATCATCCACACCTGGGAGCCTGGGATGGACGTCCGGGTGACCCAGCTGCGGACGAACCTGGACTTCTGGATGAGCTTCTCGATCGGCCGGAACTTCGCCTTTGCGATCCTGGGTCTGTTCACAATCGCCTCGATGTACATGCAGTACGGTCGGCAGCGCCGGGCCGCCGGTCGGCAGCAGGTGCGCTCTTGGGCGCCGCCGCCGGGGCGGGGCGACTTTCCGGTCTGGTTAGCCTTTCTGCTCTGGGTGATCGGGATGAGCGGCTACGTGTACGTCGTGCACCGGTTGATTCCGCTCTTCCCGCTGAAGTTTCTGCTCTTCTTTGCCTTCCTTTACACGCCGCTGAACTCCTACATCAGCGCCCGAACCTTTGGGATCATGAGCCGAGACCTCTTTGAGATCCCCTACATCAAAGAGGCGGTGGTGATCCTCAGCCGATACGAGCAGATTGACATCTGGTTCGCTCCCTTCCCCAATGAGGATTACGGGGGAGAGACCCAAGGATGGCGGGTCCTGGAGCTGACCGGCACCACTTTTACTAGTAAGCTGGCCGCCGATTTTATCGCTTGGCCGATTCTGCTGATCGCTGGGATCGTTGCCTGGCACTTCATCTGGAAGTTGGCGCCCATTCCTTCGGCCCAGTACCAGTTCGCTCAGATGATGTGGCCCTTCTTCGCGACTCAGCGGGCGCTCTGGGTGACCGCGCTCCGCGACGGCCAGAGCGAGCAGCTCCAGGCGATCCGCGGGAACTACGTGCTGATCGGAGGGCTAGTCTCCCTACTGCTGTATGGAATCACCGTTCTCTCCCACGTTCCCTATCGCCACATCGCCGGATACGGCGTGTTGGGGGGACTGGGCGCCGATCCGGGGGCCTTCTTCCTGGAGTTCATCGGCGCGATGACGGGACGATATGTGATGATCAAGCGATTTGGGCGAAACCGCTGGGCGCGGTACAATCCAGTACTCCTGGCGGGTTTCTGGTGTGGACTGGCGCTGGTTGGGATGGCCGGTGTCGCCATCGACCTGCTCCAGAAAGCGGTTATCGTCAAGCCTTTCTGAGGTGCGCAGGATGGCCAAACCGATGGTCTCCTTTGGCTGGCAGGGGATTTCGGCACGCGTCCCCGCCGATTGGGAGCTGGTCGGCGTCCCCAAGACGCACGACCCCAATGAAGGCTACCTGCGCCTAGACGACGGTCGACATCCCCGATTCGAACTGAAGTGGCAGGCCCATCCGCAACGCAAATTTGACATCGAAAAGACGTTGGACAAGTACCTGGACGCCGTTCGGAAGGAGTACGGAAAGGCCTCCGGCGGCATTGAGATCCACCACGATCCGACACTGATCCCTCGGAGTAAGTGCCCGGAGTTCTTCGCCGATCGGGAGGTATTGTTCTTCTCCTGGCGAGGAGCTTACAAGGCCTTCGGAGCGATCTGGCGCTGCAAGCGGTGCGAACGGGTCGTCTTGGCCCAAGTGCTGGGGAACGAAGGCGGCCTGAGAAAACTGGCCGCCTCCGTGCTGGAAAGCCTTCAGGATCACCCAGAGGGGGAAACGGTCCTCTGGACGGCCTACCATTTGGAGTTTCAAACACCGCGCCGGTTCCGGCTGGAGAACACGAAGTTCCTGAACGGCTACCTGCTCTTCTCCTTCTCCGACGGAGCGCAGCGCCTCGCCGTGGAGCGCTACGGCCTGGCCGATCAGTTGCTGAAAGCACGGGACCTGGAAGAATGGTTCCGGACCACCTATCGCAAGGAGCTTCGAGGGACCTTTTTTGTCCTGGACCGCCCCGAGACGAAGGCTCCGGTGCTGATCCTGAACGGACGCGATCGGCGTTGGATCGACCGAATTGACCGATGGGACCTGGGCGCCTCCCGGCGCTGGGACGCTCTTTTCCGACGGATGCGCATTGGCGCCTATCTCTGGCACGACGAAGCAGCCAATCGGATCTACGTGATTCGGGTGCTGGCCAAGCAGAACGCCCTCGGGCTGGCTGAACAGGTGGCCCGCTCGATTCCATCGTTTCGACACCTAAACCTCAAGCGGCGAGCGGCCTCGTGAGTTGGGGAGAAGAACTGCTCTACAAGTTGCGGCTCCGTCGGCGCCCGAAGATTCGGCGCAGCCGCGAAGACGTGCTCCGATCCATTCCCCTGCGCCATCCGCTGGTGGAGTGGACCCGAGAGGAGACCGGCGAGGTCTGCTTGAAGATTCCGGCGGACAATAAGCGTTGGCTCCGGTTTTTCATTCGGGTGCTCGATCTGCCCGACAAGCGCGTGGTTGCCCTGGACGAAGTGGGCTCCTTTGTCTGGGAACAATGCGACGGAGAGCATACCTTTGGGGAGATCGTCGAAGCGCTGGTGAAGCGCTTCCGGATGACTCGTCGGGAGGCTGAAGCCTCTCTGGCCGAGTACTTCCGACTGCTGGGCCGACGGGGACTAGTGGGCTTTGCCGTTCCGGAGACCGCCGCTCGGGAATGGACGCAACGCAGCACCAAGACGAAAGGACACGCCCATGGCTACTAACCCTTCTGCCGCGACCAACAGCACCGAACAGGCTCTCATCGAGACCCAGGAAAAAGAACGGATCATCCCCGTTGAGAACGCCGTTCGCGTCCGAAATCTGGTCAAGCGGTACTACATGGGCGAGGTGGTCGTCGAAGCGCTGCGGGGCGTCAACCTGGAGATCCGACGCGGGGAGTACGTCTCCATCGTCGGCCCCTCCGGATCGGGAAAGACCACCCTCTTCAACCTGATCGGCGGACTGGACAAGCCGACCGAAGGGCGAGTTTACATCGACGAGGTGGACATCGCCCAGTTGGACGCCTACGAGTTGGCTTGGCTTCGCTGCCGAAAGATTGGGTACATCTTTCAAACCTTCAACCTGATCCCGGTGATGACCGCCTTGGAAAACGTCACCTTGCCGATGATCTTCGCCGGAGCCACTAGCGACGAGGCGATCGAAAAAGGGCTCTATCTCCTAGAGTTGGTCGGCCTGAAAGGCCGAGAGATGCACAAGCCGATGGAGCTATCCGGCGGCCAACAACAGCGGGTCGCCATCGCGCGGGCGCTGGCCAACGACCCTTCGATCCTCCTAGCCGACGAGCCGACCGGAAACTTGGACACTAAAACCGGCCTGGAGATCCTCGCTCTGATGCAACAGCTCAACAAGGAACGCGGTGTGACGGTGATCGTCAACACGCACGACCTGAAGATGCTGGACGTCTCCGACCGAATCGTTACGATGCAGGATGGGCGGGTCGCTAAAATCGAAACACGCGAAGAGGCTAAGCTCCAGGTCGGGCGCTTCGAAGGCGAAGAGGTCGGCTAACCCCGCAGACGCAACTCCTGGTCTCCGTCTCTTGGGCGTGTCTCCCTTTTGCCTTGGGAGAACGGCTTTTGTTCCTCTTCCGGCCCGTACGCTAGAATTTTCAGGGCGTTCCCGGTACCCGGAACGCCACCGAGGATCGTTGCCGCGGAGGGGCACATGGCAGGACATAACAAATGGTCCAAGATCAAACGGAAAAAGGCGGTCAAGGACGCGCGCCAGAGCAAAATCTGGTCTAAACTGATCCGAGAGATCACCGTCGCGGCCCGCGAGGGGGGAGGCAACCCAGAGGGGAACCCCCGACTCCGCAACGCGATCAGCAACGCGCGCGCTAACAACATGCCCAACGATGTGATCGAACGGGCGATTGCTCGAGGCACCGGCGCCGAAATCGGTGCTGCGGGAGTACGAAGAGATCGTCTACGAGGGCTACGGACCGGGAGGGGTGGCCTTCTACGTCCAGGTGGTCACCGACAACCGAAAACCGCTCGGCCGCTGAGGTTCGCCACGTGTTCACCAAGCACGGCGGCAATTTGGGCGGACCCCAACTCCGTCGCCTGGATGTTTGAAAAGAAGGGGTCCATCCTGATCCCGGCCAAAGGGGTGGATGAGGATGCGTTGATCCTGGCCGCTCTCGAGGCTGGGGCCGAGGACGTCTCACAAGACGAAGGATACTATGAGGTCGTTACCGACCCGGAAGCGTTTAACGAGGTCCGAAACGCCTTAGAGAAGGCCGGATTTCCCATCGAGAGCGCGGAGGTCCAGTTCGTCCCCCTCTCGACAGTCAAAGTGGAGGGAAAGGAGGCCGAACAGGTGATCCGGCTCTTGGAAGCCCTCGACGAGCTGGACGACGTCACTCACGTGGCTTCCAACTTCGATATGGACGAAGAGGTGATGGCCCGCATCGAGGCCGCCTGAAAAACGGGGAACCGATGGTCGTCTTGGGGATCGATCCCGGTACGGCAACGACCGGCTACGGGGGTGGTGGCGCTGGGCCCAGAGGGCGCCTTGGAATGCCGGGACTTTGGGGTCATCCTCACCAAACCGGAGGACCCCACCGAACAACGATTGGCGCGCATCTATGCGGAGGGTCTCTGCGCTGCTAGCCCGACACCGCCCCGATGCAGTGGCCGTTGAGGAGCTGTTCTTTAAACGCAACGTGACGACGGGAATCTCCGTCGCTCAGGCCCGAGGAGTGGGTGCTCCTGGCCGCCGCCCATGCCGATTGTCCCGTCGTCCAGTACAAGCCGGCGGAGGTGAAACAAGCCGTCGTCGGAATGGGAAACGCCGCCAAACGGCAGATGCGCTACATGACCAAAACGCTCCTGGGTCTCTCTGAGCTCCCCCACCCGGACGACGCGGCCGATGGGTTGGCGGTGGCCATCTGTCACCTGCACCGGGGACCAAGCCAGAAGCGGATCGAACGGGCGCTCCAAGCAGGGGGTCCGGCCCCATGATCGGCCTGCTGCGCGGCACTTTGGAAGAGTGTGTCGAAGAGATCGCCTTGATCGAGGTGGGGGGCGTCGGGTATGAGGTCCGTCTCTCTCAGCGGGCGCTGAGCGAACTACCCCCGTTAGGCGGTGCGGTGCGCCTTTACGTTCATGAGAGCCTGCGAGAGGACGGACGAAACACTCTACGGCTTTCTCTCGCGAGAGGAGCGAGACCTTTTCCGAATGCTCATCGAGGTGAGCGGAGTCGGGCCCAAAAGCGCGCTGAACCTTCTTTCGTTGCTAAGCCCTCAAGAACTGATCACCGCAATTCAGGAAGGAAAACGCGGCACTTTTGGCCCGCGGCTCCTGGGATCGGGCGCAAGACGGCCCAACGGTTGATCGTTGACCTCCAGTCGAAGCTGGGGGCGCTCCAGCCGCTTGCTCCTTGGAGCGAAACCCGATAGCCCTGCTGCTGGGGAGGCGATCGCCGCCCTGATTGCCCTGGGGGCTCCCCAGCTCCAAGCGGAACAGCTCATCCGACAGGTCCAGCGAGAACTGGGCGCTGACGCCTCTGTCGAAACGCTGGTCACCACAGCGTTGAAACGACTCGCACCGGTTTCGGAGCGGCTTATGAGTGAACCACGGCAAACGGCCCGTAGACCCCAGCGAACAGACCGAAGACCAAGCGCTGGACTGGACGCTCCGGCCCAAACGTCTGAAAGACGTGATCGGGCAGCAGCGCGTCTGTGAGCAGTTGGACGTGTACATCCGCGCGGCGCGGGGAGCGCGGCCGGCCGCTGGATCACGTGCTCCTGGTCGGACCCCCAGGACTGGGAAAGACCACACTCGCCCACGTGGTCGCCAACGAGCTAGGCGTTCATCTGCGCCACACCGTCGGCCCGGTCCTCCAGCGACTGGAGCTCTCCTCGATCCTGACTAGCCTGGAGCCGGGGGATGTGCTGTTTATCGACGAGATTCACCGCGTCAGCCCCGGCGTCCAGGAGATTCTTTATCCGGCGATGGAGGACTTCACGCTGGACATCGTCATCGGCCAGGGAGGGCCAGGCGCCCGACCGGTTCGTATTCCCCTTCCCCCCTTTACGTTGATCGGCGCGACCACCCGCGAGGGGCTGCTCACCGGCCCGCTCCGAGACCGATTTGGGCGTGCACCTTCGGTTGAACTACTACACTGAAGAGGAGCTTTGCGCGATTGTGGAACGGGACGCGGCGCTGTTAGGGATTCCGATCGAACCGGAGGGAAGCGCGGAGATCGCCCGCCGGTCGCGGGGGACGCCGCGTGTCGCCAAACGCCACCTCCGGCGTATCTGGGGACTACGCGATCGTCAAAGGGAGCGGCGTCATCACCGAGCAGATCGCCCGGGAGACGTTAGACCTGCTCGGCGTAGACGCGCTTGGACTGGACGAGATGGACCGGCGCATCCTTCAGGTGATCCTAGAACACGGCGGAACCGCGGGACTGAACACCATCGCCTCGGCCGTCAGCGAGGACGAACGCACCATTGAGGACGCCTACGAACCGTATCTGATCCAGATCGGATTCCTCACACGGAGCACACGCGGGCGAACGCTCACCCGTAAGGCCTACGAACATCTGGGCGTCTCAACCCCCTCACGACGCCCCTTCCCTCTTCTGATCGAAAAGATGAGCCCTATGCGTCTATCCGAGTTCGACTACGAGCTGCCCGAGGAGCTGATCGCCAAGTACCCCGTCGAGCCGCGCGACGCGGCCCGAATGCTGGTCGCCCATCGCGCCGACGAGAGGATCGAACATCGCCGCTTTCGGGAGATCGTAGAGTACCTCCGTCCCGGCGACGCGCTGGTCCTAAACAACACGCGGGTGGATCCCCGCCCGGCTGCTGGGACACAAGGAGGGCACCGGCGGCAGAGTCGAGGTCCTCCTGGTCGCTCCGTTGGGGAACGGGGTCTGGGAGGCGCTGATTCGCCCCGGCCGCCGCATGCACCGCGGAACCCGACTGGTGTTGGGGAACGGACTCCTTCACGCCGAAGTGCTCGGGCGCGGCAAGGAGCACACCTTTCACGTCCGCTTTCAGGAGAAGGAGGACTTCCACCAACGGGTGGAGCAGGCAGGGCAGGTTCCCATCCCGCCCTACCTTCGACGGGAGCCGGTCGAAAAGGACCGCGAATGGTACCAGTGCGTCTACGCGCGGGTTAACGGCGCGGTCGCCGCGCCAACGGCGGGCTTGCACTTCACCCCGGAGCTTCTCGAGCGCTGCCGTCAAGCTGGCGTCGAGATCGTCGAGATCACCTTACACGTCAGCCTGGGAACCTTCCAACCCATCCAGACCGAGGAGGTGGAGGCTCACCGAATCCACCCGGAGTACGCTGAGGTTTCGCCGGAGGCGGCCGAGCGACTCAACCAACGGCGCCAAGCCGGCGGGAGAATTGTGGCCGTGGGCACCACCTGCGTCCGCACCCTGGAGACCGCTGCCGACTCCGAAGGGGAGATCCACCCCTTCCGAGGCTTAACCGACCTTTACATCTTCCCCGGCTACCGTTTCAAGGCGGTCGACGCGCTGGTGACCAACTTTCATTTGCCCAAGTCCTCACTTCTGCTCCTTGTGGCGGCGTTTATGGGATACGATTTCATGAAGAAAGCCTACGAAGAGGCCGTGCGCGAACGGTACCGCTTTTACAGCTACGGCGACGCGATGTTGATCCTCTAGACCCAACCAGGAGAGGGCGCCTGTGGACGCTTTGGTTCAGTTTTTTCCCTTTATCCTCATCTTTGCGCTGTTCTACTTCTTGATCATCCGCCCCCAGCAACAACGAGAAAAGAAACACAAGCGGATGCTCGAAGGCCTCAAGAAAGGGGACATTATCGTCACCCAAGGCGGGCTGATCGGCCGAATCGAAGGGTTCGCCGAGGACGGCAAGGTTCTGATCGTCCGGGTTGCCGAAGGAGTCAAGGTCGAGGTGCTTCGTAGCTCCGTCAGCTTCTTGAAGAAGGCCGGAGAGCTGGTCGAGGGCTAAAGCTCCATTGCGGCGAGTCGGCGGCTGCCCCGCGCGGCGGTCCAGAGCCCCACCAGGACCATTCCCGAAAGAACAAACGCCGCGATCCAGGGACGTTTGAGCACTTCGCTGAGCGCTAGCCCAAAGGTCGCGACGAAGAAATAAGTGTACAAAGCCACAAAGCCAGGAAGGCGAACGGAGCGGGTCGCTCCGCCGGGCTGAAACCGGGGGAATAACCCCCCCAACCCCACGCCAAAAGTCCCATAACCCACGGCGATCCCTAGGCCGCCAACCCAGAGCCGCCAGTCCGGCGCTCTGGACCACCAAAGGCCGGCTAAAAGAACCAGCGGAAGCGCAAAGATCGAAGCGAACAGGCTCTTGGCAAAGATCACCGGGCGAAGCGTCCTTAAATGGACGCGAAGCCATGGAAAGGTCTCCCCCTCCCGGCTAATGAGCGAGAAGGCTACTCGAAGGGCCACAAAGAACCCGACCATGTTCTGCGAGAGGTAGAACGTCGGCCCGCCAGCGGTATCGCTCTGGGTGAAGTAAAAGACCAACAGGATCAGCACGATCGGACTGACCCATCCAAAAAGGAGCGAGGGGTCGCGAAGCGCTGTTCGAGTCTCCTTGACGAACACCGCCCACCAGGCGGGCCGAAGCGGTCGCGGTGCTGCTTGGCGACGGCGACGGGCCGTCCCTCCGCCCCGCTCAACCAGCGCATCCTCGTAGCGAAACCCGCGAACGTAGGCCAGGGCGGCCCCTTCAACCGAAAGCGCGGTGGCTACCACCAGCCCAAGCACCTCCTGCCAAGGGCTGTGGACGACCGCCAGCCGAGCGCACCAAGTAGTCGGCGCCCAGCGGAGCAGGCCCGACCAACGCTGCATCGACGCAACCAGCGTCCGCAAGTCCTCGTGCCGAACGAAGCTGGCATAACCCATTAACACCGCAAATAGTCCCACGACCACCAGGAGGCTAGTCACCCGAAAGAAGGCCGCCCGTCCCCGTCGGTGGACAAGACGGATCACGCCGAGGACGATCAACACCCCAAGCGCCGCCGACAGGAGCCAGACCAAGGCCCATCCGAGGGCCAACAGGGCCCACCGCCCCCAAGGAAGCCGAAGCGCCAGCCCGTACCCTAAATAGAAGGGAACCGAAAGCAACCCCAACCGGAGCAGATCGGCGTTTACCCCCCAAAAGCGAAAGACAAACAGATCGCGCGGCGGAATCGGCAGCGCGCCGAGCAGCTCCAGGTCCGAATCGGTCACGAACCGCTGCATCGCAATGGAGGCCGCTTGAACGATCCCGAAGAGGAAGAACATCCCAAAGTTGGCCGTCGCAAAGGCAAGCGGGTCCTCCGCCGCTCGAAAAAGGTGGAAAAACACGCCGGTCAACTGAACCCCATAGGCGCCAAGAAGGGCGAGCAACAAAACGGAAAGGAGCAGCCTTCCCCGCGACAACGTCCGGAGCGTATTCCAGGCGATCCGGGTCCGAAGGCGTAACAGAAGCCACCAGGTGCGCGGACGTTGTGCCCTCATGGCGAGACGCCCTCAGGCCCTTCGCCCGTGCCGGTCAGCGCCAAAAAGGCGTCCTCGAGCGACGCGCAACGGTGCTCGGCCAGCAGTTCGGCGACGGCGCCGCAGGCCAACAGCCGCCCCCGATCCAGAATCCCGACGCGGTCGGCCAACTGGGCGGCAACCTCTAGGATGTGGGTCGTCATGAAGACGGTCGTCCCCGCCTGGCAGAGCTCCCGGAGGAGGTCCTTAACCACCCGCGCGCTCCGGGGGTCCAGGCTCCCTGTCGGCTCGTCCAAAAGCAGCACCTCCGGCCGATGAAGTAGCGCCCCGGCCAGCGCCAGCTTCTTCCGCATTCCCAAGGAGTAGGTCTCAACAAACCGATGGGCCGCCTCTTGGAGCTCCATCCGCTCCAGCAGCTCAAGGATTCGGTGACGATCGCCCACCCGATGCAGATCGGCAAGAAACTCTAGCAGCTCACAACCGGTCAACTTCCCGTAGAGCTCCGGCACGTCCGGGAGATATCCGATCCGCTCTTTAACCGCCTGAGGGGACCTCAAGACCGAAAGGCCGGCCACGTACGCCTCCCCGGCGGTAGGGCGCAAAAGAGTTGTCAGGATTTTAATCAGAGTGGTCTTTCCAGCCCCGTTGGGCCCAAGGAGTACAAAAAGCTCCCCCGCCTCGACCTTGAGGTTGACGCCGCGGAGGGCGGGCGTTCTCCCGTAGTACTTGACCAGCTCGACCAGTTGGATCATTCCCCGACGTCCAGACGCGTTCGGAGCACCGCTTCGACCCAGACCCGATCCTCGGTGATCGTTCCGATGGCTCGGAACAGTTCGACGCCTCGCAGCGCCGAAGACCACCGTTGGAGTTGCTCCCAGCGCCTTTCGGCCTCTGGGTTCTCGGCCATTCGCGCAGCTAGCCTTCCCAAGGTAACCAACGCGTCGAACGGCCCGACCAGCCGAGACGGCTCCGCCCAAAGCGCAAACAGGTTTCCGGAGCGCTCCCAACTCTCCAGTTCGCGGCTGGTCGCCTCCGGGCGCGAGAGCGCCTCTACAAGCTCCAGGTCTGTTCCCACGCAAAAGGTTGTCGCGTTTGCGTTCAGGCTTAAACTATACTGTGCTCCGCCGTCCAGCGGAAGGAGCAACCGGTCCCCCTGCCGATCTCGACGGAGGGGAAGGCTCCGCTCCCCCCACCGGACCCGCACCCGACCTTCTCGCAGAAGTCGCTGCCAAGTCTCCGCCCGTGGAGACTCGATCAGCAGCGCCGCGCCAGGAAGGGGGCTCTCTCCCTTTCTGTCTTGCACGGTCAGAAGAACGGTCCGTTCCGCGTCTGCGGCTCGAACGCCGACCAGCTCCACCCCAAGCCGCTCCCGAAGCTGTCGAACCGCCCAGCGATCGTTGAGGGCGGCGTACCAGAACCAAAGAGGAGCGTCGGGCGGAACCCTTTCGGAGAGACGGCGCGCCGCGCGGGGGTCTCGCTCCCCGTTAGACATCGAAACTCCTACAGCTACGACCCGCGCGGTCCACTCTCCGGCGGAGAGCCGGACCCAACCGAACGCCCGGGCAGGCCTCTCCCCCGTCTGAGAGAGGCGGAAGGAGAAAAAACCCAAGCCGATCGGGCGGAAGGTCCTCTAAAAAGGCGCGAACGCCGGTGTCAGTCGCCAGCTCCTCAAACGGCTCGGCCTGCGCGGCGATCCGATGCTCTCCGGCCGCTAAAAGAGTTGGATCGTTAGCGGCCACCAGGAGCCGCCCATAAAGGACAAAATAGAACGGAGGGTCCAGGGCCCCGATCTTCCAGCCGGAGTCGTGCGGCTCAACCCTCCAGGTGCGCCGACGGGCGGGCTGAAGCATCTCCCAAGCCAGCCGGAGCCGCACCAAGGGATGAAGCCGCGAAGCAATAAACAACTGTGTGTCCCCCGCCCCCCGGTGATAGAGGGCAACGGTGGTCTCCTCCCCCAGCAGCCAGGGGAGGCGGCTCCAGTCCGGCGGCGCAGCGGGATCGGGCCGCAACGCCTCTTCTAAGAGCATCCAGTCTGGCGCTCGGCGCAGGGGGTCCAGCAACGGGGAGGCGGCCAGCCCCTGGATAGACCGCTGACCGGCGTATTTTCGCCAGTAGGAGGCCGCCTTGCGCACCTCCAACAGCCAAAGCGGTTCTGGAGGGATCAGCCTCCAGGTGGAGACCGAGGGCGTTACGAAAAGCCTATATCCAAGCGACAACCCCAGGAGGAAGCAGACCCCAAGCGTCAACTTCCAGAGGCGACGACCCCGCCGACGGCCGAAGGCGCGGCGCCAAGGGGTCATCCGTAACGCGCGCGCCTCAGCCACATTCGCGGGCTGAAAGCTCTTCCGACGTGGGCTCATCCTCGTTCCCCTCTGGGGGGGCGATGACAACGGTTAGCTCGCCGCGCGGGGGCTGCTTCTGGAACGCCTGAGCCAACGCGCTGAGGCGGCCTCGATGGTACGACTCAAAGTGCTTGGTCACCTCACGGGCGATAAACGCCTCCCGATCGCCGAGGACCTCAGCGGCGTCCAGGAGAAACCGAACCAACCGGTGAGGGGACTCGTAAAAGACCAACGTGGCCGGAACGGAGGCCAGCTCCGCCAGCCGACGCCGACGCCGCCCCGGGCGCGGAGAGCAGAAACCTCCAAACAAAAGCGTGTGCAACGGAAATCCCGAAACGGAGGCCGCCGCCAAAAAGGCCGAGGCCCCAGGCACCGGAACGACGGGGATCCCCTCCTCCTGAGCGCGGCGGATCAGATGATACCCCGGATCGGAAACCCCCGGCGTTCCGGCGTCGGAAACTAACGCCACCGATCGGCCTGCCTGAAGCGCGGTGAGGAGCGCCTCGGCCTTCTGACGCTCGTTGTGCTCGTGGTAGCTGGTTAACGGCGTCCGAATCTCGTAGCGCTCCAGGAGCTTGCGCGTGTGGCGGGTGTCCTCGGCGGCGATCAGGTCCACCGAGGCCAACACCCGAACCGCTCGATAGGTGATGTCTTCTAGGTTGCCGATCGGCGTGGCCACCACGTAGAGGGTTCCGCTCACCGTCCCCAATCCCGCGCGTAGCGAAAGTCTGAGGTAATCGTCCGCGTCGAGACCTTCGCGATCAACGGCAACCGACGCTTGTACTGGGACATCTGGACCCGACGGGAGACCTCGGCGATAAAGGCCGGATCAAACCCCATCTCGATCAGCTCTGGCTCCTCGTAGCGTTTGTCCACCAAATAGTAGAGCAGGAGGTCCACTTTCTCGTAGGTGAACCCCAGCTCCTGTTCGTCGGTCTGCCCGGGCCACAGATCGGCAGAAGGGGGTTTGTGGAGAATCGAGGCAGGAACCCCCAGAATGCGTCCCAGCTGCCGCACCTGGGTCTTATAGAGGTCCCCGATCGGGTTGAGGGCCGAGGCCAGGTCCCCGTGAATCGTCCCATAGCCCAGCAGAAGCTCCGTCTTGTTACTAGTCCCCAGCGGCAAGGCGTTTTGGGCCAACGATTGGTCGTAGAGGATCGTCATCCGCTCGCGAGCCATCTTGTTCGCCCGGCGGAGCCGATCCATCTCCGGGAATTTAGCAAAGTACGCGTCCACCTGCTCGGTGATGGAGATCGTCATGGAACGGATGCCCAACTGCTGCACAACGGCTTGGGCGTCGGCCAAGCTGTCGGGGCTGCTGGTTTTGTAAGGCAGCAGCAGAGCGCAGACGTTCTCCGGCCCCAGCGCTCGCGCCGCTAAAAAGGTGGAAACCGCCGAATCGATTCCGCCCGAAAGGTTGACCACCACCCGCGAAAATCCGACCTTCGTTACCTCGTCCCGAATGAAACCGGTCAGCAGAGGGAGCACGATCTCCGGGTTCAGCAGCAATGGGTTCTTCTCAGTGCTCTGGCTCATGGTCTCGTCCTCTCCGCAGCGCGAGGGCTCCAGTCCGGAAGGCTCCTTCCAACGGCCGGGCGAAGGCTCCACCGAAATCCCTCATAGCGCCCAAGCGCTCCAGCGTACTGAATCGCCCGCCAGAACATATCGAACCGGGGCGGCCACCCCTCCTCGCGAAACGAAAACCTCAGACCGACCGGACTCGTGCTTTGAACCACCCGCTGATAGCTCCAAGCGTCCAACGAACGGATGCGCCACATCACCCCACCCAAGACGACCCTTCGTTCGCCGGCGATTCCCACCCCTCCCGTTAGGAGCAGGAACACAAGCCCCAACGCTCCCAGCGATCGCGCTACGATCGGCAGCGCTCCTTCTCGATTCGTCGGAGCTCCCGCAGCGTGATGTCCAACCGTTCGTCGCGCAAAAACGGAGAGATAATCCGGCAACGGCGCACCTCCGCCGTTGAGATCACCGCTCGGAGAAAGGTCTCCTCATAGTAAGGGGCCACCGCCACCGGCGTCCCCTCCGGAGAGACCACCTCAGAGCCGCCCCAAAATCCGATCCCGTCCTCAAAACCCACTCGGTTCGCAAAGATGACGTACTGGGAAAAGAAATGGGCGTACATCCGGTTTAACGTTCGCCAGGCCTGAGAGCTATACAGATCGCCTTCCTCCGGGACGCCCCGCGCCGGGCTACAGGCAAGCCCAATCAGGAGCTCGCAGCCGTCTTGGGCGGCGATGTAAGCCGTCGAGGGGTGCCACAGGTCCTCGCAGATCAGAATTCCCACGCGCCCAAAGGGAGTGGGAAAGGTGCGAATCCGATCCCCCGCGGCAAAGTAACGGTACTCCTCAAACATCCCGTAGGTCGGAAGGTAGACCTTCCGATGCACATGCTGGACCTGTCCTTCGGCAAAATACGCCGCGGCGTTATAAAACCGATAGTCCTCCGACTCCTCCACGAATCCACAAACGATCGCTAGGCGCCGGCTGGCCTCGGCCAACCGCCGAACGATCGGCGAATCCAATCGCTGAGCCACGCGGGGCACCAGGTCCTTGAGGGTGTAGCCGGTCAGGGCCAGCTCCGGAAAGACCAACAGGTCCAGCCCCTCCCGCTCGGCTCGATCGATGTACGCTTCGAGCTTTTCAAGATTCCGCTCGACACTTCCCAGCACCGGCGCAAACTGAGCGATCCCCACCGACCACTTCATCCTTCGACCGCCGTTCTTAAAAAAGAAGGGCTTACGTCCTCGCAAGACGCCGAAAGTGTAGAGTTCCCCACGCCGGCAGGTCAAGAGGGGGCAACGGGTCAAGCTGGCCCTGAGTGCCTATTTGACACCAATCCCTGCCCCGAGAATGGTGCCAAATTGACACCATTCGAAGTCCGCCGATCGTAAAGGATCAACTTTCCCTTGCCAATCTAAGGCCTCTTCGGGCACACTCGTAATTGGCACATCGATTGCTCGAGTGCTAACGCGCGATCGAACACCCAAATGTCCGTGAGAAACGACTTCACGCTTGGGAGGAGAGGCTATGGCCATCATCCCGCTGTACGACCGAGTTTTGGTCAAACGGATCGAAGAGGAGGAGCAGAAGATCGGAGGGATCGTCATCCCCGACACGGCCAAGGAGAAGCCCCAACAGGGCGAGGTGATTGCGGTTGGTGAGGGCCGTGTCTTGGACAACGGTGAGCGGCAGAAGCCGGATGTCCAGGTCGGCGACAAGGTACTCTTTGGCAAGTACGCTGGAACCGAGGTGAAGTACGGCGACGAGGAATATCTGATCCTGCGCGAAGAGGACATCCTGGCGAAGATCGTCGAGGAGTAGGCCAAGCCCGCCGACAGACCGTCGGAGGAACGGCCGGACAAAAGGCAACGAGAACCTGCTAAAAAACGGAGGAAGAAACGCTATGCCCGCCAAACAGCTAGCCTTCAGCGACGAGGCGCGTCACGCGATTCTCCACGGTGTTGAAAAGCTGGCCAACGCCGTACGGGTGACGATGGGTCCAAAGGGCCGAAACGTCGTCATCGACAAGAAGTTCGGGGCGCCGACGGTCACCAAGGACGGCGTAACCGTCGCCAAGGAGATCGAGCTGGAAGACCCCTACGAGAACATGGGCGCCCAGTTGGTGAAAGAGGTGGCCTCTAAGACCAGCGATGAGGTGGGCGACGGAACCACCACTGCGACCGTCCTGGCCGACGCGATCTATCGCGAGGGGCTCAAGAACGTGGCGGCGGGACGCAACCCGATGAGCCTCAAGCGCGGGATTGATAAGGCGGTCGAAAAGGTGGTCGCCCGTCTCAAAGAGATCAGCATTCCTCAGGAGACGCGGGAGCAGATCGCCCAGGTGGCGGCCATCTCGGCGAACAACGACGAGGAGATCGGCGAGCTGATCGCCGACGCGATGGAGAAGGTCGGCAAGGACGGCGTCATCACCGTCGAGGAGGCCAAGTCCCTGGAGACCACCGTCGAGCTGGTTGAGGGGATGCAGTTTGACCGCGGATATATCTCCCCGTACTTCATCACCGATCAGGAGCGGATGGAGGCGGTCCTGGAGGACCCGTACATCCTGATCCATGAGAAGAAGATCAGCGCGCTGCGCGACATCGTGCCGCTGTTGAACGAAGTCGCTCAGCAGGGCGCCAGCCTGCTGATCATCGCCGAGGACGTGGAAGGCGAGGCGCTGGCGACGATCGTCCTGAACAAGCTGCGCGGATACATCAAAGCAGCAGCGGTGAAGGCTCCTGGATACGGCGACCGCCGCAAGGCGATGCTGGAAGACATCGCCATCTTGACCGGTGGACAGGTGATCTCGGAGGAACTGGGCGTCAAGCTGGAGACGGTGACGCTCAACTCGAAGTTCATCGGTCGGGCCAAGCGGGTGGTCATCACCAAGGACGACACGACGATCATCGAAGGCGCCGGTTCGCCGGAGGCGATCAAGGGACGGATCGAGCAGATCCGCAAGCAGATCGAGGAGACCACTTCGGACTACGACCGCGAGAAGCTCCAGGAGCGGCTGGCTAAGTTGGCCGGCGGTGTCGCGGTGATTAACGTCGGCGCGGCGACCGAAGTGGAGATGAAGGAAAAGAAGGCCCGCATCGAGGACGCGATGCACGCGGCCCGTGCGGCGGTTGAAGAGGGCATCGTCCCCGGCGGCGGCGTCGCTTACGTTCGCTGCCAGAGCGCTCTGGACAACGTCGAAACCAGCGACGACGATGAGGCCGTCGGCGTAGCGATCGTCCGTCGAGCGCTCGAAGAGCCGCTCCGGCAGATCGTCAAAAACGCCGGACAGGAGGACTCCGTCATCGTGGACGCCGTCCGCAAGTCGGACAACCCGAACTTCGGATTCAACGCCCGGACGGAGCAATTCGGCGATCTGGTCCAGGAGGGCGTCATCGATCCGACCAAGGTAGCCCGCGTGGCGCTCGAAAAGGCGGCCAGCATCGCCGGACTCATGCTGACCACCGAGGCGCTCGTCGCCGAGATCCCCGAAGAGGAAAAGCCCACGCCGGGCATGGACGACATGTACTGATCGGCAGCTCAGCCTTAAAACCCCGGCGGCCAGCGTCCCAAACGCTGGCCGCTTTCCTTTTTTATTCCCCTCCCACCTTCTCCCTGTGCCGGCATCCCGACCGTTTGAGATATGATTGAGTAAAAGGGGAACTCCATGCGAGTATTGGTGACCGGCGCAACCGGACACCTGGGCACAAACCTAGTTTATCTCCTCTGCGCTCAAGGACGGGAGGTGCGGGCGTTCGTCCGCCCTACCAGTCCGCGCCAACTGCTCGCCGGACTACCGATCGAATGGGCTGTGGGCGACCTGCTAGACTCGGCCTCGATTCGCCAGGCCCTGGACGGCGTCTCCGTCGTCTATCACGCCGCTGCCGTCTATCGCACCTGGGCGCCCGACCCGGAGACGGTGATCCGCCCCACGCTCCAAGGCACCCGGAACCTCCTCCAGGCTCTTGAACGAAGCCGAGTCGAACGCCTCATCTACGTCAGCACGATCGGAACGATCGGCTTCACGACCGACCCCTCCCGTCCGCGGGACGAGAACGCCCACAACACCCACAGCCGAGGGGCCTACTTCCGAGCGAAGATCCTAGCTGAAGAGAGCGTCGTCGAATGGCACCGCCGAACCGGCCTACCGGTGGTGATCGTCAACCCCGGAAGCATCATCGGTCCCCGATTCCTCCGACCCACCCCGACCACTCGGCTGGTGTTGGACTTCTTGAACGGCAAGGCCCGGGCCATCTTTCAGACCGGCTTTAACCTGGTGGACGCTGAAGACGTGGCCCGCGGAGCCCTAGCTGCCGAAGCAAAAGGAATCCCCGGACGACGCTACCTGCTCGGCGGGGAGAACCTGACCATGGAAGCAATTTACCGTCTGCTCTCCTCGCTGACCGGAATTCCCGTACCCCGACTTCGAGTGCCTCCCTGGGTGCTGCCTCCTGTAGCGCTCCTCGCGGAGGTCTGGGGACGAGCAACCGGACGGGAGCCGCTCGTCAATCGGGACACGGTCCACGACCTGGCCGGACGGTACGCGTATGCCGACTCCTCCCGGGCGATCCGAGAGTTGGGTTATCGATACCTGCCCGCTGAAGAGGCGCTCCGGCGTACTATAGAATGGGCGCTGGAAGCCGGCTTCATCGCTGAGCCGCGCCGAGAACGGCTGCGACAACGACTTGCCGAGGAGGAGACGTGAACTTAGCCCACCACTCCCCCGTTTCAGTCGCGAGAGATCAGCGTTCAGTTCCCTTCGCGTGGAGGAGCCGATGCGCCTTGCGATTCGGAAAGTCGGTGTTCTGTTAGGAATCTTCCTCGCTCTGACCGCTTGGGGAGGAACAGGCGCTTTTCCCCGCTGGGAGGAGCCTCCAGTTCTTCTGGCGGAGCTGCATCCTGTCCGGACGCCGACGCTTTCCCGAACGGGGACCTACGAGCTCCGCCTTCGTTCGGTGGATGGGAAGGCTCATCGTCTTCTGGTGCGGTGGCGAAGCAATCGATCCCTTCGCGCCTTTCCCGAAACGCAGCAACTCTACCTTCCCGCTGGGGAGATCGTCTCGGTACGCGTCTCGGCCTCGGTGCACCGCTCTGGCGATCACGCCCTGATCGCCGACCTCTTCCTCCTGGAGGGAAAGGAGCGTTACCTTCTCCGCGTCGGGCGGTTCCTCCGGGTCACCGAGTCCGGAGTTCAGGAATCGGCGCTGCCGTTTCCACGCGATCCGACTTGGATACCCCCCCTGGAACGGACTCTCCTGCGGGGGCGAATGGCCGCCCCCGGCGAGCCGATGAGCCTTTCTGGCACGCTGGTCTACTTTGACGACCTGATCGGCGAGGAGCTTCCCGTCCGCCGCGCAACCGTCGAACTCCGCGAAATTCTCCCCGCTGGTAACTTCCAGATCGAAACCACCGTCCAAACCACCGAGACCGACGCCCAGGGACGGTTCCGATTCCTGGACGTCCCGACGGTCGCCGAGGACGGCTCTCCCCGCCGGTATCGGATCGTCGCCTCGCTGAACAACTCCCTGCTGCTGGTGATGGATCGCTTTGGCCGGACGTATGCGGTCGGGACCGACGAGATCGTCGCGGCGCCGGGGAGCTTCGAGTATCGGCTCCGCTGGGGGCCGGAGGACCCTGGCTATATGGCGGCTCACGTCTTTTTAACCGTCCTGGACGCGGCCGAGTTTTTGGAGCGGGAGTTAGGGTTTGTTCGCCGGAAGCTGCCGGTGGAGTACCCGACCGGTCGAGGGGCGACCTTTTACCAGTGGAGTTCTCGGAACGGGGAGATCAATGCGGAGGTGATCTACATTCTTTTTGACCACACCGGCCGTCGGGAGCCGGTGCTGCACGAGTATGGCCACGCGGTGGCGACGGCGGTCTACGGCTACAACAGTCATGCACTGCCGCAACCGCAGTATCAGGGCCCGCACAGTTTTCACACCGTTTCGGACGAGGGGTTTGCGCTCCAGGAGGGTTGGGCGGAGTGGTTTGCGGCGTTGGTGGACGACAGCGCCTTGAACGCGAAGAGCTACACGAACGCGGACCTGCCGAACATCGAGACGAACGCCTGGTGGACGGGTCGGATCGAGGGGAACGGGAGCAACCGTCGGGGTGAGATCGTCGAGGGTGCGGTAGCCAGCGTGCTGTGGGATCTGGTGGACACGCCGTTGAGTTTGGACACGACGCCGGGTGAGGACGACGATCCGATTGTGGGGATGCTTCCGACGCTCTGGGGGTTATTTGAGGAGCTGAGGCCCCAGACGATTCTGACGGTTCGGGACGTGTGGTATGAGCGTCGTCTTCCGCAGTGGTGGGAGGTGTTGGAGATCTTCGCAACCCACGGGATGGCCCTGGAAGGGATCGCTCCGCCGGAGTACCGTTTCACCGTTTCGCTTCACGCCGGCCCGAACTTGCTTCACGTGCCCTTGAAGGTCGAAGGACTTCTTCGGATGAGCGATCTTTACGAAGTGCTCGGCGGAGCGGAGACGGTCAATGCGCTGATCGCCCTCAATTCAGAGGGAAAATTTCAGGCCTACACCGGTGGGGAGGCCAACGATCTGGCGCTGGAGGACGGTCCAGCGGTGATTGCAGTAATGAAGCAAGCGCGAGAGGTCACCTTCGTTGGAACGGCACTGCCTGCCCAAGTTCCGATCCGAAGGGGGCTCAACCTCATTGGTGTCCCTCTCACCGGCGGGATCTCCATGCTCAGCCAGCTCAAAGCGCTCTCCGACCGGATTGCCCTGATCGTCTACGAGCAGGGGGGACGATTCCGCGCCTACCCGCCGCTGGAGACGTCGGTCGTTGGCGGCAAGGCCTATCTGATCGTCGCAACCGGGGACGCGCTCTTGAACTTCTCCGGCCTCCCTTGGGGGGAGGAGCCGTAAGCTAAAACTTGATGTTCAACTCGCCGACGAAGGTCTTGCTTCGATTCTGCGAGCGAATGATCTGGTATAGATTCCCCTGAAGGTCGTAGAACTCTCGAATGTAGTTCCGGTTGGTGTCGGAAGGGTTGAAGTCCTGATATTCCAGTCGGAGGTTGGCGTTCCGCAGGATGTCCCAGTCCAGGCCGAAGGTGGTGATCGCGCTGTCCCCTTCCTGGCGGCTCCGCTGCCGGTTCAGCTCCGGGAACAACGCGTCGCTGTCCAGCCGAGAGGAACCGTCCTGGCGCGTCGCGTAAAGGCTGAACTGGCGAAAACGGTAAGGGTTGGGATTGAGGATCCAACGGATGCCGCCGGTGAGCAGGTTGTCCCAGTTGCGGTCCTCAAACCCTAAGCTGTTCTCGACCCGATCGGGGGTACTCCTGATCGCCGTCCCGACCGGAGAAGACGTACGCCTCTTCCAGATAGGCGGACCAGTTCCGGGTCAGGTCCCAGTTGAAGATCGCCCGGGAGTGGGCCCGGGTGAGCGTCTCTTCCGAATCAATATCAGGGAGCTGGTCAATGTCCTCGTAGTCCTCGAGATAGTTGTTCGTCTGACTGCTGAACCGGCTAGAGGAGATCGCATCCACCTCGCTAGGGCGAAGGGTAAAGCCGACCACACGGTGCTTGAGAACGGTCAGCTCGCTGGCGTCTAACAGATAGACATGCCCCAGCGGGTCGGCGGCCAGAAACCGGAGGTCGTGGCGCCGCTCGTCGAGCTGGTCCACGCGATAGCTGATCTCGCCTCGATAGTTACCCTCAGTGTCGAAGCGGGCAATCCGGTGAATCGTCTTGTGATAAAGCGTGTTCCTGATTCGGAAGGCCTGCTTGAGGGCTTCGTCGGTCAGGGCCTCCTGTTCCTCCTCTTCCTCGTCTAAAAGGAAAAGCTCCTCAAGCCGATAAAGTCGGAGGGCCAGCGCTTCAGTTTCGCTCAGCGGGTCCAGCGCAGAGCCGCGCGGAAGGATCCGCAACCCTTCGTCGCCCACCACGCTCCACTGCGGAGCGGCGCCAGCGCCCAGGGCGATCGGCCCTAACGGCCCAAGCTGACGCCGAACCGCCTTCGTCTCGTCAGAAACCCAAAGCTCCCCCTCCCGAGTGGCGACGATGAAGCTGGGTTTGGTCAGCTCGTTCTTCCCATACCCTTGAGAGGCAAAGGCACGGACAAAGGCGCCGTCGTTGTCGAACTCCACAATTCGATGATTCCCCGTGTCGGCGATGTAAACGTGGCCGTTGGGGGCAACAGTGAAGTCCTCCGGCGTGTCGAACGCGCCGTCCCCAGAACCGTACCGCCCGAAGACGGCCAGCCGCTCGCCCTCTGGGCTGTACTTGAGAATCCGCTGCCGACCAGGGCGCTCTGCGTCCAGAACGAACAGGTTCCCCTGCGGGTCCAGAGCGATCTGAACCGCTCGATCGTACCCGCTCGGCTGGATGCCCAGCGCGTAGGTCCCCTCCGGGGTGATCAGCTCCCGCACAGGCGTCGCTGGAGCGCTGGGAAGCGCCTCCAAAGAGTCGATCGGTATCGTCGTGAGGAACTCCCCACTGGGAGAGAACTTGTGAACGCACGGCGTATAAAGATAGAGAGGAGTCTCATCTTCGTTTCGGGGCACTGGGGTAATCGTCGTGTCGGCGACGTAAACGTTCCCAGCCGGGTCGGCGGCGATATCCCCTGGTTGCATCAGCACCGAGCTTTCCGCTCCGGCCGCTGGGTACTGCCAGAGGAACCGGCCGTTTGGGTCCAACTTCTGGACCAGTCGATTCTTGGCGTCGCTGACAAGGATATTTCCCTGAGCGTCAAAGCCCAGCACAATCTGGTCGCTGAACCCCCCCTCTCCGGCTCCTTTGCCGCCAAACTCCAACTCGCGTTCCAGGAAGTTGACGGCTCGACTCTCCCCGACCGCCAGCAGCCACAGCCCGACACCGATCCAGACAATGACCCGTTTCACGAGACGATCTCCCCTCTAGGCTTCCCCGCGGCAAGTAGTTCCTGGTCGCGGTACTGGAGCTGGTAGAGCCGGTAATAGATCCCCTGAAGTTGCAGCAGCTCCGCGTGGGTCCCCATCTCCCGAATGCGTCCGCGATGGATCACTACGATCTTATCCGCATCGCGAATGGTGGACAACCGATGGGCGATCATAATTGAAGTTCGGTTCTGAAGCAAGCGCTTCAACCCCTCCTGAATGAGCAACTCCGTCTCGGTATCGATCGAGGCGGTCGCCTCGTCGAGGATGAGGATCTCCGGATTAAAGGCCAGCGCCCGAGCAAAGGCTAGCAGTTGACGCTGCCCTACCGAAAGAGTCGCTCCGCCCTCCTGTAAGACGGTCTCGTAGCCGTTGGGAAGGGCGCGAATGAACCGATCGGCCTGGACGATCCGGGCCGCCTCCTCAACCTGCTCATCGCTGATGAAATCGGCGAACAGCCGGATGTTGTCCCGCACCGTGCCGGTGAACAACAACACGTCCTGCTGGACGATCGCAATGTGACGGCGCAGGTCTTCAATCCGCAGATCGCGGATGTCGTAGCCGTCAATCAGGATGGCCCCCTTCTGCACGTCGTAGAACCGACAGAGCAGGTTGGTCAAGGTCGTCTTTCCCGACCCGGTCGCCCCGACAACGGCCACTCGCTCCCCCTTGCGGATCGTCAGGTTGATGTCCTCCAAGACGTAGTTCTCGCCCTCGTAGGCAAACCAGACGTTGCGGAACTCGATCGCCTCGCGGAACTCCGGCAGCGGGATCGCATCGGGCTTCTCCACCACCTCCGGCCGGGTGTCCAGCAGCTGGAAGATGCGCTCCGAAGAGGCCATCGCGATCAACAGCGTGTTGTACTGAGCGCTTAGATTCCGCAATGGCCAAAAGAACCGCTGCCCCCAGGTCAAAAAGGCGAACAGCTCGCCGATCGTCGTGGCGTTCTGGACGACCTGGCCGCCGCCGTACCAGAGGATGATCGCCGTCGAAAGCCCCCCGGCTAGCTCGACTAGCGGCCCAAAAAAGGCCATCGCTAATACGGCCCGGAGAGCCGCCCGCAGGTACTCCGTATTGATCCCAACAAACCGGCGGAAGGTGTTCTCCTCCTGTCCAAACAGCTGAACGGTCACTACCCCCCCGATCCGCTCGTTCATAAAGGCGTTCAGCCGCGAAAGCTGCCGTCGCCACTCGCGATAAGCTCGACGGGAGAGAATCTGAAAGGCCAACGTCGCTGCTCCGATCACCGGAAGCACGCAGAAGGTGATCAACGCCAGCTTCCAGCTGAGCGCAAACATCATCGCAACGATGATCGTCAGGCCGATCAGGCTTCCCAGCGAGTCCACAATCCCCGAGGCGAACAGCTCGTTGAGCGCGGCAACGTCGTTCATCACGCGGGTCATCAACCGACCGACCATCGTCCGGTCAAAAAATCCCACGTGCAGCCGGAGGATGTGCCCAAAGATCTGCATCCGCATGTCCCGCATGATGAACTGACCGACCAGTTGCATCACGTAGCCCCGCAAAAAGGAGGCGAGCAGGTCCAGCAACAATAATGCTGCGTAAAGCAACAACACCCCCCGCAACGCTAAGAACATCCGATCCAGTGTTGCCCCGCGGAGCTCTGGAGCGTGAAAGTACCGGTCAATGGCAACCTTGGCGACGTACGGGGAAAGGTTCCGGGCCGCTTCGGCAAGGAGAATCAGGAAGACGCCCAAAATGACCCAACGGAGATAGGGCCGAACGTAGCCCATCAACCGCCGGAATATCTCGCGATCATAGACCTTCGTTAATTCATGCTCTTCAAACAGATCGCCATAATCATTCACAACCCCACCCTAACAACCAACGTGACTAACTACTTCTCGATACTAAAAATACTCCAAACACGATAAGAGCGATTCCCACAAGCCGCCCCCACCCAGGCGACTCCCCTAACCAGCGCCAGGCGGTCCATTGAATTCCCAGAAAGACAAAGCTCTGCTGAATCGGATAAAGCCGTCCCAGGGGCACGCGGGCTAGTAGAAAAAGCCAGAGGATCAACGAGCCGACAAAAAGTAAAAGCCCCAACAACACCGAAGGATTGAAGGCCACACGAACCGCTGCCGGGACGATCTCCCCCATCCTCCAAGACTCTGGCAGCGAGACGGTCATCATTCCGTGCCGCAGCAGGGACTGAGCGGCGACGGTTAGCACAACGTTGGCCAGCAGCACCAGCGGGATCGCCCACGCGCGCACCAAAGCCGTTCCTCCTTGGCGCCTTATTTTATCGCGAAACGATCCCGCGCGCATCTTTACAAGTAACGGGATCCCTTACCACGCGGAGCGCTTGAGGCCTCCCCAAAACAGCGAAAGCTTTCCGGCCGGATCAACGCTCAGGGCGCCTTCCAGGCCCTCGTTCATTAGGGCTTGGATCTCCTCCGGACTTAGCGCCCGGTTAAAAAGGGCCACTTCGTCAATAAGCCCATTCCAGAAGTTCGTGAAGTTCTTATGGCATCCGATCAGGTAGTTTCCCTCGCTGCTCTCCATCGCTTGGGGGGTGGGTGCCCCCGCCGGCTCGCCGTTGACGTACAGCTGGACGGTATCACTCCCTCCGCCCTCGGTCACCACTACGGCGGCGTGGTACCACACCCCCGGCTCCAAAAGGACGCCGGAGGAGGTCGTCGCGCCACCCAGATAGGAGCGAATCTCGTTCGTGTCTCCGTGTACAAAAAGCCAAGTTCTGCCAGTGCCGTTCCGGTCCATCTGCTGAAAGACCTCGCGATTCTCCCCCGGCAGCGCCAGCGCCCAGAACCAGGCGACCAATGTGAAATCGCCCTCGTTCAGGACGCGCAGGCTCTCGCTGAAGGGGATCTCCACGTAAACGCTCGACCCGTCGAACTGGAGGGCCTTTCCGTGCTGCCCGTCCGCCCGTTGAACGCCCCCCGACGACCGTCCCGTTGTTCCCGTGCGGAGAGATATCCTCCACCGTATCGCCGACGATCTGGTCAAAGGTCCACCCGCCGACCAGGTTCTCCCGAAGGGACTGCGCAGGAGCTCCACTCCCCAGGGTGAGGACAAGCCCAAACAGCGCAAACACGGTCAAGCACCGCATCGTGAAACCTCCTCTTGGACCTCACCAGGATGGTTTGAACCCTCTCCTCACCACATGATGCGGTACATTGAGCGTCCGAGGAAGGTACCCAACAGACTCCATCCAGCCCCAGCAGTGAACTCGCCAAGCACCAGTCCCGCAAAGAAAGGAATCGCATTCCGATAAAGAGGCAACCCCCCCACTCGAAAGAGGACAAACTTCATCGCCCATCCCAGGAAGATCGAAAACCAATACCAACTGGTGTTCCAGTAGCTCAGCGAGAGGGCGTACCCTGCGGGGTGGAAGGGCCACCAAAGGAAGCGGCGACGGGCCAACGCCAGCAGCGCCGTCCCCACCATCGCCAGCAAAGAGGCGACCACATCCGGCTTGGAAGGATCGTGCGAGGCGCTCAGCCAAGAGGCAAGTTCGTCAAAGGTCCAACGGCATTGAGCCTGCTCGCCGTACACACCCGCGCCGTAACGATAGGCCTGATCGTAGTACGCCCAGGCAGAGGCCACCGTCGCCAGCACGACGGTAACGGCTAAAAGCGCAGCTAACGTTGTCGGCTGCCAGCGCCGAAGCTCCGCCGCCTTAAACCCTTCCAGCATGACCGGCATCGGATGGCATCGGTAGGAGCGGTTGAAGCCGTGAAAGAAGCTGAACGCTGTCAACGTCTGCGCCCCCAGGGGACGGGTCCCAAAGAACCAGACCAACGTTCGAGCCGGCTGCCAAGGAATGTCGTGGCTAGGGGGACCCACCTCCGCCCGGACGCGGCTGAGCGTCAACGAGAGAAGGAAAAACAGGAGAAAGTACAACACCGTCGGCCAAAACTTCGCTCCAGCGCGAAGAAAAAAGAACAGAGAAAAACCGACCCCTCCACCCAGACAGAGCCACGCCCATCGGGTAACCCTCTGCTCCGCCGAACCTTCGGCGTTGCGAAGCACCCCGCGAATCGAGTCCCAGACCCCTCTCCGGAGCGTGTAGAGCGCAAACAGCCCCAACATCAACCAGGCCCCAAACGACTGGGCGACGAGGAACGGAAACCCGGGCATCTGACCAACACCGCCGACGCTCCCCAGTACGCGTAAAAGACGCCCAAAAAGGAAGAAAAACCAGATGGAAAACGAAAGGTCCAAAGGGATGAAAAAGCTCAGCCCCACCGCAAAAGGATAGATCCCCAGAGAGAGGTACCCCATCGCGTCGAACGGCTTCTGATCGAAGGCGATCCCTAGGCTCCGCGTCCCCCCGAGGCTTGGAACCGCCGGATAAAGGTGGTTCAGTCCGTTCAGCAGGTCTACGCCGCCGGCAAGGAGAAAGCCGATCCAGAAGACCGGCTTTGAGAAAAGCCCCCGACCCCCGTTCTCGGTCATCGCCAACGGAATCTGAAGGATCGGATAGCTGAGCTTCTCCCGCTGGGTCCACGCCCGGCGGACGATCACGGTGAGTCCCAACAGGGCTAGACAGACCGCCACAATCAGCGCCGACCACCACAGTACCGGCTCCAGCAGCGGGCGAAGATGGTCCCAGCGGTACAGCGTGCTCCCACCCTCGAAGAGGTCTGCGAGCAACTCCCGATCCTTAGGGGCCATCCAACCGGGGATGTGATGGTGAAACAGCTCGGCCCAGTTGTTCTCCGGCGTCGCAAACCAGATCGCATAAGAAAGGAGCGGCCAAAGGATCTGAAGCGTGTCGTGCCCAGCGATCGAGGAGGCTAACGAGAGGATAAAGAAGATCACCAGCAAATCGTTGTCGGAGAATCGAAGAGGAGCCCAAAGACGCCCCGCCGATCGGTTCCAAAGGATCATCAGTAAGAGTGTAAAGATGACGTTGAAGTACAAGGCAATCACCGTCGGAAAGCTCTGAGCCGTGCCGTATCCGCCGGTGCCCCACCCGATCATCAGCCAGTACGCATGCGGGGGCACCAGAAGCAGCCCAACCAGAACGGCCTTCCGGGAGATGGAGCGCTCCAAAGAAATCCGCTTCGCTTGAGCCATCGCGATCCTCTATGGAGGAACCCGGAAAAACGCTTGACAGCAAACCCGCCGGATTCTATGCTCAAGATAGTCTAAACGTTTACGGGAACGTTCACAACGATAAGGCTTCCCCAGCACGGAAGTCCCCTCTCCAAAGGAGAAACACCGCGGGATAAAAGAAACCGGAAAGAAGCACCTCACCAAGAGCACTTTACCGAGAAAGGAGAGTGCCCATGCGCAAGCGATGGCTTCCGATCGCTGTCTTCGGCTTAGCCTTGGCGGCGGGCATTGCGTGGTCCCAGTCGCTGGGCGACCCCTTCGACGGGGAGCGGTTCCAAAACCCCAACTGGGAGTGGGAGAACGAACCGGCCCAGTGGGACGTTGGCAAGACCAAACCCGGCTGGCTGCACATCGTCGCCGACCCAAACCGGAACCTCTGGCAGGCGTACACGACCAGCCATCTGTACCAAGAGCACTCCGGCGACTTTGATGTGGCTACCCATCTGATCGCCGAGTACGCGGCTAACTCAATTGTCGCAGGCCTGGTCGCTTACTCGCCCACCACGCAGGACCACCAGGGCCGAGACGGTCAGTGGGGTCACGATTAAGCTCTGGGGCCGAGCCGCCGATGCGATCCTTCAGTTCCAAAAACGGGAGCTAGAAAGCGGCGGAGGACTGCTGGGCCAGGTTCCTGGGTTCGTCGCCCCGGCGGCCGAGCCGGTGGAGGTCTAACCTTCGGCTCAAGCGGGAAGGGGACTTGTTCACCGCTTGGTACAAGTTGGACGCTGCAGAGGACTGGACCCACATCAGCGAAACCCAGGAGGCGCTGAACGATCCGATTCGGGTAGGCCTTTACGCCGGAATTGACGCCGCAGCGGGCCAGATGACCGCCGACTATGAGTACTTCGAGGATCTCCTGGTGCCGTTTGCCGTCTCCCCAGAGGGGCGGCTGCCGGTCTTCTGGGGTCGACTGAAAACCTCCCGGTCGAAGCTGGGTCCATAAACCTTGACAGGGGGAAACTGAGGCGGTAACGTATCGCAGGTCCGAAACGTTATCGGGAACGTTTCTGGACCCGGAGTCAAGGGACCTCAAAAAGGAAGGGCACGATGAGAAGGTACGTTCACGTTCTCTCGGGGCTTGGGCTCCTTCTGCTGGTCGGTTGGGCGGTTGCCCCTTGCTGGAGCCGCGGATCTCCAAAGCGACGAGTTCGACGGGCCCTGCGTTGGCAAACTTCTGGCAAATTCGAAACCCCAATAACGCCCAATGGGCGCCGGAGGATGGAAAGCTCAAGATCGTCGCCGAGCACAACTCCAACGTCTGGGCGGACGACACCTCGACGCGGTTTTACCAGGTCACCAGCGAGGACTTCGACGTGGAGACCAGCATGCTGGTTCACTACCTGGACGCCAGCACCGTCGCGGGGATCATCGTCTACTCCCCCACCACCCAGGACATCCAAGGGCGTGACGGCGAATGGGTGACTCTGAAGCTGTGGGGGCGAGGCGCCGATCAGGGGCAACAACGCCGTGCTTCAGTATCAGCGCCGCGAGAACGACGATCCGGCCTTTGGCTATGTGCCGACCCAGCCGGACTACAACCCGCCGCAAGGGGACATCCCGGTGGCCTTGCGCGTCCAGCGGAACGGCGACGAGTATCGCGCCTGGTTCAAACCGGACGCCACGGGCGATTGGATCGAGGTCGGAACGGTGACCAACCCGCTCCAGCCGCCGTTAGAGGTGGGCATCTACGCGGGGATCGCCCAGGCAGACGGGGGTGAGCTGACCGTCTGGTTCGACTACTTCCGCGAGGCCTCCAATCCGGTCACGGCGGTGGACCCGCGCCATAAGGTCGCTGTGACCTGGGGGACCTTGAAGGCCGAATAGAGATTCTCTAAGCTTAAAGAACGCACGGAAGGGCCCGGTCGGCCTTTGCTGGTCGGGCTTTTCCGTTCTCCCCCGGCTGAAGCCGGGGCCGTCTCAACCACAACGGAGGATAAGGAGGAAATGAAGCGGCAGGGTAGCCCCCTGGGGGCGGGTGTTCTGCTGCTCGTCTTGTTGGGGTGGGGGGGTTGGTCGGCCTGGGGAATCTCCTCCGCGGCAGAAGCAGTGCTCGCCTCGATCCGATGGGTTCAGATTCCCGCCGGGGAGTTTGCGATGGGCTCCACGCCGGAGGAGATCGAAGCGGCACAAAACGAAGCCCGGCTGCGGAGCATTCCCCTGGATCAAGAGATGCTAGAGATCGAGCTTCCGCTGCACGCCGTCTTCTTAGACGCCTTTGAGATCTCCCAGCACGAGATCACCAACGCTCAGTACCGGCGGTTTGTTGAGGACACCGGCCACCCACGCCCGCGGGGGTTTCAGGGGGAGGACCTGTGGAGCGATCCGAAGTATAACGCCCCCGACCAGCCGGTGGTCGGGGTCTCCTGGCACGACGCGCGCGCCTTTGCCGAATGGCTGGGCGTCCAACTGCCTTCGGAGGCGCAATGGGAACGGGCCGCGCGCGGGCTCGAGCGGCGGAAGTACCCCCTGGGGGGAGGCGCTGCCAACCCCTAAGCGAGCCAACTTCGGCCGTCGTTACGACCGGCCGATGCCGGTGGGCTCCTTCCCGGAAGGGGCGACTCCCGAAGGGGTGCACGACCTGGCCGGGAACGTCTGGGAATGGTGCCTGGATCGGGACGATCCGACCTACTACCGTCGGAGCCCGTACCGAAATCCGGTGAACCTGGGCGATCCGCGCGTGAACGTCTTTCGGATGATCCGTGGGGGCGCCTGGGACCTGGGAGCGCCGTTCCTTCGTTCGGCGCTCCGATTTCGGTTTCCGGCCCACGCCCGTCACGAGACGATCGGGTTTCGGGTAGTTCGTCCCGTTCCGGAGGGGGAGCAATGAAAGGCGTCCCTTGGTTGGGAACAGTGCTCCTCCTAGGAGTGGAGGCGCTTGCTGGGGGATCGGTCCGCTTTACCGACGCAACGGAGGAGTTTGGCCTGGACTTCGTTCACTACAACGCCTTCTCTGCGGAGCGGCGGCTTGTCGAGACGATGGGCGGCGGAGGGGCGCTCTTTGACATGGACAACGACGGCGATCTGGACCTTTATCTAGTTCAAGGAAACGACCTCCCCACCGGCGATCCGAAGCGCACCAACCGACTGTATGAGAACCGAAACGGACGCTTGATAGACATCACCGAAGGTTCGGGTGCGGGCGATCCCGGGTACGGAATGGGCGCCGTCGCGGGCGACTACGACAACGACGGCGACCTAGACTTGTACGTCACCAACTTCGGTCCGAACGTGCTCCTTGAGAACCGAGGCAACGGTACCTTTCAGGACGTAACGGCGCGGGCTGGCGTCGGGACGCCGCTTCTGAGCACCAGCGCCGCCTTCGCCGACTACGACCAAGACGGCGACCTGGACTTATACGTTTGCAACTACGTTCGTTACTCACTGGAGACCGAGGTTCCCTGCTCCTTTGGGGGAATGCGCATCTACTGCGGGCCCAACGAGTATGCTGGAACCGCCGACGTGCTCTATCGGAACAACGGAGACGGGACCTTCAGCGAGGTGACCCGTTCCGCGGGCGTCTACGAACCGACGACGCGCGGGTTGGGCGTGGTCTGGGCAGACGTAAACAACGACCGCTGGCCGGATATCTACGTGGCCAACGATATGACCCCGAACCTGCTCTTCATCAACCAAGGGGACGGCACCTTTCGGGAGGAGGGCGTCCTTCGGGGGGTGGCCTTTAACGGCGACGGGATCGCCAACGGTTCGATGGGCGTGGACGCCGGCGACTACGACAACGACGGCGACCTGGACCTCTGGGTGACCAACTTCTCCCTAGAGCCGAACACCCTCATGAATAACGAGGACGGGTTCTTTTACGATGCGACCTTTTTGGCCGGGTTAGGGGAACCGTCCTTTCTCCCTTTGGGCTTTGGAACGCGGTTTGTGGACGTCGACAACGACGGCTGGTTAGACCTGATGGTCGGCAACGGGCACATCTGGGACAACGTGGACCGAATTGATCCCAAGCTCAGCTACGCCCAGCCGGTTCAGCTCTTTTTGAATCAAGGGGACGGGACGTTTCAGGAGTATACCCGCGAGGCGGGGCTGGCCGAAGGGCGCTACGTCGTCCGGGGGATGCTCTTTGGAGACCTGGAGAACGACGGCGACGTGGACGTGATCCTCTGCCAGTCGGGAAGGCAGGCGGTTATTCTTAGAAACGAAGGGGTCCCAGAGAACCACTGGTTGAGCGTTCGACTCGTCGGCGCGGGGGGAAACCGGGACCAGATTGGGGCCCGGGTTTTTTTGGAGGCCGGACCGTTGCGCCAGATGCGGGAGGTCGTTTCTGGCGCGAGCTATCTTTCTGGAAACGATCTGAGGCTTCACTTTGGACTGGGAGGGAACGCCTGGGTCGACCGTCTGCGCGTTCTGTGGAGCGACGGAACGGAGTCGGAGCTGCACCAAGTCGCTGCCGACCGGATTTTGATCGTCCACCAAGGAGGGCTATCCAAGCGATGAAGCGGGTCACCATTCGCGAGATCGCGCGGCGTGCGGGGGTGTCCATCAACACCGTTTCCCGTGCGCTCAACAACAAGCCGGACGTTCGCGCTGAGACGCGGGAGCGGATCCTTCGGATCGCACGGGAGCTGAACTACGTGCCGAACCGTTACGCGCAGGCGCTTCGGGCGAAGTTCTCCCGGACGCTGGCGGTGATCGTTTCGGACATCGCCAATCCGTTTTTTCGGGGCGCTGATCAAAGGGATCGAGCGGGCCGCCTTTGAGCGCGGTTTCCGCATCCTGCTCTACAACACCAACGAGGAGGGGGAACGGGAGCTCAGCGCGGTCCAGTCGGCCGTTCACGAGCGGGTAGATGGGGTGCTCCTTGCGCCGGTGCTGGCCTCCCGAGAGCCGCTGGAGATGCTCGCCTTGGAGCAGGTTCCCTTTGTGCTGGTCGGTCGGGAGCTGGTCGGATACTCCTGCGACGTTGTCGTTCCCGACGATCTGACCGGTGGTGGGCTAGCCACCCGCCATCTGGTGGAGCAGGGCTGCCGATGGACCGTGCACATCCCCGGCCCGCCCCACGCCAGCGTGGCCCAGCACCGCCAAGAGGGGTACCCTCAACGCCCTGGAACAAGCCGGAATTCGGCCCCGACCAAGCTGGATTACCGAGCCGGCGCTGACGATGGAGGACGGGTACCGAGTCGCAACGATGTACCCTCCGGCAACACGGATGTCCGGACGGGATCTTCGCCTTCAGCGATTACGTCGCGTTGGGGGTGCTCCGTGCGCTCCGGGAGGAGCGCGTTTCGGTGCCGGACCGGGTCAAGGTGGTGGGCTACGACGACATCGATTTTGCCTCTTACGTGGCTCCGACGCTGACGACGGTCCAGATTCCCAAAGAGGAGATGGGGAAGACGGCGGTCGAGCTGCTCTGCCGCCGCCTCGAGCGCCAGGAGGAACCTGCTCCGCCCGAACGGATCGTTCTTCCGGTGCGGCTTTGCCCCCGCGAGACGACCCAGTGCAGCTAAGAATCCTCCTGAAGGACAAGGGACGGCCCTCGGATCGATCCGAGGGCCGTCCCTTGCCACGGAGGCATGGCCGTTGCGCCGGAACACCGACGACGATCAAGCAGGCGGCTCCGCCCCTCTCTTCCCGCTGGAACCGGATGCCTTCCTCGTCGGCGGTCACGACGACCGTATCGCCGTCTTTGAACCGCCCTTGGAGCAGCTCCAACGCCAGCGGGTCGAGAACGGTCCGCTGGATGTAGCCGCCGCAGCGGCCGCGCGCCGTAGACCGGATCGTAGCCCTCGCCGCGCGAGTGCGCGCGCGCGGCCTCGGTGAGCTCGAGCGTGATCCCGCGGTCCTCGAGCCGCGCCGGACGTCCGGCCACTGCAGGTCCACGATGCGCTCGATCTCCTCGGAGCGCAGCCGGTTGAAGAGCACGATCTCGTCGATCCGGTTCAGGAACTCGGGCCGGAACGCTGGCGCGGAGCTCCTCGATGACCTTCTCGCGCACGTCCTCGCGGATCGCCCTCGGGCGCACGACTCGGCAGCCACGTGGCTTCCGACGTTGGACGTCATGATGATGACCGTGTTGCGTGAAGTCCACGGTCCGGCCCTTGCCGTCGGTGAGCCGGCCGTCGTCCAGGATCTGCAGCAGGACGTTGAAGACGTCGGGATGCGCCTTCTCGATCTCGTCGAAGAGGACGACCGAGTACGGCCGCCGGCGGACCGCCTCGGTGAGCTGCCCGCCCTCCTCGTAGCCGACGTACCCGGGCGGCGCGCCGATCAGGCGCGAGACCGCGTGCTTCTCCATGTACTCGCTCATGTCGATGCGGATCATCGCGTCGCTCGTCGTCGAACAGGAACTCGCGCGAGCGCCGGGCCAGCTCCGTCTTGCCGACGCCGGTGGGGCCGAGGAAGATGAACGAGCCGATCGGGCGGCGGATCCGAGAGCCGGCGCGCGCCCGGCGGACGGCGTTCGCCACGAGCGCACGCGCCTCGTCCTGGCCGACGACGCGCTCGTGGAGGCGCTCCTCCATGCGGAGCAGCTTCTCGACCTCGCCCTCCATCAGCCGGCTGCACCGGGATGCCCGTCCAGCGCGCGACGACCTCGGCGATGTCCTCCTCGGTCGACCTCCTCCTTCAGCAGCCGCTGGCCCTGCTCGGAGCGCGCGAGCCGTCTCCTGCCTGCGAGCTGCCGCTCGAGCTCGGGCAGCCGCCCGTACTGAGCTCGGCGGCCCGGTCGTAGTCGCCGCCGCTCGGCCCGCTCGATCTCGGTGCGGACCGCCTCGATCTCCTCCTTGAGCTGCCGCAGGCGCTGCGAGTCGCTGCCTTCTCGCTGCTCCCAGTGCGCGCGCATGCCGGCGGCCCTCTCCTCAGCGGCGAGCTCGCGTCGAGCTGGCTCAGCCGCTCGGCGAGGCCTGGGGTCGGTCTCCTTCTGCAGCGCCTGCTCGCTCGATCTCGAGCTGGATCGATGCGCCGCTGCACTGCATCGAGCTCGGCGGGCATCGAGTCGATCTCGATCCGGAGCGCGGCGCAGGCCTCGTCCACAGATCGATCGCCTTGTCCGGCAGGAAGCGGTCCGTGATGTAGCGGTCGGAGAGCACCGCAGCGGCGACGAGCGCGGCGTCCTTGATGCGCACGCCGTGGTGCACCTCGTAGCGCTCCTGCAGCCCGCGCAGGATGCGATCGTGTCCTCGACCGACGGGCTCGCCCACGAGCACCGGCTGGAAGCGCCGCTCGAGCGCCGCGTCCTTCTCGATGTGCTTGCGGTACTCGTCGAGGGTGGTGGCGCCGATGCAGCGCAGCTCGCCGCGGGCCAGCATCGGCTTGAGCATGTTGGCCGCGTCGATGGCGCCCTCGGCCGCGCCGGCGCCGACGATCGTGTGGAGCTCGTCGATGAAGAGGATGATCCTGCCGCTCGGAGTCGCTCACCTCCTTGAGCACCGCCTTCAGCCGCTCCTCGAACTCGCCGCGGTACTTCGCGCCGGCGACGCAGCGCGCCCATGTCGAGCGCGACGATGCGCTTGTCCTTGAGCCCCTCGGGCACGTCGCCCGCGACGATGCGCTGGGCCAGCCCCTCGACGATCGCGGTCTTGCCCACGCCGGGCTCGCCGATCAGCACGGGGTTGTTCTTCGTGCGGCGGAGCAGGATCCGGATGACCCGCCGGATCTCCTCGTCCCGGCCGATGACGGGATCGAGCTTCCCCTCGCGGGCCAGCTCGGTAAAATCCTTCCCAAACCGTTCCAGAGCCTGGAACTTATCCTCCGCGTGCGGGTCCTCCACCTTTTGGCCGCCCCGGAGGGTCTTGAGCGCCTCACGAATCCGATCGGCGGTCACTCCGTGACCTCGGAGAATTCGTCCGGCGGCGGCGGTGTCCTCCTGGGCGATGGCGATCAAGAGGTGCTCAGTCGTCAGGTACATGTCGCCCAGGGACCGGGCCTCCTTCCAGGCCCCTTCTAGGACGCGCCGCATCGCAGGGGAGAAGTACAGCTCCGCCGATCCGCCCTCCATCCGGGGGCGACGGCTCAGCTCCGACTCAACTTCACCCTCGATCGCTTTCGGGTCGGCGCCCAACTTCGTTAGAATCGAAGGGGTCAGCCCCCCTTCCTGTCGCAGCAAGGCCAACAGGACGTGCTCCGGCGCAACTTCAGGATGGCTCCGCTCCGAAGCGAACTCCTGCGCCATCTGCAGCGCCTCTTGAGCCTTAACTGTAAGCCGATCCGTTCTCATTGCCAGCCTCCGTTCTTTCTTCCAGAATGTTTTTCAGGTCCGCCTCAGCGGGATTCCCGGAGCGGAGAGTTACAAATCCCGTGCCCGGCCGGAGCCTCTGAAAAACAAGGGTCGGCCCTCGACGCTCTGTGCCATAATGGCACACCTCGGGAGAAATGGCAAGGAGAACGGCATTGGGAGCCTCGGAGGACCTGCGCGCGGCGATCTTCCTCAACGGGGAGTACGAACCGGAACATCTGGCCTTCTATCGGAGGGCTGCTGAACGGCCCAATGTGTTGATCATCTGCGCCGACGGGGCGTTGGAGTGGTGGAACGAATGGCTCGGCGACCTGACACCCCACTGGGCGGTCGGCGACTTCGACTCGCTCTCGCCCGCCACTCGGCGTCGCTGGGAGGAGCGGGGGACTCGCTTCGACTCCGTCGTGGAGCCTCAACGGGCCAAAGAGGACTACACCGATGGAGAGCTCGCGCTCTATGCCGCCGCACGGGAGGGATGCCTCCGCGCGGAACTCTACGGCGCCTTTCCCCGGCGGGGGGAGTTCCAGCGGGATCACTTTCTTGGAAACCTCTACCTCCTCGCCGAGGCGATCACTCTCAACCCGCCCTTGGAAGCGATCCTCTGTGCCCCGCGGGAACGCGTCTACTGTTGTCGTGAGGAGATCGTCCTGAGGCGAGAGGGGACGGAGATCAATCGGGTCTCGTTGCTGCCGCTGTTTGGGGCCGGACGAATCGTTCTCAGCGAGGGGCTCCGGTGGTCGCTGAACGGACTTCGGCTGGACCCCTTTCGGCCCAACGCTCTCCGGAACGAGTTCCTTCCAGGAGCCGACCGAGTTCTCCTCCGCCTTGAGGAGGGCTCCCCCCCTGTTCTGGTCGTTCATAACTGGTGAGGGGCGCCAATGGAGCGCGATCTCAGAAGCTCCCAAACTGTTGGCCCGAAGGAAGACCTCCGTCCGCCTCGGGTGAGCGTCCGGGCGATCCTGCTGGGACTGATTTATGTCTTCTTTGTCGCGCTGATCACCCCTTACAACGACTACTACATTCGGAACACCTTTCTAATCGGGAATCACTTCCCGATCGGCCCGTTCTTCCTCTTCTCCGTGACGATTCTGCTCTGCAACGGACTGCTTTGGCGGTGGCGCCCCGGTTGGGCGCTTCGACCGGCGGAGCTGATGACCTTATGGGTGATGATGACCGTCGCCTCGACCGTTCCCTCATCGGGCTACCTCCGCTACCACCTGTTTATGCTGACGGCACCGCACTACTTTGCAACGCCCGAAAACGACTGGGAAAACCTGCTGCTCCCTTATCTCCCCGACTGGCTGATCGTCACCGACCCTTACGCCGTTCGAACCTTTTACGAAGGGGTCGGACGGGACGGAGTGATCCCTTGGCGGGTCTGGATTCGCCCGATCCTTATCTGGTCAGGCTACGCCGGACTGATTTGGTTCTCCCTCTTTTGTCTAGCCGCAATTCTCCGGAAACAGTGGTCTGAGCGGGAGCGGTTCCAGTTCCCCTTGGTGAAACTTCCCGTCGAGATGGTCGAGGCGCCAAAGCCCGGAAGAGCGTGGAACCGGTTCTTTCACGACCCTCGAATGTGGGCCGGCTTTGCCGTACCGGTGGTGATTCACACTCTCGGGGGGCTACACGCCCACTTCCCCTCGGTGCCGCACCTTCCGATGTACTTCTACCCGGACCGGTATCTGACCGCGCGCCCATGGTACGCTCTCCGGTCGGTCGTGATCTTCATCTATCCTTCGGTCGTGGGCTTCACCTATCTCCTTTCGCTGGACGTCTCGCTGAGCTTTTGGCTTTTTTACGTGCTTTACAAGGTGCAGAGCGTCCTCTTGGTCGTCTTCGGCTCCAACGTCAGCGGCTGGACGCTGGCCAACCGACAGGAGATGGGGGCCTATCTAGCGCTGGTCGCCTATGTCCTTTGGTTGGCCCGTCCTCATTTGAAAACCGTCTTCTTAGCGGCAATCGGACGAAGACAGGTCTCCGATCAGAACGAGCCACTGCCCTACTCGGCGGCCTTCTGGGGACTGACCTTGGGGACGCTGGCAATGGCGCTCTTTTGGCACCTGGCCGGCATGTCGTTCTGGCTCGCGCTATCTCTTCATCTTTTGTTTTATATCATGTGTATTGTTCTGTCCTGGATGGTGACCGATGGGGGCTTTCTCTTCCTCCTCGCCATCTTCCGACCCTCCGACTATCTGATCATTCCTTTGGGAACTGCTCGATTCTCAAACCGTGATCTTGTCCTTCTTGCTTACGAAAAAACGTTCATGTTCGATCTCAGGGAGTTTGTCATGCCTCACTATCTAAATGGATTTAAAGCCGCTGAGTCTGTAGGAGTTTCCCCTCGGCGTTGGGGAGTGCCCACAGCCTTAGCGCTCGCCATCTCTTTGCTCGGCGCCTACATCGGCGGGCTTTGGGTTTGGTACACAAAGGGTGGGCTGAACCTCGCATATTGGTACGCGCCAGAGCCCTTCGATCGGGCAGCAAGGCAGATCCTCTCGCAGACTCGTACCAACTGGCAAGAGGTAGGATTCATTGGCATTGGAGCTTCGGTAATGACCTTTCTGATCGCGATGCGCATGCGATTCATCTGGTGGAGAATCCACCCTTTAGGTTATGCGATGACGACAAGCTGGGCTCCCTATACAGTTTGGTTCTCGTTCTTTCTTGGCTGGTTGTTCAAAGGGCTTATCCTTAAGGCTGGAGGATTTCGGAGCTATCGGGCGTTCCGACCGTTTTTCCTCGGTGTCGTGGTCGGGGAGGCGATCATGGCGGGGATTTGGGTGATCGTCGGACTGTTCACCGGCGTTGCCTATCGCATCATGCCCGGTTAGGAGTCGTAAGGATGGCCCGGGTTCGGTTGTTTATTCGTGGCGGGGTGGACCTGGCGACCGTGCTGGGAATGGGCCAGACGTTCCTGTGGAGGCCGGGGAGAGGAGGCTTTTTTGGCACGATCCAGGGGAGGGCGGTCTTCCTTCGTCAGGTGGACACGGAGACCCTCGAGGCGAGCGCCTCGCTCCCCCCGGAGGAGCTGAGTGCGCTGGTGAGCCGATACTTCGACGCCGAGCGGGACTTAGAGGAGGTGCGTCGGCTGCTTTCGGAGGACCCTCACTGTCGGCGGGCGGTGGAGCGGTTTTCGGGTCTGCGGGTGCTTCGTCAACCTTTCTGGGAGTGTCTGGCCGGATTCCTTCTTTCCTCGGCGAACAACGTTCGGCGAATTCATCGGATCGTCAGGAAGCTAGCGGAGCGGTACGGGGAGGTCCAGCCGGTCGAAGGGGAGCTGCAGGCGGTCTTCCCTCCGCCGGAGCGCCTGGTTGACATCCCTCTAGAAGCGCTGTACGATTGCGGCACCGGCTTTCGGGCGCGGGGGCTCCGTGAGGCCGCCCGTCGGGTGGCTTCGGGAGAGTGGGACGGCGATGTCCTTGCCCGGCTCTCCGAGGAGGAAGCCAGAGCCCGCCTGATGAGCGGTTACGGAATCGGGGAGAAGATTGCCGACTGTGTGCTGTTATACGCCCTGGGATTTCTGGAGGTCTTCCCCCTCGACGTTTGGATGCGTCGAGTGTTGAAGGAGCTTTACTTTCCGGACGGTCGTCTTCCCAGACGGGCGGAGCGGGCGCGATGGGTTCGGCGCCGATTTCCGGGCGTTGGGGGTTATGCACAGCTTTATCTTTACCACGCCGCGCGGCACGGCGTTCTGCTGGATCGAGCCAAGTTGGTGTGAGGAGGTGGGCCCCGATGGGGGATGTGGGCGTCGAGCCGTTAGAGGAGCTCTGGAAGCAGGTTGAAGCGCGGGTTCGGCGGATGAGCGCTCGGGTCGCTGAGCTTCAACGAGCCATCCAGGAGTTAGAGGCCGAGCGGGAACGACTGCTTCAGGAACAGGAGGCCCTCGCCGAACAGAACCGGGAGCTCCAAGCACAGATCGAGCGGCTCTGGTATCTGGAAAAGGAGAACGAGGAGATCATGCGTCGGCATCAGACGCTCACCGAGCACGTCCACAAGCTGTTGGCTCACCTCAAAGGCGAAGTGGATCAGGAGTAGTCCCGTGAGCACGGTTCCGCTGAACGAGAAGGCCCTTATCCTCCGCCCTGGCGACGATGTGGCCGTCGCTCGGGAACCGCTGGAGGAGATCGTTCTGGAGACGCCGAAAGGGGAGCAAATTCCCGTTCGG
>BPJZ01000010.1 GCA_026004875.1 Candidatus Poribacteria bacterium | reverse complement strand
TTCATCGAGTTCAACTGCGCAGTGGCTCATCAAAGGCGCCCTCTGAGCTCCCCGAAGCGGAGCGCACGGCTCGGTTTGTCTCCGACACCGGAGAGCTGGTCTGGGACCGGAGCGATGGTCAAGGACTGGTGACCGTTAGCACCGCGCGGACCAAAGCTCTTATCGGCTTTGTGGAGGCCGGAGAGACTGGTTGAGTTGGGAGAGGTCACCGTTCGGGTTGGAAACGACTCGTCAGGGGGTGGTGGCACCCTTAGTCTGACCCGCATGGACGAGGCGGAAGGATTCGACCGTGCCTGGCCGGATTGTCGCCGTGTTGACCGGCGAGGCGGTCAACACGAACATGCGTTGGAAGTCGCCGGAGCGCAACTCCGTCGGAAGAGACTGGGGCGAGCCCCCCAGCCTGATCGAGGTCGTCCCGGCCGAGGTACGGCTTCCGGTCCCGCCGAAGCGAGTGCGCGCTTGGGCCTTGGACGAACGGGGCCAACGCGCCGAACCGGTCTCCGTCGCGGAGGAGAACGGTCAAGCCCTGCTGCAGCTGGGTCCGCCCCATCAGGACCCTCTGGTACGAGATCGTCGTTGAGTAGCTGTTCGCGAAGCCTCACAGTAAAGCGGCTCCCCCAGACGGGGGAGCCGCCCGTTCCTGGAGTCGTTCGGATCAGCCCTCGTCGTAGTCGCCCAGCGGACGGATCCAAATGTTCCGATACCGCACCGGGTCGCCGTGGTCCTGGAGCCGCAGCGGACCCGGTCGGCGGATGGGGCGGATAGTAAGAGGGCAGCCGCCCGGTGTCCTGTCGGACCGAGCAGCTCTACATGGTTGTGAACGACAACGCCGTTGAAGATCACCGTCACATAGGCCGGGCGAAGGAGCTTCTCGCCCTCAAAGCGGGGCGCGGTGAAGATGATGTCGTAGCTCTGCCACTCGCCAGGTGGGCGGCAGGCGTTCACCAACGGGGGGATACTGCCCGTAGACGGCGGCGGGTGATCCCATCGGCGTAGGTAGGGTTGTTGTAGCCGTCCAGGACCGGAATCTCGTATCTTCCCATCAGGAAGACGCCGCTGTTGCCCCGGCCTTGACCTTCACCGCGCACCTCGGCGGGGGCCGCCCATTCCAAGTGAAGCTGAACGTCTCCAAACTCTTGCTTGGTTCGGATATCCCCTGTCCCCCGGGCGACCCTCAAACGTAGCCGTTTTCTACCTTCCAGCCGGCCGGGGCCACCGTTGACCGACTCCCAAGCGGAAAGGTCGGTACCATCAAATAGAACGATCGCGTCCGAGGGGGGATCGCCAGGGTTCTTCCCCGGCGTCACGACGCGGGGCTGAGGGCGCTCCCCATCGTGAACGCGCCACTTGGAGTTTGGCAAAAAGGGGCGTATCGTCGTACCCCAGTTTTTGCTGCAGCCATTGTTTAAGCTCCCTTCGTCGGATCAGGGACCAGGCTCGTTTTGCGAAATAGAACCATCGAGGCATGGTAGCCGCTCCCCTATTTTCCCATCGCCTTGAGGCCTTCTAGGCACCGGCGGACGGCCTCCAAGGGGGGATACTTGTCCGACTCGTACTCGACGATGTACCCACCTCCGTTCCGCCGATCGTCTCGCAGAGCCGGAACACCTCTTCTTCTCCAGGGCGTGTCGTCCTCGCCGATCGCCGGCCGAAAGCCTTCGGTAGCCGAGTAGGGGCTTCAGGTGCACCGTCTTTGAGCGCCCTGGGTACTTTTGGAGGATCGCCAGGATGTCACCCGCCCCCGTGGCGAGCGTTTCCCGTGTCCAGTTGCATGATCACCTCTTCGCGAGTGTTGCCAAAGAAGATGTCCCAGGGGATTTCGCCGTCGATCGGCTGGAACTCAACGGCGTGGTTGTGGTAGCCGATCCGCATTCCGTATCGAGCGAGCCGCTCGGCGCGATCGTTAAAGAACTCCGCGGTGCGCTTCCAAGCCTCTTTGGAGTTACGCATCTCCTCCGGCAGACCGGGGATAATAATGTTTCGGTTGCCCAGCGTCTCGTTGAACCGGACGGTCTCCTCCAGCCGGTCGTCCTGGACCAACGAGATCGGGGTGTGCCATCCGGCAGCAGACTAACCGAAACTCGTCCAGGTAGCCCCTCAGCTCTTCGGCGGGATGTTGCCGGCATTCCGGCGAACTCGACCCCTTCATAACCCACCTCCGCCACGGCCTGGAGGGTCCCCCCCGCGTGTCGCCGGGCCAGCTCGTGGCGAACCGAATAGAGCTCCAGCGCAATAGGAATTCGGGGCCATTGAACCGTTCCTTTCGTCAAGAACCTAGTCCTCCTCAAGGCCACTTCCGCTTGAGCATAGCGAAGGCGCCCCGAGGGAACAACGGCGAGGTTTCCGATCCTTCAACCGAGGCGTTCGTTTTTTTGCATTTCGGTATTCTCCTGCGTACCCTCCTTTCTACGAGGTGAGGGGAGGCAGAGTTCACGGAAAGGAGGAATCCCAATGAAGCGCTGGTGGTCTCTTGGTTGCCGGCGTCGCACTCGGCGTCTGGATGATGTTAGGGACGCCGGCGGCAGAGGCCGGCTCCTTCGGCGACGATTTTGAGGATGGGGTTCTTGACGAGCAGTTCTGGCGGGTGATGTTCACCGACGGGGCGACCACCGAGACGGTCGAGGAGGAAAAACGGGCGGGTCGAGTACACGAACTTTGTGGACGGATGGGAAGGAGCGGGAATTCGGCTGGCCTTTCCCCTGGACTTGACGGCCGGACCGCTGACGCTGGAGTTCGACCCTCTGGCAGCGAATCCGGGACTTTCACACCCTACCTGACCAACTTCGAGACCGAGGGGCGTCGGGGGCCTCTGGAACCGCGGGATCATCGCCTTCAACGTGGACTCGGAGGTGCTCGGCTTCGAGACGGACGGAGCTCTAGGAGCCAAAGCGGACCCAGAACCGAATCTGTTCGTCTCCGCCGATGACTGGCACCACTTCAAGCACACCTACACGCCGACGAATCAGGAGAACGTCTTTGAGTACCAAATCCTGGTGGACGACGGAGCCACCGGTGAGGTTGCCGGAACGCTCAACGTGGGCACTCTCCGACCCAACGAGCGTCTTTCTTTACTTTGAGGTGGAACAGAAGCTAGATGCCGGTTGGAACCTGAATGAGTTTGTCTATCTCGACAACGTTCTGATCGTCAGCGACAGCATTCAAGGCGACCTAGGTCCAGCGCCGCTAACGGTCGGTCCTCAGGGTAAGGCCGCCGTTGTGTGGGGCGCGTTGAAGGCCCTTCGTTAAATCACCTTGCTCCGAACGCGACCCCGGCACCAGATTCGTGAAAGACCCGCAAGGTGGTGTCGGGGCGTTTTTTTATTTGAAAACGGGTTGTCGCCGGAGTGCTGGAGTGCCAAAATGGCGATCGTCCCGATGGACCCGGGCAATTCCATTCGAACCGATGCGTTTCGGGAGGGATGAAGGATGAACCAGAGTTCGACCTGGAAACCGGTTCTGGCCGAGCTGATCGGCACGTTTGTCTTCTTCACGATCGGCGCGGGTGCCATCTGTACCGATGTGGTCACGGGCGGGAAGGTGGGCCTGTTGGGGATCGCGATCGCTCACGGGTTCATCCTGGCCAACGTGATCAACTACACCGGTCCCATCTCCGGTGGCCACCACAATCCGGCGGTCACTTTTGGGGCCTGGGTGGGCGGAAAGATCCAGACCGGCTTAGCGGTTCTTTACGTTGTGGCGCAACTGGTCGGCGGTGTGTTGGCTGGAGTGCTGTTGTGGATCATCTTTCCCGAGAAGCCGGGAGGACTCGGAACGCCGACGGTGGACACGTCGTTGATCAGCCCCGGGATGGCGGTGTTGGTCGAGGCGGCGTTGACCTTCTTCCTGGTCCTGAGCGTGTACGGGACCGGGATCGACAGCCGGGCGCCGAACGTCCCGACGATCGGCGGCTACGGCATCGGCCTGACGGTGATGGTGGACATCCTCATGGGCGGGCCTCTGACGGGTGCCTCGATGAACCCGGCTCGTACGTTTGGTCCCGGCCTGGTGGCGGGCGTTTGGGATCACCACTGGGTTTACTGGGTGGGTCCTCTGCTGGGCGGAGGGATCGCCGGAATTCTCTATGCGAAGCTGTTCCTAGAGGATTGAGCGCAGTTCACTCGCGCGCGTGCGGGGCCTTGGCCGAGATTGCGGCGCTTGGGGGTTAGTGGCCTCTGATCTTCCGAGCTGGGGTCTGCGGAGGAGGATACCGCGTGCGAGGGGTAATCGTCTGGACGTTGTCGGTGTTGTTGGGCTTCCTGGCAGGCGAGGTTGCTTGGGCTGAGACTTCGCCCTGGGAGCGTTGGAGCTATCTGACCCTGGACGATTCAAGGCCAGGGCGGGCCTTTGGGCTGCTGGCCGCCGACGTAGACGGCGACGGAGATCGAGATCTGATCGCTGGGGCTTTTCTCTACCGCAATCCAGGCGGGTTAATGATCCCTCCCTGGGAGCGGATTCTCATCGCCGAGGGGGTGGACGCGATGCTCGCTCTGGATGTGGACGGCGACCGGTACGCCGATCTGATCGCCGAGGCGCTTCCAACAATCTACTGGTGTGAGGCGACCACGGAGGACGCTCGCCGCTGGGCGCTCCGCGCTGTAGCCCGGATTCCTCCAACCGGGCACCGGAACGGACAAGGGTACCCTCCTTGCCGATCTAACGGGCGACGGGCGCCCAGAGGCTCTTCTCTCCGGCGGCGATGGCCTCTACGCTCTCGTGGTGCCAGAGCGGCCTGAGGAAGGCGAGTGGCCAGCGGTTCGGATCGCAGCGGGCACCTCGGAAGAGGGGATCGCTGCTGCCGACTTTGACGGGGACGGCGATCAGGATGTGGCCGCGTTGACCGAAGGCGGTCGAGTGATCTGGGCCGAGAACCCCGGACGATTGGTCCCCGATTGGCCGATCCACCCGGTTGGCGAGACGCCCCCAACTCCCGACCGGATCGCCGCTGGCGACCTGAGCGGCGATGGGCGTCCCGACCTGGTCGTGACAACGGAGACCCCGTTGCGGGACGCGGGCGTTTTCTGGTTCCAGCATCCCGGCGAGAGGGGAGCGCCTTGGCCGCGCCATCAGATCGCCATCCAGTTCACCACGAACAGCCTCGACCTGGCCGATCTAGATGACGACGGCGACTTGGATATCGTGACGGCAGAGCACCGAGGAACTAAAAAGCTCCAGATCTGGGAGAACGTTGGAAACGGCTCCCGGTGGATTGAACACGTCGTAGACCGGGGAAAGGAGAACCACCTTGGAGCCCGCGTCGCTGATCTGGACGGAGACGGCGACCTGGAGATCTTCGGCATCGCCTGGGATGAGTATCAGTATCTCCATCTTTGGCGGAACGACAGCCGCTGACCGGATGGCTGAGGGCTCCAATCGAGGCGGAGAGGAGAGAGGATGAGCTTTCCAAAGACACGTCCTCGTCGAGGAAGCATCGTCCGACCGGCAGAGGGCGCCGAAGTGGACATCAACCCGCCGGGGTTCAACTGGTGGCGGGCTGAGGGGGCTGCCGGATATCGGTTCTTCCTAGAGGGAGAGACGGGAGAGGAGGTTCACCGCTCGCCGTGGCTTTCCGATCCGGTTTACGTCCCGGACCGAGCGTTTCCTGCCGGCGTGTATCGCTGGCGGGTGGAGGGCCCTCGATCCGGAGGGCCGAACGCTGGACACGTGGGGGCCGATGGCCTTTCGGCTTTTGCCGAGCGCTCCTGAACAACCATGGGTAGCGCCGGCGGAACTGTTGGGGCGGGTGCCCGGGGAGCACCCTCGTCTGCTGTATCCGCGCGCTCAACTGGAGGCCGCCCGTGCGGAGCTGGCCGAAACGCCGGCGTTAGAAGCGTTGATCCGACGGGCCGAGCGGCTCTTAGACCTCCAGCCTCCCAAGGAGCCAACCTACGATCGGATTGAAGATCCCACCGAACGCCGAATGGCCTATACTGAGGCCTTCCGAGAGTTCCGGAGGTACATTGACGGCGGCATGGAGCCGCTGGCGATGGCCTTTTTGCTCACCGGTGAGCGGCGCTTTGGAGAGGTCGCCGCGCGGATTCTGGTTCACGTGGCTCAGTGGGACCCGGAGGGGATCTCTTCGATCCTGGCTCCCTACGGCGATGAGATCGGGCTGAGCCTTTGCAAGTGCGGTGCTCGCGCCTACGACTGGCTATACGAGCTGCTCTCCGAGTCGGAGCGGGAGACGGTGCGGCGGATGGTCCTGGCTCGTGGGAATCAGATGCTCCGCCGCTTGAAGGAGCGACACGACTTTTTGGCCTTCCCCGGCGAGAGCCATGCCGGGCGCCTGCCCGGGTATCTCTGCGAGCACGCAATTGCGTTGGCGGAGGAGCCGGACGCCGAGCGCTGGCTTGACTATGCCCTGCGGGCGCTGATGACCGTCTTTCCTCACTGGGGCGGCCCGGACGGCGGTTGGGCCGAGGGGATCAACTACGGACGCTCCTACAACACTATTTTCCTGCTTCCCTTTGAGTCGGTTCGGCGAGTGCTGGGGGTGGACCTCTGGCAGCGGCCCTTCTTCCGGAAGGTGCGGTACGCTTCTTCTTTCTACTGCAGCTCGCCGCGCGGAGAGGTGACGCCGTTTGGCGACGGGGAGACCTCCGGCAACGGACGCGGGACGGCCCCACTGATGGGCTTCTACGCAAACCGGTTTGGCGACCCGGTCGTCCGCTGGTGGTCGGAGGTCGCCGACCCTGGGGGCTACCCTCGAAGCCCCCTAGCGCTCATCGAACCGGATCGGGTGCGCCCGGAGCCTCCGCCAGAGGAGATGCCTCCGGACGCTGTCTTCCGAGGCGTGGGGTGGGCCGCCCTGCATGGAGAACTGAGTCGTCCCGATCGAGAGACGCTCGTCCTCTTTAAGTCCTCGCCTTATGGGTCTACCAGCCATAGCCATGCCGATCAGAACACCTTCGCGATTCTCAAGGGGGGCCGGGCGCTGGCGACCCCTTCGGGCTATTACGGACCCAGCTACGGAATGCCCCACCACGCCCGATACACGCGCCAGACTAAAGCCCATTGCGGCGTTCTGGTGGAGGGGGAAGGACAGCTGGATCGCTCGGAGGATCCGATCGGGAAGATCGTTGCTTTTTCAACCTCCAAGAGGATCGGTTACGTTGCCGGGGACGCGACCGATGCCTACGGGGGTCGTCTGAGTCGATATCTTCGTCATGTTGTGCTGGTTCGGCCCAATTTTGTCGTGATCCTAGACGATCTGGAGGCTCCAGAGTCGGTCACGATTCAGTGGCTGCTCCACGCTCTGGAGCCGATGGGGCTGGAAGAGAGGAACGGCGTCGGCCAGAGCGTTCAACTCCGGCGCGGGGAGGCGACGTTGACCTTTCTTTTAGAAACCCCTGGCGGTTTTCATCTCTCTCAGACCGATCGGTTCGACGTGCCTTATAACGAGGGGAACCCGCCGGCGTACCATCGGGAGGTGGCCGATCACTACCACTTTGCCGCGACCACTCGCGAGCGGACTCCGAGGCGACGGATCGCTGCCTTTGGGTGGATTCAGACGCCGGAGGAGGAGGCGAGTGGCGAACGGCTTCGAGCGCCGGAGGGGTGGGTCGCCGTTGCCGTTAGGATGGACGGCGGAACGGCAACGGCCGCCGTGCGGCTGCGTCCGGAGGCCCCAGCCTGGGAGGAGGCCCCCGATGTGGGACTGGCTCTGGTCCGCTGGACCTCCGAGACCGGCGAGGAAGACAGCCTCCGCATCGGGTAGCTACCGGACGCAAACCCCGTGTGCCCGGAGGTACTCTTTGGCCTGGGCGATGGTATACTCGCGGTAGTGAAAGATCGAGGCGGCCAGGGCGGCGTCGGCTTCGCCTTCGACCAGGGCCTCCCGAAGGTGCTCCAGGGTTCCGGCTCCCCCGGAGGCGATCACGGGGATGCTCACCGCTTGGGCGACGGCGCGGGTCAGCTCGATATCGTAGCCCCCCTTGGTGCCGTCGCAGTCCATGCTGGTCAGGAGGATCTCTCCGGCGCCCAGCGCCTGGACCCGTCGCGCCCACTCGAGAGCATCAAGGCCGGTCGGGCGGCGTCCGCCGTGCGTATAAACCTCCCAGCCGCCGGAGTCGCGCCGTCGGGCGTCGATCGCGACTACAATGCATTGGCTCCCGACCGCCTCAGCGGCTTGAGCGATCAGATCGGGGTTGAGGACCGCTGCCGTGTTGATCGAGACCTTGTCGGCGCCGGCGTTCAGGAGTCGACGGATGTCGGCCAGCGTCCGAACGCCCCCGCCGACCGTTAACGGCATGAAACACTGCTCCGCCGTCCGAGCGACCACGTCTAGGATGATCTCCCGCTCCTCGTGGGAGGCGGTGATATCTAAAAAGACCAGCTCGTCGGCGCCCTGCTGGTCATAGGCCGCGGCAATCTCTACCGGGTCCCCGGCGTCGCGAAGGTTCACGAAATTCACCCCCTTAACCACACGACCGGCGTTCACATCCAGGCAGGGGATGATCCGCTTGGCCAGCACCGCGACTACTCCTCGTTATCCTCTTGGGACTCTGGAAGCTCCTCCAGATCCTCATTGGGGTCGGCCACCGGGGTTGGCTCCAGGGCGACCTCCAGGGCCTCGGAGATTCGCTCGACCAAGACGAACTGGAGCCCCTCTTTGGCGTAGTCCGGCACGTCGGTCAGATCGCCTTCGTTGTGCTTGGGGAGGATGACCGTCTGGACGCCGGCTCGCTTGGCGGCCAGGACCTTTTCTTTGATCCCCCCAACGGGGAGGACCTTCCCCCGAAGGGTGACCTCCCCGGTCATCGCCAAGAAGGGCTTAACTCGCCGACCGGTGGCCAGGGAGATCAGCGCGGTGGTCATGGCGATCCCCGCCGAGGGCCCGTCCTTGGGGGTGGCTCCTGCTGGAACGTGGATGTGCAGGTCGTGCCGTTCCCAGAACCGGGCCGGAATTCCGTATCGCTTGGAGTTGGCCCGGGCGTAGCTGAGCGCTGCTTGGGCCGACTCGCGCATCACCTCCCCGAGTTGGCCGGTGGTGATCAGCCGGCCCCGTCCGGGCATCTTAGTCGCCTCGACAAACAGAATGTCGCCGCCGGTAGCCGTCCAGGCCAGACCGGTGACGATCCCCGGCTCGTCCACGCGCTCGGCGATCTCCTCGAACACCTTTCGGGGACCAAGATACTCAGGAATCGTCTCCGATGTGATCTCCGCCCGATCGAGGCTCCCTTCCACAATCCGGAAGGCCACCTTCCGGACGACCGTTCCGATCTCCCGTTCCAGGTTCCGGACGCCCGCCTCTCGGGTGTACTCCCGGACGATCTTGGAGATCGCCTCGTCGGTGAAGTGAATCTGCTCCTCAGAAAGGCCGTGCTCCGCCCGCTGCCGAGGAACCAGATACCGCTTAGCGATGGCGATCTTCTCTTCATGGGTGTAGCCGGGAATCCGGAGCACCTCCATCCGGTCTAGCAGCGCCGGTGGAATCGTGTCCAGGATGTTGGCCGTTGCGATGAACATCACCTTGGAAAGATCGAAGGGGACTTCAAGGTAGTTGTCCACAAAGCTGTGGTTCTGCTCCGGATCGAGCACTTCCAGAAGCGCCGAGGCCGGATCGCCCCGGAAGTCCCGGCCTAGCTTGTCGATCTCGTCCAGCATAAAGACCGGGTTGTTGGAGCCGACGTTCCGGAGCCCCTGGATGATCCGGCCGGGAAGCGCGCCGATATAGGTCCGGCGGTGGCCGCGGATCTCCGCCTCGTCGTGAAGGCCGCCCAGCGACATCCGATAGAACTTCCGCCCTAGAGCACGGGCGATCGAACGGCCCAGCGAGGTCTTTCCCACCCCTGGCGGACCAACGAAGCAAAGGATTGGCCCGCGCATCTCTTTGCGGAGCTGGCGGACGGCTAAGTACTCCAGGATCCGTTCTTTGATCTGCTCCAGGCCGTAGTGGTCCTCGTTGAGGATGGCTCGGGCTTCGTGGACGTCCAGCCGATCTTCGGTGGATTCGTTCCAGGGAAGCTCCAGGATCGTCTCGATGTAGGTTCGGGTAACGGTGTACTCCGCTGCGGCGGGGGACATCCGTTGCAGCCGGTTGAGCTCCCGCTCCACGGCCTTGTGGGCCTCTTCGGGGAGGTTGGCCTGTTCCAGACGCTGCCGGAGCTCTTCGATCTCGGCGCTCTCGTCCTCCTCTTCGCCCAGCTCCCGGCGGATCTGCTTGAGCTGCTGACGGAGCCAGTATTTCCGCTGGTCCTCCGTCATCTCCTCCTGGGCCCGGTGTTGAATCTGAGCGCCGATCTCCAGGACGTTGATCTCGTGGGCCAGCATCCTCGAGAGCCGCTGGAGCCGCTCGGTGACGTCCACGGCCTCCAAGATGGACTGCTTCTGCTCGGTCGGAAGGTCGGTCACTGTGGCGATGAAGTCGGCCAGCCGACCCGGATGGCCGATCTGATCAGCAATCTGAACGATCTCATCTTGGAGATTGGGCGAGAGCTTCACCATCCGAGCAAACTGTGTCCGGACCGCTCGGACCAGCCCTTCCAGCTCCAGCGACTCGACCACCTGGTCCTCTAGGAGCCGAACCCTGGCCTTCAGATAAGGCTGCTGTTGGGTGATTTCCAGGAGCTGGATTCGGGCCTGGCCTTGGACGATCAAAAAGGCCCCCTCCTCCCCCCGTCGGTAGCGGATGATGTGGATCATCGTTCCGACGGGATAAAAGTCGTCTAAGGTGTACTCCTTATCGGGTTGGGGCTCCTGGCGCAGCTGGACCAACCCCACCAGCCGATCGCCCGTCATCGCCGCCTCGACGGCGGCAACGGCCCGCCCTCCCTGAAAGGCGAGATACGGCGGCATGAACGGCGGCGAAGGGGGCATCATCGGAAAGATGATCGCCCCGCCGTACATCGCGATCAGCGGAAGCTCCCGGATCAGCCCCTCTGACGTGGGAGGGTCGTCCGCCCCCATCTGCTGGATTGTTGGATCTCGTTCCTGTTCGCTCATCAACACTGCCCTTTCGCTGCTTTTTCGGGTGGCGTCGATCAGCGCTCCTCCTGATCCTCTCCTTTGGGCAGCGACGGGCCCGTCGACGGCGCCTCCGGCTCGACGACGATCTCCCGCTCGCGCGGCTTGACCTGAATCGGAATGATGCGCGATCGGCTGGAGACCTCCTTCGGGATCACGATCTCTAAGAATCCGTTCTCGTAGTGGGCCTCCGGGGTGGCCTCCTGGTCGATCACCCGCGGCAGCCGAACGATCCGTTCAAACGGGCCGTAATTGATCTCGGCGATATGATAATGCTGCTTCTTCCGGGGAGAACGGTCCCGGCGGGTGCCGCGAATGGTCAGCACGTGGTCGGTCAGCTCGATCCGGACGTCCTCCTCAGGCAAGACGCCGGGCAGCTCCACCAGGATAATAAACGTATCGGCGGTCTCGTACACGTCCACCGGCGGACGCCAGACGCTGCTCTCTGGAGTCACCTCCGAACCGAACCCACCGGGAAGCTCCTCCTCAAAGAAGGAGTCGATGAGCTGGTCAATCTGACGCTGAATCTGCCAAAAGTTTGCAAACGGGTCCCGTCGCCCCTTCATCGCTCCGGTTCCTCCGCCGATGGTCGCTTCACAGCGCTGATGCCTCTGATCCAATAGTAACCGATTGTTCCTAAAATTTTCACGCCGGCCAAAAGGGTGCCTTTGACGGTGCCGGTAATTTTAGACTTCCCAATGCGACGCCGGTAGCTCACCGGCACCTCCCGGCAGGGAACGCGGAGCGCTGCCGCCTTGGCCTGCATCTCCACTGTCCAGCCATAGGTGCGATCTTGCATCTGCAGGCGGTTCAGGGTCTCCCGCCGGACGGCCCGGAACGGCCCCAAGTCGGTGAAGGAGACCCCCCAGCGAAGCCGGATCAGACGGGTGGCCAGCCAGTTGCCCCATCGGGCCTGGGGGGCGAGCGCCCCCGGCTCCCGTCTTCCCAAGACGCGCGAGCCGATCACCAGATCGGCTTCACCGCGAAGGATCGGCTCCAGAAGCCGAGGGAGTTCCGAAGGGTCATCGCTGAAGTCCGCATCCAGAAAGACGACGATTTCCACCTCCGGCGGCAGCGCGGCTATTCCGGCCAAGCAGGCGCTTCCGTAGCCGCGCTGGGGCTCCCGAACAACGGTCGCCCCCCAGGAGCGGGCGATCTCCGCCGTCCGATCGGTCGAGCCGTTGTCCACGACGATCACCCGATCCACCCAGCCTTCGGGAATCGCCGCGAGGACCTTCCCGATGGAGGCCTCTTCGTTCAAGGCGGGGATGATCACTCCCACAACGGGACGCGACCGAGGTCGAGTGCCTGAGGGCATCGGTCTTCTCCGATCAAGGGCGCCCCCAGCGGTCCAGGAGCGCCGCCAGCCGTTTTGGCGTTCGCTGGCCGCTGAGGCGTCGTCCTCGGAGGAGCGCCCACACCTGGGCCAAGTCCTCGGGCAGATCAACGTCTACTTGAAGCGGCAGTTGTGCCATCCGGAGACCAGCCGCCTCGATCCGATCTAGCGTCTGCGCGTAAACCTCTCCGGTGCTCCAGGGGATCCCGGAAAAGAGCCGGTCCAGGACAGGCTTAGTGGTCTCCCGGAGGCCGATCAGCGCGTATCCTCCGTCTGCAGCCGGGGCAAGGACCACTTCGGCGTTTCGAAGCGCCAGGAAGGCAGCCTCGATCAGCTCCCGGTCGACCAGTGGGGCGTCCGAGCCGATCAAAACGGCCCCTTTGGGCTCTGGACCCTGTTCCAGTGCGAGTCGGAAGGCGGAGGCCATGCGTTCCCCCAGGTCGATCCCCTCTTGGGGACAGAGCTCGATCCCTTGAGCGAGCTGGAGCAGCTGCTGAGGAGGGTGCTCCGGGGCGTAGAAGACGATCCGACGGACTTGGGGGAGGCTCCGCAGTTCGTCCAGGAGGTCGGCAAGCATGGCGGTATAGAGCGCCCAGCGCTCCTGAGGGGAGAAGGCCGAGGCCAGCCGCGTCTTGACGAACTCCCCTCTTGGCTCCTTGGCGAACAACATCGCGATGCGGTGCAGAGGAAGCGTCATCGGGAGGTCAGTCGGGCAGCCCGGTGGTCAGCGCTTCGATCCAGCGGAAGAGGCCGATCACCGCTGCCAGCCCCAGGATCACCGCGAGCATCCATCCAGCGGCGCGGAGGAAGTCCTCCGGCGAGTCCTCCTCCGGCGTCCCCCGATAGGTGCTCTCCACCAGTCGGAGGAAGTCGCCAAAGCGGCGCTGTGCGCGGAGCCAACGGTACAGCCGCTCGTATTCCTTCTCCAGGAGGATGGCAAACTCCTGCCGCTGGGCGCTAAAGTCGGTGAACTCCTCCCACCGGTCCTCCGGGACGACGTAATAGGGCTCCGGCCCTACGCGGATTTCGTAGCCGTGGCCCTCGATATGGACCAGCTCCCCGAGCCCCTCTTTGGCGGCGATCACACGGATCGGCACGTCGGTCGCGGCAGCCCGAACGGGCGCCTCGGGGGCCGCTTCGGAGCGCTCCGGTTGATCTGCTTCCTTCGGATCCAGGCGCTCCGCGTTGAGAATCTCGACCACCTGCATGATCACGTCCAAGGCCTCTTCTTCGAACTCCACCGGCACGCCGACGGCGAACAGGTGCGGATTGCGGTCCTCTCTGGGGGTGTCCACCTTGTGGGGGATCTCGGCGCGCCCCAAGGCGGCCCGAATCAGGCTGACCTCCCAGTCGTCCGAAGTCCGGTGGACGATTGTCCATCCGCCCGTTGCGTTGAAGATATCTCGGGCCGGGTCCGGTTTCCACATGGTCTTTGCCTTGACCCTGCGTTTTGGTTGCCATCGTACTTGCAGTTCGTCTGGAGAATACTCGATCCGGTCGGATTTGTGAACCTCTGGGATCCTGCCGGCGCCCTTGCGCCAGGAGACGGGGGCTGCGTAGGATAGGGCACTGACGAGGACCAGAGGGAAGAGAAGAGAGGGCCCATGCGAATTCGTTCCGTTCGGGCGTGTTGGCTTCACGTGCCGATTCCTCCGGAGCAGCAACACGTCAGCGACTACGGCCGGATGACCTCGTTTGACACGACGCTGGTTCGAGTGGAGACCGAAGACGGGTTGGTCGGGTACGGCGAGGCCAAGGCGGCCGTCGGCAGCGCCAGCGTCAACGCTTCGCTGGTGGCGGTGGTCGAAGAGGAGCTGGCGCCGCTGCTGGTCGGTCAAGACGCGCGTGACGTCTCCCGGCTCTGGGAGGTCATGTACAACGGCACTCGGGCGCACTACGCGCTCCGAGCCGGTCGGGGATTTCCGGCGTTGGGCCGTCGGGGGCTGACCATCTCTGCGATCAGCGGGGTGGACATGGCGCTTTGGGACTTGCTGGGCAAGTCCCTCGGGGTTCCGGTTTGGCGACTGCTGGGGGGGCCGCTGCCGGGACCGCCTCCGGGCGTACGCTTCAGGCGGCTGGGCGCCGGCGGAGAGGATCGGCGAGCAGTTGCTTTCCTATATAGATCGGGGCGGGTTCGACGCAGTGAAGATGCGGGTCGGAATCGCCGACGGGACGGTGGAGGCTTCGATTCGACGGGTTCTCGCCGCCCGGGAGGCGCTCGGTCCTTCGATCGCCCTGATGGTGGACGCCCACGGCACCCACAGCGTCGCGGAGGCGAAGCGCTTTTGTCGAGGCGTCGCCGAAGCCCACTTGGCTTGGTACGAGGAGCCGGTCAGTCCAGACGACAAGCGTGGACTGGCCGAGGTGCGAGCGGCTACCGACATCCCGATCGCCGCCGGCGAAAGCGAGTTCACTCGCTTTGATTTCCGCGACTTAATCGAGCTTCGGGCGGTAGATATTTTGCAGCCGGACTTGGCCATCTGCGGGGGCATTACCGAAGGAATGCGGATCGTCGCGTTGGCCGCCGCCTACCAACTTCAGGTGGCCCCCCACCTTTGGGGCGGGGCGTTGTTGTTCGCGGCTGGGCTGCAACTGGCCGCAGCCTGTCCAAGCGTCTTTATCTTGGAGTACTCGCTGGGGGCCAATCCGATGCTCCATGAGTTGGGTCAGGAGCCGGTCGCGATTGAGAAGGGGGCGATTCTCATTCCGGACCGCCCAGGGCTAGGCGTCACGGTCAACGAAGAGTTCGTCGCCCGGTACACTGTACCCCGGCGAGGATAAGTGCGGAGAGGAGGAAGGAGTCGATGCGAATTCCACGGCAGGAGATTCTCGATCGCCTGCGCCGTCAGGTGGCGGAGGGGAGGCCGATCGTCGGTGGCGGCGCCGGAACCGGTATCTCCGCTAAGTGTGCTGAAGCCGGCGGAATTGACCTGATTATCATCTACAACTCCGGTCGGTACCGGATGGCAGGTCGAGGCTCTCTTTCGGGACTGATGCCGTACGGCGATGCCAACCAGATTGTCGTTGAGATGTCTCGCGAGGTGCTTCCGGTGGTCCAACGGACGCCGGTTCTGGCCGGCGTCTGCGGAACCGATCCGTTCCGGATCATGGACGTGTTCCTTCGGGAGCTGATCGCGCTGGGGTTCTCCGGCGTTCAGAACTTTCCGACGGTTGGGATCATTGACGGTCTGTTCCGGGTGAACCTGGAGGAGACCGGCATGGGCTACGACCTAGAAGTCGAGATGATCCGCAAGGCCCACGAGCTGGACCTGCTCACTGCTCCGTATGTTTTTAACGAGGAAGAGGCGCGGAAGATGGCCGAGGCCGGGGCCGATATCCTGGTCGCCCACATGGGGTTGACCACCAAGGGGACGATTGGAGCTAAGACGGCGATGACCCTGGACGAGGCCGCCCAACGGGTACAGGCGATCCACGACGCCGCCAAGGAGGTGCGCCAGGATGTGCTGGTCATCTGCCACGGCGGACCGATCGCCGAGCCGGAGGACGCTCAGTACATCTTGGATCATACTCAAGGAGTGGTCGGGTTCTTTGGCGCCTCCTCGATCGAGCGGTTGCCCACCGAACGGGCGATCACCGAACAGGTGCGGCGATTCAAGGCGATGCGTTTCTCCTAAGGCCTCAACGAGCGATGCGGTTGACGATTATCAGCTGTTCGCTTCATCCCTTCAGCCGGTCGGCGGTGATGGCTCAGGCCGCCGCTCGGTTTGCCAAGGAACAGGGAATAGAACCTACCCTCCTAGACCTACGGGAGCATCCGTTGCCGCTCTGCAACGGCCACGACAGCGGCGATCGACCGGAGGTTCAGGCGTTGCGCCGGATCGTGGAGAGCTCCGATGCGCTTCTGTTAGCCCTTCCGATCTACAACTACGACGTAAACGCCGCCGCGAAGAACTTGATCGAGCTGACGGGACGGGCTTGGCGGGAGAAGGTGGTCGGCTTTCTCTGTGCGGCCGGCGGACGGTCCAGCTATATGTCGGTGATGAGCTTGGCCAACAGCCTGATGTTAGACTTCCGCTGCTGGGTGGTCCCCCGGTTTGTCTACGCGACGGGCGGCGACTTTGGAGACGACCGAACGGCGACAATGTTCATCGAGTCGCCGGAGATTCTTGAGCGGATCGAAGAGCTGGTTCGGACTACGATTCGGGCGGCGCGGGGGCTTCAGAACTCCTCCTGAGCGATCTCAACCAGCAGCTCTTCCAGGAGGGTCTTCATCGCCTGGATGTTCTGAACGCCGCCGTTGGGAAAGGTGTCGATGTACTCGACGCTGTAAGCCCCTTCGTATCCGGCGGCCCGGAGCCCCCGCAGAGCGTATTCAAAGTCTACCACTCCTTCGCCGACGTTGACCTGGGCTTGGGACCAGTCCGTTCCGGCGTCCCGCCAGTGGGTATGCCGGACGTAGGGGAAGAGGATCTCATAGGGGGCGCCCTGATTCTCTCCGGCGTACATGTGGGAGGGATCCAGCGTCAGGTAGACCGATTCGAGGCGTTCGCAGAACTCCACGGCCAGTTCGGGGATCTCCAGCATAGTGCGGGCGTGGGCTTCGACGGCCAGCAGGACGCCGTGCTCTTGGGCGATGTCCCGTAGCCGTTCGTAGCGCCGGACGGCCCGTTCCATGCCGACGACGGCCAGAGGGGCGACGTAGCAGATCACCGGCGCCCGAAGCGCGCGCGCAAAACGGCAGATGGCGGCAAACCGCTCCGACTCCGGGCCCACTTCGCTGGTTCCCGCGCTGGCGTTTAGGGCAACGGGGGTCAAGCCGGCCCGCTCTAGGGCCTTCTGGGCTCGCTCCAGCTCCTCATCGAACCGCTCGACCAGGTCGCTGGCGTCAAAGTGGGCCCAGCCCTGCATCACCGCAACGTCTACGTAGCGGAAGCCCAGTCGTGCGATCCGGTGGCAGGCGTCCTCGAAGGGTCGTTGACTAAACGCAAGCGAGCTACAGGCGATCCGCATCGTTCTCCTCTAACAAAGGCGTTAGTTCTAAGAGGATTCTCCCCTCCGGGGAGCGGCGCAGCAGAATCCGCCGCCGCCAACGACGATCGTCGGGCTCTGGGTAGTCGGCCCGAAAGTGGGCCCCGCGGCTTTCTGTCCGCGCGAGCGCCGCTCGAGCGATCAGCTCTCCCAACAGCCGGAGGTTGGCGTACTCCCATCCGGCCCGATCCGGCGTGCCTAGAGGCGGCATCGCCTGAATCTCCTCCAGCGCTTTGGTCAGGCCCTCCTCGCTGCGAACGATCCCGACCAAGCTCCACATCAGCTCGGCAAGTCGTTCCCGGAGCTGTCGGGGGGCGTTCGTCTGCTCAACCGGTTCTGGCGGAACGACTATCCGCATCCGTTCAAGCTGTGCCCGCGAGATTGTGGCGCTGTCGGCAAGGGCGCTCTGTGCCGCCGCCGCGCCAAAGACCAGTCCTTCCAACAGTGAGTTACTGGCTAGACGATTGGCGCCGTGAACTCCAGTGCAGGCCACCTCGCCGCAGGCGTACAGCCCCGGCAGAGTGGTTCGAGCGTCGACTCCGGTCCAGACGCCTCCCATCATGAAGTGGGCCACCGGCGCCACCGGAATGGTGTCCCGCCAGATCTCCAGGCCGTACTCCTGCATCTTTTTAAGGATCGTTGGAAACCGGTGTTCCAGAAAGGCGCGAGAGCGATGGGTGATGTCCAGATAGACGACCGGCGATTGAGTGCGCTCCAGTTCGGCAAGAATCGCCCGGCTGACCACATCGCGCGGAGCCAGCTCCTCCCGCTCGTCGTACTCGATCATGAACCGCTCGCCCCGTACGTTCAGGAGGATGGCCCCTTCGCCTCGAAGGGCCTCGGAAATCAAAAAATGCGGCGCTCCAGGCAGGTGGAGCGCAGTCGGGTGAAACTGAACAAACTCCATGTCGGCCAGAACGGCACCGGCCCGGAAGGCCATCGCCATCCCGTCCCCGGTCGTCACTGCAGGGTTCGAGGTGTGTCCAAAAAGCTGCCCCAACCCTCCAGCGGCTAGGACCGTCGCTCGCGCGAGAATCGCCGTCAGCTCCCCCGAGGGGCGCTGCACCAACACTCCCACACACCGCCCCGATTCGTCCTCGGTGAGCAGATCCACCGCAAACGTATGGGGAAGCACGTGAACGTTCGGATCCTCCATCGCCCTCCGGACCAGGACGTTCTGGGTCTCCTCACCGGTTGCGTCTCCCCGATGGACGATCCGGCGAACCCGATGGGCCCCTTCCATTCCAAACTTCAGGGACTCTCCTTCCCGATCGAACTGGGCGCCCCAGTCCAGCAGCTCCCGGACCCGCCGGACCCCCTGCTCGACCATGAAGCGAACCGCCTCCGGGTCGCAGAGACCGGCCCCAGCCGCAAGGGTGTCCTGAACGTGGTACTCGGGGCGATCCTCTTCGCTGAGGGCCACAGCGATGCCTCCCTGGGCGTACCGCGTGCTGCCTTCGTTGGGGTCCTCCTTGGAGATCAGCAGCACCTCGCCCCCTTCGGCCAACTCGATGGCCGCGCGAAGTCCGGCGTTACCGCTGCCGACCACCACGTAATCCGTGACGATTCGTTCTAAGGTTGCAGTGTCAAACGGGAGCAAATAGCGCGGGACAAAAGAAGTGTTGCTCATGGCCGCTCCGGCGGCACAGCCGCCTACCTTCCTTACAAACCCCGACCCTCCAGGCGCGCCCCAGCCGTCATCAAGACGCCCGCCTTGGGCTCTGAATGATATCGGCCTCCTCTGGCGAGGAAAAGGCCGCCTCTCCGCAGACCCTAACGTATCGGAGCCGCTGGAGCGCCGCCTTCTGAATCGATGAGTTTGTCAATACAAAAATTCTTGAACCTGAGGCCCAAAAGTTCCGTTGCTCCTTTTGGAGTCAGAGACTACACTCTTCAAAAAGCGCTCCGGAGACAGTCGAGGGTTACTGCTGCCTAGCTTGAGTCAAGGGACATATTCGTCCCGCCTGGATCGATTCGGTGCCGACGAATAGTCCCCTCTCTGAGAAAGGCACCGGTCATCCTTTGAAGACAGCAGTGAGGAGGTTTAGAGCATGGCTTCTCTCTTGCGGCACCGGATGGTTTTCTGGGCGGGTCTTTTTGCTCTGGTCGGATGGGGGGCCCTCGCTCAGGACGCGATCACGATCACCAGCCCCCTTGCGGGAGACTACGTTGCGGTGGACAGCAGTGTCACCCTCACTTACGACGTGACGACGACTCAGTCCAATCAGGGGGTGTACCTCAGCTTTGCTCCCTTTGGATCCACCATTGCCGGGGAGACGCTCGTTGCGAGCTATCCCACCGCGACCACCCTGACGGGCGAGGTGGCCAACTTCACGGCCCCGTCGGCGTTTGGCCCCTTTGCCGTTTACCTAGCGGTAGCCGACTCTACGGGCACGGTGACCGCGACGGATTCGGTTTCGCTGAACGCCTACGAGCCGCTGAGCGTTCCTTCATCTCTTTTTGTCAGCGTTGCGGAGGATGGAACCGTATACGTGGACATCCCTGTTACCGGCGGGTCTACGGCCTCTCCGACGTTCGACCTGACGATCAGCTCCGGTCCGGTGTTGGGCTCGGTGACGGGAGACGGAACAGCTCTTGCGCCGGATGCGTTTGGCAATCTGACGGTGACCTACGACCCAACCGAACCGGTTCCTCCGGACGTTGCCGGATCTCCAGGGACCTCAGACGTGTTCACCGTGGAGATCACCGAGAGCGGCGTTCCGGTCAACACGACCTCGGTCACCATCGACGTGGACATCATTCAGAAGCCACCAACGATCACCTGGACGCCGATCTCCGGCGTCAACGCAGCGGTCGAGGGGACCTCCTATACGATTACCTTTTCGCTTCCCGACGTGGGTATCACCCATACTCCCTCCGCGTCGGCGGGGTACAGCGTTGATTTGGCTGATCCTCCTTTGCTGGGGACCATTTCGGAGGCCTTCCCGGTTTCCGTCGCAACCGACAGTGCAAGCAGCTTCGCGCTGACCTATACGCCCTCGCTCCAACCGGACGCGACCTTTGAACCGAACGACTTCTTTATTCTGACCGTCACCGACCTGGAGGTCGGGGTGACCAAGTCGTTTGGCGTCAGTGTGGAGATTACGCCGACGAACGCTGCGCCCGTGGTTGGCGACTTGGACGCGGACCCCAACACGCCGGGGACGGTTGATCCCTTTCTGGTCCCTCAAGGGGGGGCGATCCAGATATTACTGACCGGCGTCGCCTCCGACCCGGACGGTGATCTGCTGACCTACAGCGTTCCGAGTGGAACCACCGGGGCCGGGGGAACCGTTTCGGTGAGCACCAACGGAGTGCTCACCTACACGGCTCCTGGAGGGAGCACGGATCCGTTTTCGGCTGCCGTTTCCGACTCGGTGACGTTTGACGTTTCCGACGGGACGAATACTGCGCAGGGATCGGTGTTTTTCTCGATCGTCCCGGTGCGGGAGGCCGCTGTGACGTTAAGCGCCAGTCCGTCGGCTACTGTTGTTGGGCTGATCACGATCGGGGTGATCAATACTGCGGGGCTGGATGGCCTCAGCGACCTCTTGGCGCCCGCGGAGCCGACCAATCCCCCTCCGGAGTACTCTTTACGGATTGTTGAGACCAACGAGCAAGGGCTCTTGGACTCAACCGACTATCTCCGGAACATTGTCGTGCTCCCCACGTACCTGGGCGAAGACGGCCCAACGGTCGGTTGGACGCTCTTTGTTCGAGCGGGGGCGGCTGCCCAATCGTTAGACTGGGTTCCTTCAGAGATTCTGGCGATCGCCGACGACCTTGCCGTGAGCACTGGGACTCCACACTACGCCTTTCTCACCGATGTGGCGACCGGAGAGACGTGGGACATGACGACGGTCGGTTCCGTTCCTTTGGATGCCAACCAGACCTATACGTTTCAAGTTGGGTTCTATCCGCCGCAGATCGAGTCGGTCTGGTGGGATATTTGGCCGGGGTGGAACGCGGTCTCTCTGCCGGCGGGGAGCGTCAACCCGAGCGACTTTGATGCGCTGGGCGCTTACACGGTGAGCGCTTATCGGTGGGATGCTCTCAACCAGACCTGGGTCTCCCAGACGCTCCCGTTGGGTGTGGGAAGCATTGTTCCGTTAAATGAGGGGCTGTTCCTCAAGGCCGACTCGAACGGGACCTCGGCATATATTGACACGGACGTCATCGATCCGGCCTGGCGGGATGTAACGGTTACCCTTCAGCCGGGTTGGAACCTCATCGGCTCGCCGCTTTCGTTCCTGGATGTGCCGATCTTGACGGTTACCGCGCCGCTGACCAGTCAGTCGCTAATTCGATGGGACTCCATGACCCAGAGCTACGTGGCGGTAACCGACTACTTCGAAACCGGAAAGGCCTACTGGGTATACAACGACACCGGCTCTCTGGTAGAGGTGCCAATGATCCACGCCTTCGACCTGAGCACGGAGGGGGGAGCCTTCTCTTCGCTCTTCCATGGGACGATGATTCCGTCCCCCTCTTCGCTGCCGGTGCTTCATTGGGTGCTTCCGTTGACGCTGGAGACCGCTGACGGCCAGAGCCGTCAGGTGGAGCTGGGCGTCTCGGACGCCGCGTCGGTGGGCTACGACGCTGCTGACATCCCCTTGCCGCCCCCGCCGCCGATTCGGAACGGTGCCCGGCTCTACGCTGAGGTGGATCACGCCGTGCGCCGGCTGATGCGCTCAGTTCAACCGGCGGGCACCGAAAACGTCTGGATTGTCAACGCGGAGCTCCCCGAGGCGGGATGGTTGCGCTGGCGGCTTCCGGAGCTTCCTGAGGGGACTCAACTGCTGCTGAGCGCCAACGGGCGGACAATCGACATGAGCGAAGAATCGGCCCTAGCGCTGGGTCGGGGACGCCATCGGATTCAGCTCACCTACCGATTCTTGCGCCCAGATGGCACCCGGCTGCTGCCCAACTACCCGAACCCCTTCAATCCGGAGACCTGGATTCCGTTTCAGCTCGCGGAGGACGCCGCCGTTCGGCTCGTCATCTATAACGTCAGCGGTCAGGCGATCCGGACGCTGGACCTAGGTCAGCGTTCCGCTGGGTTCTACACCCGTCCGGGCAACGCCGCCTATTGGGACGGGCGAAACGAGCTGGGCGAGCCGGTTTCCAGCGGGGTTTACTTCTACGAGCTGCGCGCTGGGTCGCACCGCGAAGTGCGGCGGATGGTCATCCTGAAGTAGGCTCAGGTGCGTCGTCTAGGGGCTGAACTGCGGCCGGAGCGGGCCTTTCAGGCTTGTTCCGGTCGCTTCGCGATGCCGCAGAAACGATCGGTTGAACTCCAATCGTGTTCAACCGTTATAGGGATGAACGCGCGAGTCAAACCACGGGGGTAGCCCTGCCGATAGACAAAACGCAAAACGCCTCCCGGGAACCTTCATCGGCGACGGAGAAAGGTAGCTCATGTCCGCGAGCAGGAAGAGTATCCAAGGCCATTGGATCGGACGGATCGGAGCCCTGTTGTGGTTATGCAGTGCTGTTCTGGCCCATGCTGTTGTGATCGTGGGCGTTGAGCCCTCAGACGGGACCCAGGCGCTTTCGGAGACTAACTGGAAGGCGATCCTGCGGCTCTCAGGGCCACTGAGCGACGGGGCTGGAGAGGTGGGCTTTGAGCTGGGAATTGATCCCGCCGCGACCGACCTATTCGATATCGGACTAGACGAGGCGGCGCCCCCACCCCATCCGGACCCGGAGTTTCCGGTCGCTTGGCTCTTCAACGACGCGGACCCAGACCCGCTCCGCCAGGAATACCGTCGGGACCTGCGGGCCTTTCCCGGCGACCCCTCAGCGGGCGTTGTCTGGACGCTGAACGTGGACAACTCCTCAAACCCCAACGAGTGGGCCTTAGAGTGGGACTTGAGCCTACTGCCTGCGCCCTGGAACTTCGCCAAGATCGAGGTCGGCGGACTGGTCTATGATATGTGGACTACCACTGCACTGCCGGTTCCCGCCCAATCGTTCCAGACGTACACGATGACCTTCGGCCAGTTGATCAACACCGCTCCAAGCTTCGATTTTATCCCTGACCAGTCGGTTTCCGAGGATGGCTCCCTGACGGTGGAGGTGACCAACATCGCGCCGGGAACCGGTCCCTTGGAGGTCTTTCAGGCGGTCACGATCACTGCGACCAGTAGCGATCCGAGCGTGGTTCCCGACCCGACGGTCGTCGGGTTCGGCTCGACGGTCTCTCTGCAGATCGTTCCGGTTCCCGACGCCGTGGGGACCGTCACAATCACAGTCACAGCGGTCGACGATGGTCCGCCGCCGGACGGAACCGGACATGAGAACACCTTTTCGCAGGCGTTCGCGCTGAATATCACCCCGGTCAACGACCCTCCGACGATCGCCGCCGTTGCCGACCTGACCGTTGACGAGGACAGTGGCCCGACGGAGGTCCCGCTGACCGTCTCCCCTGGAGGGGGGAGCGACGAGGCGGGTCAGGTGCTCTCCTTTGAGGTGCTGGCGGACAATCCAGACCTCCTCTCGCTTGCGGAGGTGGTCTTTGAGGGCGGTTATTTGCTCCGGTTGGAGCCCGCTCCGGACGCTTTCGGTTCCACTCAGATTACCGTTACGGTCACCGATGACGATCCGACCGATCCGCTTTCGGCGGGGACTACCTTTTTGTTTACGGTGAACCCGATCAACGACGCGCCTTCGGCGCAAGACGCGTTTTTGGAGGTGGACGAGGACGGCTCGGGGTCCGTGTCCGTGTTTACGTTGGTCAGTGATCCGGACGGGGATGCCTTGACCGTCGAGATTGTAACGCCTCCGTCGGACGGGACGGCCTTCTACGATCCGGATACAGCGTTACTGACCTACACTCCTGTTGCGGACTTTTTTGGGACGGACAGTTTCACCTACCGGGCGAGCGATGGTCAGTTGGACAGCAACGAGGCGACGGTGTCGGTGACGGTGAACCCGATCAACGACGCGCCTTCGGCGCAAGACGCGTTTTTGGAGGTGGACGAGGACGGCTCGGGGTCCGTGTCCGTGTTTACGTTGGTCAGTGATCCGGACGGGGATGCCTTGACCGTCGAGATTGTAACGCCTCCATCGAATGGGACGGCCTTCTACGATCCGGATACAGCGTTACTGACCTACACTCCTGTTGCGGACTTTTTTGGGACGGACAGTTTCACCTACCGGGCGAGCGATGGTCAGTTGGACAGCAACGAGGCGACGGTGTCGGTGACGGTGAACCCGATCAACGACGCTCCCTTAGCGTTCGATCTGAGCCTGGTTGTTGAGGAGGGGGGCGCTGGGAGCGTTCCGGTGGCGATGGAGGATCCTGACGGCGACGCGCTCTCGGTGGTCATTGTGGCGGGACCCATTCATGGGACGGCCAATTTCGATCCTGACTCCGGTCTGTTCACCTACGTTCCTGTTGCCGGCTTTTCGGGGGAGGACAGCTTTCAGTATCTCGTCACCGACGGGCAGGCGGAGAGCAACCTGGCAACAGTAACGATCACCGTAACGCCGGCAGTCGTCGAGAACACTCCTCCGACCGCGGGCGACCTCAGCCTGGTAACCTTCCAGAACGTGCCGGGCACTGTCACGGCGGCGATCTTCGATCCGGATGGGGACCCTACTGACGGTGGAGATCGCCGTTCTGCCGCTTCATGGGACGGTGAGTTACGACCCGGAGACGAATACGTTTACGTATGTTCCGAACGTGGATTTTGTCGGAGAGGACAGCTTCCAGTATTTCGCGAACGACGGTCAGGCGGACAGCAACGTCGCGACGGTGAGTATCGTCGTTTCGGCGATTACACCGGAGAACGACCCGCCCGTTGCTTCTAACCTAACGCTGTTCATTCTTGAGGACACGCCGGGAAGCGTGGCGGCGGTCGTCACCGATCCGGACGGGGACTTGCTGACAGTGACGGTCGTGGACTTTCCGGTCCATGGATCGGTGGTTTATGATCCAGCGACCGGAGAGTTTCTCTACACTCCGGATCCGGAGTTTTCCGGCGTCGACAGCTTCACCTATCGGGCCAATGATGGGCAGGTGGACAGCAACCTGGCGACGGTGACGATCACGGTGGAGACGGTGAACGATCCGCCGGAACTGATCCTGGAAGGTCCAGCGACGATCTCCCTGGACGCAGGCGGATCGGTCGAGCTACCGATGACGATCACCGACGTGGATAGCGAGCTGACCTCCTTGCAGATTTTGCCGTCGCCAGCGCTGGGAGCCGTCGAGGTCCTGCCCGATGGTTTTCTGCGATACACCGCCCTGGAAGGCGTTGAAGGCACCGAAACGCTCACCTTTGTTGCCGTAGACGACCAGGGCGCCGAATCGGAACCGGTGACGCGGACCTTCCTCGTTTCGATTCCCAACCAGGCCCCAACAGCGCTAGCTCCTGAGCCGATCCAGACCGGACGACGTCAGCCGGTAAGCTTCACACTGGCAGGGGAGGACCCCGAAGGGGTGCCGCTGACCTTTCTGCTGATCACCCCGCCAGCGGTAGGCGAGTTGGTCCTAAACCCTAACGGTACGGCGACCTACACCCCGCCGGGGGACTTTGCCGGCACGGTGACGTTTACCTTTGCCGTCAACGACGGAGCGTTGGGGAGCGAACCGGTCGAGGGGACGATCCAGGTGGTCAACGCCTTGCCGGTGGCTGACTCGATCGAAGTCACCATTGCAAAGAACCAGCCGGCGGGAATCCAGCTCAGCGGCTCGGATTCCGACGGCGACCCGCTGGAATTTTTGCCGGACGCGCTCCCGCAGTCTGGAACGCTGATCCTCTCTCCGGACGGGCTGGCCACCTACACACCGAATCTGGGCTTTGAGGGCGTGGAGGTGTTCACTTATCGGATCTCCGACGGTTTGGACACCAGCGAACCGGGGACGGTGACCGTCGTGGTGGTCAACCAGCCGCCGACCGTTGAGCCGCTGGCCGTCGAGGGTCCGGAGGACGCGCCGGTGCTCGGGACGCTGGCCTTTTTCGATCCGGACGGCGATCCAGTAACGCTTGAGGTCCAAGAAGGGCCTCCGTCCGGCACGCTCACGCTCGATCCGGCGACGGGAAGCTTTGAGTACCTGCCGGAGTCGGAGTTCTCCGGTGTCGTGTCGTTCCTTGTGGTGGCTTCCGATGGAACGGCTCAGAGCGATCCACAGACGGTAACGATCACCGTCCTTCCGGTCGACGATCCTCCAGCACTCAATCCGGAGTTCCCGCTAGCGCCTGTTACTCGCCGGGAGGGGGCGCCTCCCCTGACCCTCTCGCTGGAGGGGCTGTTCCTCGACCCGGACTCTGAGGTCGTCTTGAACGCTTTCTCAAGCGATTCGTCCGTGGTTCAAGCGAGCGTTGACGGTTTCATTCTGACGCTGGTGTTTGGGGCAGCGGGGACCGCGGTAGTGGAGATCGGCGCGGAAGGCGCGGCGGAGACTGCTTCTCTGCAGGTCGAGGTGCTTCCGCCGCCGGAGGGTCCCAACTCTCCGCCTGTAGTAACCCCACCTGGCGAACAGGTCGTCCGGGAGGGGGAGACGCTCCAGGTCAGCGTCCAGGCTGAGGACGCCGAGGAGGACCCGCTACTCTTTACTCTGGTCGGCGTCCAGCGGCTGACCGCTAGAGGGGCGGCCGACACGACTCCCGAGGTGAGCGTCCACCCGGAGACCGGCGTAGTGAGCTTCACAGTACAGCGGATTTCCGGGCTCTTTCAGCGGTTTCGCGTTCAGTTGACTGTTGCCGACCCGACCAATCCGCCAGTGCCGGTTGAGTTTTTGGTGACCGTTCAGACGGCGAACGAGCCTCCGGCGGTAAGCGCTCCTGAGGAGGTCGCCGGGACGCTGGACGCTCCCGTCGAGGTTCCGGTAGCCGCCGACGACCCGAACGCCGCCGATCTGCTAACCCTCCGTGTGGGTGCGGTGGGGTCGGTGCCGGCTGTCGTTTCCGACGCGGTTCGGGCGTTTAACCAAGCCGCCGCTCCGACGGTAGAAGGGCACATCGAAAAGACGTTCACGATCAATCCGACGCCGGAGCTAGCCGGAACGTTAGTGACCCTTCGCTGGACGGCGACGGACAATCGGGGGGCTTCTGCTACGGCTCAGACGACGATCGCCTTTGGCGAGGTGAACCGTCCCCCGGTGATCGCTCCGATTGCCGACCAGCAGGCCGAGGAGGGCGGCTCCTGGACGCTCGCTCTCTCGGTGCGCGACCCGGAGGGGGGCTCTGTTGCCGTCCAGATCAGCGGGCTGCCGCCTGCAGTGGTTTTCGACCCTCAGGCGCTGACGCTTCAATGGCCGCAGATCGGCTTTGATCAGTCGGGAAGCTTCACCGTTCGGGTTCGAGCGACCGACGAGGGCGGGGCAAGCAGCAGCCGTTCGTTCCGGCTGACCGTTCGCGACGTGAACCGTCCTCCGGTGATCGAACTAGCCAGCACGGGAACTGATCTCCCCGGCGAGATGGAGGTGCCCAAACGGGTGGTCACCACGCACACCGTTCGGGCCAGCGATCCCGACGGGGAGGCGGTGAGCCTAGTCCTCAGCGGGGCGCCCTCCTGGGTTCAGGTCCAGTCGGGTGGAACGCTGGAACAGCCGACCCTAACGCTACGGATCGAGCCGCCGGAGGACGCAGGAGCCGCTTCGATCCAAGTGGTCGCCTCCGACCCACGGGGTGGAGAGAGCCGCTGGGAGCCGACGCTCGTTCCCGTTCGCGGACCGAACCGGGCTCCCGTCTTCGCTTCGTTGACCCCGAGGACCGTTCAGGAGACCCAGACGCTGCGCGTTCCGATTGCCGCGACCGATCCGGATGGCGATTCGGTAACGGTGACGGCGGAGTCGTTGCCGGAGGGGGCGACCTTCGACGGGATTGAGTTCCTCTGGACGCCGCCGTTGGGCGCTGCTCAGCCGGACCCCTACGCTGCGGTCTTTGTTGCCGACGACGGTCAGGGCCGTCCGAACAGTCGGGTTCGAGCGGAGCTTCCGATTACGGTTGCCCCCAGGCCGAACGCGCCGCCGGAACTTCTCTTCATTCCGGACGCGGTGCTACCGGAAGGGGAGACAATTATTGTCGAGTTGGCTCCATTTGCAACCGATCCGGACAACGATCCCCTTGGGTTTGCCGTCGAGACGAGCTTTGATCCGGACCATACCGACTTCGATTCGGAGACCGGTGAGATCACCTTCCGGTCGGAGCCTGGCGTTCCGAACGCCAGCGCAGGCTTCTACAACGTGACCGTTCGGGTGAGCGACGGACGAGGCGGAGAGGCCGTCGGTGGATTCCTCCTGATCGTCGAGCCGCAGGACGGAGCCGTGGCCGCCGCGGCGGGCGTTGAGGCGCCCTTTGTCAATCCGGCGACGGCGACCCCAGGGCAGACCGTCCGTATCGGCGGCGTAGTTCGGAACCCAACGGGCGAACTACCAGCGACGGTCATTGCTGAAATCTCCCCAGAGGGCGGCGACCTCCTTTCGTTGACGTTGACCTCCACGGATGTGGATGTAGTCACCGGAATGCGGTATGAGACCAGTTCCGTCTTCGCGACGGGGGTCTATACCGTTGTGATCGTTGCCCAGTTTGCCGATCAGGAGGTGCGGTCGAATCCGGTCTCGTTCCAGGTGCGCCCTGCGCAGATCGCCCTTCGAGGGCTCCAGGTGGTCGGCGCCTCCGGCGACATCCTGGCAAACTTCGAGCTGGTCAACCCAAACCCCGGCTATCGAGCCGGCCTGTTGCTGCAGTATCGTGCTGAGGGCCAGCCCGACTGGAACGTGGGGACCGGCTCCGGCGACCTGAACGATTTGACCTCCGGGACGTTTCAGGCGATCTGGCATTCGGGTGCGGACGTCCCCGGTGCCGCCGGTGGGCGATATCAGATTCGAATCACCGAGACGCAGACTGGAGCGGCCATCTCTTCGCCGTTCTTTGTGCTGTGGAACGCACCGCCGCCAGCACCGGTTTTAGAGCCGATTCCTCCGAGCGCGACGCCGCAGTTAGTGGTTCAGGGGTCGGGCGCCGCGGCCGGTTCAACGGTCCAGGTCTTCGCTAACGGCGCGCCGGTCGGAGCAGGCCTCGCGGATGATGGGGGAGGGTTCAGCGTCACGACCGATCCTCTGGAGAGCGGTCGGTACGACATCGCGGCGCAGTACACCACTCCAGAGGGGGTGGTAAGCGCCCTTTCCGATCCGGTCGAAGCGGTGTTAGACACTCGTCCGCCGCAAATTCGAATGATCAGTCCCGATCCTGGTTCTGAGGTGGCCAATGAGGAGCCGTTGATCGCCTTTACGGTGGATTGGGGAACCGCTGGTCCCAGTTCCGATCCGGACGCGGTGACCGTCACGTTGAACGGGGATCCCTTCCCGGTCGCGTTTGACCCGGCCACGGGGGTTTATGCCGGTCAGCAACGGCTGATCAGCGGGCGAGGGTACGTCGTGGTCGTTCGCGCCCGGAATGCGGTGAACGTTACCGGTATTCTTCTGAGCACCTTCTCGATCGTTCCCGGCGCTGCCGACACGACGCCGCCGACCTTTGCTGCTCAGCAGCCGACCGGGGTGGTCAACGTTTCTCTTCCGCCGGTCTCTGTGGCCATCGGCGATACGGATTCAGGGATTGATTCCGCGTCGGTGTCGGCGCAGCTGGACGGCATTCCGGTTCCGGTGACCGTCTGGGCGGTTCAGGAGACCAGCGCCGTGGTCGAGCTGAACTTGAGCGAACCGCTTTCAGACGGGGAGCATCAGGTTCAGGTGGACTTTGCGGACAACGCGGGGAACACAGCCCAGGCCGTCTGGAGCTTCACGGTGGACACCGCTCCGCCGACGCCTCCAGGGTTGGGCTCTGAGGGGGCGAGCGCTCCTGGGGAGGATCAGCCGTTCGCGCAGATCGTCCGGGAGGGGACCGTCCAGTTTCAGGGCCAGGCGGAGCCCGGTCTTGAGCTGCTGTTTCTGGTCAATCGGCAGCTAGCGGCTCAGACGCGGGTGGGCGAGGACGGAACCTGGTCGGTGGCTCTGAGCCTTCCTGGAGAGGGGGCGCACGAGATTCAGGTTCAGGCGCGCGACGCGGTCGGCAATCTGTCGCCGCCATCCGATCCGGTGCGCGTTCTTTACGACCGGACGGCACCGGTGCTGGAGCTGTACTCGCCGGCGTTGGGCGCTCCGAGCGCTAGCCTCCGGCCCACGTTCCGGGGGGTGTTGCGGGACGCGCTTTCTGGTGTGGATCCTGGGACGTTTCGGCTGCTGCTGGATGGGGAGCCGGTCGCGGCGCAGCTCGACCCGGCGGCGGGGGTGTTCACCTTTACACCGGAGGCTTCGTTTGCCGCTGATGCGGTCATCTCCGTTCGGATTGAGGCGACCGACTTGGCGGGGAACGCCGCTCTGGTTGAGGGGACGCTCCGTTTTCAGGTGGGATTGGCCGACGTGAATCCGCCCAAGCTCCTGAACGCCCGTTTGGGAAGCCGATTCTTCCGGACCGGCGCGGAGCTACGGATCGCCGAGCCGACGGCGGAGTTGAGCTTGATCGTGACCGACGACCAGAGCGGGGTTCGGCGCGTCTTTGGGACGCTGGACGGCCGGGAGATCGGGTTGAACTTCCAGGAGGGCCGGGCATCGCTGGTTTTGGAGGAAATCGCTATCGGGCCGCATCTGGTGCTCCTCCAGGCAGAAGACCAGGCCGGAAACCGGTCGCGAGTGTATGAGCTGCGCTTTCGTCGCGTGGCGCCGCCCGATCCGCCGACGCTGGAGGTCCCGGAGCTGACCAATCGTCAGAATCTGATCGTTCGGGGTACGCTGGCGAGTGCTGATCTGCGTGTGGTCGTGTTGGTGAACGGCTCTCCAGCGGCGACCCGTCAGGAGGGAACTCGCTTTCAGGCGCCCTTTGTTCGACTAAAGCCGGGCGAGAACGAAATCGTCGCGATTGCTGAGGACAGCTTGGGGCAGGAGACCGCTAGCGAGGCCAAACGGGTCGTTCTGGACACGGCGGCGCCCCGGGTTGGGTTTTTGAGTCCGCGGGGCGGGGTGCGGGTTCCCTTTGGCGTCTCGGAGATCCTCCTGCAGGTGGGGGACAACCTGGGCGTGGAATGGTCCTCTCTTCAAATGAGCGTGGACGGCGCGCCGGTGACGCCCTCGGCTCCGGAGGATGGAGTCGTCCGGTACCAGGCGCCGGAGCCGTTTTCCGGCTCGGAGGAAGGGCCGGTGGAGCACTTTGTCACCGTTGTCGTTCGCGATCTGGCAGGGAACGAGACTCGTTCCAGCATCCGTTTTCTGGTGGACAGCTCGCCGGTGGTGATCGCAAACCCGATCCCCTACGACGGGGAGGAGGTTCCCACGGCGGAGCCGTTTATCGGCGCAACGATCACTGCCGACGATTTGGACTTTGAGAGCGTCGTCGTTCGGTTTGGCGAGGAAGGGGGGACGCTCCGTCCGGTTCACACGGATCCGAGCTTCGCGCTGGATCGGCGTTCTGGGCAGTTTGGGTTTACGCCGGCCCCCTTGGAGGACGGAAAGACCTATCGCGTTCTGGTCCAGGCGGCCGATCGGGCCGGGAACACTGCTGAGTTCAGCTGGAGTTTCTCGGTGAACCTTCAGGCCCAGGACGAGCAGGAGCCGGTGGTGACCGTCCTTCGTCCGCGTGAGGGGGAGGACATCAACGACACCGGCCTGGACATCCTTTCCTTCTCGGTGGGCGACGCGAGCGGAGTTGCGGAGGTCATCCTCTTCGTCAACGACCCGACCGGTCAGCGCCCGTTGAACCTGAGCGGCCTGGAGGAGGCTGGGGTGGCTCAGTTCAACCGTGATACGGGCGTGGTGACGATTGACGCCCGACGGCTGTTTGTTCCGCTGATCGGCGCTCGTGGGGGATTTTCGCTGGATCCGCTGGAGCTGAACACCCTGGAGCGGAGTCTGACCGGCGGGAGCGCCGCCTTCGATCCGCTGGAGCTGAACACTTTGGAGCGGAGTCTCACCGGCGGTTCGGGAGCCTCCTTTGATCCGCTGGAGCTGAACACCTTGGAGCGTTCGCTGGGTGCCGAAACGGTCGGGTCGGTGGAGCAGTCGCTCCGAACGGCGACCGGTCTGCTTGGGGTGGGGACCAATACGATCGGCGTTCAGGTGACCGACCTGTCCGGCAACGTGGGGTTCATGGAGTGGTCCTTTGATGTTGTAACCGAGCCGCCTTCGGCGCCGGTGCTGGAGACGAGCCTTACGGTGACGCGACAGAGCACGATCACGGTTCGCGGTCGGGTTCCGGACCTTTCGGAGACCAGCCCGTTTCCGATCGCTGTCTCCTTGAAGGTGAACGGCGCCTCGGCCGGGGTGGTCCAGGTGAAGGACGTTTCTGGGTCGTTTGAGGTCGCCAACGTGGCGCTGGCGCTTGGGAACAACGACATCTCCGCGGTGGCTCAAGATGCGGCGGGGAACTTGAGCGCTGCTTCGGCGACCTATCGAGTCTTCCTGGATCAGACGAAGCCGACCCTTCAGGCGGGGACGCTTCCAAGCGCCTCGCAAACGGCGTCGCTGAACCTCAGCGGAACGGTGAGCGACAACTACACTGCCGGTGCGGTTTCCGTCAGCGCGCTGGTCAACGGCGAAGCGGTTCCGCTGAGCGTCTCCGGTGGTCGGTATTCGGGGACGATCACCCTGAGCGAGGGGCTGAACACCGTTCAGATTCGGGCGGTGGACGCCGCGGGGAACGAGACGCTCAGCCCTGCGCAGACCGTCTCGTTGGACACGCAGGCTCCGGGAACCGCCCCGGCGGGCCTTTCGGCTCGTCCCTCGACCGATGGCCGAGGGGTCGTGTTGAGCTGGGGCGCCGATCCGAACGCAGATCGGTACGACGTATACCGCTCGACCTTGCCGATTGTGAACGCGTCGGACCTGACGCCAATCGCTCGCGACGTGCGGGGAACCCGCTTCACCGATTCGCAGCCGGTAGCCGGGCAGACTGTTTTCTACGCGCTGGTCTCGGTGGACGCGGCGGGCAATCGGGACCCACGGGTGGTTTCCAGACCGCTGGACCTGGTCTTTTTGACCAGTCCCGGTGGAACCCTCCAACGGGGGGCGATTCGGGTAGAGGTGCCGGCGAACGGCATCTTCTCCAACCGGTTGCTGGGTGCGGTTCTCCGTGCCGTTCCGGCGGCTGAAGTTCCCTCGCTTGAAGGAGTGGTTCCGGGCACCGCTTTCCGAGTCGAAGCGATCAACGCCCAAGACGAGGTTGTCGAGGAGTTCAACCGCCCAGTGACGGTGCGAATCACCCTTCCTCCCGATTTGGACCTGGAGGAGAACGAGGTGCGTTTCTTCCGGCTGGTTGGGGAGACTTGGGAGGAGGTGCCTGGGGCGAGTCTGAATCCGGCCACCCGTCAGATCTCCGTGACGGTGGACGGTTCGGCCACGGTGGCCGTTCAGGCCGTTCCGAAGCGGCCTCCGGCGCCCTGGGACGTGACCGGCGACGGGGTGGTGAACATCGTGGACCTGGCGACGGTCGCGCGGTTCTTTGGACAGCGGACGTCCGGGCCGGCGGACGTCAACGGGGACGGATTGGTAAACATCGTGGACCTGGCGACGGTCGCGGCCCACTTTGGCGAGCAGGTCACCCCAACTGCGCCTGGAGTGGCGCCGCGCCCGGTGGCGCTGCGAGTTGTTCCGGTTGTCGAGCGGAGCGGCGACGGAGCGCTGGAGCTGGTCCTCCGGAGCGAGCGTCCGCTTTCGGCAAGCGGGGTGCTCCTCCGACTGGCGGAGAGCTCGGAGCAGATCGGGTTCGAGTCGCCGGAGCCGGGACGGGCCTTTGGCGGCGCTCAGACGCTGACGCTGCCGTTTCCGGAGCGGCCGGGGCTTCGCGAGCTGGCCCTCCTTCGCGTCGGCGCGGCTCATGGGCGGCCCGATGCGGAGCTGGTGCGCGTCCGCGTCCGCGCGGCGGGGCGAATGGACCCGGAGACGATGCTCCGGCAGATTCGCATTGAGGGTGTTGAGCTGAGCGATACCCAGGGACGGCTCTACTTCGGGCGCCTAAGCGACTGGGAGCTGAACGGCCTCCGGCCGACACGGACGGCGTTGTTGCCCAACTATCCCAATCCGTTCAATCCGGAGACCTGGATTCCGTTCCTGTTGGCGGAGCCGTCGGAAGTGACGTTGACCATCTACAACGCCACTGGAGAGGTCGTGCGAAGGCTTTCTCTGGGCTATCGGGATCCGGGCTCCTATACCGACCGGCAGCGGGCGGCCCGCTGGGACGGACGAAACGCCCTAGGCGAGCCGGTCGCCAGCGGGGTCTACTTCGTGACGCTTCGCGCCGGGTCTCAGATCGTAACGCGTAAGATCGTGGTGGCCAAGTAACGCGCAAGGGGAAAAGGACGGAACGGCCGATGGCAGCGGGAGTCAAGACGATGACCAATCGTCCGCAGAAACAGGCAGTTGCCGGAGCGCTTGTCGTGTGGTTGCTCCTTCTGGGGGCCACCGGGGCTTGGGGGGCGGAAGAAGCAGCCGTCCTGGACGGGGTGGACGATCAGATTCTGACCGCATCGGGGATTACTCTCAGCAGCAGTTTTACGGTGGCCGCTTGGGTCTATGTGGACGGGGGCGTCATGTCGGATGGGACCCAGGCGCTTATCCTCGGCGAGCCTACGGGAAGTCCTCAGTTTTACGTCAGCAAGAACAGCGGCCTTCTGAGCCTCTTCGGGACGGTAACGGATGCGCTGTCGAACCCTTATCCGATCACCGGCGTGGCGACCATCCCTTCAAATCAGTGGGTGCACGTGGCGATGAGCCTCGACGGGGTCGCGGGAGAGCTGGCGCTCTATATCAACGGCGTTCTCGACACCACGGCCGTGGGACCCGCCGGCCTGGGACAGCTTGGGCTCGCTTGGTCCATCGGTGAGTTTCCGGGGATGATTGACGACGTCCGGGTCTACCAGGACGCGATCAACGGGCCGTCGGGCTGGGGCATCCTAGAAGAGATGCTGAACGACTCCTCCGCTCATCCGGCGCTGGTTCTCCGCTACGAGTTCGACAACGCAACGGCGAGTATCGTCCCCGACCTCTCAGCAAGCATGAACGACGGGACGTTACTGAACGGAGCGACGACAACGGCAATTCCGCGGCTGACGGCCACCCAGACCCTTTTAGACTTTGGAATCGCTGAGGTGAACACGTCGGCCGTGGTGAATCTGGACGTTCAGAACACCGGCGATCAAGCGGCCACGATCACGGGAATTAACTTCCCCTCCGGGGTCTTCACCACCACGGCGAGTTTTCCCATCGCGCTTAACCCACTCGATTCGGCTTCTATTCCGATTCAATTTCTCGATTCTGCTCCGGCGATCTACAGGGACTTGACGCTCGAAGTGCTCTCCGACGCGCCGGGGGCGTCGCGGGTCCGGCTGGCGGCCGTCGCGCGGGACACCAGTTCCGCCGCGCCCTCGCAGTCCCTGCAGCTGGGGGGTGGGTACTTAGTCGCTGAGGACAACCTTTCGGCCTTGGGCACCCTCTCCGCGGTGACGCTGGAGGCCTGGTTTCGGTTGGACGCCGCTCCGGACGCCTCGACGAACGGGAACTACTCCTTGGTGGACATCCGCCAGACGGACGGGACTGGCGCTTACGGGATCGGCTGGCGCTGGGACGGCGCGAACACTGTGCTCGCCTTTGAGGCGGGGGGAACGACCGTCTTTGCCCCCTCTGCCTACGCAGACGGTCAGTGGCATCACGTTGCCGGGGTGTACGACGGACTCGACGCGTGGGTTTATGTTGACGGGGCGCTTGTCGCCGAGTCAGGGGGTTCGCTTTACCTCTCTCAGACGATGGTCGTTCTGTCCAGCACCTACGGCGCTGTTTACGTTGGCTACAACCCAACAACGGGGAACACGATCGCCGGTTCGGTAGACGAGGTGCGCATTTGGAACGTCGATCGGGACCAGCTGGGAATTCAGAAGGCCGCCTATGCCCAGGGACTCAGCCCGGACCCAGCGCTGAAGGTCTACTGGAACTTCGATAACGACGGGCCCCCGGTTGCGGAGGACAAGAGCGGAAACGCAGTTTTGGGGCTCTTTCAAGGGAATGTGAGCTACTCCAGCTCCGACCTGCCGCCGCTAGGGGTTCAGCAGCGGGCGCTTGTCCAGGAGAGTGGAGTTGGCCCGATTGATGGGATCGGCGCGCCGATCACCTCCAGCGTCGCCTGGACGCTGTCCGGCTGGGTGCGCGTTTCGGCGTTAGTAGCAAGCGACGCCTTGCTGTTTGGGTATCCCACCGGCCCGACGCCGACGCCTCGGGTGTACGTCACTCCTAGCGGCAATATCAAAACGGTCGTGAGGGACGCTAGTCTTTCAGACGTGGTTCTAACGGGCACGTCCGTCATTCCGCTCGATCGGTGGACCCACGTTGCGGCGGTCTGGGATTCGGCAGATTTGACCCTGCGTATCTACATCAACGGCTTTCTGGACGCGAAGACAACCATCAGCAGTGGGATCACAGCCGGGAGTACAGCCGATCCAGGTCTCTACGTCGGCGATAACTGGGCGGGATTCTCCGCCAGTTACGATGAGATTCGCGTCTGGGAAGGCGTGGCGCTGACCCAGGATCAGATCTGGGAGGATATGGGCGCAACTGCGCCGGTTATGGCGACGTCGCTGATCATTCACGTGAACTTTGACGACGGTTACGCCAGGGAGCTGGTCACCGATTCCAGCGCGGTCATCGATGGGAACTACGGGTTTGCTCCGGTCGGTTGGATGACGCTTTCTGCAACCTCACTGCCTCCTTTTCAGAGCACGGTGAACATCCCTGCAGCCGACCAGACGTTGACGCTCACCAACGTGGGAACGGCGGGAGTGTCGTTTGACGCGGTGTCCTTTAGTGGCTCCGGTACAGGGAACTTCGAGGCGACGCCGGCGGCCTCACTGCCCGCTTTGATCGGAGTGAACGCGAGTATGGACGTAACAGTTGGGTTCACGCCGGATCGGCGAGGATTGGAGCTGGCCGATCTCTATTTGGATTACGATGGGATCGGTTCTCGACACGTGAGGCTTCAAGGAGTAGGCACCGATGCGGTGCCTCCGGTTGGCGATTTAGACGTCAACACGCGCTTGGCGGTTTCGGCACTCGATCCGGACGCCGACGCGTATCGGATCTTTGCACTCCACCCGGACGGGAGCGCTGCCGTTCAGATCCACCTGAGCCTTTGGGATCCCGATGAGGACTATCCGGCCTGGTCTCCGGACGGGCGGAAGGTCGCCTTTGTTCAAAACACCGGCTCGCCTCCAACTGGCAGCGCTGCGATTCTTGTGGCGACCATTGACGGTCGGGAGGTCACCACGATTGCCACCCACAGCAACGCATTCGTCACCGACCTTCGCTGGTCACCCAACGGCCTGTGGATCGCCTATTCGATGGACGATTTTTCCCTATCCCAGAGAGACCTTTATCTGATCAATGCGGACGGGACGGGGACGCCGATTCCGCTGACGTCGGATGCCTCGGCTGAATTTGAGCCGTTCTGGTCGCCGGACGGAGGGGTGTTGCTCTTCACTTCGGACCGTGGGGGAAGCTTTGACATCTACCAGATTGAAATTGACCCGATCACAGGAGTCGTGCTCAGCAATCCGGAGCTGATATTTAGTCATTCGAGCGCTGTTGAGGAGTATCCAAACCTGCTACCGGACGGGTCGGGGATCATCTTCCTCTCGGATATGGACGACCCTGCGGGGGAGGTCTACCGTTTGGACTTTGCTACCGGAGTGTTGACCCGCCTGACGAACGACACGATCGGTGCCGATTGGCTTCGCATCTCGCCGGACGGGCTCGAGGCTCTTTGGGGAACCTTTGGGACCGTCTATCGGTTGTCGGCGTTGGACGGGACGGGTACCTCAACGCTGATCGCTGGGACGGGCAGCTCCGGGGCGCTGACGGACCTTTTCTCCGAGGCGGACTGGTCGCCGGCACTGCCACCGTTGGTGATCGCTTGGAGTGACCAGAGCACGGGGGACGGCACGGCGATCAACACTGCTCCGCCGACGGAGGCGGCGCTCAAGCTGGGCGACGTCAACAACGACGGCATCATGGATCTGGTGCTCAGTGGTGAGGATCCCAGCACCGGCGCTCCTTTGGCTCAAATCGCTTTGGGCCTTGGAACCCCAACGGCGCTTCCCTCGGCCAACGGCGCTGATAGCGACGTGGATATCGGCGATGTCAACAACGACGGGTTTCTCGACGTCGTCATTTCCGGCCTAGACTCGCTGTTTGACGAAACGCTCGGTCTGAACCTCTACGATGGTACGAGCTTCACCACCGCGACGGGGCTCCCAACCGGGGTCGAGTATCCGAACGTCCATCTGGTGGACTTTGACAACGATGGGGATCTGGACGTTTTTCTCACCGGCGGGTTTTCTGGGCCGATCCCTCAACTGTTCCTCTATCGAAACGATGGGGAGGACCCGTCCAATCCGGGCCAGCCGCTGTTAACGGCCATCTCGACCGCGCTGCCGGTGCTCGCCGCCGTCGCCGATTGGGCCGATTACGACAACGACGGCGACATGGACCTGTTCATGAGCGGTAGTGACAGCGGTCAGAGCGTCCAAGCGGACATATGGCGAAACGACGGGCCGGATCCCTCAGGGACCTACGATTGGCTGTTCACTGCAATCGGCGCCGGAATCGCTCCGGTGCAACGGGGGACGGAGTACACGGCCGGGGCGCGCTGGGGGGACTTCGATGGCGACGGGGACATGGATCTGGCCGTTGCTGGCGAGGATCCATTCTCAGGAGATTGGGATATCTCCGTTTACCGGAACGATGGGGGTAGCTTTGCGCTTCTCCAGACGATCCCCGGCGGGCTTTTATCGAATATCTCTGTGGAATGGGCCGACCTAGACTACGACTTCGATTTGGACCTGGTGATTCATGGGCTGGGTGGGAGCTCGATTCTCGAGAACGTCGGCGTGGGGTTTCTTCCTGGCAGCTTCCTGCTGACAAGGGGCGATTACAGCGGTGGCTTGGACGTGGGCGACTACAACGGTGACGGTCGCACCGACATCTTTGTGACCGGAGGAACGTACAGTTCGCCCCGCATTCATGTCTGGCGGAACGATCTGATCCCCCCGAACAACCCACCGACGACTCCAACGGGGCTGAGCGCGACGCTGGTTGACGTCGGCGTTGTCACCTTCTCTTGGCTAGCGGCGACGGACGACATGACCTCCCAGTCGGCTTTAGCCTACAACCTTCGGGTCGGGACGACGCCCGGCGGTAGCGAGATCATGTCGGCCAACATCACTACCGAATGGGGGAACGTCGGATCGAACACTTCTTGGACGCTTCGACGCGTTCCGATGGTCCCGCTCTATTGGAGCGTGCAGGCGATTGATGGGGGCTATCTGGCCTCGGCCTTTGCGCCGGAGCAGACGTTCACGCCCGATCTCTCCGGGATGGAGATCGCCGCGACCTTTGACGGGAACGGCGACTATCTGGCCTCCCCGGCCAGCACGCTGTTGGGGGACTATTCCGAGCTCACCGTTGAGTTCTGGATGCGGTCCGAAGCGCACGGAAGTCCGGCAACGTCGGCGACTTCTGCGCTTTTGGTCTCCAACGCCCACGATGCCAGCGGCTGGGCCGGTCTCGACTTTGGGTTCGAATATCAGGATTCAGGGGTGCTCAACTTTACCCTCTTTAACGCGGTCGGGGGGTCCGTCTCTGCGGGAACAACGATCAGCTCCGAGCGTTGGCATCACATCGCCGGCGTCTTTACCGGTTCGGAGCTGGTCCTCTACGTGGACGGCGTGGAGGTTGACCGCATCGCCGCGGAACGGAGCGGAAACGTCGGCGCGCGTAAGCTGCTAGTCGGCTCTGCCGAGGCGCTTCCCGGATCCGGCTACGCGTTTGAGAACGGCTACTTCAAGGGGATGATCGGCGAGGTGCGCGTCTGGAACCGGGCGCTTTCTGAAGGGAGAATCCTCCAGAGGCACGCCCAACTCCTGACGGGAACCGAAGCAGGCCTGGTGCTTCTGTGGGACTTTGGTGGGGCGAACGCTGCCGACAAGACCACCAACGGTCTGGATGGGAGCCTCTTTGGAGATGCTTGGTTCGCTCAGGTGCCCCGAATCGGCACAACGCCGGTCCCGTTCTCGGTCGGGGAGACCGATCCGGGGAGCCCCGTCAGTGGAACGATCCACTTGGTCGAGACGACCAGCTGGACAACCCCGAACGTGGTGATCGACTCACTTACCGTGGAGGGCGGAACGATCTTCTCGGTGGGGACGGTCCCACCGATAACGGTGGACGACACCAACGGGGCGGACATTACGCTGACGTTGAACACAACGACGTTCGGTCCAGCGTTCGATCGGCTCCTGCTCGATTACGACGCGATCGGGCCGCGGGTGATTCCGGTCTCCGGCGTCGTTCGGGGGACGGCGCCTGTTGGAGACCTGTCCCGGACGCGGCTTCTCTTCACTGACGATACGGGGATTCGGAGCATGCGCCCCGACGGAACGTTCCTCCGAACGCTGACGACGCCCACGCTGAAGTTCGACCCGGTCTGGTCTCCTGACGGGACGGAGATCCTCTACATTCAGGAGGACAACGAGCAGTACTGGATCGTTCGAGCTAACGGGGACGGCTCCTTTCCGCGGTATATCTTCGAGACGACCGCTGGAGCTCAGCCCAGGTGGGCACCGGACGGGTCGAAGATTTCGTTTTTACAGGCGGACGGCTCTGGCGTGGTCCAGGTGCACACCATCGATCCGGATGGGCAGAACCTTCAGCAGGTGACGTTCCATCCAAGCGACGTCCTTTACTACTCCTGGTCGCCGGATGGGTCTTGGCTTGCCTACGTTGCCCCGGATCAGGAGGGGTGGTGGCAGATCTACGTTGTCCGTTCGGACGGGACGGGAACGATGCCGTTGACCTTCAGAGGAAGCGCCGATTTCGCCGACTTCCGGCATCTCGACTGGCAGGCGGATGGGGCTCGGATCTTCTTCCAGGAAGATGCTCCCGGTTACACGGAGATTCGCACGTTTTTGGCCGACGGAAGCGATCTGGCTTCGGTCGTGGTGGGAACGGGCTATCCGGACCTACCGGCACTCTCGCCGGATGCGGTGTACGGGGTCGCCGGTCAACTCGCCTATTGGGAGAACGTCGCCGGGGAGCTCCGCACCCTCGATCTGGCTACTTTCACCACACTTCCGATTTCCGGGATTGGGCCCGTTTACACACTGGATTGGTCCGGCTTCCTACCGGAAGCGTTCGCATGGATTCAGGTGGCCGACGCTTCGGGAACGGCGAGTGTCGCGCTTGGCGTGGACGGCTCAGCGAGCGATGCGGTTGTTCTCAGTCCTGCCGAGGATGTGCTTTGGAACGGGGAGGTGGGGACGATGCCCAAGATTCGCGCTCAGCGCGAGGGGCAGGACCTGCTGCGGGACATCCTCGCCAAGCCGACCGGCACGCCGTTCGATCTGGTCTGGACGCTTCGAGTCCAAGTGGATCCTCAATCGAGCCCCGCACCGACGCTCAGCTGGAATCAGGAGGAGGTTGATCACCTGCTGACCGTTGCTGGGAACTATACTCAGGCGCTGTTGACCGATCTGACGACGTGGGAGACCTATGTTCTCTCACTAACAAACAACCCGATCGCTCTGACCAGCTCGACGACAGGGGTTTATGAATTTGAACTTCGCCTGGACGCTGCCGACACGGTTCCTCAGGTGTATTCGCTGGTAGACGGTTGGAACCTGCTCTCGCTGCCCGGCCCGCCGGACGACCTTTCGCCGCTTTCTGAGGTGGCGGTTTCCAGCTACAGATGGGATGCCGCTACGCAGAGTTGGGTATCGCTCAGTCCTTTCGATCCGATGCCGCTGGCCGATGGTTTCTTCCTGCTGACCAGTGGCGTTCCGAGCGCGACCCTTCAGGTGGACGTGGACGCCCCGGAGGCACGGGCGACGGAGGTAACGCTTTATCAGGGGTGGAACCTGATCGGTGCACCGGCAGCGCTGCCGGAGCCGCTGCCGATCTCGGCGGTAACGGACAATCCTAACTACGTTTTCACCTGGGACGGGGCCCAGTACTCTACGGCCTCCAGCCTGGAACCCGGAAAGGGCTACTGGGTCTACAAGGCAACGTCGGGGACTCAGACGGTGGCGATCGCTCAGGTGCGCCATCTGGACCCCAGCGGGAGCGGCACTCACTTTCACGCGTCGCCCTTGCTGACCCAGGAGCAGCTTCGGCCCGACTGGAGTTTCTCTCTGCGGCTGGAGACGGCCAGCGGGCTGACTCGGACGGTGGAGCTTGGCAGCGCCAAAGAGTCCACGCCACGGGTGGATCGGTACGACATTCCGGAGCCTCCCGCTCTCAAGGGGATGGGGGACCTCAGCTTCACCGTTCGGGTGGAGGATTACGCCAAGCGGCTTCGACGGAGCGTTCAGCCGGTTACGCGAGGAACGAGCGCATGGGAGCTGAGCCTGAGCGTCCCCGAGTCGGCCACGCTCCGTTGGGACCGGCTGGAACTGCCAGAAGGCTACCGAGCGACGTTCCGGATTCAGTCCGTCGAGCGGGACCTAACTCGCCCCGGCTCTCTGGTGATCGGTCCGGGGACCTACCGCGCGCAGGTGCTGATCACTTGGCAGCCGCCGGAGGCGACTCGGCTTCTGCCGAACTATCCGAACCCCTTTAATCCGGAGACCTGGATCCCCTTTGAGCTGGAGGCCGATGCGGACGTTCAGGTGCTGATCTACAACGCTCAAGGCCAGCTAGTGCGTCGATTGGAGCTGGGCCGGCTGGAGGCGGGGTACTACACGCGTCCTGGCCGTGCAGCCCACTGGGACGGTCGGAATCAGCTTGGAGAACCGGTCGCCAGCGGCGTTTACTTCTACGAACTGCGCGCCGGCTCTCAGCGGGTGGTCCGTCGGATGGTCCTGCTCAAGTGAGGGGACAGAAGGGGTTCTCAGCGCTTGCGCTTAGCGAGCGATCCATCCGCCGCCAAGCACCAGGTCGCCATCGTAAAAGACGGCGGCCTGCCCTGGCGTGATCGCTCCGCGCGGCTCGTGGAAATGGACTCGGGCGCGTCCGTCGGGGAGCGGCTCGACGGTCGCCTCTCCGCCCGGGTCGCGATAGCGAATCTGAACTCGTGCCGGGATCGGCTCCGACGGCTCCGGAATGCTGAGCCAGTTGACGTTCTCCAGGAGGCAGTCCTTGCGGAGCAGCTCCTCGCGAGTCCCGACGACCAGCAGGTTCTCCTCCGGTCGAATCTCTACGACGTAGAGCGGCTCGTGAGAGGCGATCCCCAGGCCGCGGCGCTGTCCGACGGTGAAGAAGGCAGTGCCGGGATGCTCTCCCAACACGTGCCCTTGGCGGTCGACGATCTTTCCAGGACGGCGTACCTCCGGGGCCCGTTCTGCCAAGAAGCGACGGTAGTTGTTGTCAGGGATGAAGCAGATCTCCTGGCTTTCTGGCTTCTCAGCGGTCCAGAGCCCTAGGTTCCGGGCGATTTCGCGCACCTGGTCCTTGGTGTAGTCGCCCAGGGGGAAGAGCGTCCGGGCGAGCTGCTCCTGGGTCATGGAGAAGAGGAAGTAGGACTGGTCCTTGCGCCGGTCCTTTCCTCGCAGGAGCTGGTACCGTCCCTGTTCCTGCACGATTCGGGCGTAGTGGCCGGTGGCGACGGCGTCGGCCTCCAGCTCCTCGGCCAGCAGGAGCAGTTGCCCAAACTTCAGCTCCTGATTACAAAGCACACAGGGATTGGGCGTGCGGCCTCGGCGGTACTCTTCGGTGAAGTAGTCCACGACCTTCTTGGCGAAGAGCGTTTCGTAGTTGACCGGATAGAAGGGGATCCCCAGCTGAGCGGCCACGCGTCGGGCGTCCATGATGCCCTCAATGCCGCAACAGGTGGGCTTGCCCACCTCGGGGACTACCGAGTCGTGGCTGCCCAGCCGCATGGTAATTCCGATCACTTCATATCCGGCTTCGACCAGGAGGGCGGCGACGACTGACGAGTCGACGCCGCCGCTCATGGCGACGACCACACGCTTTGGCATCGCTTTGTTTCCTTTGATCGTGGGGCAAAAAAGTCCGCCCGGTCATCCCTTTTGCTCAGGGTGTCTACAATTGTATTCGACCGGGCGGAGGGCTTTCAAAGCGAGATGCTCGCCTTATTACTTCTTCTCCGGACCGATTCGCTGTTGCAACTCTCGGACGGCGTAGTGGATTCGCGACTTGACGGTACCTAGCGAGCAGCCGAGCGCCTCGGCGATCTCCTGATAGTTCATCTCCTGGTACAGCCGCATCTCGAGGACCTGGGTGTGCTTGGGCGAGAGCGCAGCGATTGCGTGCCGCATCTCTTCCAAGGACTCCGCTTCGGCCAGCAGCCGTCCGGGGTCGGGGGCCTCTTCGTCGGCCAGCGCCTCGGAAAGGGGGAGTCGTTCGCCGTTTCCGACGACGATCTGCGGTTCATCGAGGCTGCAGACGACCCCATGACGGCGGCGGCGTCGTTCGTCGTAGACGAGGTTTCGAGCGATCTTGCGCATCCACGCTAGCCAAGGAGCGCGCGGCTCGTACCGTTCCCGCGCCCGAAAGACGCGGAGAAACGCTTCTTGGGCGAGGTCGCGGGCCGTCTCTTCGTCTCCGCCGAGCATCTGGGATAGGAAGAAGACCATCCGCTCGTAGTGACGTTCCACCAGCTCATCGAACGCCCGAAGGTTGCCCTCCCGGACCTCCATCATCAGTTGTTCGTCGGAGGGGGAAAGGACCTCCGGCGCTGGGGCGTTGAGCTTCTGTTTCCCGGTAACAAGCGTTCGTCGTGCGTGCATGGTCTCGCTCCTTAGAGCCTAGCTGAACCGAACCGCTCTTCCAGCGTTTCTGAGAGAGCAAGAAGATTGCCAGCTTTTGGAGCGGCTCGGCCGAGGGGGAAAAAGCCCTGTGTTTTCAGGCAATTTCCGGCTGGGGCGGCTGCAGGACCCCAGAGGGTCGGGTGGGCGTTTGTCTACATTCGTAGACAGAAGGCGGGGGAGAGGTGTTCACAGAAGTGAACATGCTTTCTCCGACGCAACCTGATGGCGGTTTCGAGCGTCTCTTACTAGAAAGGTCGGTTGTGCGATTTCTTTTGGAGAAGGTAATCTAGTATCGGGAGATCTCGAGCGGGAGCGCTTTTGTGGAGCACCTTCGGGGATCGAGCTCAACGTTTCGCGCCTGGCGGCGGGAGCCGTGGTACGGCTCTAGGACGACTCATGCGGGGATCGTTTCGTTATTCCTCCATGCGGTAGTCGTGTTGCTTTTGGCGCATCAGTGGATTCACCGACCCCTGCCGGAGGAGAGACCGCTTTGGCGGGACGCTGCTCCGCCCCTTCAGGTGGCGTTTTTGTCCGAGTCGGCCTTAGAGGCGCTGGCGGCCCAGACCGGCGCCGACGCTGAGGAGGTGGAGGCGGTTGTTCCGGTCGAGCCAAAGCCGGCGCGTGCGCAGCCGTCCCCTTCGCCGCGTCCTCAGCCCCGTCCGGAGCCGCCTCGGACTGAAGAGCCAAAGCCGACACCTCCGGAGCCGGTGCGACCCGCGTTAGAGCCGGTTCCGGTGCCCCCCGCGACGCCGGTCACGACGGTCGCGGACCTTCTCCGTCCTGACGAGTCGGCGCTGAGCGTTGTTCCCCGGCCTCCGACGGAGTCGGGCGCTCCGGCGAAGCAGCTCTTGGAGGAAGCTGAGCCGGGAGCCGCTCAGGAGCCGTCCCAAGGGACCGTCGGAAGCTTCGGCTCTGAGGGGCTGGGGGAGGACCTTTCTCCTCAGGGCCGTCGTCGGGCGCAGATCGGCAACGCCCTGCGCCAGATCGCTGGGCAGGTCACCTCCGGGGGCGGCCCGGAGGCGGTGGATATCGTCTTCCTCCTGGACGTCAGCGGGAGCATGGAGAACAACATCCACGCGGTCGCCGACAACCTGGAGATGATGATGCGGTCCTTTCAGGAGAAGGGCTACGACGCGACCTTTGGGGTGGTAAAGTTTGCGGTCGTGACGGTGCGCGTCTTTCCGCAAACGCGAGACGCCTCCCGCTACGAGCGACTTTTGAAAAACATGAAGGTTGGGGGGGACGAGCGCGCTCTAGACGCCATTCAGCAGGCGCTGGAAAAGGTACGCTTCCGGAGCAACGCCCAACATCGGTTTGTGTTGATCACCGACGAGCCCCTTAAAGGGAGCGCGTCGGTCCTGGAGCTGCTCCCTCGGCTACGACAGGCGAACGTCGTCGTGGACGTGATCGGCATTGACGTTCCGGATCACCGGCTGCTGGCTTCGGGAACCGGTGGTTTGTGGTTTCTGATCCCTGGGGGAGTGGAAAGCGACATGTCCCTTGCGCGCTAGGCCTTTCGGGTGGTCCAAGAGTGTGGTCCTCCTGGGCATCCTCTGGTGGGTCGTTCTGGGGTCCTGGTGGACGCAGGCTCAGGAATGGATCTATTTTAGCCGGAGCGACGATTTGGTCCGAATGGGGCCGAGCGGCGGTCCGGTTCAGACACTCCTGCGCGACGTTGGGATCAACCCGACGCTTTCTCCAGACGGGCGTTACGTTGTCGTCGAGCAGATCGTCGAGCGGAACGGCCGGGGCGATTGGGATCTTTTTCTGATCGATCTGGTCAGTCGAGGGGTCGTCCCATTGGTTCAGGAAGCCGGGGACGACATCAGCCCAAGTTGGTCTCCCGATGGAAGCTGGATCGTTTTTGCTTCCAATCGGGCCGGGAACTACGACCTCTACCGGGTCCGCCGCGACGGCGGAGAGCTGGTTCGGATCACCTTTGAGCCGCAACACGAAGAGGATCCCGATTGGTCGCCCACCGGCCAGGGGATCGTCTTTCGGGAGGGGGGGGACCTCGCCTGGATTCGAGAGGACGGCACCGGTCGCCGACGGCTGACGGCCGACCCGTTTGCCGATCGGCAGCCGGCCTGGTCTCCCGACGGTCGGCGTGTGGCCTTTGTGAGCGTTGGTCGTCAGGAGGCCGGGACGGCGGGCATCTTTGTGCTCGATTTCCTCTCCGGAGCGATCCGGCGGGTGACGCGGGTGGCGCTCCCCGGCTCCGACGGCCATCCCTCCTGGTCTCCCGATGGAAACTGGATTGTCTTCGATCGGCTTCTTTTAGACGATCTGTTCGCCGATGTGGAGATCTTTCGCGTTCCCGCGAATGGCGGCCCACCTCAGAACCTGACGGAGAGCCTGGAACTGGAGTTTCACCCCTTCTGGTTTGGTCCGCGGGGGTTGCGACCGACGATTCCGGCGGGTCAACCGACCACCTGGGGCCGAGTGAAGGTGCTTCCTTAGGTCCTTGGGGGCCTTCCCGTTTGGAATGGCACGCATTCTGCACCCTTTCGCCGCGGAGGAAGGAGATCGGCGATGCGGTGCGTGGTCTTTCCCAAGAACTTCCGCGAGCTTTCCCCGCCGGAGCTGGTGCGGCTTGTCAGTGAACTCGGCTTTGACGGAGTGGACCTGATCGTTCGGGAGGGATACTGGCTGCATCGGGGCAACCTTGAGCAGGCGCTACCCCAGTTCGTGCGGCTCCTGAGAGAGGCCGGCTTGAAGGCAGAGACCGCCTCCACCGACTACTTGGACCCCAACGAGCCGGGGACGGAGGAGGGGCTTGCTCTGCTGGCCGAGCACGGAGTTCGCCAATATCGGATCCGGCACATCCCCTATCGAGGGGCTGGAACCTACTGGGAGGACCTGGGTCGGTCTCGGCGTTTCTTGGAGGGTTTGGAGAAGCTAGGCGAGAAGTACCGGCTGCAGGCGCTGGTTCAGACCCACGGGGGGACGATTCACCCAAGCGCCTCGGCGACCTATCGGCTGGTTCAAGGGTTCGATCCGCGCTGGGTTGCGGTGCACTACGATCCGGGAAACCTGGTCTGTCAGGAGGGGTTGGAGGATTGGAACCTAGGGCTGGACGTCCTTGGGGATTACTTGGCCCTAGTGGGGGTCAAGAACGCCGAGGCGTTCTACTGCCCAGAGGAGAATCGCTGGGTCTTTCGCTGGACCGCCCTGGAGCGGGGAATCGTCCCCTGGGATCGGGTGCTTCGGCTTTTAGACGAGCGGGGTTACCGAGGGCTTTATGTGTTTCATCCCTTCTATGAGCTGGAGCTTGCTGAGCTGATCGCTCAGACGCAGGAGGACCTTCGGTACTTTCGGAGGCTCCTTGGGGAAGGGGCCTGAGGACGAGGGTCAGTCCACGCGGAGGATCAGCCCTTTCAGGTACTCCGATTCTGGGAAGGTCATGAGGATCGGGTGATCGTCCGGTTGGGTGCGCTTTTCGAGGAGGCGGACCTCCCGTTTGGAGTCCATCGCTGCCGCCGCGACCACCTGTCGGAAGAGCTTAGGGTCTACCAGACCGGTACAGGAGAAGGTCGCCAGGATTCCGCCGGGGCGGAGGAGCTGAATCGCAAGCAGGTTCAGGTCTTTGTACCCTCTGCAGGCGCGTTCTAGGTGGTGTTTGGTGCTGGCGAATTTCGGAGGGTCTAGGACGACCAGATCGAAGCGCTCGCCGTCGTTTCGGAGTCGGCGGAGCTCTTGGAAGGCGTCGCCGACGATCGTTTCCCAGCGGTTTTGGACTCCGTTTTCCTCGGCGTGGCGGTCTCCCAAGGCAGCAGCGTCCTGGGAGGCTTCGATGTTGAGCACCGAGTCCGCGCCGTGTGTGAGGGCGACGATTCCAAACGCTCCGGTGTAGGAGAAGACGTTGAGCATTCGGGCGCCGGAGGCCAGTTGGGCGATTCGTGCCCGGTTTTCCCGTTGGTCCAGGTAGAAGCCCGTCTTCTGGCCAGCTCGGACGTCGGCTAGGAATCGACAGCCGGCCTCCTCAAAGGGGACCAGCTCCGGCGGCTCCGGCCCGTAGAGAGGGCCGATCGCGGGAGGCAACCCCTCGCGGGCGCGCGTTTCGCCGTCGCTGCGTTCGAAGATCCCTTTCGGCTGCACCTGTTCGACCAGGACTTCGGTCAACAGCTCGCGCCGCTGCTCCCAGAAAGCGGTCAGCAGCGAGACGACGAGGTACTCGCCGTACCGGTCCACGATCAGGCCGGGGAGGCCGTCGGCTTCGGAGAAGACCAACCGTCGCGCTGCGGTCGGCGGGAGCCGGTCGAAGTGGCGCCGCTCCAAGCTTGCGGCGATCCGTTGGCGAAGCCACGTTGTGTCTGGGATTTCGCTGGGGTCCCAAGTCAACACGCGTGCGCACAGCTCCGCCTGAGGATGGTAAGCGGCCCGTGCTAGCCAGTTGCCCTGGGCGTCGTAGATGTCCACGATCGCGCCAGCGGGAAGCTCCGGGCTCGCCTGGGCCACGGCGCCGGAGAAGACCCACGGATGTCGGTTCCTAATGGGACGGTCCCGCCGCGGGTGTAGCACCAGTCGAGGGAATTCTCTCATGCGATCAGCCTTTCAAAAGGAGCAGCCCCATTCCGCAAAGGATCACCAGGACAATCCGGCGAAAGAGGAGCGGCGGCGTTCGTCGGCCCAGGAGGAGACCAAGACGGCCTCCAATTCCGATCAGTGGAAGCGTTCCGGCGAATACGATCATCTCCCACGGCACCATGTTTTGAGCAAAGAGAAGCGCGTCCTTAATGATTGTGACGGCAAAGAAGTAAACGACCAGCGTTGCCCGCATCTGTTCCGGCTTCCAGGGTTGGGAGTGGATGTAAAAGATCACCGGGGGTCCGCCGGTGTTGACCGCTCCGCCGAGGATTCCTGCGGTCAGCCCGATGGGGAAACACCAGAGGGTCGACCACTCGCGAGCGGGGATCGCTCCGCGGTGTTCCCGCCAGGCGGCGTAACCGCAGTAGAGAAGGACCGCAACTCCAATCAATCGTTTCAGGGGCCCCTCTGGCCAGGTGTCCAGGAACCAAACGCCAAGGGGGACGCCTAGGAGCGAGCCGGAGAGGAGCATCCCCACCGGTCGCCAGGCGACCGAGCGGCGCTGCTGCCAGGCGAGCGCTCCCGTGTTGAACAAGGCCAGCAGAGCGATGAGCACGCTCGCCGTGCGCACCGAGAGCACAAATGGCAGCAGGCTCATCGCTAGCATGCCAAACCCAAAGCCCCCAAAGCCCTGAAGCACCGAGGAGAGGAGGACCACCCCGTAGACGATGAGCACCTGTTTGAAGGAGAACATCTCCATGGCGTCGGCCTTTGGGCACGGAGAAGGGCCGGGAGAGAATGATATCCTCCGCCCGGCCCGTCGGTGGAAAAAACGACCGGCTACCGTCGGATGCTGGCCGGTTGTGCTTCATACACGGCTCGATCGAACTTCCACAAGAAGACGAAATCCACCTTCTCGTAGCGACCGATGCCGGTGGCCGGGGCGATCTCGACGGGAATGTGCATCTCCAGGCGGTTGGCATTCGGCTTAATGCTCTGGAAGGGGACGTAGCCTTCCGCCGTTTCGCCAGGTGGGATCTCTCGGCCCAGCGCGGTTAGGCGGGCCTCCAAGGTGAACTGCTTGGCGTATTCCAGCCCGTTGGAGACGTCCAGCGTACGGCCCTTTCGGTAGAGAAGTCGTCGTTCGTTCTCCTCCCAGGGCAGGGCGTAATAGAGGTTTCCGGGCATATCGGGGCGCAGTTTCAGGTCGTCCTCAATGTAGAAGTCGGTCAGGGTGACCCGCAGGTTGCGGTCGGTGTTGTTGATGATTGTGATGTAGAAGACGTCCACCCGCTCGCTCTGTTTCCAGGTGCGCGGCGAGTAGAAGGCGGAGAGCATATTGCCCCGATAGAACTTTTTGTCCAGCTCGGCTTGACGCCAGTACTGGACCTTGACGGTGATCCCCTTTTGAGTCAGCTCTAAGGTCGGGGCGGGGGTGGTGGAAGTGTCCACAATGATATCGGCGTAGTCTCCCTCGTAAGCGTCCAAGGGCTGGATCGGCGGCAAGTGGGCCAGCGGCGAGGTGGCTCCGCAGCCCCCCAAGCCGGCAACCACGCCCACGACGGCGAGGACACTGAGCAGGTGACGAAACGGTTGGCGCATCGCTTGAATTCCTCCTTTGGCACTTCTGGCGGCACTCGACCGCTTTGAACGGGACAATGCCATCGGCTCAGGTTGCTTGCCTGAAAGTATCCGAAGATCGGGATCGAGTCTAGCACGTTCCGGTTGGGCCGACAACGGAGAGGATCGCTGAGAATCTGCTTTGCTCAGCGGGAGGATTTGTCTACACTGAACGCAGGCCGGACAGGAAGGAGGGCTGAGGATGGCGTTTCGATTTGCCTGTCACCTGATCCAGTTTGGAGGGGAACAGCGGGAGAACCCGGAGAAGGTGTTTCGGGAGGTGGCCGAGGCCGGATGGGAAGGCGTCGAGGGCGTCGGAGCGCGCAGTCCGGAGCATCTGGTCGAGCTCGCGGCGCTGGCCCGCCGGTACGGGTTGCACATCGTCAACGTCGGGGCACCCGATCCCTTGGATCGGGTGCGCTATAACGCGACGCTGGGCAACGACGCCGCCGAGGTCCCCGCCCGTCGTCGGGCCGAGTTTGGCGGGCCCGATCCTGAAGCTGCCGATTTCGAGCGGGCCGCGCGGTCGCTGGACGAGCTTTTGGACTTCTGTGAGGCCCATCGGATAAAAGGGTTTCATCACGCCCATCTGGGAACGATGATTGAGACGGTCGAGGACGCCGAGCGGCTCCTGGCCGCGGCGCCGAAGCTTTGGCTACTCTACGACACCGGCCATCTGCTGGCTGCAGGAAGCGATCCGCTTGAGGTGCTCCGCAGCGAACGACTCCGGAACCGCATCGGCCATGTGCACCTGAAGGACTGCCACGCCGACGATCCGGCCTCTTGGAACCATCGGACGGGACGCTTTGGCCAAGAGGCCCGCTTTGCGGAGCTTGGGGCCGGAAACCTGGGGCTGGACGTGGCCGCCGTTCTGGAGGGGCTCCGAGAGGTCGGCTATGAGGGGTGGGTCTCTGTTGAGCTGGATCGGCCCTATCCCCCTCGTCCCGCCGGCAGAGGCCGCACGGGTCAATCGAGAGTACCTTCGGAGCCTGGGTTACTGATCCGTCGGCTCGCCGTTGGGCTTGAGTGAAGGGGTGCCTGGTGAGCCGGGAGCGTCCATTTTTAGCGCGGGGCAAGGCGGCACTCCGGGTTGGGCTTCTTCTAGGTGGGTTGTTGAAGGCTTTCGCCGCGCCGGGGACGGTGTCGTCTGTACCCCGCCTTCCCCGATGCAGAGGGGTTCGGTCGCTTTGCCAGGGGTGGTCGGGGCGGAAGAGTCGTTGAGGTGACCACTCTGGCCGACAGCGGTCCGGGGAGTCTTCGGGCCGCACTGACCGCTCCAGGCCCGCGGACCGTTGTGTTTCGGGTCGGTGGGACGATCGAGCTTCACAGTCCCATCGAGGTCACTTCCTCTTTTCTCACCGTCGCCGGTCAGACGGCGCCGGGAGAGGGGGTTCAGATCAACGGGGAAGGGATCATCCTCCGCGACGTAGAACACGTGATCCTGCGTTACCTACGGATTCGTCCCGGCCCGGAGGTGCGCGATCCCTCGACCAGCAACGCTCTTCAGATCCTTGGACGCTCCTCGGACGTGATCGTGGACCACTGCTCGCTGAGCTGGGCCACCGACCAGAACATGGCTATCTGGGACGGGCCCCGCCGGGTCACCGTTCAGTGGTGCCTCATCGCCGAAGCCTTAGAAAACGCCGGGCACGCCGAAGGGGCCCACAGCAAGGGATTGCTCATTGGGTGGGAGGGCACAACGGAGATCACGATCCACCACAACTTGTTCGCGCACAACGTGACACGGAACCCTTGGATCAAGTCCGGGGCCGTGGATGTGGTGAATAACCTCGTTTACAACTACCGGGATATCGGCATTCACATCTCTGCGAGCGATGGTCCGGTTTGGGTGAACGTGGTGGGCAATCGTTATATTCATGGACCGGAGTCGGACGTTCGGGGGATTCGGGTCGACGGTCGCCTCTCGTCGCAGGAGTTTCTCGCTCAGTCGAGTGTGTACCTGAAAGGGAACATTGTTCCTGGCTATCGCCCTGCGGAGGGCCTTCCTGAGATCGACGCGTTGGAGTGGGTGTTCTGGACCGAGGCGGCGTTGACTCCGGTTCGCCATCCGTTTCCGGAGGTGGCCACGACGGACGCCTTTCAGGCGACCGCGGCCGTTTTGGACGGTGCTGGGGCGCGCCGTCCTCGGCTAGACGCGGTGGACGCGCGGATTCTCTCCCAGGTGCGGGCGGCGCTTTCGGGTCGCCCTCAAGGCGCCATCATCGATCATCCTGGCGAGGTTGGCGGCTGGCCGGAGCTTCCCGTCGTCTCACACCCGGAGGATTATGATACCGATCACGACGGAATGCCCGACACCTGGGAACGAGACTCCCATCTCGATCCCGCCCGTCGTGAAGACGGCGTCGAGGATGCGGACGGGGACGGATGGACGAACTTGGAGGAATTTCTCAACGGCACCGATCCGCGTCGGAGCGACTGGACGCTCTGAGCGGCTCTACTCGCAGAGCGGGAGGAAGGTCAACCGAACCGACCCGAGCTCCAAGACGTCGCCGGGGAGCAGCGTCCCGCGAGCGGCGGCGGTCCCGTTGTGGAGCGCCTGGCGTTCTTCGTCCAGACAGCGGAAGGCCAACGACGCCCGTCCCTCCCCCTCCTGATGGACGTACACGTCGAGATGTCGGGGGAGGATAGCTTCTCCTTTCACCAGGATCCCGCATTGGGGATCGGACCCGATTGTCAGGCTGGGGCGAGTGACGATCCGTTCTTCCGGCTCGCTCTCTGGGCGTTCGATGCGGAGCCGGTAGTAGGCGCGGCGGATCGGCGGGAGTTGGTCCACTCGTTCCTTTGCGAACGCGTCGTTCAGGCGGACGGTGTCCACATAGGCGAAAAGGAGAAACAGCGCCGCTTCGGTGAGCATCAGGAGATAGAACGGTCTGGGGACGCGAAACTGCACGACGACCGATTCGTCGCGGCGCGATTCTGGAAGCAGTTCCTTGGGCACCTCCCAGGTGCGTTCTATGGCGAGGAGATGGGCCGCGATGAAGAAGGCCGCAAAGCTAAGCATCAACTCAAGGAAAAGAGCTCGGGCCACCCGCCGGTGAGCCCATTGGCCGAGGGTCGGCACCAGCCCCCCCAACAGTGCGGCCAGGAGTATTCGATTTGGAGGCCGTAAGGGGGGCAGCGCTTCTCCTACCGGTTCCGCCGTTCCAAACGGCGTTTGAACCGCCCAGGAGGGACGATGGGCCCGCAACCAGAGGATGCCCGCTACCGGCAGAAGAAGGGCCATCAGCCCCAGCGGCCATCCGCGAGGACGGCGGAGCAGCCGCGCCCTCCAGACGACCCAGCCGGCGACTAACGAACCGATCAGCAGCCATAACCAGATCGCCCCGATCAAGACGCCGTTGGAGCGAACCAAGGGGACGACAATCTCCACCCAGACGCGCTCGCTCATCTTTCCGTTTTGGACCCTTCCGACTCCAGAGAAACGGGCGTGCGCATGTAAATGTTCCGAATAGGATAGGGAATCTCGATCCCTTCCTGCTCAAAGCGTTTATGCAGTCGTTTGATGAACTCGTGCGTTGCAGAAAACTGGGCCATCGCCTCGTTCACTTGGAAGACTGCGTTGAAGTTGATACTGGAGTCGCCAAACTGGAAGAATCGGATGCGCATCTCGAAGTCCTGGTCTACGTCGGGGACCTCTTGGGCCATCTCTCGCAGGACCTCCAGGGCGATCCGCTCGACCCGTTCTAGGTCGCTGTCGTAGTGCACGCCGACCGGGATCCGGATGGTCACCTTCCGGTCGGGCAGGTAGTGGTTGATGATCATCGAGTTGGCCAGCTGGTTGTTGGGGATGATGATCATGCTGTTGGTCAAGGCCCGGATCGTGGTCGTTCTCCAGGTAATGTCCTGAACGTATCCTCGCTGTCCGTTGTCCAGTTCGATGAAGTCGCCGGGCCGGAGTTGTCGTGCGCTGAGCACCTGAAGGCCGGCAAAAAGGTTGGCAAGCGTCGGTTGAAGCGCCAAAGCGACCGCCAAGCCCCCGACTCCAAGGCCGGTGAGCAGTGGTGCAATCGAAATGCCGAAGGCGTCCATGGCCATCAGCAGCGCGATCGTCAGGACGATCGCTCGGAGGATGTTCACGAAGATCGAGGTGGAGGGAAGTCCGCTGGGCACGCGAGCGGCGTACCGGTAAAACCATTGCGCAACGATTCGGGAGGCCAGGACGCCCAAGCTCAGGACGAACAGGGCTTGAATCAGTCGGTCCAGGACGCCGGAGAAGTTCGGTGAACCCGGGCCCTCCGCGCCGGTGGTGAAGGGCAGTCCGGCCTTGGCCGTCTCGGCCCCCCAAAGGACGATCCAGATCCAGAGAATTCCTTTTAGAGAACGGGATAAAAACAACAAAAACGGATGGCCTTGCTCCTCAGCGTATCGCCCTAATCGGCGAATTATATACCGCTCCAGCGCCCAGCCGATCAGCGCTGAGACCAGCAGAATCGCCCCGGCGAGAATCGCCGCTTCGACGTCTGGCGTCTCCTGGAAGATCTTTCGGAACAGCGTCAGCGGAAAGACCGACTCGAGAAGTCGTCCCATAGCGAGCGTTTCCTCCTGATGATGTCACCCGTTCCGGCGGGCCACCTCGCCGCGTAACCGAGATCGTATCGTCAATAGTATCGTCAAGCGCTGGTCCGAAGGGGCGCTGGAATTTAGTTTTGTGGTCCCTCCAACCTCCCTCAGGGACGGTTCAGGTGGAGGAGCCAGTCGGAGGCGTCCGGAGCGGTGAAACGGTGTTCCGTCGGGGCGATCGTGCCGATCGCGCGCCTCTCGCCGGTGCGTGGGTTGTACCATTCGGCTTGGAGAGCCTCCCTCTGGTCTTTGAGGTCCAGCACGACGGTTCCCCCTTCGGGGAGATAGGCCAGCAGCCGCGTTGCACCGCTGAGCAGGTAGGCTTTTCCTTCCCGAAGCGTTCGGTCGTCCGGTCGGAGCGCGTTCAGGTCCTCGATCCCTTCCAAGAATCGGTGTAATCGCCGGTAGTCGGCGAGCATCTCCGGTGTTGGCGGCCGTCGGTCCTGAGCGGTCTCCCAGGTTCCCAAGTGGAGGACGCCAGAGACTCTGGCCATCGCCGCCGTCCAGTTGATCTTCCGGACGGTCGCTCGATCCCCCTGAACCAAAAGGTCGGCGTGCCAAGGGTGCAGCTCCGCTAAGAGGACCGAATAACGGCCCGCCGCCTGCTCGACCGCTTGGCGGCAGGAGGAATAAACCTCCTCGAGAGTGTCCACTCCCTGGCCCAGCTGCATGGCGAACAGGTCCAGCTCCGGCGCGTCGGCAAAGTGAAACTCCGTCCCCGGAAGCTGATGGACGCCGATCAGGTGATCGTAGTCGTCCGCCTCTCGGATGAGCGCCGCCAGTCGTCGCACCTTTTCCGGCGGAAAGGACTCCTGGTACTCTTCGGCGACGATCCAGATCAGGTTGGGATGGTGCTCAAAGGCGTTGACGATCCCCTCGATCCACGCACGCTCCGCCGGGGCGATTGCGGCTTCGTTCCACAGGTCCACGTCATCATCGTAGAAGAGAAAGAAGATGGTGATCCCTGCTTGTTCCATCTGCTGGAACCAGCGCTCCCAGCGCTCCAGGAGGGCCGAATCGAGCCCGCGTCGGGGATCGTGCTCGCGGAAGGGGTTCTCGGTGGGTCCGCCGTCCCCTCCGTGGGAACGAACCGCGATCAGATAGAGAACGTTTCCGCCGTGTTCGGCGATCTGCTGGATCACGGTTTCCTGGTCGGCCCCGCCGCTGATGTCGCCGTAGAGGAAGCCTTCCGGTCCGCCGGGCCCGCAAAGGAAGGCCGGATCGGGCTGTTCGTTCTCGTCAGCGTCTTGGGCATAGCTCAGCCGGTCCGGGTGTGCCGGGTCGCGGATCAACTGGCCAAGGAGCGGTTCGGCTTCCGTTCTCCCAAGGCAGGCCACCGTCCAGAGGAACAAGCCGATCCATCGGGGCATGGTTCTGAACCTCCCGTTCCGCCCTAGACAGTGAAGCGTTTTGAACCGATGAGGAGAGCTTACTTTACTCGACGCATCGTTTCCAGTATCTTCAAACCCGATTGGCTGGTGTGTTACCTCAGGGGAAAGTCATGGGGCTGCGCATTTTGGTGGTTGAGGACGAAAAAGACGTGCAATCGCTGTTGAAGATGACTCTGGAGTTTACCGGCCAGCATACGGTTTTGACCGCAGACGATGGGCTTGAGGGGCTTCGGCTCGCTGAGTCGGAGATGCCAGACCTCATTCTCCTCGACGTGATGATGCCCCATATGGACGGCTACGAGGTTCTCCAGCAGCTTCGATCCAACCCAAAGACCCGAGAGATTCCGGTGATCTTTCTCTCGGCGCGAGCTCAGCGCCGGGAGATCGAGCGTGGCCTGCAGATGGGCGCGGCCGGATACCTCACCAAGCCGTTCAACCCGGCCACGCTGAACGAAGAGATGATGGAGATTTACCGCCGCTTGCGCCCCGAAGGGGGCTAGCTCTCGGCGTTCTTTGGTGGCGCTTCTGAGCGTTTTTCCTCAGCGCTTTCTTGAACACGGCGTTCCTGGGAGCGCTGGATCAGTCGGGCGATCGTCTCGGCCAGCTCGGTGTTGGTAGTTCGGCTTTTGACCAAAGCTGCCGCGACGCGCTCCTTGTTCTTCTCGTCCACCGTGTCCACCGAGAAGACGAGCACGGGAACCCCTTGGGAGCCTGCCGCTAGCTCTAAACCGTGCCCGTCGGGCAGGTACTGGTCGAGGATCAAAAGGTCGTACTCCCCTTGGTTTAGCTTTTCTCGGGCCTGGGCAAGCGTGCTTGCATGCTCAACGGTGGCGAAGTCTTGTACCAACGCTTCGACGAGTGCGTGCAGATCCGGGTCGTCCTCGACGTAGAGGATGCGGGCCTTTTCGCCGCCTCGTCGGAGGACCGCTGCGCGGACGGCGCGGATCAGCCGCTGCTGATCGATCGGTTTGCTGATCCAGTCCACCAACGGGAAGGCGGCGCCGTTGAGCTCCTCGCGGCCCTCGTCGGCGAAGGCGGAGACGACCACTACGGGCAGCGTCGCCAGCCGAGGGTCCTCTCGGAGCCGCTTGAGGAGGTCTGCGCCGTTCTCTTCACCCAACAGCAGGTCCAGCGTCATGGCGGCGTACTCTTTCTGCTGGAGCTTCTCCCAGGCCTCATGGGCCGATCGGGCGGCCTCCACCTGGAAGCCGGCTCGGCGGAGGATCGCCGTCAACAGACTGCTCACGTCTGGATCGTCCTCGACCACCAGGAGAGGGAGCTGAGAGGTGACCGGAACCGGCTCGCCTTCTGAGAGGCCCTCTTGAGCTTTGGAGTACTCGGGAAGCTCGAAGAAGAAGGTGGTCCCTTGGCCCACCTCCGAGACGAAGTCCACCGTTCCGCCGAGCCGCTCGACGATCGCCTTGACAATCGCCAGTCCCAAGCCGGTGCCCCCCTTCTGCCGACGGGTGGAGCTGTCCACCTGAGTGAACCGATCGAAGATCTTCTCTCGGTACTCTTCGGGAATACCGGGGCCTTTGTCCTCAACGGAGACCCGGACGCGGCCGTTCTGACGCTCCAGGCGGACCCGAACGGCCTCCCCCTTGGGGGAGTACTTGACCGCGTTGGAGACCAGGTTGGTGATCACCTGGGCCAGTCGGTCGGCGTCGGCATAGACGGTAGCGTCCTCGCCAGGTTCCAGCTCCAGCCGGACGCCGTACTGATCGGCGAATCCCTTGGTCGCCTCCAAGGTCTGTTCGATCGTCCGGCGGAGCGAGACGGGCCGCATGTGGAAGGTCATCTTGCCCGACTCGATCTTTTCCAGGTCCAGGATGTCGTTGATCAGCCGGATCAATCGCTCGGTGTTCGAGTGAGCGATCTCCAGGAGCCGACGGGTTTCTTCAGGCAGTGGGCCGGCCGCTCCCATCAGGAGCAACCCCAGCGCCCCTTGAATCGAGGTCATCGGAGTTCGAAGCTCGTGGCTGACCACCGAGATGAACTCGTCCTTGAGCCGGTCCAGCTGCTTCCGTTCGGTGATGTCCCGGAAGATCGCCCGCGTTGCAATCGGTCTCCCGTTTTGGTAACGGCAGGAGATATCCCCTTCCAGGGTGATTATCTCGCCGCGCTTGGTCACAAAGTCCACCTCGACCCGTCCGATCTTCTCTCCCTGGAGGACCCGTTCGAGGATCGTGCGGCACTTTTCCAGGTGGTCGGGGTGAATCACGTCAAAGACGCGGAGCTTGGCGATCTCCTCGTCGGTATAGCCCATGCGTTCCTTCCAGGCGCGGTTGACGTAGAGGAAGCGGCCTTCACGGTCCACGCTTTGGATGAGGTCGTTGGCGTTTTCGAACAGGTCGCGGTAGCGCTCTTCGCTTTCGCGGAGGGCCTGCTCGGCTCGGACGCGCTCGGTCACCTCTCGAACGACGGCCACCACCTGCCGCCCCGGTGCCGCTGAAGCGCGCGCCTCAAAGTAGCGCTCCCCGGAGGGCGTGGGGATGCTGTATTCAAACTCGACGATCTTCCCCGTTCGGATCGCCTCTTGAACAGCGGCCAGCGCCGCCTGGCCCTGCTCCGGCGGGAGCACCTCCTGAACGCGCTTGCCGAGAAACTGATCGGAGGGGATGGCCAGCGAGGCGGATTCTGGCGCGTGGAAGTCGAGAATCGTCCCGTCCTCGGCGATCCGGATCAGCCGATCGGGCAGGGCATCGATCAGGGCCTGGAGCTCGGCGGTCTTGTCGGCGAGCTGGGCCTCCAGCTCCTTTTGTCGAGTGACGTCCACCGCAAAGCCTGTCAAAGCCCACTGGTTTGGGCCTAGCTTATCCACGGTTACGTCTTCGTAGAGCCAGTGAACGTTCCCGTGGACGTCCCGGACGCGGTACTCCTGGGAGTACATCCCGGTATTTTCTTCGAGGGCGTGCTGGGCGTTTCGATCGGTGCGCTCCCGGTCTTCGGGGAACTTGGCGGCGTGCCAGGCCCAGTTATAGAGTATCTCTTCTGGCGTGTCGGGGTTGGTTCGCTTCATCTCGCTGAGGTCGAGCGGCAAGACCCGCTGAGCGGCGTCCACGTTAGCCACCCGCACCACCCAGGAGTATTCGCCGGTATCCGGCTTTCGGCTCACTTCAGCTCGCCAGAGGATGCCCTTAATGGTGCGCAGCAGCGTCGCTCGCCACTGATCGGCCTCTAGTTCACGGGTAATATCGGCCATCATCCCCAGCACAAAGCGAGTCTCTCCGTTTGGATCGCGGATCGCCGAGACGGAAAGCCCACCCCAAATCCGAGAGCCGTCCTTCCGAAGGTACCGCTTGACCAGTCCGTAGGTCTCACGCCGACCGGCGAGCAGCTCCTGGAAGAGCTCCCAGTCTAGCTGGATATCTTCTGGATGGGTGATCTCTCGGAACGAGACGCCGGCCAGCTCTCCTGGCTCGTATCCTAAAATCCGCCCCAACATCGGATTCGCGTGGACAATGCGGCCGTCCGTTCCGACGAGAGCAATTCCGATTGGGGCCGATTCAAACAAGGCGCGGAACAGGTAATCGTCTGAGGGGGCCTGGGCCAACAGCGGGCGGATCGGATCCAGCGAGCCGAGCAACCTTTCTGCCTCAGAAAGGTTGATCCGCCCCTCCTCGACCAGCCGGGCGACGACCGCCTCCTTGACGTACTGCTCGGCCTCTTTTTCGGGAACTCGTCTTCGGACCACCTCCCCGATCGGTTCCAGCTCCTTCATCGCCTCCGCCTCCTCGTCGGTACCGGTGACGTTGTAATGATAACGTTTAGGTTCCATTTGTGTTCAGCCCAGGTTGCGCGTTAGTAGTTCAGCCCCAGCGTCCAGACGTTGAAAAGTTGTCCAATGATGCTCCAAAGTGCCAGGCAGACGGCGTCCCCGACGGTGATGCCCAAGAAGACCGGAATCAACGCCCGATGCCCTCGGATGCCTCCTAACTTAAGGGTGGTCGCCCGGATCGCCCAGGCCAAAAAGACGGAGAACCAGAAGTGGCGCAACATCCATTCGTTACCCATTAGGTAGCCCAACGGATGCAAGGGCCACCAAACAAAGGAGCGTCCCAGCAGGCTCAACAGCGTGACCACTCCGCCACCGACGGCGAACCAGGTCAGATAGACCCAATCCAGCTCGTCGATGCGGAGCTGGAGCCATCCGGCCAGCGTGGGAAAGGCCCACTCGCCGACCCAAGTGGCGTTGGTGTAACGGTATCCTCGGCTCAGGTTGCCGACAAATCCGGCGAGCGTCCCTAGGACGATCGCGATCGCTAAGCCGACGACAATTCGGGCGGTCTGGGTTGAGCGGAGCCGGTCCCGGAGGTACCACCCCTCCATCATATAAGGCATCGGGTTGCCCCGCTGACCAAAGTCCAGGAACTTGAACACCGAAATCTGGGTGAGCGTCCGGGCGGGGATCCGCTTGGGGGTCAGCAGGGCAACGTACAGGCCGGAGGTGGTGAACGGAATCTCATGAGTCGGCGGCCCCAGCTGCGCCCGAAGCCGTGTGGTCACCAGTGAAAATCCGAAGTACCCCGCTAAGAACAGCACAGCAAACCAAAGCGCCATTCCCGCAGCGACCAGAAAGCCCACGAGGAACGTTCCGCTGACCAGTAGTCCCCAGACGGCCAAGCGATACTGGTCCAATTGGGAGGCGACGTCCCGACGACCACCCCAAGCCGCTCGAAGCACGTCCCCTAAGTGACGGCGGGACCAGTACAACAGCAGGAGGCAGAGCACGAAGATTCCCCCAGCACCTTGACTCCAGTAGCCTGGATACCCCGGCAGCGAGTGAAGTCCGGTCGCGCGGCCTAGGACGTTCAGAAGCTTCCAGAACCAGTAGAAGAACCAGATCGAGAAGGACAGGTCCACCGGAATGAAAAACGCCAGCCCCATCACGAAGGGGAGAAACTCGATATAGGCCACATCGATAGCGTTCCAAGGGGGGTCGGTGAACCAATCGCCGATGTTCACTTTGCCGTAGGTCAGGCCGGGCACGACGGGAAAGAGCCGATGCAGACCGTTGAAGAGGCTCAGGAACGCGGCTAGTCCAAACCCGATCCAGAATCGCCGATCTCCAAAGGCCCGTCGTCCCGGATGAATCAACCCGTAGGGGAGCTGCGCGACGGGGAAGGCGAGCCGCTCCCGCTCGACCCACTGCCGCCGGAAGATTAGCGTCAGGCAGAGCATCGCCCAGTAAAGGACGATCAGAAATAGCGACCAGTAGAGGATCGGTCGGAGCCAGGCCCGCCAGACATGAGGTTCAAAAAAGCTCGCGCCGATCCGATAAAGCCCCTCGGCGGCCTTGGTGTCGGGCATCATCAGCCATTCGGGAAGGTAGTGAAAAAAGAGCGCTTGCCAGTCGTTTTCGGGCGAGGCGAAGTAGTACGGATAGGCCAGCGCCTGGGTGAGCATCTCGATGGTGTCGTGTCCGGCGGTGCCGGTCGCTACCGAGATCATTGTGTAGGCCAACGCCAACTCCGCGGGCCAAAAGAAAGGCCGTCCCGTCAGCTTGCGGGCCAGTTCGTTCCAACCGATCAGGAGAAAGAGGATGAAGGCCGCGTTGACGAATAGAGAGGTGAGGGTGTACCCCGTCCAGCTACTGGTGACCCACCACTGGTTGAAGGGGATCAGGGGCGTGGTGATTAGGATCGCCCGCCAGCGAATGCGTGAAGGTGTCGCCCCTCCTCCGTCGAGGAGAGAAGTGCTGTGGAGTTCTTTGTCGCGACCCGGCGGAGGAGGAGCCGGTCCCATGTTGGATGTTTATCTTCCTCTCTGTTTTAGCGTAGCCCAGAGGAGGGCCAGTCGTTCCTGGGGGCGCACGGGGAGCGGGGTTCCGTGCTGCCGGATGCGTTTTAGTTGATCCGCCGAAAGCGCTTCATCGAAGATAGCGATCTCGTCCATGATCCCCGGCATCGCCGGGAGTCCTGTTTGAGCCTGTCCGACCCGGAAGGTTTCCGCGACGGATTGGAACGGTCCTCCGCCGGGGATTTCTATGTCCAGTTCTCCGTCCACGTACTGGCGGATGGTGCTCCCGTCATAGGTCGAGGCGACAAAGTGCCATACGTTCAGGGTGGGTTGGATCGTCTGGAGCCCTCGTGTGCCGGTCCAAGCGCCCAGCCAGAGCCAGGTTTCCACCTTTCCGGCGGTCCACTGCATCGTGTAGCCGCCGACGTTGGCTGCCGTGCGGCGGCCCCAGAGGTTGGTGTCCGCCGGGGCGCTGGTCGGGAGTATCCAGCCGACAAAGGAGATCGCTTCGGTTAGATCTAAGCTTTCCAGCGGCTCGAACTCGACGTATCCGTTGCCGCCAAACTCAAGACCTGCGCCCCGGTAGCCGGTGGTCCATTGGACATCACCGACGATCCGGCCTTCGGCGCCGCCGATCTGGTCAAAGGTTACCTCGCCTGCGCCTTCGTCCAGAGGGAGGTAGAAGACCGGTTCGGGAACCTGTGCCAAAGCCCCGACCAGGAGCCCACTCATCCCCAGAAGCCAGCCTACGACACTCTTGCGCACCGGTTTCCCCTCCTGCAGCTGTGCTCTTGGTTTCCGACCCTCGGCAATCCGGCTTCAAGTGCGTTTCAATTGAGCCAGTTTCGGTCTGATGATACAGTACCTCAGGAGCGTTCGGAACGGGGTGGCATCTGGAGGGCGGAACGACGATGAAAGAGCTGCGGATCATCCACGGCGTTAACTACTACGAGCAGAACATCCAGGGGAAGGCCAACGAGCCGATCACCGTTGCGGGGCTGCTGGATCGCGCGCGGTATGCGCTAGGCTTTCGGGATGTGGAGTACTCCCTGGAGGCGATCTACGACCGGCTAGAACACAACGCGCCGCGCGTGGCGATCATCGGCGGTTCGTTGGACCATCCGGCCCACGTGGTGGACTGGGAGACGGTTCTCAAGGCGGCCTATAGCATCTGGAAGCACGGGGGAGTCCCGTTCTTTTTTGCCATTCCGGTGGTCTGTGACGGGACGGCCCAGAGCAACGTGGGGATGTGTTACTCCCTCCAGTCGCGGAACGAGGTGGCCGCGATGGTGGTCAACCAGATGGAGGGTCAGTCGTATCACGGAGCCTTTGTGATTCAGGGCTGCGACAAGACGCCGACGGGGATTCTCTCGGGCCTGTGTGCGCTGGATCGGACTCGGCAGCGCCGGGGCGATGCGCCGGTCTTTGCGACCTTTGCACCGGCGCACGTTTTGCGCGGAGGGACTATCCCCGACGATCTGCGGGAGGAGATCCTCGGCGTGGCCCAGAAGGCCGAAGGGGCGGGCAAACCCCAGTTTGCCGAGGAGATCCGCGATACGCTCCGCTACACCCTTCAGTGCACCTCGGACCAGGCCTTTCAGGGGATCTTCAAGCGGCTGGTGCGAGAGGGGGTCATCTCGGAGGCCTACCGGAAGCACCTGGAGAAGTATCTTTGCATTCACACCTGCGACGCAAAGGGGGGCATCTGCGCCTTCAACGGGACGGGCAACTCTTCCCGGCACGTGATGAGCGCCTTTGGAATGGTTCACCCGGCGGTCGAGCTGTTGACCGAGCCGCCCAGCCAGGAGGCGATCGACGCGGCGGTCAGGAGCCTGCTCTCGGTCTGTAACGATCCCCGATTTAGCGTCTCGAACATCGTTCGGGCGAATATCGAGAACGCGGTTCGGGTCCACTCGGCGACAGGCGGGTCCACCAACCTGGTCATGCATCTTGTCGCGGTGATGCGATACGCGGGAGTGGACTTTACGCTTTGGGACTACGACCGAATTCGTCGGGCGGTGCCGGTGCCGGAGCTGATCGATTATTCAATTCCCGAAGGGCGAGACATCTTTACGCTGGCGCAGCAGTGCTGCAGCGGCCAAGTTCGGGGGATGGAGACGGTCATCTACGAGCTGAGCCAGCTTGGCGTGCCGATGCAGCTAGAGGCGCCGACGGTCACCGGCCAGACCTGGAGGGAGCGGCTGAGCGATCCGCGCGGGCTGGTTCCCGAGAACGTTCCGAATGCGGTGATCCTTCCCCGTCCCAAGCGGCCGTATAGCGGGATCGAGGTGTTGACGGGCAACTTCTTCGAGTCGGCGGTTGTCAAGATCAGCGGGATGAAAGACTCTCAGATCGCGGAGTTTGACGACAAGCTTTATCTAGCGCTCTATTACGAGAACGAGGACGCCGCCACCGAAGCGTTGTTGAATCCGCGCCTTTTGGAGGACCTTTGCGCCGAGCGGGTCTATCCGCGCGAGCATCTGCTGACTCTTCATCGTTACAATCGGGCGGAGGGCCAGACCGAGTCGGCGGAGGCCCAGGAGCTGGACTACGAGGCGCTCTTTGAGCGGATGGTTCAGGAGCGGACGCTGAAGCTGATGTTATTTATCAGCGGACAGGGACCGGTTGCCTTTGGAATGCCGGAGATGTTCACTCCGACGGAGCACCTGAACCGGAACTACCGATTGAACCCGCTGGTGGTGCTGGTCAGCGACGGGCGCTATTCTGGGGCGTCGTACGGAGCGGCCATTGGGCACATGGCGCCGGAGGCCGCGCGGGGTGGTGGCATTCTCTATCTGCAGACCGGCGATGCCTTTCGGCTTTATCTGCGCCGACGGCGGATCGAGCTTCTGGACGGTGTGGCGCTGGCGCGGGGAGAGGTCGTCCCCTACGAGGGCGATCTGGCCGCCGAGCGGAAGGGGCTGGGCGAGGAACGCCTGGCCCGAATCGCCGAGCGGCGGGCGCTGTACGTTTGTCCGACCAATCAGATGCTAGACGTCACCGACGCCTCCAAGGGGGTGATCCCTCTGGCCGTGGACGCGGTCGCGGGGGAGCCGTACTCCGGAGAGGCGTAGTCGTCCTCCCAGGGGGAGGGAGGGAGATGATCTTTGCGGGCATTCATCTTGGGATTCAGCGAACCCAGGTCGGTCTGTTCGATCTGGACGGGCGGCTGCTCGACTTCACCCAGCGGGTGCGCCGTTCGCGTCGGAGTCTTTGGTCGCGGGCGCGGGAGCCGGTGGCCGAATGGTGGGGCTCCGTGGTGGCTTGCTGGGAGGAGCTGCGGGGTCGCGGGCTGGAGCCCGATCGAGTCACGGCGATCGGCATCAGCGGTTTTGACGCGCTGGTTGCCCTCGACGAGTCGGGCCGACCGATTGGAAACGAGGGTCCTCAACGGGCCTGGTCTCCTGCGTCGTTGAGCGACCGGGTTCGGGCGCTCCTGGAGTCTCTAGGGGAGCGGCGGGCGCAGCTTCACTGGGTCTGTTCGGCCAAGGACACGATCGCCTTGCAGCTGTGTGGTGAGGTCTGCTCCGATCCTCAGACGTTTGGGGAGTGGATCGGTGAGGACGGTCTTCTGTTGGAGGCCCGGGCGCAGGAGGCCGGATTGGAGCCGTGGCAGCTGCCCCGGATTACACCGCCGTTCCGCAACGCGGGTTACACCACCAAGGAGGCCGAGGACCAGCTCGGCGTGACGATCGGGGTGCCGGTCATTGCCGGCTGGCCTTTGGAGCTGACCGGCCTGCTTGGCCTCGGGTTTCCGGCCGAGACGCCGGTTCTTCTGGAAGACGCGCCCGTTTTTAGTGTGGTGCTCCTGCTCGCCGCGGACGCTCAGCGGGTGCCGGAGGTGGCGCATCGTTGGCATCTGGGCGATCAGGGCCGAGTCTTTGCAGAGCGGATGGTTCTTCCCTTCGACTTGGAGTGGTGGGCGGAGGCGTTTGGGGACCCGGCGGTTGGGGAGGAGGAGCTCCGATCGGTGCTTCCAGGGGAGCGGTTACCCCTCTTTCGCCGAGTAGAGGCTGACGGGAAGATTACGGGGATTTGGGAGGAACTTCATCCGGTGCTGGATCGGGCGGAGCTCATCTACTCGGTCTTGGAGGGGGCGGCGTGGTGCTGGACGCGGGCGGCGGAGCGGATGCTGGAGGCGTTGCCGGGTCTGGAGGACCGGGGGCTTTGGACGGCCCGGTTGGACGTGGACTTCTGGGCGCACCTGCTGGCCGATCTTTCCGGCCGGGCGCTGCGAACGATGGCGGTCCCCTCAGCTTACGCGCTGGGGGCTGCGATGCTGGCGGCCATGGGAGTTGGGGAGTTTGAGACCTACCGTGCGGTGGCCGAGCGGATGGCTCCTTCTGGCGGCCTGGTGGTACCCCGCGAGGATTTCCGTCCTCTCTACGCCCGGCGTCGGGAGCGGTACGTTTCGGGGAGGGGTCCTTTGTCTTCCTGAACGGGCTGTCGTTCGTTTCATCAGCGCTGAACCGTCCATCAGTGGGAAGGAGATTGAATTTGAAAGGCATTGCGATCGGCGGATCGGTTCGGTGGGCGGCACTCCTGGTCGCTGTGGCGGTTGCCGCGTGGGGACAGGCCCCGCGCCTCTGGCTGAAGCCGGGCGATCGCTACTGGTTTCGGGAGACCACCGAGACGAAGACCTCGATTCAGTTCCCGATCGCGGAGCGGAGCGAGAGTCACTCCGTCATGATCTACGGGCTTCAGATTGAGCGGGAGGGCGACGATCCCCAGGTCGTCGAGGGATATCTACAGTTGCTCTGGGCCAGCACTTATGAGGGGCCGAAGGACCCGCAGGCGGCGAATCGGCCGACCGACGACCCGGTTCTCCGGAGCTTGGTGGGAGCGAAATTTCCGATCCAGTTAGATCGACAAGGACGCATCCGTCGGATTCAGGGGGTGCGCGAAGCGGTCCGGCGCGCCCTAGAGGCCGCTCAAACGCGTCCGGAGCTCCGAAGTCAGTATGAGGCGATTCTAGACGACGAGGTGCTCCGGTTTAGCCTCCAATGGAGCGTTCCTTTGTATCCGGAGGAGCCGGCAGAGGAGTGGACCACCGAGGTGCCGGGGAGCCTGCCGCTGGTCGGCGTCGTGCGCTCGCGCACGACTTGGCAGGCCGACGGCGAGCGGACGGTTCGAGGGCGGCTCTGTCGGCAGTACCGGGTGCGTTCGGAAGTGGTCTCTGGCGGCGAGCCCAAGCCGGTCCAGATGGGACCGGTGACCGTTCAGGTGGGCCTACGGCGTTGGATCGGTCAGGGGACGATTGCCGCCGACGTGGAAGACGGCTTGGCTGTTCTGACCGAGCTGAGCCACTCCGGGGAGTTGGAGCTTCACATCCCAGGACTCACCAACCCGGAGAACAAGCCCCTCATGGAGGTTAGCGGTAGCACGCGGCTGGAGCGGCTCGAACGGGAGGACCTCCGAGCGTTGGGAATCCCGGTCGAGGAGTCAACCGAGGGAGGGAGTCATCCATGAGTCGTCCCTATCCCCGGCCGGCCCGTCCTGAGGATGAGGAGGCCCTGCGAGAGTGTGTCGGTCGGGTGTTTCGCCCTTCGCTGTACGACGAGTACCCCCAGCTGTTTCATGCGGGGAATCTTCCTCACTGCCGAGTGATCGAGCTCGACGGGAAGATCGTCTCGCACGTTGGCTTGACGATTCAGGACGCCTCGATTCTGGGCTGTGCCGTTCGGGTTGGGTGTATCGGCGCGGTGGCGACGCTGCCCGAGTATCGAGGCAAAGGGTACGCCTCCGCCTGTCTCATCGACGCAATGCTGCACGCTCGGGCCCAGGGGTGTGATTGGCTGATTATCTCTGGAGACCGGAGCCTGTACCGTCGCGTTGGAGCGCGGCGAGTGGGGCGAGACTTCCACGTCCGGATGAGCGCCGAGCAGGCCGAAGGACTTCGTGATCCCAAAGTGCATCTACGCCGGGCCTCGCGCGAGGACATCCCCCTTCTGATGGAGCTGCACCAACGAGAGCCGGTGCACTGGAAGCGCTCGGTGAGGGTCTGGGGCCGAGCGTTCGACTGCGCCTTTGTGATGAACCGACCGGCGAGCTTCTGGATCGTCGAGCGGGCGGGCATTCCTCAGGGATACCTGATCCTCCAAGAGGTTCGAGAGCCGGGACGGGGGCCCCATCGCTGAGGCGGCGGGAGACTGGAACTTGTTAATTCCGGCCTTTGCGGAGCTGATCCACCGACGCGGCTTTCAGACGGTGGACTGGCATCTGTACAGCGTGGACCGGATCGGGAGGGAGCTGGCCCGCTCTGCAGGGCTGAGGGTGGAGGAGGCGATGGCCTCCGGGACGGTTGTGGTCCTGAACTTCCCTCAGGCCGTTCGCCGGCTCTGGCCGCTGCTGGTGGAGCGGGCTCCGGAGCTGGCCGAAGTGCCGATTTCCTTGCTTTCCCATACCCCCCGTCAACGGGGGGTATGGGAAACTAGTGGGGTACGGGAGGCTGAGGAAGTATCGGAGGCTGAGGAAGTATGGGACGCTGAGGGGATAGGGAAGGCGACTTACGTCATCCGGTTAGGGGAAGAGGCCTACTCGCTGCCCGACCGGGGAGCCGTTGCGCATCTGCTGTTTGGGACGCGAGAGCCTTCCAACCTCCCACCGCTTCCTGAAGGTCGGCTAGGGGAACTTCTCCGGGCAGCCTTACCAGTGCCGGCGCTCTGGTACGGGGTGAACTACGTCTGATGGACTTCCTACGCGTCGACCCGCAGGGGGAGAGGTCGGGCGAGGCCTTCGTGCCCTTGGTCGTTTCCTGCGAATCGGGGCTGGAAGCGCTCTTGATCCGGGAGTTAGATCGGCTGGGGTACGCCGCCGAGCGGATCAAGCCGGCCAAGGTCCTGGTTCGCGGTCGGGACCTCTCCGACGTGATCCGTTTGAACTTCTGGGTCCGTCAAGCGAATCGGGTTTTTCTCCTCCTCTGGGCCGGCGAGGTCGGTTCATTAGAGGAGGTCCGCGAGGCGGCTGGGACGGTTCCCTATTCACGCTGGATGGGTCCGGATCAGACCTTTGGCGTGGTAGGGGTTCGGGAGGGCGTTCATGACTTTACCTCGGTGGACATCGGCCGGGAGGTCGGCGCGGCGGTTGTAGAGCATTTTTTGAAGGTCGCAAGGGTGCGAGTTCGGGCCCATCTGGACGCGCCGGAGGTGCAGTTTTTCGCCGAGCTGAGCGACCGGCATTTGATGATCCTCTTGAACACGACCGGCGAGCCGCTAACCCGTCGTCATCCGCGGCGGTATCAGCACTTTGCGCCCCTGAAGCCACCGTTGGCGGCGGCGCTTTTAGAGCTCTCTTCCTTCCGGAAGGGGCCTCCCCTTTTGGACCCGATGGCCGGCGGGGGGGACGATTCCAGCGGAGGCTTGCTTCATGGTGAAGAGAGTTCCGCCGGGGTACTTTCGGCGAGAGTACGCCTTTCAGCGTCATCGGTATTTGGACCCGGGGCTCTTGGAGGAGCTTCGGGCCGAAGCGGAGCGAAACGTTCGCCCTTGTGACGTCCGGATTGGGGCTTGTGACCACAGTCCTAAGAACGTCCGTGGGATGCTGGCCAACTTCCAGGCCTTTGGGATTGCCGGGGAGGTTCGGGTGTGGCAGGATGACGCCCGCCTGCTGAAGGGGGTCCAAGCGGGGGAATATCGGCTAATTGTGACGAATCCACCCTACGGCCTGCGGATTGGGAACCCCCGAGTCGTTCGGGAGCTGTACCGGGCCTTCCCTCTGGCGGCGCAGGATCGTGGCGTCGAGGAGATCGTCCTGATCACTCCTCAGCGCGGTTGGGCTCAGGAGTCGCTTGAGGCGGCTGGTTACCGGATTACCGAGACGTTTCGCTTTCTTTATGGAAGTCTGGAGACCTTTCTTCTGCGCGCGGTTATTCCATCGCGCGGCGAGTCAACAGGGAAACCAGCAACGGCATGAGCGCCGAGAGGAACGCCACAACACCGGCCAGCTTCCACTTGGCGAACTCCAGTTCTCGAATTCGGCGTTCGTGGTCGTTCAAGCGTTCCTCCTCGACATCGGATCGCGCCAGTAGAGCGCTGACCTTGCGATCCAGTTGGGTCAGCAGTTCATGATCCTTCTGGACGAGCGTTTCCAAGCGGTAGAAGAGCTGTTCCAGCGTGTTCCGCTCCTCAGCGGCCATCGGTTGCTCCTTTAAGGCGGACGGGTTAGAGTCGCCGAACGACGCCCTCGGCCCACCAGAGCACTCGCGCCCTGTAGGGGAGGGCTCCCCCAATCCGCTGAACGGTCAGGCGACAGTGATCCAGGCCCATTGAGCGCTCGACCACCTCCACAGCGACCGAGCCGCTCCGGGAGGTTCCATAAGAGGGGGTTCCGTCGGGATCGGCCTCGACCTCTAGGACGACCGCGCCCGCGTGCGAAGGAGTGAAGTTCAGCGGAACGGTCAGCGTGTGGGGGGCGTCGTCTGCGAAGACGGGCGTCCAAAAGCACCCCTGAGCGGACTGGGGACGCGGCTCTAGCGCCTCTGGGCCGGCGAGCGCTCGTTCCAATCGGGAAGCTCTCTCCTCCACCTCGAGGAGGACCCGGAGGCCGTTTTCTGTCTCCTCGCGGACTTCTCGAACGATCCGGACGGAGCGATCGAAGGGGGCGTTGGGCCCAGCACCGTGGGGCGAGGAGATCAACCGGATCAGGTCTCCTGGCGCAAACCCCCAGCTTTCCGCGCCCCCCGTACCCCCCGTTAGCGGGGGGTACGGGGGATCGTTTGGCGTGCGGAGCAGCTCAATTCGCCAGCGTCGAGTCCAGTCGCCCCAACGCGCCCGGCGTTGGTCGCCGAGCGCCTTCAGCGTTTCCAGCTGCAGCGCCGAGACAGAAAGAAACGCCTGACGATACCCCAACTCGCTCAGGGAAGCCGCGTCCTGAACGATCAGGTTCAGGCCGCTTCCTGGGTCGGCGATGGCTAGGTAGTTCCCTCCTTGAGTCGGGTCGGAGACCTCCTCGACCCAATTGAAGTGCTTTCCTTCAGTCAAGGTAAGTCGGCTTCTCAGGTCTTGGCCCCAAAGGCTGCCGACGGTCCCCGGTTCGGGGATGGGCTGCACTTGAAGCGTTCCGTCGGGGGCGAGGCGGTACTCCAGGAGATAGGTCGCACAAAGTCGCTCCAGCGCTGCGCGCAGTGAGTAGCCTCCTAGGTTGAGGGCTCCCAGATGGATCGTGGGAAGGACCGCTCCCAGAACGCCGGGGAGGTTCCTTCGGGCGACCGCTTGAATCCATCGGAGCCGAGGGCTTTGGGAGGGATGAAGTCGGTTCAGCGTGAACTCGACGGCCAGATAGCGGCGAGGCGGAAGCCCGACGAGCGAAATTCCCCGTCCCGAGGCTCCAGGGTCGGTGAGCGGCGTTCCGCTGAAGCTGCGAGGGTCGCTCAGCGCCTCAAAGGAGGCGACCCGGACGGCGAGGCTCTCCCCCCAACCCTCCAGGCCGTATCGGAGGCGGTCCCAGGTGTCCGGAGGGGTGCGGAAATCCAGAAAGGGCGTCACATAGACACCGTTGGGTGGATAGAGTCCGCCCCCTTCCATCAGGCGAACGCCACCCAGGTCCTCCCGCTCACCGGTCGGCTCGGCGAGGTCAACCGCTTCGGTATTGGAGAACTCCCCAGCGGTGTTCCCCGTGCCAAAGCCGGGGAAGGTAAGAATTTCGTCCCCCCAGGCTCCAGAGGCCGTCGTTTGTGTCGCTTGGATTGTTCGCCAATCGTAGGCACAGGTCCAAGCCGCCGGGTCATCCGCGAGGTCGCCGGTCAGCAGATATCCCGGCGGGAAGCGGACTAGAGCCAATTGGATCAAAGCACCTACCGCTGTGCAGTGGAGCAATCCCCGTTCTCGACGGAGCGGTTCCAGGAGAACTCCTGTTGCTAGCGGTTCGGCTCCTCCGGCGTCGAAGACCCGGAGGAATCGGCCGGGGATCAGCTCTTTAGCCTGGGGGTCGTTCCGCCGAAGGGCTAACTCGATCCGGTCCGGTTCGTTGAGGCCACGGGTAACTCGCACGGAGACCGGCGCAACCACTCGTCCCAAACGAGCCGTGTTCCCGTTGTCGTAGATTTCTATTCGGAGCCGAGCGCCCATCGCTCCTTTTTTCTTATCCTTAAAGGTGCCGTTCTCTGTAGAGGACGCGAAGCTGCACCGTTCCGGCGTCTGGAAGTGTGGTCAGGAGATAGTTCCATCCCGATCGGCTTGGCCGGAGTTCCCACCAGTCGCCGCTCACCGTTGCCAGGTCATCGGCAAGGAATCCGGAGGCGTCTTCCAGCTGAGCAAGGCCCCGGTCCAGATCCAGCCACCAGGCGGCCGCTCCCGAAGCGGCCTCCAACGGCTGATCGCGGCCGATCCTCAGGACCACCACCTCGGTGAAGTCGGTCGGGACCCCCAACGGTTCCATCTGGACGCCGTCCGCTTGGATCGTTCCGGACTGGGAGCCGATCCGAACCAGTGCTCGCACTGCGACGGTGGGACTCTCAGCGGTCAACGACTGACGGCTCCAGACCGTCCCGACGGAGGGGACGACCGTTGACGTACTAATCACCGTTCCTCCGGCGTCCTTCCAATCGATCTCCAGCAGCGGCGTTCCTCCGTCAGGGCTTCGAAGCCAAGCGGAGAGGGTGTAGGTTGTCTCTCCGTTGATTGGGACCTCCTGTTGCCACTCCTGGCCGGCGGTCGCCTGAGCGACTCGATCGCTGAACACGCCCTCTCCAACTTGGAGCCTCGCCCCGCCGACCGGCGTCCAACCCTCGGGTAGGCTGTACCCTCGCCGGAACGCGCCGTTTTCGATCAGGTTTCCAGCTCTGATCTCCAGCGTTGGTGTCCAGACGGTTCCTGGGCTCAACCGGGCCTCCAGGACCGGTCCGACCGGATAGGTACCGTCGTAGAGCAGGCTGAGATGCTGGATCACCGGCGGGTTAGTGAGCGTTCCGATCGTTCCGGTCGTCTCGCGCGTCGTCAGCGCTTCTGAGACGCCGTCGGCAGCCCACAGTCGAACGGAGACGGAGAGCATACGCCAGGGATGGCCGCCGACTCGCCGGTAGGCGATCTCGCGCGGCCAGGCTTGTGTCCTTCGGTTCAGCTCCTCGTCGATAATCCGAACTGGCGGCGACTGGATCACCTCCATCAGATTTCGCAACCTCGCCTCCACCCCGATGCTGTCGTCTCCGGTCAGGACGCCGGAGAGGAGCAGCTCATAGGATCGGGGGCGTATCTGCTCCCGGTCGATCCACAGTCCGCGCCGACCCGCGAGTGCGATCGGTTCGAAGCGGTCCTCGATGCAGACTTCGCGCAAGTCCAGCGTTGCTGGCAGGACAAACTTGCCCCCGTTGCTTTCCAAGGTGATCCCCACAGCGGTCCCCCTACACGCCTCTCCAGAACCGTTCGCGCCGGAGCGCCTCACCCAGCAGGCGACTCAGCTCCTCGAAGTCTACCCATCGCTCCGACGGCTCCCACCGAATCTCGATCCGATCTAGGTGCACGTGAGTTGTCTCCCCGGCGAAGAGTCCGGCCCGGGGATTTGGTGGTCGGTAGCCCCGAAACCAAGCAAAAAAAGCCCGTGCTGCGCTAGGGACCGGTGTCCGGAAGGGAAGCACCTGACCTTTCACGTCTCTTGCCTTGGCCTCCCATATCCTTCTCGACTCTGCGCTCCACAGGTTCTTAGCCGCTCCATTCCTCGTCCCCCATACTTTCCTCGCTTTCCCCACTCTCCATACTCTCCTAGCCTCTCTCCATACTCTCCTAGCCTCCTCTGCTCTCCATACCCCCCTTGCTTTCCCCATTCCCCATATCTCCCTTACTTCCTCCACTCCCCATACCCCCCTTGCTTTCCCCATTCCCCATATCTCCCTTACTTCCTCCACTCCCCATACCCCCCTTGCTTTCCCCACTCTCCATACCCCCCGCTGACGGGGGGCTAGGGGGGTAGAGGGGGTAAAAAGAGTGTGGAGAGTGCGAAGGTTAGGACGGTGGGCGATATCCTCCAGGAGACCTACGGTTCCAGGCGGCCGGGCTTCCGATTCGGATCGCTCCACCGCCCAACGCCGGAGTAGCGGCCAGAACCGCTCGGTCCACGAGCTGAGCGGTGTCCGAGCGAGCATTTGTCGAATTCCTTCAAGGAGCAGCTTTTGAGCCTCCGAACCTTCCTCCACGTGCTTTAAGACATTGGAAAGCACTGCTGTGACGCTTTGGGTTAAAGTTCGAATCTTCCTCTTGAGGCGTTCAATCCCTTGGGGAGAAGCCCTCCGTTCCAACACTCCTGTGAGTCGTGTTCCCCGTTTCCCTGGTTCCTTATTCCTCTCATGCCCCTCGTCACCGGAGGGCTGGAGGATGGCGAGTGCGAGAGGCGTGGGGGATGCGAAGGGTTGGGGGGATGTGAGGGTGGGGAGTGCGAGGGATGTGAAGAGACGAAGAGTACCGTCCGAGAGAAGAGGTGGCGGCGTCGGCGTGACAGAACGGCTGATCTCCGCCAGCCGCGAGGCGATCCGCTCTTTCCAAGCGGTCTTCCAGAGAAGGCTTTCGTGCCGATGCTCCCGTAGACGAAGACGGGGAAGAGGCACTCGTAAGCGAAGGTTAGAAGGCGTCATTTTAGCTTCTGCTTTCGCCGCTCTGTTCTGATCGTTTTGATTTATGCCGATTGGTCCTTGCCCCTGTCAGGAGCGCTTTCCAGCGGGCGAGGTCTTTGGCCTGCCTGGGCTCCGATCGATACTGCGGTGGAAGCGGGGGAATCGTTCCGGCCTCTTCGCTCCACTCGGAGACGTAGGGAACCATCTCCAAATAGTGACGGGTTTGAGTCGGCGTCAGCCGGAGCACGGCCTCTGGACCAAAGCCGTAAAACCGGCCCAAGACGGCGAAGACGTACGCCCAGTGGACCAGGTCCACATCCTCCATCCCTCCGGCTTTCTCGTTCTCCTTGTTCTCCGCGCTCTTCTGGCCTTCTCCATCCCCTCTTAACGAGGGGATGGAGGAGGATCGTTTTTTGGCGTCTCCTCGATCGTTGCGCCTCCAAGCACCCGCTCAGCGGCTTGAAGGACCTGTTCGGCGTCGGCCAACGTCAAGAGCTCCCCGACCGCCTCGGGTGTCAGCGACGGATCCTCTTTCCGGAGCGCCAGCCAGAGGATCGTTCGAAGCGCTCGCGCTCCTTGCCACCGCTCCGGGTCGGAGCCCAGCTGCTCCTCCAGCTCGCAGAGGTCGTTCCAGTTCAGTTCGCGGAGCCGAAAGATCCGTTCACCCAGTTGAAGCGTCTGGACCGTCGCGTTGGCCATCTCTTGGAACATGCGGTTCATGGGCTCTCCTTCTCTTGAACGATTCAGTTACTGCTATCTCGGAAGTAGATCGGACCGATCCCCTGGAAGCGGAGCGGTTGCCGAACAAGCCGTTCTGGAGCCACGTCCAGGTGGGCCGCCTCCAGGTGCGCCAGCCCAACGTAGCGATAGGCTTTGGTCTCCTCGGCGTTCACGTAGAAGGCGACCACAAACGGCCCGACTTCCAAGGAAGGCTTGGTTCCGTCCTGATAGAGGAGGAAGTCTCCGTCAATCCAGAACCGTTCCGCTCGCGCGGACCAGCTGCGAACCGTTCGCCGATAGCGGCGGAAGGTCATCCCCAGTGTGGTGGCCTCTTCCAGCTGCTGTTCTAGCTCCAGCTGCCATTCAAGGAACCCGGCCATAGGGGCTAGCTCCCAGAGACTTCCGGTGGGAGCGCTCAGCGTATACGGGGGAGCGCCTCCCTGGATGCGCACCGCTCCGACCGGTGCGATCACCTCGACCACCGTCCCGCTGGAGGGCGTCAGGTCCCCCGGGCGCACCTCCGGTCGGAACGCCCGTCGGTATCGCAGCGCCGGATCGGCAATCACGTACTGGTCGGACCCTTCGACCGGGGTCAGAAGGACGTTCGTCAGCCCGACTTCCTCAACCGGGGCAAAGACGGCCCCGAGTTGGCCCAAAATTACGCTCATCGTCCGCTCCCGTTAGGCGCCGCTGCCGGTGTACCGAAGGTGCCCGCTCCCGCGTAGCCGAAAGAGGGCCGTGATGCGCCCGTCTACCGGTGCCTCCACTCGCGCCTCCTCGACGTACGCCGCGCCGTAGTAAACCTTCCGCGATCCTACCGTCTCTCCATCGGTATAGAGATTGACCTGAACCTGCTTTCCGATCGCCAGCGTGCCCCCAAAGTCGTCTTGGATCAGCGTCTCCCACAGCTCATCCTGTTGAACTGAAGGGTCGTCCGCGTCCCAACTCGCCTCGATCTCCGCTCGCCACTCCCGGAGACCCGGGACAAACCGCCGGTACTGATCCCCGAAACTGGTCACCTCGTACATCTCCTGCTGGACCGTCAGCCTCCAGGCGGTCACGTTCCCAACCGGGTTGTCCAGCGTTGGCGGATTGGGCTCCTCCGGATCCATGCTGGGACTCAACAGCGATATCCGACCGTCCTTCCCGACATAGGTGGGCATCTTCGTCCCTCCTCCATCCCTTTAACTGTGATCTTCCCGACTCTCTATCTGGGCAAAGGAGAGCCCTTCTAGGGTCTGATAGGACTCCCCTTCTAGCACTCCAAAGCTTCCCGCAGCGAAGAACCCACTGCGATAGCGGAGCGGTCCCCAGCCGATGAGGTCCAAACGCGCCCGGACCGGCTCCTGGGCGTTCAGCCAAAGGCGCCCCTCAGCCAGCGTTGCCACGCCGTAGTAAGCTGCCCGGTTCCCCGGCGTGTCTCGGACGTACAGGGCGATCTCCAACAGATCGCCGAAGGGGTCCTGGTCCGACGGGTCCTCCACCAGCCTTCGCAACAGCCGTCGCTGCTGGGAGCTGCTCGCCTCAGCGTCCCAGAGCAGTTCGATCCGGGCCGTCCATTCGATAAAGCCGACGAGAGTTGTGATGTACTCCCTTCCCATCGCCAGAAGGGGAACCGTCCTAGCTTGGAGCCGCACCTCCCATCGGGTCACCTCACCGACAGCCGGTCCGCCAGCGGGCCCCCGATCTGGAGGGCTCTCCTCCTCCCCTGGCAGAAGAACGGCCAGCCGTACGGCCCCGCCCACACCGCTCAACACTCCCACCTGTTATCTCCTTATCCTCGCTCGATCCACCGCTCGATCGTGGCGTCTATCTGGCTCGCAAAGATCGGATGCGGCGCAAAGATCGGATTGACCGTTCGCGGACCGCCCCGGAGTCGGCCATAGATAACCCGTTCTACCCACAGGTCCAGACAGAATCCGTCTAGCGTCCGGTTGCGCCGGAGGACGGCCTGCACCCGATCGGTGAGCTGAGCAAGCTGGCGCGTAAGCTCCTCCCCGCGCCCCAGCGCCAGGTCGTAAAGGTACAGCCGGTAGGTGGCTCGGACTCGGTTCTGACCACTGCTGCCCCCCAGCGTCGCTGGGACTTCCAAAAGCTTTGTCGGCTCGATCTGGATCGCCGGAAACTGGGCGATCGCGCTCTGGGCGCTGATAAGAATCGATCGCTCCCCAACCGTTCGGCCTCCGGCTCGAAGGATCGGCCGGTTGGCCTCCAAGACGGCCTTCATTCGCTCAAGTCCCTCAAGGACCGTCTCGGCAGCCGACGCCTCCGCCTCCGTCAACACAATGTAGGCCACCGGTTATCCCTCCAGCCCGTCTTCTCCAAAGACCCCCGCGTTCACTAGGCTGATCCGTTCCGCCTCCAGGGCCATTTCGCCGCGCAGGAGCCGGTCAAGAATCCCTTCGGCCCACTCCCGATGCCGACGGGCGCTAGCCTGCTCGTTCGGATGGCTGCTCGTCTCGTAGAGAATCTCCGCAACGATCCCAGCGACCAGGTGCATCGCAATCAGCCGAAGCAGCTCCAGGTCCGTCGAGGCCGTGATCGGAAGCGCGTAGACAGGACGAAGGCGTGCATCGATGTATGCCGTCGCCGTCGGAATGTGCACCGTTTCGATTTCGGCATCGCTCACCGGACTGGCCGCGTCGAACACGACGTTGGCAAACAGCGACTGAACGTCGGACAGAGTGCAGTACGCCACCGTCGAAGGCCCCTACGCATTCGTCAGATAGTGATCCACTTGTTCCTCGACCGTCTCCCCAACCGGCTCCCAACCGATCTGTGAGAAATACTCCGCAAACTCCTCCTCGCTCAATACAAGCAGCCGTTCCCGCAGCGCCGCCTTCGCCGCCTCATACTCGCTGATCGAACTGAGCAAACGCCGCCGCTTCCGCCGCTTTCTGCTCGTCCGACCAAAACGGATACTCTTCCAGCCGCAACGGTGGAGTCTGCTCCCGAAGCCAACGCAGCAGCTTGTGCCGCCGCTCCTCCCGAAGCCCCTGCTTGCTAGGAATGCTCTCCTCACCGATCATCGCCGATAACGTCATCGCTCATCTCCTACCCCATGAAGAGCCACAGCTTCACTGCAATAAGGTGTTATTCGGCATATCCGTGTCCAGCTTGTAATTCGCCCCCGTTTCGGCGTTGCGGAACACCAGCGACGGCCTATGCAAACCAGGCGCCGTTAACGTTACTGTGTTGCGGCGCTACAACCACAGTGAGCGGAACGCCAACGTTGGTGTACTCAATGACGCCTAGCATGCCGGACTCAGTCCCGTTCTGGGAAGCAGGAGTATCCAGCACAAAGATGTGCCTACTTGCGCTCAGAATACCGCCCCCCTCGACAAAGCCGGTCGTCGAGTCGACAAACGGCGTCTGGGCATACTCCCCGCCGTCTGTGTCATTCCAGTCAATGCTACTGTTGCCTGCGGTGCCGCTTGGCGTACCGTCGTCTTGGGGAGCGGCTGCCAGCAGGTCGAGTTCTGTATTCACCCAAAGTGTGGTAATGCTGTCGTGGTAAGGAACATACCCGAAGGCGTGGTAGATCGTTCCGGAGGAGTTCTTACGAATGACTAAGTCGAACCGCCGGAGCGTAAACCCCTCCACTTGCAGCCGATACGGTATGTTCACGTCACCTGAGGACTTAACCTGTACCCCACGGCTCCCCACGTACCCTTCCGGGCTGATCCAAAACGATCCATCGGCGGAGCGATAGCCCGCCTGATGCTTGTTGGCGTTGTTCTGATCCCGGAAGATCAGCAGGGCGTCCGTCTGCCCGCTCTTGGGCACCACCGGCGCCCCGTTCAGGAGCGACCCCTCCCGACCGGCCCCAGCGTAATTCCCAGCGTTTGCGTCCAGCGCCGCCAGGGAACTGCAGCGCCGCGTCCAGCTTGTTCAGCAGGTCCACGTGGTCCAGCGCGAAGCTGTAGCTCTCCAGCGTGTCGGAGGCTTGAGAAAAGCCATGGCGTTGGGTTGGTATTCGGGCCATCGTTTCCCTCCTCAAGTGCCCGGACGAGAAGCCCGGGCCTTGTCTGTGAACGGACTGTTAACTCACGGCGTCCTGGAACAGGTATCCGGCCGTGTCCGCCACGATTTGAACGTCCCACTGGGCGCGGACCCGGAACCCGTCGGCGTTCCCCCCGTCGGCCTTCCGCCAGCGCTCCGCGACAAAATCGTACTCCCCGCCAGACGAACCAGTAGGCGAACGAAAGGGTGCGAAGACCAGGACGCGGAGCAACGTAGAGGAGCGCCGCATGCTTCCCCCAAACCCGTTGGTAGTTGGGAAGCTCCCCTTCCTCGGCGGTGTTTTCGATTGCCCGACCCACGAGCACCCGTTCTACGTCCAACAGCGAGGCGAGCAGGTCCGGCGTGACGATCCCGCGCTGGGTGTACTTGATCCGCTCGACGATCTGCGGATGATCCTGAAGCGCTGTGTACACTTCCTCGCCGAGGATGAGCGTGTTCGGATGGCGTCCGATAGCCCCGCTGACCGTCAGCTTCGCCGAACGGACCTGGCCGATCGGGTCCGACGTCGGGTCGTCCCATTGGTCGGCGCCGGTCAGCGTCGTTGTGTGGCCGACAGCGTATTGACCGCCGTCAAACAACAGGTCTGCTACCTCCCGTTCCAGCCGAAGGAGGACCTTGTCCGTGCAGTACTCGATCGCCTGACGATCCAGGTCGAGCCCTTCGTCGGCGTTGTCTCGTTCCTCGTCGGCCACATAGGTGGTCATTGAGTACTGGCGCGTCTGGTAGGTCCTCGTCGAGAGCCGATAGCCCCCAACCGGCCCGGTCGTCATCGGTGCCCGCAGGCCCGCTTCGTCTCGAAACCAATCCCCTTGGCTGAACTCATAGAACTTGTCTGAGGCCTTGTTCACGAGCACCTTCGGGACCGCCTCAGAGGCGATGTACTCCGCGTTCCTGTAGGCGATCGAAAGATGAGAGAGCACCTGGTCCTGATGCACGTCCTGAACGGTCGGCTGCGGCATGCCTCCGCACCTCCTTTTCCTGCGTTAAGCCCGCTGTTGAGGCCCGGTCAGAAGAACCCGAATCAGTTTTCCGTCTACGGCGCTGGCGTCCAGCGCGACCCCGATGTACCAGTCGCCAGCGAGCGACTTTTTGACCGCCTTCCCTGAGGCGTTCGTCCCAACGGTGTCGCCGACCGCGATCGCCACCGTCGAGCCGTCGGCGACGACCTTGGCCACTGCGCCCGCGAGGGTTAGCACCTCCGCCGCCCCGCCGGCTGGTGGGTCGTTCTGGAGAACTCCGATCGGCAGATCGGTGGACGCCGTCGGAACGACCACTTGTCCGCTGTTGTTCAGCCGAACCAGATGAAACGCCTTCCCTTGAAGGTCCTCCCCCGCCGGGAGGGCGATTCCGTTCCCCGCTGCTAGCTGCTGGGTTGCCATCTTGTTGGATTCCTCTCCTTCTCTGTTTATTCTCCGGTTGCGATTTGACGCCGATACTCCCGGTAGGCCCGGATCAGGTCCGGTCGCTCCTGAGAGACGACCGCGAGTGCGTCGCCGTAGCCGATCCTCTCCCCAGGTCGCTCCGCGCGGAGCTCTTCTAGGCGGCGCAACACTGCCCAGTGCAGCCGCTCCGCCGGATCGCTCCCCTCCGCTTCAGGCGGTTGGGAGCTGCCGAGTTCCTCAAAGACCACCCGAACCGGAAGCGTCTCCAGAATCCCTCGAAACGCCTCCAGGGAGGCGCACTCTCGCCCCAGTCGGAGTAGCCAAGGCTCCATTGAAGGCGTTACCCGACCCTCTCGCTTGGCCGACTCGAGAAGCTGTCGAAGCTCCGTCTCCCGGAGCCGCCTCTGGAGCGCCTCCCGCTCCTCGCGGAGGGCTTGGAGCTCCTCGGTCAGCCGGCGAATCGTCTCCCGGAGCCGAACGGTTTCCTCACGGATCGGTTCCTGAGTCGTTGATTGCTCGGTTTCTTCGTCGAGCCGAATAGCCGCCGGTTGCATCCGCTTCAGAAAGGGCCGGTTGGTCAACGCGGCCCCGAGAAGGGTCGGCCCATGAGTCTGACCTTCCTCGTCGACGTAGTTCGGGTCGTACTCGACGGAGAGATACTTGTACAACCCCTCCTCCACGAGCCGGCGCCCCAGCGAGGTCCACTCCACCTCGCCCCAGAGCTCCCGGCCCTCTGCGTCGGTGAACAGGCGTCGAAACCATCCCGCTGCCCCGCCTTCGGGACGATGCTCCACGTCGAGGGCGATCTCTATGCCACGCACGTCCTGCTCGAAGTTCCGGATCAGCTCTCCGTACAGCTCCGGCCCGATCTCCAAAGGACCGTAAAGCTCGTGATGGAACCGGCCCGATCGGAGCAGTTGCACTGCCGATCGGCTCGGCTCCTCCCCTTCGTCAACTCGCTCCGAGAACCGAAGCACCGAAACGATCGTCTGCCGCACAGGCCTCCCCCTTTCATCCAACCGGTTGTTGCTGAGCGGGGAGGTCTAGACTCTCCCGGACCACCCGCTCTAGCTCCCCGTCCGGTGTCAACAGCCCGCCGTGTACCAAGCGGTCCAGCGTTTCGGCGAACTGCCCCGCATCGGTCGTTCGCAGTTTGCCGCGAAGACGCGGCACCGGCGCCCCTTCCCCGTAGTTCCACCAGACCAGTTGCCCAATCCCCTCCCGCTCAATGACTCCGCACAGGTGCTGAAGGATGCCGTTCAGCGTCATCAAAAACAGGTCCGTCTGAGAACGGCTCAGTGCAAAGCTCCCTACCTGGGTCTGACCGAGGTTCAGAAACTGAGCCAGTGCCGCCTTGGCAATCATCCGATCGTGATGCTCAATCAATGGCAGGTAGGAGAAACCCCGACCGGTGGTTAGCGTCAGCTCAAAGTCGCTGGGGAGGACTACCCCCGCTTCCTCATTCGCTCGAAGGGCTCGCACGATGGCGGCCGCCCGCTCCTGCTCCATGGGAGGGGCGTTCCGGGGAACCTGAATGACCGGAATCCCCACCCCGGTTCGCTCGGCAGCTAGCGCCGCCAGTCGGTAGAGCGTGTCCTTATACCACCAATGCTTGTAAACGTCGCGTAGCAACGGGCGGCCCGCGAAGTTCCCCGCCTCCTCCCGATAGGTGAAGCGGAGTAACTTCCAGGCGGGCAGGTACACCGGCCGTCGGTCCCGACCCCAGACCTGTTGCTCGACGCCTAGGAACTCGCCCTGGGGGCTCACGTCCCACCGGACGATCGTCGCCGGAAGCCGAGGAGCGAACCGTTCCCATCCGATCCGGCCATCCGGGCGAAGACGGAACACCTTTTCAAAGAGCATCACCCCATAGGGGATCATCAACAGCGCCTGCCGCACGAAGTCGTCAAAGGTTTGGTTCCCCTGAAACAGCTCCTCCGCCACAAAGTCGCGAATCTCCTGCGCTACCGAGGAGGGCTCCCGCGGCTCCAGGGTGTAATCTGCCGCCCGGATGGGAAGCTCGATGACGTTCAGCAGCGCCGCCACCTGGGCGTCGTTCCGCATCCGTGAGTAGACCGCGTATCGATTGGCCCCTCGAAGTTCCGATTGTGCCTCGTCCAAGAAGAACCCCCCGACGACGACAACGCCGGGCGAGCCCCGCTCCCTCAGGTAGTCCTCCGGTGGGCGTGATGGAGCCCCCCGCTTCCCGAAATCTTCGGACGAACCATCTTCCCCACCGTCGCCATCGTTGCCGCATTAAAGAACGATTCACCGGCTCCACCGCCTTTCTTTCCTTCTCACTCTGGAAGGTCTCGCGTCAGCGGAGCTACGCCGCTAGCGTGCCACTCCCAGAGCCGAGTTTCGTACCGCGCGGCCAACGCCAGAGCAAGCGCGTCGGCACGGTCCGGGCTTCGGCCGAGTCGTCGTCGGAGGTCCTCCTTCTTCTCAACGAAGATCTGTCCCCGCGACGTGAAGGAGTAGCGCGGAGCGGTTAAGTCCTCCCGAAGCCGCCGGTCCGGAGGGATCGCTCCCCGCTGCCGAATCCACTCCCGCAGCTCCCACCAGAGCTCCGAGCGACGGTTAGCGAAGCGCGCGGCCTCGACGGCCCGCTCCCCTCCGTTGACGGCTACTACCCGTACCCCCAACTCGGTCAGACGGTCCACAACGCCGCCGCCAACTCCCGCTTCGTCCACGCCGATCGTCTCCGCTCCGTACTGCTCGGCAAGCGCGACGCAGCGGCCCGCAACCGCCATCGTGTCCTTCCCACGATCCTGAATTAGCGCCTCCAGCCGATCGCCTCGGAGGACGGCGTAAACCGTCGCGTCCGATCCGTACCGCGCGACGTCCACGCCGATGACGACTGGCCCCGCCGTTAAAGCCGCTTCCCGATGCCGTTCTACGGCCGCGTCCACCCAACCCAGCGAGATGAGCTGATCGTCTGCAGACTCCGGGAAAAGCCCCAAAATCCGCGCCTGGTAAGCTGGGGAGTCCTCTCCCCACTCTTCGGCCTTCTCGGCGATCCACTCCGGCCGTACCAGACTGCTTCGGAGCACCTCCGAGACCGGCTCTCCAGTGACGTTGGGCGAGTCCAAGCAGGAGATGCGAATCACATTCCAGCGCCCGCTGCGGCACGCTTCGTAAAAGTGCCCGTGCTGACCAATCGGATTGCCGATCATCAACAGATGTGCGTCGCCGGCGCTCATCAGCGTTTCCGCCCCTTCGTAGATCTCCCGACGCACGCCGGGAGCCTCGTCCAAGACGATGAGCACGTGCCGCTGATGAAAACCCTGAAAGTTGACCGTCTCCGTCGAGGAGAGGCCCAGCGCAAACCAGTCGTCCCGAACCTGAAGCCGAGTCGTGTAAATCTTCCCCGGACATCCACGACGGTCCCGGCGAGACTTGAACAGCCGGTTGATCTCGCTCCACAAAAGCCGCCGAACCTGCGTCCACGTCGGCGCAGTCGTGATCACTTTGGACGGCTCGTGAAGATACAAAAAGGCCAACACCGCCACCGCCGAGACGAAGGTTTTGCCCACCCCGTGACCGGCCGGGACCACCGTCCGACGATGAGCAAACACCGAACGGAGCACCTCCTCCTGCTTGGACCAAAGCTCGACGCCTAAAACACGACGTGCCCAAGCGACCGGATCCCTTTCCTTCACAGCCTTCCAGCCGTCATCGGACCTGTGGCCCGCTTCTTTCTCCTGTGCGCTTCCCTAAACGAACGAGGGCCGGAGAGGGGTACAAATAAATCTGTTCTCGAGAAAACAAATACTGGTTTTTATAGTATTTCCAGGGAATCGTCGGTCGGCGGGAAAGAGGAGCGGAACCTTCTCGGTTGGCGAGTCGGCGTCTCTGAAGTGAGAGAAAGAGGGGAGAGCTCCCCTCTTTCTCTCAGAGGCCAGATGGGCCGGCATGGGGCAGGAGTCTTAGTCGCTGCTTTTTCCTTCCAACGCAGCCTGAGCGGCGGCCAGCCGAGCGATCGGCACTCGGAAGGGCGAGCAGCTGACGTAGTCTAGGCCGATCCGGTGGCAGAAGAAGATCGTGTCCGGGTCGCCCCCGTGTTCGCCGCAGATGCCGACCTTCAGCTCCGGACGGGTCTGGCGGCCCCGCTGCGTACCGAGCTCCAGAAGCTGCCCGACGCCTTCCTGATCCAATGAGGCGAACGGATCGCGCGGGTAGATCTCCAGCTCCAGGTACTGAGGGAGGAACTTCCCAGCGTCGTCGCGGGACATGCCTAACGTCGTCTGGGTCAGGTCGTTGGTGCCAAAGCTAAAGAACTCGCCCACCTCGGCGATCTTATCGGCGACCAGCGCTGCGCGGGGGGTACCTCGATCATCGTCCCGACCAGGTACTCCACCCGCCGCCCCTTCTCCTGGAAGACCTCTTCGGCTACCCGGTCCACGATCTCTCGCTGGAGTTGGAGCTCCTTTCGGGTGCCGACCAGAGGGATCATGATCTCCGGATGGACTGGAACGCCCTCCTCGGCGACCGCAACCGCTGCCTCAAAGATGGCGCGGGCCTGCATCTCGGTAATCTCCGGATAGGCGATTCCCAACCGGCAGCCCCGGTGGCCCAACATCGGGTTTAACTCCCGGAGCGCCTCGACCTTCTCGCGGACCTCCTCCGGCGAGACGCCCAACCGCTCCGCGGTCGTCCGGATGTCCTCCTCCTCGTGAGGGAGAAATTCGTGAAGCGGTGGGTCCAGCGTTCGGATCGTCACCGGACGCCCTTCCATCACCTTGAAGATGCCGATGAAGTCTTCTCGCTGCAGGGGGAGCAACTTGGCCAGCGCCTTGGCGCGGCCTTCTTGGTCGGAGGCGAGGATCATCTCCCGAACGGCGTAGATCCGGTCGCCCTCAAAGAACATGTGCTCCGTCCGGCAGAGACCGATCCCCTCGGCGCCAAAGGCGATCGCGTTGGCCGCCTGGTCCGGCTGATCGGCGTTGGTCCGAACGCCCAGCTTCCGATACCGATCGGACCACTCCATCACGCGGCTGAAAAGTTTATAGGTATAGCTCTTCTCCGGCTCCAGGGTCTTCTGGATCAGCACCTGAACGATCTCAGACGGAGCAGTGTCGATGTGCCCCAGGTACACCCGGCCGGTGGTCCCGTCGATGGAGATATCCTCTCCCTCGCGGATCACGTGCTCGCCGACGGTCATTTGGCGCCGTTCGTAGTCGATGTTCAGCGCTCCGCAACCGGTCACGCAAACCTTTCCGATCTGTCGGGCGACCAAGGCCGCGTGGCTACTGACGCCGCCGCGAGCGGTTAAGATGCCGTCGCTGGCCAGCATCCCCCGGATGTCCTCCGGACTGGTCTCGTTTCGGACCAGGATCACATGTTCGCCTCGGCGGGAGAACTCCTCGGCCTTAGAAGCGGTAAAGGCCACCTTCCCGGTTGCGGCTCCTGGCCCAGCGGGGAGGCCAGTGGCCACATGTCGGCCCTCCGCCTCAGCGCGACGCAGATCGTTCGCGTCGAAGATCGGCGAGAGCAGCTGAGACAGGGAGTCCGCCGGAATCTTCATCAGGGCCGACTCAACGTCCAGCAGCCCTTCGTCCACCATCTCACAGGCGATCCGCACAGCGGCTAAGCCGGTCCGCTTCCCGTTCCGAGTCTGCAGCAGATAGAGCTTCCCCCGCTCGATGGTGAACTCAAAATCCTGCATGTCCTTAAAGTGGCGCTCGAGGATCTCCCGGACCTCTTCAAGCTGTCGGTAGACCTCCGGCATCTCCTCCTTAAGCTGCGCGACCGGCTTAGGGGTCCGAACGCCGGCGACCACATCTTCGCCCTGGGCGTTGACTAGATACTCCCCGTAGAAGACCTTCTCGCCAGTGGCCGGATCGCGGGTGAAGGCGACCCCAGTTCCTGAGTCCTCACCCATGTTCCCAAAGACCATCGCCTGGACGTTGACCGCCGTCCCCCAGTCGTGAGGAATGTTGTACCGCCGACGGTAGACTACAGCGCGCGGGTTGTCCCAGGAGCGAAACACCGCACCGATCGCTCCCCAAAGCTGCTCCCAAGGGTCCTGAGGGAACTCCCGGCCCGTCCGCTCCCGGACCAGCTCCTTATACCGCCGCACCAGCTCCTGAAGGTGCTCCGTCTTCAGGTCGGTGTCGTACTCCGCGCCGACCTCCGCCTTCAGTTGGGACATCACCGCGTCGAACGGCTCGTGCTCCTCTTCACTCCGTGGCTGAACGCCCATCACCACGTCGCCGTACATCTGAACGAACCGGCGGTAGCTGTCCCAGGCGAACCGTTCGTTCCCGGTCTGCTTGGCCAGCCCTTGAACTGTCTCATCGTTCAGGCCCAGGTTCAAAATCGTGTCCATCATTCCCGGCATTGAGACCCGGGCGCCAGAACGGACCGAAACCAACAACGGGTTGTTCGGATCGCCAAAGACCTTCCCGGTCTCCTCCTCGATCCGCTTGAGCGCCGCGCGTACCTCCTCTTCCAGGCCCTCCGGGTAGGTGTACTGATGCGTCACAAAGTAGGTGCACACCTCGGTCGTAATCGTGAATCCAGGAGGAACCGGAAGCCCGATCCGCCGCATCTCCGCCAGGTTGGCTCCCTTTCCTCCAAGCAGGTTCCGCATCGAAGCGTCGCCGTCGGTCCCAGCGGCGCCGAACGAGTAGACCATCTTCTTATCCGGCACGGCGCGATCTCCTTCTTGCTAAGAGCACAAAAACGTCCCTATCTCTTCGGAGAAGTCGTCCAACCGATATAATGGCTCTCCCCGACGAAAATGGCAAGATGAGCCAAAAATCGACTTCACCAACTCCTTGGAGCGTACCCCCTTCAAGGGAAACCTTGGAACACCTCCCCACCCGATCGGCGATACTATTCCCTCACCAGCGGGAAACCCCGGAGGAAGATCCATGTGGGCGTTGGTGCTTCAGTTTCTCTTTGCCGCCGGATTCGGCCTGGGGGTGAAGGCGGCCTCACAACGCGGCCATCAGGTAATCGTCGTCGGCGGCCTGAACTACCTCTTCGCCGCACTGTTTGGAACGCTCTGGTTGCTCGGCACGCCGGATGTCCAAGCCGGTTGGCAGGGGGCGCTCTTTGGCGGCATCAACGGCGCCTGTTACTTCACCGCCTATTTCTTTCTGATTTATGCGATCCGCCATCAGGGGTTGGCGGCCACCACAGCGGTCGGGCAGCTTTCGATCGTCCTGCCGATTCTCGCCTCCATTCTCCTCTGGTCGGAGCGACCCACTCCAGAGCAGTGGCTCGGTCTGGCGGTGGCAATCCCCTCGCTACTTCTGCTGGACGCTCAGCCGGGGCTCCTCCGAGAGATCACCCGTCAGTTGCGCTGGCGACTCTTGGGGTTCTTCACCATGGTTGGAACGGTCCGGTTGGTGGCCAAGGCCTTCGCCGAAGCTGCCGTGCCAGCGCAGAAAGTCTTCTACGTCTGGACAGTCTACGCCGTTGCAGGACTGCTCTCCATCCCTCTGCTTCTGCGCATGGGCATCCGACCCCGTCGAGCAGAGCTGGGATGGGGAGCCTTTGTCGGCGCCTGCAACGCCCTCCAGATGTTCTTCTTGCTGACCGCGCTAGAACAGCTCCCGGGAATCCTCGTCTTTCCAATCTCCGCCTGTGGAACGCTGCTGGTCACGGCAACGGTCACCGTCGGGCTGATGGGGGAGCGGCCTACCCGGCGCATCTACGCGGGACTGGCCCTCTCGGTGGTTGCCGTTCTGCTCCTGAATCGGAACGGCTAGCGGATCTCCTCCGGTTCGACAAACACCCGACGGCCCTCTACCCGAACGCGCCCCTCAGCAACGGCCAACACCACCTGGGGGTAAATCCGGTGCTCCTGGGCGTGGATCTTCTCTGCTAGCGTCTCTTCAGTGTCCTCCGGGTCCACAAACACGGGCACCTGGGCAATGACCGGGCCGGCGTCTACCTCCTCCTCGACAAAGTGAACGGTGACCCCTGTCACCTTGACGCCGTACTCCAGCGCGTCGCGAATCCCATGCGTGCCCGGGAAGGCCGGAAGTAGGCTCGGGTGAATGTTCAACACTCGACCAGCGTAGCGCCGAACGAATTCCGGTCCTAAAATCCGCATGAATCCCGCCAGCACGATCAGTTCGCAGCCGTGCCGCTCGATCTGTTCGGCGATCGCTGCGTCGAAAGCCCTCCGATCCGAGTAGTCCCGAAACCGGACGATCGCCGTCGGAATCCCTGCCTTCCGGGCGCGCTCCAGGGCGTACGCCTTCGGCCGATCGCTGAGGACCAGCCCGATCTCGATCGGTACCTCCGGCGGCGCGTGAAGCTGATCGATCAGCGCCTGGAGGTTAGAACCAAATCCGGAGGCTAGCACGGCGATCCGCATCGGCCTTCCCCTCTCCTAGACGGATTCACGGGGCAGGTGCTACCTTACCTATCAAACGGCCTGAGAAGCATCGAAAGCATAGCACGAAGGAGAAGCTCATGTCCCCCGCCTGGCGGCGTGCTGTTGCCTGGTTCCTCTGTGGAGCAGCTTTCCTGAGCCCTCTTGCCTGTAGGCGTTCGGAGTCGCAGAACCAAACCGCGGGAGCCTCGCAGACGGCCTCCTCATCGGTCCTCCCGCCCGCCGTTACTTTTGTGAACCAAGACGGCCAAACGGTAACCCTGGACGCCTTGGACGGGAAGTTTGTCGTCATGAGCTTCATCTATACCCGCTGCCCAATGCCGACGATGTGCCCGATGCTCTCTCAAACGATGGCTCAACTCCAGACGGCGCTCTCGCCCGAGGAGCGAAGGAAAGTGGCGTTAGTGACCGTTACTTTTGATCCGGAGTACGACACGCCGACGGTCCTCCGGGAGTACGGCGAGGCCTACGGCGCCGATTTTTCGCTTTGGCAGTTCTGGCAGGCCGCCTCCGTCGAGGAGACCCAGAAGTTCATCCAGGCCTACGGCGTCTGGGCCGAAAAGGAGGGAGACGTCTACAACCACAACATGCGGACCGTCATCCTCAATCCGGACGGAACGCTGAATCGGACGCTCACCGGCTCCGCCTGGGACGCGAACGAGGTGGCGGAGTATCTCCGGAAACTGATCGCTCAGGCCGAAGCCTCCTAGCTCGTACGGATCGGTCTCCGGGAAACGAGCTCTGCCGCCGACCTGGTATCTCCATCGTGCCCGCTGCTGCCAGGAGCGCATCAGGAACCGCCAGGCCGTTTGAGAAAGGGCCTCCTCTGCAAGGGCAAAGCTCTCTTGGGCCTGCTGGTAGGCGCCGATTCGGTAGCGGGCGATCCCCTGGCGGCGGAGCGCCTCCGCTCGCAGGAGTGGCGGAAGGCCTCGCGCCAATGCCTTGCTGAAGGCGGCTTCCGCCTCGGTCCACAATCCTGCGTTGTACAGCTGGACGCCCAATAGGTAGTGCCCCCCCGCCCACTCCGGTTCTTCCGTAACGCATCGGGAGGCCCAGTAAAGCCGTTGAGCAGCGGTCGTGCGGGGGAAAAAGTAGTTGCGTACCGCCCGCTGAAGGGCTGGGGATCCCTCGAATGCCTGAAGCTTAAGCTCCAATCCGCGCGCCTGGGCGCTGGAGCTGGCGGCCTCTAGCGCCTGTTGGTACGCTGCTCGGCTGGAGGCCTCTTGTCCCTGCCACCAGAGGGCGTCTCCTAGGGCCTCCAAAAGGTCGGCCCGGAGCCCGCCGCTCCCCTCCGGGAGCTCCGCGATCAGCTGGCGGGCCGCCGAAGCGACCTGCTCCCAACGGCCTGCAGCCATCTCCGTCTGAAGGACCCGCCAGCGCCAGAGCGGCCGGTTCGGCTCCAGCCGGGCCGCCTCCTGGAACCGCTGCCGGGCGGCTTCGAATGCCCCGCGCCGATAGAGCGCCCAGGCCTCCGTCTCCAGAGCGGCGACCCGATGGGGGCAGGTCTGTTCGACGATCGCCGGCTGTACGAGCCGGCGCTCTGCCCGCCGGAGCGCCCATTTCGGCACCGGTACCGTCCCTAAGTACCTTCGCCATTCGGCTTCCAGTTGGTCGAGCGATCTTCCCGTTGCCCGGCGAAAGTCCCCAAACGGATAGGCGATCCGCACCGCGTCGAGGCCATAGCTCTCCCAGAGCCAGCGGACAAAAGAGCCCGAGGCCAAATAGGCCCGGGAGGAAGAGATCCCCCAGAACCGCCGAAGGCTCATCAGCTCTTTCAGGGAGGGAAGCCGGCTCGTCTGCGCTAGCGCCGCTGCCCACTCGTGGGGCGTCAGCTCCCCCTCCTCCCAGTCCGCAGCGACGGCAACCCCCTCCAGCAGGCCCGGCGAGCGCGAAAGCCGCATCCAACGATGAAGCTGACCCGCAAACAGGTGAGCCAACTCGTGCTTCAGAACCCCGTGGGGAAACTCGTCTGGGTTGAGGTGAAGCTCCAAGTGGATCGGATCAGCCAACTGGACCCACTCGGCGCCGATCCACCGGCGCTTCTGCTCCGCTGACGAGTACAGATACAAACCTACCGGACGGGGGAGCCCCCTCTGAAAGAGCCCTTGAAGCTGAAAATATCGAAACTCGGCGTCCTCGGCCAAGAGTTGAATCGCCTCCTGGGAGTGGGCCGTCGGGTCGTAGTAAATGCGGAAGTGGGAGGTCTCCATTCGGCCCTCAAGCAGGCGGCGCAGATCGCCCCGGGTGGGGCGGACGGCAGTCGGCCCCCGCAGCAGCAAGAGCACCACCAGCAACAGCCAGACCCCTCCAAGAGTCCATCGCGCCGCGGAGGAGCGGCTCCGCCGGTCCCAAAAACGCCCCCACGAAAAGCGCACCCCCTCCGGGGAGTAGCCCAGCGCCGCCCAGACCAAGCCGGAGGCCGCGATCCAGAGACTCAAAAATCGAGCGAACACCGTCTGTCCAGTAATCCGAACCGTAGCGTCGTAGATCGGACCGGCAATGTAGCCGGCTAAGCCGTGATAGAGGAACTTCGGCGGGTGGGCCAGCAACGTGTAGAGCCCATAGACCACCGTTCCAAGAACCCAGCCAAACCACAGACACAACCCTCGCCGGCAGGTGCGGCCAAAGAGCCCGGCGATCAAGCCCAGCCCTGTCCCATAAGCCCAGCTCACCCCCGCCAGGAGGAAGTAAAAGGCCAGACCCTCTAAGTACCCGCAGTTTGGAACGCGAAGTAGGTTGAGCGTCGCTGTGAGCCAAGGAATCAAGAGGAGAGGAAGCGTTCCCCTCGCCGAGCACCAAAGAAGCCGGGCAAAGCTGGGAGCGCTGGCCGTCTGTCGTGCGTGGTGCACCAGCAACACGCTCCCAATCCCAGCGAGCAGACCAACGAAAACCCCAGCAACGACGCTGTGTTCATAACCCAGTTGTTGGGTCAGGGGGAGAAAGCAGAGCGCGCCGGCGCCGAGCGCCTGAATCAGATAGAGGAGGGTCAACCGCTTCGGGGGGAGCCAAGCAGAACGCCACATGCCCGAAAGGCTTCCACAAACTGTCGGGCCGCCGCAACCACGTCCTCCGCGCAGCAGACCGCAGAAATCACCGCCACGCCGTAAGCGCCCGCGTCCAGCAGCTCCGAAACGTGCTCCGCCCGGACCCCTCCGATCGCCAACACCGGCAGCGGGACCCGCTGGCAGAACCGACGGAGCGCCTCGACGCCGGTCGGCGGGCGAGCGTCCGGCTTGGAGCCGGTCGCGTAGACCGGGCCAAACCCGATGTAGTCGGCTCCCGCATGAAGCGCCGACTGCCCCTGCGGAACCGTATGCGCCGAAACGCCGATCAGGCGCTCCAAACCCCAGAGCCGCCGGGCCACTTCGGCGGGAAGGTCCTCCTGGCCGAGGTGTACCCCTTCGGCGTCCACGGCCATCGCGATGTCCAGCCGATCGTTAACGATCAGCGGGACCTCCTCTTCCTGGCAAACTCGGTGTGTCTCCAAAGCGGCTCGATAAAGCTCCCGACCGCTTCCCTCCTTCTGGCGAAACTGAATCCCGTCCGCACCCCCTTCGATAGCTTGACGGGCCAGCTCTGCGTGAGTGTACCGAGTTTGAAGAACCGTGTCGGTAATGACGAGAAATCGAGGAACCGGCGGCTTCACGGCCCCCAAACCTCTCGATCAAAGCGCCAGAAGTGATGCAACGGGCCGTGCCCGGAGCCGATCCCCGGCGCATGACGAATGGCGCCGGTTAGATACTCCTTGGCCTCCTGAATCGCCTCTCGAAGCGGCTTTCCCCGCGCTAGGAGCGTTGCAATGGCGGCGGAGTAGGTGCAGCCGGTTCCGTGGGTATGCCGGGTAGCAAGGCGCGGAGCGGAAAACTCGACCCATTCCTTCCCGTCCCAGAGCACGTCTACCGACTCCTCAGGACTATCTTCCAAATGCCCCCCCTTGACCAGCGCCGCCTGGCACCCCCAGCTCAAGAAGCTGCTGGGCGGCCTCGCGGGCCTCCTGACGCGTCCGGACGGGCCTGCCGGTCAGGTGGGTCGCCTCGTGAGCGTTGGGGGTGATCAACGTCGCAAGGGGGATCAGCCGCTCCCGAACGGTTGCGATTGCCGCCTCGTCCAGAAGCCGATAACCGCTCTTGGAGATCATCACCGGGTCCACGACCAGGTGGGGCGCGCGATACTCCTGAAGCCGCTGAGAGACCAGCGCGACAATGGGAGCCGTCGCGAGCATTCCCGTCTTGACCGCGGCGATCGGCAGGTCCTCAAAGACGGCCTCAAGCTGAGCTCCGATCAGCTCCAGCGAAACCGGCTCGGCAGCCAAAACCGCCCGAGTGTTCTGGGCCGTGATCGCCGTGATCACCGAAGCGGCAAAGCCGCCGTTGGCGCTGATCGCCTTGATGTCCGCTTGGATCCCTGCCCCGCCGCCGGAGTCCGAACCGGCAATCGTCAACACGACCGGAAGCAACGCCACTCCTTCAAAACGTTCAACATGTTGGTTTTGGTGCTTTTAGGGCAGTGCTTAGATGAACAGGGTTACCCGCGAATCGAACGCATCGCCCAAAAAGGTGCCGACCCCCCCAAAGTCGCACCCTTCCCGAATCTCTTCGTCCTGAACCCCCATGATGTCCATCGCCATCGTGCAGGAGATGATCCGAGCGCCCATCGCCTGGGCGGTCTCCATCAATTCCTCCAGCGTCGAGACGTTCTTCTGCTTCATGATGCTGCGCATCATCTTGGCGCCAACGCCAAAGAAGTTCATCTTCGAAAGACCCAACTCCCCAGCGTTCTCCGGAAGCATCATCGAGAACATTCGCTCCGCGAACGACTTCCCCGCCTTCTTCGCCTGCTTTTTGATGACGCTCAGCCCCCAGAAGGTGAAGTACATTGAACACTCGTACCCCATCGCCAAGGCCCCAGTGGCGATGATGAAGGCCGCCATCGCTCGGTCTAGATCGCCGCTGAAGACGACGATCGTCACCCGATTGGCCGGGATCTGGGACTCCAGCTCCTGAATCCGACGGTCATACTCCTGCTCGAGCTTGGCCAAGCGCTCCTCAAGCTGCCGAAAGCGCTCCTCAGATACCGTTCCGGTCGCCATCGCACTCCCCTCCCTGAACTCCTTCGCCTTACCGCCGCCGAACGTAATGGACGTAGACAACCGTCCCGTCCGGCTGTTTCTGTTCCTCCTGTTTGAGCAGCTCAATGGTTCGGTCCCGCTTGGCCCAGGCCTGAAAGTCGGGCACCGAACCCCGATCGGTGGCTAACACCCGAAGCACCTGACCCGATTCCATCCCCCGAACGGTTTGACTGGCCCGAACCATCGGCATCGGGCATTGCAACCCGCGAACGTCCAGCTCCTGGTCTGCGACAATCTCGGCGTTTTCCATCGGTTTCATCCTTAACCCCGTGGATGCCTACCCTCCTGAGAGGCACAGCCTCGACACTTTTGGTACATCTTACCACAACCCTGAAAACGAAGGCGCCCCTTTTGTCGTCTGGGCCTCTTGGAGTATGCTGAGATCGCCTCAACCTATGGAGGAGGACGATGCGGAGAGATGCTCTCTTAATCGGTTGTCTGCTCGGCGGACTACTCCTGAGCCCAGCGGTGGCCCTTCCTCGCTTTAGCGTGATGGTCGGGGAGGGGTGTACCACCTGCCACCTCAACCCCAGCGGCCAAGGACTGCGAAATCGCTACGGCGTGGAGGTCTTCGGCACGCGGGAGCTTGCTCAGTCCCGACGCGAGGCCTTAAAGACGGTGATCGGAGAACGGCTCCGGATCGGCGGCGATCTGCGCGTTCAACCCTACTTCTATCTGGACGACCGTGCCGGTGTTGCCAGCGCGGATCCCAACGCTCAGACGACGGGAACGGAAACGACGATCGGCCTTTTTACCATGCAGACCGATCTCTACCTGGCTTGGGACCTCCAAGACCAGCTGACGATCTACTTGGAAACGGATCTGCTGAACCAAACGGCCGAAGTCTTTGGAATGTGGGACCCCAAGGGGGAGGCCGGCTACCTGAAAGTAGGGCGCTTCCTCCCCAACTACGGCCTCCGGATTGACGATCACACCGCCTTCATCCGAGGCGGAAACCCCCGCTCCCGACGGCAAGGGCTGACCGACGGGCTGTTTTGGGGGCCGAACTACTCCGACTCCGGCCTGGAGACGGGCTTCCGGCTGCTGGGGCTTCAGTGGACGCTGGGCGCCTTTAACGGAGAGGCGTTCTCTCCGCTCAACGACGATCGGGAGTTGGCCCTTTTGGGACGGGTGGAGCGCTTCGTTCGGCTTTCCCGCTCCACGCATCTGCTGCTGGGAGGAAACGTCTATTCGAGCCAAAACCCGACCCAGGAGGCGCTTGGCCGGCTGCTCCTAGCCGGTGGGTTTTTAGGCATCGGCGGTAAGAGCTGGACGTTGACCGCCGAAGCCGATTGGGCACAGGATTATCTTCCGGCCAACGGAGCCGCCCAGACCGGCTCGCCGACGAGGGGGGCTCACTCCCTAGCCATCTTTGTCGAGGGAGCCGTCCGAGCAGCGCAAGGGGTGTACCTCTTGGCCCGGCTGGAACATTTCGACCCGGACCTCGACGCCGACGGCCAGCGCTTCTGGCGCGGCTCCCTGGGCGCCGAGTGGTACCCGGTGCCCTATTTGGAGATCAAGCCAACACTGCGCTATACAGATCAGGGGACCGATCAGGTGCGACTTCTGGAGGCATTGCTTCAGCTACACGGGTGGCTCTGACGCGGAGGAGTTGTGAGCGACGAACCGCTGCGAGCTCAAGGCACGGTCGTTCGGACCGGTCCAACAATCTATTTCGTCCAAACCCCTTACGGAGAGGTGGTCTGTCGGCTGCGCGGTCGCCTCAAAGAGGAACTGTACGAAGAGGCCGACGACGGAACCAAAGTTCAGCGCTTCACCAATCCGGTTGCCGTCGGGGACCTTGTGGAGATCTCCCTTTACGGTGAAGAGGGAGTCATCGAGGAGGTGCTCCCCCGACGTTCGAAATTCTCTCGGCTGACCGCCAAGCCCCATCCGGACGCGCCGGATGTGGAACAGGTGATCGCCGCAAACGTGGATCAGGTGGTCATCTTGGCCTCCGTCAAGGAGCCCCCCTTGAACCTTCGGTTCCTCGATCGGTTGTTGGTGCTGGCCACCTACTCCGAGCTGGAAGCGGCCCTGGTCCTCAACAAGGCGGATCTGTTGAACGCGCGGGAGCGTACCCGCCTCAAGGAAGCGATGAATCGCATCTACGGTCCTCTGAGGATCCCCTGGCTGTTGATCTCGGCTACAACCGGCGAGAACCTGGACGCCGTTCGGGAGCTGCTCGCCGGCAAGACCACCGTCCTGGTGGGCCGCTCCGGGACCGGAAAGTCCTCCCTTCTGAACGCCCTCCAGCCGGGGTTGGACCTCCGCGTCGGCGAGGTCAGCGAACACTCCGGCAAAGGGCGTCACACGACCACCACCGCCGCGCTTTACACGCTTGACTTTGGCGCCAAAGTGGTGGACACGCCCGGTATCCGAGAGGTCGGACTCTGGGGTGTCCCAACGGAGGAGCTGGACTACTACTTCGTCGAGATGCGACCTTACCTGGGACAGTGTCGCTTCTCCGACTGTTGGCACTTTGAAGAGCCCGGTTGCGCCGTCCGCGAGGCCGTCGAACGAGGAGAGATCAGTCCGGAACGGTACGAAAGTTATCGGCGGCTCGTCCAGGGGTCGCCGGTGGAGGAACACGAACGACGACGTCCCCGGCGCGTCCATCGGGGCCCGGCTGTGGACTAGAGCGAAGCGACCAACAGCCGCCGAAGCCGCTCGGTGCACTCCCGCGAGGCGGCCACCTTGGGACCGTAATGGGTCTCGACGGTATAGGGGCCGTTCCATCCGCTCCTAAGCAGTCGGGGGAGCAGCTCCGGCCAGCCGACGACCCCCATTCCAATCGGGGCACCGCGAAATTCGCCCCATCGGTCCAGAGCCGTGTCCTTGATGTGCAGGTGTGCCATCCGAGGGCGAACGGCCTCGAACTCCTCGTGAGGGTCTCCGCCCGCCCAGACGCAGTTACAGGGGTCCCAGTTCAACCGTGCCTGGGAGCGTCCTATGGCTTCCAGAATCTCTAAGGCGTGTCGACCTGTGTCGCCCCAGCAGACGTGCTCGTTCTCCAAAACGAAGAGCAGTCCCGCTTCAGCGCAACGGTCGGCGCATTCAGCCAGGATTGCCGACGCCTCCCGAACCGCCTCCTTCCGAGGGCGATCGTCCTTTCGAAACGCAAAGAAGATCATCTTAGGAATGCCCATCTCCTGCGCTAGCTGGATCGCACGATCCAGATCGCGCTTGAGAACCTCTTGGACGCTTGGATCGCCCAAGGGAACCTTGAAAAACCCCGGCGAGATCGCCGTCCACTGGATTTCCTGCCGACGGCCCAGTCGAACCAGGCGCCCCCAATCTCGGTCGGAGACCTTTGGCACCCGCCCTGAAGCAACCGAGCGCACTTCAAAGTGCGTGATCCCCCATTCGATCCCTAACTCAACGGCGGTCTCCGGGTCCCCGCTGATCTCGTCGGTAACGATGGCAAGGTAGGCCATGGCGAACGCTCCTTCCCTTTGAACTCCTTGGCCCTTGGATTATAGCGAAGGAGCCGGTGGCTCGCAGCGTCGCTGGCCAAGCCAAGGCGTGCTGTTCTTTAGGTTCATCTGGATAGGTTCATCTGGAGAAGAGCGGTGTGCTAAAATGTTGGGCGCTCTCGCGTATCGATAGCTGGAACTTTCAGGAGAATTCTTGTTTATGTGGGGGTTGGACTGGCTAGGCGCGGTGCTCGCCTGGTTGGAGGCTAAGAAGCTCTCCGGGATCGTTTTAGCCGTCGTGACGATCGTTTCGCTATTGATCGTCCGAGGGATTTTGACCCGCTTTATCCGCCGGATAGTCTATCGCCACGCGTTCAAAAAGGAGAACGCCGATCAGTTCATGGCCACCTGGAACTACGCGTGGACGGCGATCATCGCGATCATGGCGATCATCAGTCTGAGCGGCTCCTTGAAGACGTTGGGCATCTCGGCGGGCTTTTTAGGGATGGTCCTCGGCTGGTCGCTCCAGGCACCGATCACCGGAATCGCCGCCTGGATCATGCTAATCCTCAAGCGCCCCTTTAAGATCGGCGATCGAGTGATCATCGCCGGAATTACCGGCGATGTGATGGACATCAACCTGACCCATGTGGTCCTGAACCAAGTGGGCGGAACGGTGGCCGGCGAAGAGCGCTCCGGTCGAGGTATTCTGATCCCCACTGCGATCCTTTTTGGACAGACGATCACAAACTACACCTACGACGTGGATTACATCCTGGACGAAGTGCCGGTGCGGATCACCTTCGATTCGGACTGGGACGTCGCCGAGCAGATCCTCTTAGAGGCTGCCCGAACGGTGATGAAAGAAACCATCGAGGCGACCGGCGAGGAGCCGTTCATCCGAGCCGAGCTGTTCGACGCAGGGGTATTGATGCGGCTCCGGTACAAAACTCGGCCAGCGGACCGGCAGAAGAACTCCAGCGAGATCGTCAAGCACATCTTTCACGCCTTCTCCAAGGACGATCGGGTCGAGTTCGCCTATGCCCACTCAGAGGTCCTCTACCGCTGGAAGGATGCTGACGAGTATCTGCGGAGGCTGGGCCTGGGGGGATAGGTAGATGAACCCCTTTGCTCCAACGACTTCGACGCCCTCTGGCCCTCCGACTCCCTTTGTCCTGGGCGATCTAATCGCCCTCCTGCTGGGGATCGTTGTGGCCGTTTTCCTCTATCGGTACGTCCGAAAGCGGATGTACCGGTACTTTCAGCGGCGTCGGCTTTCTCAGGTTCGCGCCTTACAGATCGACTCGCTCTTCCGCTACGGGTACTTTCTGGTCGTTGGGCTCTTTTTGTTGGGAGCTTGGGGAGACTCTCTCTCGGCGATTGGCCTGACGATCGGCTTTGCGGTGACCTTGCTGGGGTGGATGATCCGCCCGTACATCCTCAACTTTGCCGGCTGGCTGATGCTGATCGTCATCCGGCCCTATCGGATCGGCGATCGGATCGTCTTCAACGGAGTCACCGGAGACGTGAAGGATATCAGCGTCTTTTATACCTTTGTCGAACAGGTCGGCGGGACGGTCTCCGGCGAGGAGCGCTCCGGCCGTGCCGTTCTAATCCCCAATCAGTATCTGTTCTCCTCGACGATTGTCAACTACTCCTTTGATGATCCGTATATCCTGGACGAAGTGGCCGTCCGGGTTACTTATGATTCGGACATCTTTCGTGCGGAGCAGGTGCTCGTCGAGGCGGCTCGTTCGGTGCTCCAAGAGTTGATCGAACTGACGGGAACCGACCCGTACGTCCGCCATGAGTTCATCCCCTCTGGGGTCGTCTCTCGAGTGCGATATCGGGTCCCGCCCCAGCGCCGCCAAGAGTTGAGCAGCCTGATCGTCGAGGAGATCTATCGGCAGTTTGCCAAGGAACCGAGGGTTCGGTTCTGTTTTGTCCAGAGCGTCGGCCTGCTCTCCTCGAAGGACAAAGAGGAGCTCTATCCACCGCCGCAGTTTCCGGGGTATAGTATTACGTTGATTCGACGCGGTGCCCAGCTCGCTCAAGGTTCCTTACAGAGGGAGTTGCCCCCGGAGAACGGAAGGTGAGATACTCTCCCAGGACCTGGAGACGGATTCGGAACGGGGTGGAGAGGCGATGAAAATCTGGTTCGATCGGCTCAAGGTGCGCACCACCGAACGACTTCAACTGCTGGACATCACGGGGAAGGTGATCGAAGCCCTCAAGCGCTCGGGGATTCGGAACGGCTTTGTCAACCTCTCCTCGCTTCATACTACCACCAGCATCTTTCTGAACGAGTTTCAAAGCGCTCTTTTGGAAGATATCAAGCGGATGCTCACCCGCCTGGTGGACGACAACGAGTGGTACCAACACAACTCGCCGGAGTTCTCCGACTGCGAGCGAAAGAACGCGGCCTCTCATCTGCGCGGTCTGCTCCTGGGAACGGGCACCCTCTCGGTCCAGGTCGCCGAGGGTGAACTGGTCCTCGGTCAGTTTCAAAGTATCATCTTTGCGGAGCTGGACGGTCCGCGCGAGCGAGGGCTTCAGATTCAGGTCATCGGTGAGTGATCACCCCAACTGATAGGGAGAGTTTGCGGATGCGTCCGCGACCCGAACGCCGATTCCCCGTTGAGGTTACCCAAGAGCAGGTCGAATTCTTCCAGGAAAACGGCTACCTGGTCTTTGGCCGGATTACCACCGACGAAGAGTTGGAGTGGCTGGCGGAGATCTACGACGAGCTGTTTACCAAGCGCGTCGGCGAAAAGGAGGGAATGTACTTCGATCTGGGCGGGCCGCGCGCTCACAAAGGGGTCGAAGTGCTCCCCCAGGTGCTGGGGCCGGAGCGCACCTTTCCAGAGCTTCGAGAGACGAACTACTTCAAGAACGGCCTGTACATCGCCTCCAAGCTGCTGGGCGTACCTCAAGAGAAGATCTCCGGCGGCGGACACATGATCCTTAAGCCGGCTCGATATGGGCGAGAGACCCCTTGGCACCAGGACGAGGCCTACTGGAACCCTGCAGCGCTCCATCATGGCCTAAGCGTCTGGATGTCGCTCGACCCGGCCACCCTCGAGAGCGGTTGTCTTCAATTCATCCCCGGCTCCCATCGGAGCGAGGAGATCCTCCCCCACCGTCACATCGACAACGATCCGCTGGTGCACGGTCTAGTGACCGATCAGGTGGACCCCGCTCAGGCGGTTCCCTGTCCCGTGGCGCCTGGAGAGGCGACCTTTCACCACTGCAGAGCGCTTCACTACGCCGGTCCCAATCGAACCGATCATCCCCGGCGGGCCTACATCCTTGTCTTCAACGCTCCTCCCAAGCGGCTGGAAAGGCCGATGCCCCGTCCCTGGTTGGACGAAGAGGCCGAAGCCCTCAAGCGCCTCAAATCCCTCGCTCGCGACGAAGCGTGACCACCCCCTCTCGGCCGGTCCCCTTGGAGGACTCCCCATGACCGCCTACGAACAGCTTCTAGCTCTGGTCCGTCCCATCTATGTTCTCGGCTCCATTGGACGAGTGCTCCGCTGGGACGCCGAAACGATGATGCCCCACGCCGCCATCGCCTACCGGGCCGAGCAGCTCTCCGAACTCCATCGGCTAGTGCACGAACGGTTCACCGATCCCCATTTGGGAGCTCTCCTCCAAGCGGCGGAAGAGGAGCCCTTGGACCCGATTGCCCGTGCAAACGTCCGCGAGCTCAAGCGGGACTACGAGCAGGCAAGAAAGCTCCCCAGCGAGTTCGTGGCCGAAATGGCCCGCCTGACGGCGCTTGCTAAAAAGGCCTGGGCGCAGGCCAAACGCGAGAACGACTTCCAGCAGTTTGCTCCCTTCCTCAAGCAGATCCTCGACCGGATCCGCGAGAAGGCGGAGTACCTCGGGTACGAAAAGAACCCCTACGATGCCCTCCTTGATCAGTACGAACCGGGAGCAACGGTCGAGTCGGTCGGGGCGATGTTCCGACCTCTTCAAGAGGCGCTCAGTGAGGTCCTCTTCACGGTCGAGCGCTCCAGCCGCCGCGGTGGCCGGGATCGGTTGCGGGTCCCCGTCCCTGAGGAGCGACAGCGGGAGTTTGGCGCCGCGGTGGCCGCGGAGATCGGCTTCTGCTTTGACGCTGGGCGACTGGACGTCTCCGAGCATCCGTTCTGTACCGGCTTTCATCCCCGCGACGTGCGGTTAACCACCCGATTTCGCAAGGAAGAACCGCTGAGCTCTTTCTTTGCGATCCTTCACGAAGCCGGACACGGAATGTACGAACAGGGACTGCCGGAGGAGCACGTCTTGACGCCCTGCGGCGAGCCGGCATCCCTGGGCGTGCACGAGTCCCAGTCGCGCTTCTGGGAGAACTGCATCGGCCGAAGTCTGCCCTTCTGGGAGCGGTACTTCCCCCGACTCCAAGAGGCCTTCGGGAGCGCCTTCCGGGAGATGACCCTTGAGGAGTTCTACCGCTCCGTCAACGCCGTTGAACCGGACTACATCCGGGTGGAGGCCGACGAGCTGACCTATAACCTGCACATTCTCATCCGCTTTGAGCTGGAGGAGGCGCTGGTCAACCGACGGTTGGACGTGGCCGAGCTCCCGGAGGCCTGGAACGAGAAGCTCAAACACTATCTGGGCCTGGAACCGCCGGAGCCGGCGCGTGGGGTCCTCCAGGACATCCACTGGTCTATGGGCGCCTTTGGCTACTTCCCCACCTACACGTTGGGAAACCTGTACGCCGCTCAGCTCCGCGCCGCTCTCTGGCGCGATCTGGACGGGGTGGAGACCCTGATCCGCAACGGCGAGTTCGCACCGATCCTGGAATGGCTCCGAGAACGAGTCCACCGACACGGGCGCTTTTATCCGCCCTCCGAACTGATCGAACGAGCTACGGGCGCGCCGGCCTCTGGGGAGGATTTTCTCGCCTATGTGCGCGAGAAGTACCTTCCCCTTTACAGCGGCGGTTAGGCCTCTTTGGTGCTGGAACGTTCCCCTTTGTTGCTCCTTGCCCCGCGTTGTTTCCTAACGAAAGGCCTGCGTAGAATCCTTCTGAGAAGGAGGAGGGCGGCTCTATGCTGCGGTGGATGAAGGCGTTCGGTTGGGGGTTCCTGAGCGGAGCGATCGCGGCGGCGATCGCCGCCTGGCAGCTGCGAAAAACGCGCACGCTGCGCCTGGAGATCGTCGCCGAGCGAAGGCCCATCCCCCGAAAGGAAACACGGGAACGCGAGCCAGAGTGAGGCAAGGAGGGTCAAACGATGCGGCGCAACGGATGGTGGATGCTGCTCGCCGGCGTGGTGGGCGGGATTCTGGGCGTGATCCTGGGGCGCGGATGGGAGGCGGTCCCCGCCTGGGGTCAGCACCTGGCCCGATTCCAGAACGTCGAGGTAGACTTTGAGACGACCGGCACCGTCAGCACGCTGGTCTTCTTCGATCGGGACTCCGGCGCGCTCTATTTCTATGCCGCTACGGCCAACGGTCCCTTTCAGTTCGCGCGGAGCGTCCGGCTCCAGGAGCTGGGCGGTCCCCTCCAGGCAACGAGCGCTGCGACCCCCCTCTGCACCAACAACCCTCCAGGTTCCTCAACTCCCCTCCGGCCTGGAGACGGCTACGCCGGAGGTGCCCACCGCTCCCCAAATCGAACTCCCCGTGACGGCCTCCAAGCCGTTAGACCTCAACGCGGCTACCCTTGAGGAGCTCCAAGCGCTGCCGGGCATCGGGCCGGTCCTGGCCCGCCGGATCCTCGAATACCGGACTCAACACGGCGCCTTCCGGTCGGTTGAGGAGCTGCTCCAGGTCAGCGGAATCGGCACGGCGAAACTACGTGAGATTCGCCCGTATGTCACTGTCAAATAGGGCACCACGCTAGCCCATGGGAAAGGAAGGGTCTTCATGGACGTTGTGATGTTTTCGAAGCACCTCCAGTCGCTCTCGATCGTCGAGGCGGCGCGGGCGGCCTTGGCAATCGGCTTTGATGGGCTGGACCTCACCGTTCGGCCCGGCGGCCACATCCCTCCGGATCGGGTGCGACAGGAACTCCCCCGCGCCGTAGAAGCGTTGGAGAGGATCGGCGCGCGAGTGCCGATGGTGACCACTGCCATTACCGATCGGGACGAGATTGCCGAGGCAACCTTTTCAACGCTTCAGGAGGTCGGCATTCGGTACGCTAAGCTCGGATATTGGCGTTATCGCGGCTTTGGCCACCTCAGAGAGCAGGTTCAGGAGGTCCGCGCCGCCCTGGCCCGGCTGGAGCCGCTCCTTTTAGAAACCGGTGTTACCGCCTGCCTCCACATCCATTCCGGAGACGACCTGACCGCTTCGGCTCACGTGGTCGCTCAACTGTTGGAAGGGCGGGACCCTCGCGCTTTTGGAGCCTATGTGGACCCCGGACATATGACCGTCGAGGGGGGAAAGAGCGGTTGGAAGATCGGCATGGACGCCTTGAAGGATTGGATCCGACTGGTCGCGATCAAAAGCTTCGCGTGGTATAAAGAGGATCTCCCGGACGGAACGGCACGCTGGACGGCCAAACTCTATCCCCTTCGCGGTGGGATCGTCCGCTGGAACGAGGTCTTCGAATGCCTCCGCGCCATTCGCTTTGATGGGGTCATCTCATTCCACTCGGAGTATCAGGGGGCTGGAAGCTGGAAAGACCTGAGCGTCTCGGAGCTCCTGGAGCAGACGCGGGAGGATTACGAGTATCTCCGGCCGTATCTGGGCCGCTAGGAGGAGCCGATGCGCGGCGATAACGAAGCGGCGTTGCTCATCCTGGCCTACCTGATGTGGGTGGGCTACGCGATGGTCTTGTTAGGGTTTAGTCGGGCGCGTCACGCGGGGAGCCTTCTGTCTCTTCTGGGCGGAGGATGGATGTTAGCCGTGCTCCTTTACTGGGCGGTCGGAGGAGCGCTGGAGTCGGGGGCAACGCTCGGAGGATGGGTCGGGACGTACCGGCTTCTTTGACTGGGGGAGAGGAACCCCCTGGCTCTCGATTCTCGCCGTGACGCTGACGGGGAGCATCGTGGTTGGAAGTGTCGCCGAGCGGGTGCGGTTTGGACCGGCCCTGTTGGTGTTGGCGCTCTGGGTCGGGGTGGGGGTTCCTGTGCTTCACCACTGGTTTACCCCCTCAGGCTGGGCGACGCGACTGGGCGTGTCGGACCCGCTGGGCGGCATTCGGATTCACTTCGTCGGCGGGGCAGCTGCCGCCGTTGCCACCTGGCGAGTAGGGCCACGCTATGGCCGCTTCACGCGAGAGGGACTCCCCAACGCGCTTCCAGCTCACAACCTGCCGGTCAGCTACCTAGGGGCGTTGCTCTTTGTGCCCGGCTGGGCCGGGTGGGCCCAGATTCAGAGGCCGGAGCTCCCCGCCAGTGAGCTACTGGAACAGGGGTTGCTGGCCCTTGCCGCCGCGGGGATGACGGCGACGTTCTACGCTTGGTTCCGGTTTGGAAAGCCGGACATCCCCCTGACGATCAACGGCCTGATCGCCGGGCTGGTCGGCGTTTCCTGTGGGCTTGGACACTTCTCTTCCTTAGCTGCGCTCCTAGTCGGCATCGGGTCGGGAGTCCTCGTCGTCCTCGGCACCGTTTGGTTAGACCGGCTCCGATTAGACGATCCCGGCGGCGTTGTGCCGATGCACGGTTTGGCTGGACTCTGGGGTGCTTTAGCGGTCGGCCTCCTTCACCGTGAAGAAGGCCTGTTGCTCGGTGGTGGCCCTCGACTCTTGCTCGTCCAAGCTTTGATCTCCGCGGCGATCGGAGTTCTCTCTGCTGGCATGGCGCTCCTGTCCCTAGTGCCCTTTCTTCGCTGGGGTCGGCTTCGGGCGACCGAAGAGGAGCAGATCACCGGCCTGGATGCCGTCGAACACGGAAACGACGCTTACGCCGACTTCCAGCGGGTGGAGTTCAAATAGTCGCCCCTGAAAGCGGTTCTGCCGATCTTCTCCCTCTACCTGCAAGCCGGAAAAACGGCTCCAGAGCGCTGGCTGGACTCATCCTTTCCCCCTTTTCGATCGTCTAACTGCATGAAGTTTTGCCCTTCGCCAGAAGAGGGCGGCGAATGGTCGCTCCTGCCTCTGCGCTGGAGCGGCGAGTGCCGGGCGGTCGTCGTCCGGAGGCTAACGCAGAAGAAAACGGAGTCCGGGGAAGGCAAGGCCTTCCTCAGGTTTGCGACTTTTTTCAAGGCGAGAGGAGAAGACAATGCGCCGGTTGCGATGGATTGGTGCGGGCGTGGCTCTGTCTTTGGCCGCTGGAGCCTCTCAAGCGGCGGTGATGGGCGACATCGCCATCTTCATTGATTTTGTCGGCTGGATCGGCCAGGGAACCGCCCAGCTGGCAGCCCAACAGATCCTGGACAACCAGACCGTCGCGGAGAACGCCGAAATCGTCGGCGGAAATGAGATCGCCGACTGGGTCGAGGCCCGAATTGACGACGGCAAGATGGACATGATCATCACCTTTGGCGGCTTCCCCGACGACCTGTACGCCGCGGGGAACGCCGAACCGGACGGCTCCCTCGCGGAAGAGTTCCTCTACGGCGGAAACTTCTTCCTGAACACCGCCGACTACATTTTCTATTACTCCAACGGCATCCAGAACGGGGACGTCGCCTTGAAGAACATCACCAACTCGAACTTCGACATGTGGACGGATGGGAACGCCTCTCAGCCGACACCGGACGGGGAGAAGTACCTCCCCTCGATGGGCAATTTTAGTGCCCCCGCGCGCCTTCAAGCGCGACCAGATCGAGGCCAATCCGGAGTGGGAGATTGAGATCGTCTTTGGCGACAACACCGGCGACGGAAACGGCGTTTTTATGGACCCGGTGGTGATCCGCAACGTGGAGACCGACGGTCGGATCGGGATCATCATGCAGGTCTCCAACGACGCGCTCAACCGGGGCGAGGTGATGACCGAGTTCCTCAACAACTGGCTAGCCGAGGTCGTCGAGGCGCTCGGCGTGGATCCCAAGGGGAAGCTCCCCACCCTCTGGGGTGCGCTGAAGTCTCGGTGACGGCTTCCCAACGCCCGGCTTCCAAGGAAAAGGCCCCACCTTGGGGCCTTTCCCTTTTCGGGCACACGGGAGAAAGAGCGCGTTACCATTTCCCGGCGGGAGGTGGTGAAGAATGGAACGGACGTTCCTGGTGCCGCTGATCCCAGCCGAAGGCGTGCTGTTTCCAACGGCTTCAGCAGTTTTGACCCTCTCCGAATGGGAACGGCCGTCGCTGGCCCCTCCCGATGCGCTGGTCGGGGTCGTGCCCCGTCGGGCGATGGAGATGGAGGAGATCCTCTTTGGAACGCTTGCCCGGATCACCGAACGGGACCCGGAGCGGCGAACGATCGTGCTGGTCGGCGAATACCGGTTTCAAGTCCGGCGCCTCCTTCACAGCCATCCCGACCCGATTGCCGAAGTGGTGCCGCTCCCCCATCCGGAGGGGGCGCTCTCCCAGACGGAGCTTCAGGAGCGTGTCCAGGCTCTGCGCCGGGCTGTGCGGGAGCATACACACCTGATCGCTCAGGAGGAGGGGGCCCAAGCGCGCTCTCCGGAGCGGCTCGAGCTTGGAGGGCTCGATCCGGCCCGACTGGCCTACCAGATCGCCGCTGCGATACCGCTTCCGCTCTCTGTTCAGTTAGAGTTGCTCCAGGCCGACCGGCTGGACCGGCTGCTCTCTCGCCTGACCGAGGCGATTCGGGATCGTTCCGAGCGAATTCGAGCCACCCCGCGCTGCGCGGGAGCTCCGTCGCGCTCGTGAGGAGAAGTACGGCCCCTTGAGCGACCAGTTCCGGCACAACTGATCGCTCAAGGGTAGGTCTCCGAGAGAACTCGTCCGGCCGGCTCGTGGAGTGGTTGCTGGGCCACCTTCTCCCCTCCGTCCAGCCGAAGCCAAGTTTCAAATCGCCGCTCCCCCTCGTGGAGCCGGATCACTCGTGCTCCTCGCGGAAAGCCCTCCTTGCCGTAAGTGCCGATCCCGCTGGCGCGTCCGTAGCACAGCCAGATGCCGTGCAGCTCCCCGCAGAAGTCGTTGATGTGGTCGTGCGCGACGAACGTGCCGATCACATCGCCCATCTCGTGAAATGCCGCGAACAAGCCTGTGTTGATCTTGGGGCAACAGATCGCTTCGAACTTGTAGCCGTAGCAGGGATGCTCGTCCCAGACTTCGTTATACTCCGGCAGCGGAATGTGAAAGAATGCCAACGCCGGAAGCCGACGGCAGACTTGCTGTTGCCAACGAAGCGATTCGCCAACATACCAGGCGATCTGATCCCGCCGAAACCAGCCGTACCCGCCGATGGTGGTCTCCGCGTAGCTGTTTGAGTCGAGAAAATAGAGCAGTGCCGCCGGACGGTCCTCCTCCGTCGCGCTGAAGAGGGGAAGCACGTAGTTTCCCACGCCTGAAACCTCCGGCGGACCGGGCTCCGAAAGGCACCACTCCATCGAGCGCTGAACCCGCATGAGCTCCTGACGGGAGAGGCTCCCTTCGTCGTCGTGATTGCCAAAGACCGCCGCCCAGGGAATTCGCCGACGCTCGCACGGCTCAACGACTTGTCTCCAGGCCAGCGCCGGGTCCCTTGCCCCGCCGGTGATCACGTCCCCCCGTCCACGCGACCAGGTCGGGCCGCTCGTGCTCCAAGACACACTCGAGGATTTCGCGGGTGTGGGCGTCCTCGGCGTCGGCGTTGGTCCAGTGGGTATCGGTGAACTGAACGATTGTGAAGGTGCCGTCCGGTCGAAAGCGCAACGGTTGGCTCATGAAGCTGCCTCTCCGGGCGAAAACTCCGGTCTGTAGCTCCTCTTCCTTTGATCTCTATAACGGTCGGCCTCTGGTCTGGGTTCTCCGCGAAAGGCCCTCTCCGCCGCAGCGGACAGCGGCGCTCGAGAGCTGTTTCTGATCCCGTCGGGGCGGTTGTCCTCTACCATTTTGTCCGGGGCGGAGCCCCTCGGGAGATGTCCCCATGGGTTGAGCCGGTCCGCCCCCAACGATAGAATCGCTTGAGACGATGGGCAAGCGATGGGTTTCTCTGCGGATGCGCGCGGCCGATCGGGAGGGGCGCCACCGTTCCGGTGCAGAGCGTCTGGTCCCCTTGGAGCACAGCCGCGCAGCGGTGCTTCCGCTCCTGGAACGCGGATGGAGCGCACTCGGCGCCGAACCCGGTCGGGTGTTCCTGACGGCAGAGCCGATCCCTGAAGAACAGATCCGATGGGTTGAGGCGCTACCGGCTCGAACGGTGTGTGTCTCCTGTGCCCAGGAGGGGCAGCAACGGGCGATCGAGATGCTCGTCGATCGCTGCGGCGTCAGCCCTCAGGCGGCGCGGTCTGCTGTCGAATGGATGCGCGCCGGCCCTAACCCGTCGGGAGGAAACATGCGGGGCGCCATGCTTCTGGACCGAGAGACGGGGGAGCGCTTGGAGGAGGACCCCTCCCGAGGGGTGCGGGTGAGCTGTGTGGACCTAGACCCCGCCTCGCGGGCGCGCTTCGACCTTTGGTTCCAAGGCGGCTTCCCTCCAACCCGGTTCCGAGAGGCCTGGACGTTGGCCGCTAAGGTGGCCACAGCCGAGACGATCGTTGCCGAACTCTGCTGGTCGGACGATCCGCACTATCTGCCCGGCTATGTGGCCTCCCGCACGATCGGATACGTTCGGTTTACCGTCCTGAAGGAGGCCGGAAACCCCTTTGGCGGACGTGCGTACTTTGTGGATCGCTCGCGGTTCGACCGCTCAGCGCTAGTGGCGTTTCTAGAACGGGCACCGGTGCTTGTCCGGTTGAGCGATCCCAGCCTGATCGCGGAGGTGTGATTTCATGGAAGAACGGCCTGAAGTCGAAAGCAGCGCGGAGGAACGTTCCCCCGCGAAGGAGCCTTCCGCCTCGACACACCCGGTCCAACTGGTCGCCGATCCGGAGTACCGGGGACAGCTCCCCGGAGCACTGGCGTTGCTCCTTGCACTCCTCCAGCCGATCCTCGGCGCCCTTCCTTCAGCGGCCAAGGACTGCCTCGAGCAGTATGCAGCCCATCGTGGCTTCCGGGCGACATGGGCCACCTGGCTCAATCTCCTCCTGAATGCCGGGCTCTATCTTGTTGCCGGGTGGTGGGTCGGAAGTCGTGCGGAGGGCGGAACGCTCCCCTCCTTATGCCTGGGAGTGGGGGTCGGCTACACCTTGCTGGAGTCGCTGGTCCGGCTCTGGCCGGTGGCAAGGCCGGGGCTCCCGCGGCGCCTCCGGTATCGTGGCGCCCTCTACGGTTGGGTTCTGGGAGCCCTCTTCTGGCCTCTCCTGGATACAATGCTGCGTCCGATCGCCCTCAAGCACGCTTGGGACGTCTCTCCCAAGAAGCCGGTCCCTGAGGGAATCGTTCGTGTCCCCGGGGAGATCGAGAAGCGACGGCGCTATGGAATGGTCCATCGCGTTCGGCAAACGGAACAAGGCTACCGGATCGAGCTGGAGTTCCCGCGCCAGACGCCCGTGGGGGTGTTGGCTCGTCGTCCCGATCTCCCTACGGAGCTGCCCCATTACCGGTACACGGTTCGGGTGGATCCGGAACGGGGGTTGATCGTCTTCGCCGTCCTGGACGACCCACGATTCCAGGAGGTTCTAGGACGGGACGCCGACTTTCCCGGCAGCTTTGAGACGGTCTTCGCGCTGGACGGCTTGGGGCCCATCGCTCGAACCCACTACGATCCAGAACGGCGCGTCTTGACCGTGGACGTTGCCCGGATCGAGGCACCCCAGGCGGCCTGAGGGGCGAACTTATCTGAGGAGCTTATCGGTGGACGATCCGCTTCGATTGACCTTTATTGGCTATGGGAGCATCGCCGAGGAGCATGCGAAGGTCTTCCAGCAACTGGGCGGCGTTCAGTTTGATGCCGTCGTCGGGCGGGTTCAAGAGTCGGCCGAGGCGTTCGCGGAGCGGTTCGGCTTCCGTTGGGCGACTACCCGATTAGAGGAGGCCCTCGAACAAGGCGCGTGCGATGCCGTCGTCATCTGCTCGCCCAGCGACCTGCATGCAGAGCAGGCGTGCCGTTGCTTAGAAGCCGATCGGGACGTGCTCTGTGAAATTCCTCTGGCCACCAACTACCCCGACTGCGAACGGGTGACCGAGCTGGCCGAACGGCGCCGTCGCGTTTTGATGGTAGCCCACACTCAGCGGTACTTCCCTGCAATTCGAGCCGTGCGGGAGATGGTTCAGAACGGCGCCTTCCGGCCCTATCATCTCGTCTGCCGGTGGGGATTCCTCCGCCGGGAGAACGTCAACTGGAAGGGCCGACGCAGGAGCTGGACCGACAACCTGCTTTGGCATCACGGCGCCCACGTGGTGGACATGGCCCTCTGGACGCTCGGGGAGACCCGGACGGAGGTTGTCGCCGGCCTGTTGGGGCCCAAGGACAACTCGCTCGGCATTCCGCTGGACCTGAGCGCCTCTATCCGCACAGCAGGAGGGCGATTGATCACCATCGCGATGTCTTACAACACTCCATGGCCGTTCCATGATTACCTCTGGATCGGCGAAGAGGAGACCTATCTGTTCGAGGGTGGACGATTGCGGACTCAAGGGCGTACCGTCGTAGAGGGAGGGGCGCGACCAATGGAGGGACAGAACGCGGAGTTCCTCTCCGCCGTCCGGGAGCGCCGTCCTTCCGCGATTGATGGAAGAGCGGTTCTTCCTGCGATGCAGGTGCTTCAAGCGATCCAGGACCAGAACGAGTAGGAGAGGCGATGGCGATCCGCAAGGTAGCGCTTTTAGGGCATCCAGTGTTGCGCCAAAAGGCACGCCCGGTCAGCGATCGGGAGATTCGATCGGCGGAGTTCCAGCGGCTGGTGGACGACATGATCGAGACGCTTCACGACTACGAAGGGGTCGGCCTGGCCGCGCCGCAGGTCTACGAACCGTATCGGCTCATCCTCGTGGAGGTCCCCGGCGAGGAGGACGGCTTCCCACTGACCGTCTGTTTCAATCCGGAGATCCTCGAGGCCTCCGAGGAGATCGTTTTAGGGTGGGAGGGCTGCCTGAGCATCCCCGACCTGCGCGGACAGGTGCCACGGCACTATCGAATCCGTGTCCGGGCCAAAGATCGCCGCGCTCGCCCCTTTGAGGTGGACGTCCGCGGGTTTCCGGCCCGAGTCTTTCAGCATGAGATAGACCATCTGGACGGAGTCGTCTTTTTGGACCGGATGGAGAACCTGCAAACGCTGGCCTATCTCCGGGAGCACGAACGCTATTGGATCGGGAACGCCTGAAGGCATGGCTGCGCGGAGCCTACCTCGTCCTGATCGTGCTGTGGACGCTGCTGTTATTACTGGGGTGGCTCTGGTACTTCCGTTCCCGGCGAGGGTGGACCCCTGCGCCGGACGATCTGCGGGAAGTGCCTTTGGAGCTAGGGCGGCGGCCCCTGTCCGTAGATGAAGAAGTTCTCGTCGCCCACCATCGCACCGGTGAACGCTGCCCACTCCTGCAAGCCGTGTGGCGCTAAGAGCTCCTCTCGGACCCGATAGTTGGTGAGCAAAACCGTCTCCGGTCCGAGCCTCTCCCAGAGGGCCATTAACTGTTCCTGACTCACCCCTTGAGTCCGGGCCTTGTCCCAGACGACAAAGGACCCCCACCGCTCGCCCCGCGCATAAAAGATTTTCGGCAGCCGAGCATATCCGACCACAGTGCTGACCGCTGCGTCGTAATCGCCCAGAATGGGCCGCTTGGTCAGTCCATGCTCCCGAAGAAATCGACCCGCAGCCTTTCCGTTAGAAAACGGCCTCCGGGCGTCCTCCTGGAGGACGCCAATCCCCGAGAGCAGTTGAAGGATGAGCACCCCTCCCAACGCCAGATTGCTGAACCGGAACAGCCATCGTTCCCCCCGCATCGGCTCCGCCGGACGGCTCGCCCGTTCCATCCAGTGGACAAGGAGAAAGATGACGAACAGCTGACCATGGTGCCAGATGGCTCCGAAGTACTTGACGTAGTTGAACGCCAGAACGCCGGCCGTCGCGCCTAAATAAAACAACAGCCCGAACGGCCGCCGCCAAAAGAGCGCCACCGTCCAGACGACGATCCCGCCGGAGACCCACCAACGAAGCGCTCCAAAGTACGGGGACGACTCCAACCAGTCCAAATGCGGCGGTGCCCACACGCGACGATAAAGAAGCAAGACGTTCTTGAAGTGGTTGGGATCCCATTGAAACCGCCAGCCAACCGCAAAGCCGGTGTCCTCCGGCGGAACGATCTGCACTACCGAGGTGAGAATTCCAAACAGCGCCAAGCCAAGACCGATCGCATACGGACGCAACGACCCCCAGGAGCGATCCATCCGTCCTCGAAGTAGCTCAATGAGGGCCTCCAGCCCCAAGACGCCGGTTAGAACGATTGTGATGATCAAAGGGAAGACGGTCGTGTGAGCGGCCAACATCAGAGCTAGCCCGATCCAAGGAAGCAGCCGCCGCCGGTGCGGATAGAGCAGGACCGCCGTCGTCAAAAGTAGCCATCCTAATGCGTAGTTTCGGCACTTGACGGCATACTCAAAGACGGCAAAGTAGCCAAAAGGGATCAACGCTCGCAAGGGCAGCGGAAAGGGACCATACCGAAGAATCAAGAACATCACCGTCGCGGCGATCAGCAGGTGCCAGACCTGCATGATCTCCGGCGCCCAAGTGATCCGGGTCAGGGGCATCAACGTCAAGTGCCACAGCCCTGGGTGTCCCTCGTACTTCAAGTTGCGGCAGAGGTCCAGGAGGCCGGAGCTGTCGCGGGCTAGAAGCCAGGCCTGAATCTCGTCCCGCCACATCTCGTGGTGCGCCGCCGCGCGAGCGACCACTAGAACGTAGACTCCCACGATTAGCCATGGGAAAACGCGCCGATCCGCGCGTTCGATCGTTCGGCGGAGTCGCTCCCAGGCCTGCTGGAGACGCCTCTTCCTCTCCGTGAACCGAGTCGGATCGCTCCGGATCGTCTGGTCTCCTACGCGAGAAGCAAGCCACACCCTACCACTTGCTCCGTTTGTACCGGAATCCCCGGATCAGGACAATGCCCCCTCAACTCGTCTGGAGCCTTTCGCCATCGGATAGCCTTTGTCAGGGGCTTGGAAGTTCGCTACACTGGCCTCAACGCAAGCGAAGATCTCTCACGCCCAGGAGAAGGGAGAGAGGGAATGGCCGAACCGGTCTATCGAGTTGGAATTGTCGGCTGCGGAGGCATGGGGCGCTCCCACGCGCGAAACTGGGCCGCCCATCCCCGGACAGAGGTGGTCGCGACGGCGGACGTCAACTATGACGCCGCAAAGGCCCTCGCCGACGAGTACAGCGCCCGAGCCTACGGGGACTATCGGGAGATGCTCCAAAAGGAGGAGCTGGACATCGTTTCGGTGACCACCTGGCAGAACGTTCGGGCGGAGATTACCGTTGCCGCTGCAGCCTCTGGCGTCAAGGGCATCCTCGGCGAAAAGCCGATGGCGGCCAGTATGGGCGAGACCTGGGACATGTTGGAGGCCTGCGAAAAGCACCACGTCAAGCTGGCCATCGGCCACCAGCGCCGGTTTGACCCGCGTAACGTCGAAAAGCGCCGGCTCATCTTGGACGGAGCGATCGGGCGTCCGACGGCGGTCCTCCGCCGAGACGGACACGGTCTCCTGAACCGAGGGACGCACGAGATTGACGAGATGCGCTTCTGGCTGGGCGATCCCAAGCCCCTCTGGTTGATCGGACAGGTCAGCCGCAAGACCGATCGCTGGGAGCGCCGCGTCCGCGCGGAGGACCTCTGTGCCTGCATCATCTGCTTTGAGGGCGGTACGCGTGGCACTTACGAAAGCGACCTCCCCGAACCTGGCCTCAACGGGCACGTCGTCTACGGCGAGGACGGAATCATCAAGCGCGGCCCCGACGGGACGCTCCTGCTGCTCAACTCGAAAACAAACGGTTGGCAGACGATCACTCCACCCCCGGTCGGCACAAACCAGTTCCAGGAGTTTATTGATTGGCTGGACGGAAAGGTTGAAACCCACCGAAACGAAGGCCGTGTTGCCGCCGTCACGATGGAAATTCTGATGGCCATCTACGAGTCGGTCCTGATCCAGGACGTGGTGAAGTTCCCCCTGACGCGACGGGAGAACCCCTTGGATGTGCTGGTCGAGAGCCGACGGCTGCCGGTGGAGATCCCCGGACGGTACGACATTCGGGCTCCGTTCCCCGGTCAGAAAGTTCCAGAGCGGCCCGCCTAATCGGCTTTGACCGAGACTCCTCAAGGGGCGGCTTTGGCCGCCCCGCTCTGGGGAAGCCCTCAGGCCCGTCCGTAGACAGGAATCGAAGCGCCGGAGATCGCGCTAGCCTCTCCGGAGGCCAAAAACAGGATCGTCCGGGCGATCTCCTCCGGTTGGACCCATCGGGAGAAGTCGGCCTTCGGCATCGCTCGGCGATTCTCCGGGGTGTCGATGATGCTGGGAAGGACACAGTTCACCCGGATGCCCGCATCCAGCATTTCTGCGGCCAGCGCCTCGGTGATCACCTTGACGGCGGCCTTGGCTGCGCAGTAGGCGCCCATTCCGGCGATTCCCCCAAGGCCAGCGCGCGAGCCGACGTTGACGATAAACCCTCCCCCTCCTGCCTGGAGATAAGGGAGCGTCGCTCGGACGGTGTTTAAAACCGTCCGGACGTTGATGCGTTGCATCGAATCCCACTGCTCCAGCGTCATCTCTGCGATCGGAACCCCGCCGAAGTAACCGCCCACTGCGTTGACCAGTCCGTCGATCCGACCAAAGCGCCGGTGTACTGCCTGAACGGCCGATCGAGTCGGTTCCTCCTGGGTCAGGTCCACCGAACGGCAATCGAGCCGATCGGCGAAGCTCTCCAGCTCGGCGGCTAGGGCGTTCAGCTTCTCCTGAGAGCGGGCCAGCGCGGCGACCTGGGCCCCTTCTTCCAGAAAGGCCCGGACAACCGCTTTGCCCAATCCTCCTGTCCCTCCAGCGACCAGAACGACTTGGTTGCGAAATCGTTGCGTGACCATCAGGTAACTCCTGATTGATCGTTATTAATAGCTTGGATTAGTAGTGTTGTATGGTTCAAATCTCCTATCATGGGAGCGGAGACAGACCTGTGACTACCACAAATCGGAGTATGCCGCAAAGCGGTTTGCGGTGAGAAAGGAGGTTGTGCATGCTGGTGCGTCTTGTTGGGTGTATGACCGGCATGTTGCTGACGGTTCAGCGCAAATGGGCTACAAGCTAGCCTTGACGTCAGTCCAAAGGAAAAGCTGGCCACCGTTTGGGGACGGTTAAAGGCCAACCCCTAATTCTTACAACTGAACACAAAGGACAATCGCTCAGGTTTCGGCGGTCTTGCGTTCTACCTGCAAGGCCGCCGAATACGCTTGCCCCAGTGCAATCCCCCCGTCGTTTGGGGGAACTTTGTGATGCCGAAGCACCCGGAACCCCTCCGCCTCAAGCAGCGCGTGGGTCCGTCGGAGCAGTCGCCGGTTTTGAAAGACCCCGCCGCTGAGCCCGACCGTCCTTATCCCTGTCTCTTCGCGCGCTCGTAGGCAGGCCTGACAAATGGCTTGGGCGATCGTCTCGTGAAACCGTCCCGCGATCCGAGCGCGAGGAGTCCCTCGTTGAAGGTCCTCCCAGACGGCCCGAACGATCGAGCAAGGGTCCAGCTGAGCGGGACTCTCCTGATCCCAGGAGAAGGGATAGGCCTCCAAGGCGTCTACGTCTTCGGCAAGGTGCTCCAGCTCGATGGCGGCTTGTGCCTCGTAGCTGACTCGCTCGCAGACGCCGATCAGCGCCGAGATCCCGTCGAACAGCCGTCCCATGCTGGAGGTCGGCGGACAGTTGACCCCGCGGACGATCATCCGTTTAAAGAGGGCGGCACGCTCCTCCCCGATCCGACGGATGAGCGCTTCCGGCACGCCATCCGGGAACGCCCTCTCTGCCAACGCATAAGCGACCCGCAGCGGCTCGAGAACCGCCTGGTCCCCTCCGATCAACGGGAAGTACCTCAGGTGCCCCCAGCGCCGGAACTCCACCGGATCGGCGATCAAGAACTCCCCTCCCCAGATGGCGCCGTCCAACCCGTATCCGGTTCCGTCCAACGAAACGCCGAAGATCGGCTCCTCAAGACCATACTCCGCCAACAAAGCCACGATGTGAGCGTGATGGTGCTGGATCCCGATCCCTGGAAGACCAGACTCCTCCAAAGCGTAGCGGGTCGAAAGATAGTCCGGATGAAGATCGTAAGCGACCCACCCCGGATCAATGCGAAAAAGACGGCGAAAGTAGTCGATGGTGTGGCGGAAGAAACCGTAAGCCTCTGCGTTCTTCAAGTCGCCAATATGCTGGCTGGGAAAGGCGTACTCCTCGCGGGTCAAGCAGATCGTGTTCTTCAGCTCTGCGCCGACGGCAAGCACCGAGGGAAGCCGACGATGAAACCGGATCGGGTCCGGCGCGTATCCTCGTGAGCGACGGATCGGCGTCGGAGCGCCGTCCGGTTCTACGCGAATGACCGAGTCGTCGCAGCGGGTGCAGATCTCCCGGTTGTGGAGCAGAAGCCCGTCCGCCAACGGCCCGAGCCGACGTCGGGCCTCTTCGTTCCCGATCGCGATCGGCTCCTCCGAAAGGTTCCCGCTGGTCATCACCAACGCCGGCAGAAAGTCGGGCTGCGACGGATCGAACAACAGCTCGTGCAACGGCGTGTAGGGCAGAAACAGCCCGAGCGTTCGGTTGCCCGGGGCGACCTCCTCGGCAATCGGTTCGGAAACCCCCTGGCGCCGGTCCAACAGGACGATCGGGCGTCGGTAGTCCAAGAGCGCCCGTGCCTCCCCTTCGGAAACGTGGCAGAAGTGACGGGCCCAGTTCAGGTCGGCGACCATCACGGCGAAGGGCTTTTCGCTCCGGCGTTTCCGGCGGCGCAGCCGGGCTACCGCCTCCCCGTTGCGGGCGTCACAGGCCAAGTGGAACCCTCCCAATCCTTTGATCGCCAAGATGCACCCTTCGACTAGCCAGCGACGGGCCAATGCGATCGCCTCTTCCCGCTCGGCTAGCGGAACGGAATCACCGCTCTTCTCAAACCACACGTGCGGACCGCAGCGAGGGCAGGCGTTCGGCTGGGCGTGAAACCGCCGGTCCAGCGGATCGTGGTACTCTCGCTCACACTCAGAGCACATCGGAAAGGCCGCCATCGTTGTGTTTGGCCGGTCGTAGGGAATATCCCGAAGGATCGTAAAACGAGGGCCACAGTTGGTGCAGTTGATAAACGGGTAACGGTATCGGCGATCGCGAGGGTCGAACAGCTCGCGCCGACACTCTTCACAGGTGGCCACGTCGGGGGAGATCCGCGTGAAGCGGCTCGGATCGCCTCGACTGGACCGAATTCGAAACGCTCGTTCCCCGAGTGCGGGGACTTCGCGCTGCTCGATCCGGTCGATCGCTGCAAGCGGGGGTCGCTCCCTTGGAATCGCCTCTACAAAGGCCTGCACCCGATCCGCTGGGCCTTCCACCTCCACCGTCACCCCTTCGGTCGAGTTGAAGACCCACCCGCCCAGGCCGTAACCGGTGCGCGAGTCGATAAAGAAACGGGCGAAAGCCCACCCCTTGGACCGTGCCGATGATGAACAGATGTACCCGGATGCGCTTTTGATCCCTTTCTCCCACTAGTAGCGCTCTCCCTCACGCGGGACCGGGTTCGGATGGACTCCCCGAACGATGATCCCTTCTCCGACGGCTCCTTCTGGATCGGTCACTCGAGAATCCAACGGCGAACGGTACTCAAAGAGCAGCATCCGGCGCCACCGGTCCGAAGTGTTCGGCGTCGAGCCGTGCACGGTGAGGTAGCTGAAAATCAGCAGGTCGCCAGCCCGCATCGGCACCGGCGTTCCCATTTCCAAAGGGTACTCCTCCGGCGGCAGATGGTGGGAACCCTCGTGAACGTGGGGAATGTAGCCCCATCGGTGGCTGCCTGGAATCACGTGAAGGCACCCGTTGGAAGGGTCCGCGTCGTCCAAGTACAGCGTCGCGGCAACCATTGTGTTCAGTCGGTGGGGAAAGTAGTCGTAGTCCTGGTGCATCGGAAAGGCAGCGCCGATCTGAGGCGGCTTCGCGTGCATCAGGGTGTGGTGGAGCTGGGACGTTCTCCGAGCCGATCACCTCCGCGACCGGGTCCACGATGTTCGGATGAAAAATTAGTTGGGCCAACAGCGCCGAGTGGTAGTGCACCTTATGGATGGAGAGCACGCTTCGCGATTGCTTGTCCCCCTCCACCTGAATCTTTTCCCGCCAGGGGCCGCCCCAATGGGCTTCTAGTCGACGTCCGGCGCGCAAACAGCGCTCGATCATCGCGTCTACCTCCCCCTGGACCCGCTGGAGCAGCTCGCCGGTAATCGCGCCCTCGACCTTGACGTACCCGTTCTCGTCGAAGAACTCTTTGAGTGTGCCCATCTCCGAAACCTCCTGAATGACTCTGAAGGGAGTTTCTTGTACATTCTAAGAACTCGGCGCGACAGAAGGAACGGTGAGCTCCGCAAAGTGCGACGTCTAAGACCATCTCACTCGCTCAACGGAAAGGGAGGAGGTCGGTGAAGCGTCCGCTCCGTTCGTTTCGGAGTTTGCCGCGCATTCCGGAACCGCTTCAAGGACTGGATACGCTGGCGCGAAACCTCTGGTGGCATTGGAACCACTCAGCGCGGGAGTTGTACCGTGGATTGAACCCGGAGCTCTGGGCGGAGACGAATCACAACCCCCTCGCCATCCTCAGCCGCATCCCCCCCTCAGAGTACGACGCGCTCGTTCAAGACGAGGCGCTTCGGTTCCGTCTTCAGCGGGAACTGGCCGCCTTTGAAGCCTATCGGAGCCGGCAGACCTGGTTCCAGCGAGCCCATCCCCGTCAACAGACTCGCCCTTTGGTCGCCTACTTCTGTGCAGAATTTGGCCTGGCCGAATGGTTTGCGATCTACTCTGGCGGCTTGGGAGTGTTGGCTGGAGACCACCTGAAGACGGCCAGCGATCTGGGGATCCCGCTGGTTGGGGTCGGGCTGTTCTACCCACCGAGGATACTTCCAACAACGGCTCTCCCTGGACGGCTGGCAGATCGAAGGGTACCCCTTCAACGACCCAGCGATCCTCCCGATGCGACAGGTCGTCCAGGAGGACGGCTCCCCGCTCCTGGTGGAGGTGCTGGTCGGCGGAGAGCGCACCCGTGCCGCCGTCTGGAGGGTGGAGGTGGGAATCGTGCCCCTCTTCCTTCTGGACACCAACATCCCCGAGAACCCCCCGCATCTGCGCTCGATCACCGATCGGCTTTACGGCGGCGACGATCACCATCGGCTCTCTCAAGAGATCGTCTTGGGAATCGGAGGCGTCCCGCGCCTTGCGCGCAATGGGTATGGAGCCCGAAGTCTATCACATGAACGAGGGGCCACGCCGCCTTCCTTTCGATCGAGCGCATTCGGCAGCTAGTCGTCGACGAGGGGCTTCCTCTCTCTGCAGCTTTGGAGGCGGTGCGCGGCAGTAACGTCTTCACGACCCACACGCCCGTTCCGGCAGGGAACAAAATCTATGCGACCGACCTGCTGGAGTACCACCTTCGCCCCCTATATGGAGGAGATGGGGCTTTCAACCAAGGAGCTGTTGGCACTGGGGCAGGTCCGCCCTGGAGAAGGGGGCTTTGGCAGCACGATCTTTGCCCTGCGCACCTCTACCTACGCCAACGGCGTCAGCGAGCTGCACGGCCACGTCTCCCGCGGCCTCTGGCAGTCCGCTTATGGGGAGGTCCCCGAGGAGGAGGTTCCCATCCGGCACATCACCAACGGTGTCCACGTCTCCACCTGGGTCGCCGTCGAGATGGCGGAGCTGTACGACTCGTACCTAGGCCTGCGCTGGCGTGAAGAGCCCCATCGCCCCGAAGCCTGGGAGCGAATTGACAATATCCCCGCCTCGGAGCTGTGGAAGGCGCACGAGCGCGCGCGGGAGCACCTGGTTCAACGCCACCCGTCGCCGCCTCGTCCGACAAAGCTCCATCGGGCCCACGCCGACCCTGCCGAACTGCAGGCCGCTTCTGAGGTCTTGGACACCGAAGCGCTCACGATCGGGTTCGCCCGCCGCGCCGCTCCGTACAAACGGCTCCTGCTGCTGCTGACCGATCCGGATCGGCTAACCCGGATCCTCACCGATCCCGATCGGCCGGTTCAGCTGATCGTCGCCGGAAAGGCCCATCCCGCCGACGACGCGGGGAAACAACTGATCCAGCGGCTGGTCCAGTTTGCCCGTCAGGAGCCGCTTCGCAAACGAATTGTCTTCCTGGAAAACTACGACATCTACTTGGCGCAGCTGCTGGTCGCCGGCTGTGATGTGTGGTTGAACACCCCTCGCCGCCCCAACGAAGCCAGCGGCACCAGCGGCATGAAGGCCGCCCTCAACGGCGTCCTCAACCTAAGCGTCCTGGACGGCTGGTGGGATGAAGCCTATCGCGAAGCTCGACGCGCCGGCATTCCCATCGGATGGGCGATCGGCGACGGACGCCAAACCGACTCCCTCCCAGAGCCGGAGGCCGACCGCCTGGACGCCAACGCCCTCTACGCCCTCCTGGAACGGGAGGTGGTCCCGATGTTCTATCAACGCGGACCCGATGGTGTCCCCCGCGCCTGGGTGGAACGGATGAAGCATTCGATCCGATTCCTTGCGCCTCAGTTCAACACCCATCGCATGGTTGATCGACTACCTGGAGCAGGCGTACCTCCCTGTTGCTCAGCGCCGGGCCCGATTGGCCGAAAACGGCTGGCAGCGCGCCCGCGAACTGGGCGCCTGGCGGGAGCGCGTCCGCGCCGCCTGGGAGCGCGTCGCCATCCAGCAGGTGGAGGTCCAAGCCGGAGAGGTAGTCGTTGCTGGAACCCCCCATTCCCGGCCCGCGTGGTCGTGGACCTGGCAGGACTCTCACCCGAAGAGGTAACCGTTCAGATCGCCGTCGGGCGGATGAGCCCCACCGAAGTTGCTGCACCGCTTGAGGAGGTGACCTATACCACTCTGAAGTTCGACCCCGCACAAAGCCAAGAGGGACGGGCCGTCTTCGTCGGAGAGTTCACCTCGACCTTCAGCGGCCACGTCGGCGTGACGGCGCGGATCTTCCCCGTCCATCCCGACCTGGACGACCCGATGGCCCTCGGGATGGTTCACTGGGCGTAGTCGTCGGCGGAGCGTATCTCAAGCGTCTGGAAAAGGATGTCCAGCGGCGCTCGGTCGTCAAGCCGGTGGGTGATGGTGTCCTCCGCCCGCGCCTCGGCCCCGGAGTAGTCCACTACCCGAACGCGGACGCGGGCCGTCGTCCGGTCCAACAGATGGGGGAGTTGATAGACCTCATAAAAATCTTCATACGCGCCGGGTTTGAGGTTCACCGGGAGCGCGTTGCGAACCAAGCTCCCGAAGATGGCCGCGTGCTCCGTCGGGTAGACTTCCAGATCGTGCCACTGTCGCCGACTCCGGAGCTGCGCCCGAACGCTGGCCACCGTCGCCGCTCGCTGCTCGCTCCGGTTGTAAACCCGGAACGAGACGAACACCAACGTCGAACCCCCGCGAAAGACAAAACAGTTGGTCCCCTCTGCGAGAAACTCCGCCTCCAGCACCGGCCGGCGGTGGCGGCTCCGCCGCCGACGTCCCAGGGATCCCTCGCTCCACCAGTCCAGCGCCCAGTGGAGCAGAGAAAGCAAAAGGGCCAGAGCGCTGAGAATGAGCGCCCACGCCGAACGATCCACCCTCAACCTCCACCCAAAGCCGATTCCACCCCACTTTGGGCGAGCACCGTCTGGGCAGCAGAAACCCCAGCCCCGATGCGCACCGGATAACCCAGATCAAAAAGCCCTCGCTCCAGCGCTGCAACGGCGGCCAGTGCGTCGAAGTCGTCCATCCATCCTAGATGAGCGATCCGGACGATTCGTCCGGGCTAGGTGGGCCTGCCCGCCCGCAAAGACCATCCCGTACCGCTCCCCGCAGGTGTCGAACCAGTCGCTTCCCGTCCACCTCCGCCGGCAGGCGAATCGCCGTCAGAGTGTTCGCCGGATGCTGCGGGAACAGCCCTAGTCCCAGCTCTTTGACGGCGACGCGGGTCGCCGCGGCCAACCGCGCGTGTCGAGCAAAGACCGCCTCGATCCCTTCTCGTCGCACCGCCCGAAGCGCCTCCCGAAGGCCGTACCACAGAGAAACCGCCGGCGTAAATGGGGTGGTGTCCTTCTCTAAACTGTCCAGGTACCGGCGAAGGTCCCAATAGTACTTCGGCAGTCGAGCGGTCAGCATCCGCTCCAGCGCGCGCGGGCCAACGGCGCACAGCCCTAATCCCGGCGGCGTCATCAGCCCCTTCTGAGAGCAGGAGACCACCACGTCCACCCCCCAGGCGTCCATGTACAGGCGGTCGGCGCCCAGGGCGCTCACCGCGTCCACGATTAAGAGGGCTTCAGAGCTCCGAGTGATCTGGGGCGAGAGCCTCAATATCGTGAAGCGCACCGGTCGAGGTCTCGCAGAGTGTCGCCAGCACCCCCCTTGGTGTCGGGGGTGTTTCTGGAGCAGCCGTTCCACCTCCGAGGGGTCCACACTCTGCCCCCCATTCCAGCTCCAGGACGACGGTCTCCAGCCCAAAAGCCCGAGCGATCTCGACCCATCGGTTCGCCAAACTTACCGCTCTGGATGGCCAGTACCCGATCCCCCGGTGAGAAGCAGTTGACCACCGCGCATTCCATCGCTCCGGTGCCGGTAGAGGCCAATACGGCTATCGGCGAGCGGGTGCTCAGGACATACCGAAGGTCGGCCTGAAACCTCCCGAAGAAGGTTCATAAACGGCTCCGCGCGGTGATAGTCGATCGGCTGGGCCATCGCCGCCTGAGCTTCCGGAGGAATCGGCGTCGGCCCTGGGGTGTAAAGACGGTGCTTCTTCACGGCACAGGCTCCTTGGGATAGACCGTTGCGGCTCCGCCTTAACGCTAACCGTCTCCCTCCGGGGCCGTCAAGCCAAGGCTAGAAGAAGCCTTTACCGCTGTTCCAGGGCCCATCTTGAAGACCTTGCTGCGTTGTGCCTACAATTCGAAAAGCGCCCCTTCTCCCCGGAGGTGATCCCATGTCCGATGCGACCGTGATTCAGGTGGAAGGGCTGACCAAGCGCTTTGGAGACCTGGTCGCCGTGGACAACCTGAGCTTCTCTGTCCAACGGGGGGAGATTCTAGGCCTCCTCGGCCCCAACGGCGCCGGAAAGACCACGACGATCCAGATGATGTTGGGCCTGACCACCCCGACCGCCGGAACGGTCCGCATCCTTGGAATGGATATCCGGCGCCACCGGCGGGAGATCCTCCAACGGGTGAACTTCTCCTCGGCCTACGTCGCCCTGCCCAGCAACCTTACCGTCCTTGAGAACCTAACTGTCTTCGCCTGGTTATACGGAATCCGACGCCCCCGAAAGCGCATCGAGGCCCTCTTAGAACTGTTCGAAATCCCTCAGGTGCTCCACCAGATCACCGGCGCCCTCTCCTCCGGTCAGCAGACGCGGGTCAACCTCTGTAAGGCCTTCCTGAACGATCCTGAAGTGCTATTCCTGGACGAGCCGACCGCCAGTCTGGACCCGGACATCGCCGAAAAGGTCCGCTCAACGCTCCTCCACATCCAAAAAGAACGGGGCGTAACGATGGTCTACACCTCTCACAACATGCGTGAAGTGGAGCTGGTCTGCGATCGGCTGCTCTTCCTCTCCAGAGGAAAGGTGATCGCCAGCGGTACCCCTAAGGAGGTGATCCGACGCGCCCGAAGCCGATCCCTGGAAGACGTCTTCATCCGAATCGCGCGCGGCGGCGTCCTGGTGGACACTCAGCAACCCGAGGAGGACTGAAGCGGTGGGCCTTCGAGTCGCGGCGATCGTTGTGCGCCACCTCTTCTTGTATCGTCGGAGCCTCGCCCGTGCCGGAGAAGTCTTCTTCTGGCCGGTGATGGACCTGCTCGTTTGGGGGTTTTTGACCCGATATCTTCAGGAACATGAGATCCCCCTTGGGGTCGGGTGGCTCCTGGGAGGAGTCATCTTCTGGGACATCCTCTATCGCTCCCAGCAGGCGATCACTCTTTCGTTGCACGAGGAGATTTGGGTTCGAAACGTTCTGAACGTCTTCCTCTCCCCGCTGAGCATGGGGGAGTACCTTCTGGCCACTTCGCTGATGGGGATCATCAAGGCGACGCTGACGTTGGCCGTATTAGGGTCGTTGGCCTACCTCTTTTATGCCTTTAACATCTGGACGATGGGGTTGGCGTTGGTGCCTTTTGTTGCCTGCCTGCTGTTGTTTGGGTGGGCGGTCGGCATGGTGACGATGGCGATTATTCTCCGCTACGGACAGGCGGCAGAGGCGCTCGTTTGGGGGGTGCCGTTTCTCCTTCAACCGTTTTCGGCGGTCTTTTATCCTCTTGAGGCGCTCCCTGCCGGTGCGCAGGTGTTTTCCCGACTTCTGCCCTCGACCTATGTCTTTGAGGGGATGCGGGCGGCCTTGACCACCGGCGCCGTCGAAGGTCGGCTCCTGGCGACGGCGTTCCTCCTGGACCTGATCTATTTAGCTTTCGGCGCGGCCTTTTTCGCCTGGATGTTCCGAATTGTTCAGGAAAAGGGCTATCTCAGTCGCCTGGGAATGGAATAGCCCTCAGGAGCGCTCCTCCCGACGTTGCTTGGCCGCGCGGAGCCCAGGCAAGAAGTAGTCCCGAACGACTACGTCCCAACCCATCTGAGCGGCGGCCTTGAAGCCCTCTCGGAGCCGGGCGGCCTCTTCCGCCTCGTCCTTTGGGAGTCGCTCGAAAAGTTGGGCAGCCACCTCGACGGAGTTTCTCCGCTCGATCGCGTCCCGTTCGGCCCAGCCGATCTGAAGGACCGCCTCGACCCCCATGTAACCGCCCCCGAGCGTCGTATAGTCGGCGACGATCGCGTTGGGGAACTCCTCCAAGTTCACCGTACGAGCCAGGAACCCTACGCAGCCGCAGATGTTGGACGGGACACAGATGCCGCCAAAGCCCAGCGGCTCCAGTTGGGCGATCCCAAACGGCTCGTAGATAGATTGACCAAACTCCGCGTCGGAGCCCCTCCGGATGTCCATAAACTCCATCTCGGCGGGCATTCGCTCGCCGCACCGCTCGCGGGGACCAGCCAAACTGGTTTGACAAACACCACCTGGATCGCTCGCGCTCGGCCGTTGAACGCCGCCACCGTCTGATAAAAGCCGATCTCGTTCCCGACCAGATCGGGGTACCCTTCCCGGTGGTGCACCGGCCAGCCGTACTCGGCCTCGATCCGACGGATCGCCTCCGGCGGGCGCCCTCCGCCGATCTCCGAGGAGAGCACGAAAAAGACCGCCGTCTTCCCAGCGTGGGCCAAACGGGCGTCCAGGTGCTCCAGAACGCGAATGTCCCGCCAGAGCGCCTTGCTGATGACCAACCGCGTGACGTGTGTGAAGACGTAGTCCGGCCAAAAGCCCAGGAGGTTCTGGACAGTACTGCTGTAACCTCCGCTTGGAGGCCCGCTTCTCCTCAAGCGTGATCTCGGTTGCGGGAATGCCGTTGTACACCAGCCGGATCGGGGCGCGCTCAAACTCCGGTCCCAGGAAGCGGAGCTCCTCCACCACCTGATCGCCAACGGCAAAGATTTGATCGCAGTGAAAGGCCCGACTAACCAGCGCGTGCTTGTACTGTCCCCACTGGCTCCCGAAGACCTCCTCCAAATAGCGTCCTTGGGCCTGGGCCTGCCACATCGCGTTGTAAAATCGGGTGTCGTGGCCCGGATGGTTCTCGACCAGCGGGCGAACGGTCGCCACCTCGTGGGCATAAAAAATTGTGTAAACGTTCGGCTCCCCCTCGAGGATCGCCTTCAGCGCTGTGGACATCCCCATGTACTCATGGGAGAGGAGGTAGATTTCATCCGAATCCCCCGCCAGGGCGAGAACCGCTTCGTAGGCCGGCTCGGCGATTCGGAACCAGTGTTCATAGTCGCCGATATGCTCGTAGTTCCCAGAGGGAATCCCAAAGCGTTGGTAGATGGTGCCTTTGTAGTAGGCCAGCCGCGCCGGATGGATCATCGAGGCTTCGATGAGAAGCACTTCAACCTCCTCCACGCGGCCGCTTGCTGGATTGCGAATCGGACGGGTGCCATAGGTGATCCAGACGTGATAGGCCTCCTCGATCGGTCGAAAGACGGCCCGCCAGCCGCCGGTGTCGATACCATCGCAGACGGAATAGAGCACCCGGGCTCCTCCGTCGCCCAATCGGGATTGAGGAGGCGTCCCCAACGACCAGGTGCCGACCAAGATCG
>BPJZ01000009.1 GCA_026004875.1 Candidatus Poribacteria bacterium | reverse complement strand
GGATCAGGACACGGCGAGCGAGACGGTCCGCGCCCGACTGCACATCCGGGAGGGCAGCACGATCCACATCGGGGAGGTGCGGATCGAGGGGGCTCCAAAAAACCAAGGAGTACGTTGTCCGGCGGGAGCTGGAGCGGTTCGACATCAAGCCGGGTGCCCCGATGAAGGCTTCTAACTTGATGCGGGCGCGTCAGGAGATCATTCAGCTAGGTACTTTTATCCAAGGGATCGAGTTTCATCCGGTGCCGACCGATCAGGAGAACGTGCACGACCTGGTCGTCGTGATTCGGGAGAACGTCCGGACGGGGTTGTTCACCATTGGAGGCGGGTACGGTTCGGAGAGTGGACTGTTCGGGGTGGCCGAGATCGGCGACGCGAATTTCTTAGGACGGGCCTATCGGCTGAACGTCCACGGAGAGATCGGTCAGCGCTCCCGACGGGTGGGCCAGATCAGCTTCGCCTCGCCGTGGGTGTTCGGAACGCCCACCTCGCTGAGCGCTTCGGTCTACAGCATCAACCAGCGACGGTAACCTCTATGCCTACCAAGGGGCGGTGACGGCGGATGACTCCTACCAAGACTTTCGGCAAGGGGCCTCGTTGACGCTGAGCACCCCGATCACGCGGAATATGCGAGTCTTCACGACGATTCGGGACGAGACGGTTCAGGCAACCTACATCCCTCTTCAAGATGGGGCGGATCAGGCGAGCACTTCGCTTGGGTCGCGAGAGACGCGCAGCGTGACGCTGGGCCTGACGCGAGACACCCGCCGCTATCGGACCAGCCTGTTCGACCCGATCGGCGGGGGAGAGGACCTGATCTCCTTTGAGCACTCCGGCGGTCTGCTAGGCGGACGGAACGCCTTCCGAAAGTTCACCGTCGAGTCGAGTCGGTTCTATCCCTCCTTCTGGAAGTTCATCCTCGCGCTCCACCTGCGGGCCAGCTACCTGCAGGACCGAAGCGGAGTAAACCCGATTTATCTCTTTTATGAGCGGTTCTGGCTGGGAGGCATCGACACAGTTCGGGGCTACCCGGACTACAGCATCCTCCCGTATCAAGCTGGAACCAAGCGGATCAAGGAGGTCGACCTTCCTGTTCCGCCGACAATCGGGGGAAACAAGATGTTCTACTTGAACGCGGAGTACCGGTTTCCGATCCACTCGATGGTTCGGGGGCTGGTCTTCTTGGATGCGGGGCAGGTGTGGAACGAAGGAACCCCCAACCCGCTGAAAGCGTTTGACCCGATGGTAAGCGTGGGGATCGGGGTGCGGCTGGAGATCGTCGCTGGATTCCTGCTCCGCCTTGAGTGGGGGGTGCCGCTTCGGGCGTTGCCCGTTTACAACACCTCCACAGGGACGATCGAGCGGCGAAGCTTTGGACCGCGCCTCCACTTTTCGATGGGGCCATCGTTTTGAAGCGCGTCGGGAAGGTTCAAGAGGCGGTCGAGTTTAAGGCTAGACTTGTCCCGCTTCCGGTCCGGTAGTTACCATAGGTTCGGTTCGCACGCACAGGGGACTTGACTCGATGGGAAAGAAACGGACAGCTCTCTGGACGGCAGCCCTTTTGGTGGCGCTGGGGACGTTCTGGCTCTCCACCCGCGTCGGGACGCAGCAACCGGCGCCGGAAATTCGGCGGATCGCCGTGGTGGACACGCAGCGGGGTCTTCGACGAGTACGAGAAGGCAAAGCAGGCGACCCAGGAGCTCCAGCGGGCCAGTCAGCGCCTGGACGAGCAGGCCCAGGCGCTGCAAAAGGAGATCCAATCCCTCCAGGAGCGGCTGATCAAGCAACGGCTCTTCATCGAGGATGAAAGCCAACTCCATCAGATGGAGCGGGACATCCTCGCCAAGCAGCAGGAACTGGACCGGCTGCTCCGAGAGGGCCAACAGGCGCTCCAGGAGCGGTACGACGAACTGAGTGAACCGCTGCTCCAGGAGATTCGGGAGATCATCCACCAGATCGGCCAGCGAGACGGCTACGACCTCATCCTGGAAAAGCAGTATATCGTCCTGTACCACCGGCCAACGATGGACCTGACCGACGAGGTAATCCGCATGCTGAACGAACGGGCCAAGAGCGCTCCCCAATCGGCCCCGGAGACACAGCCTGCAGGGTCCCAATAAGCTGTTGAAGATGGGCAATTCTATGTGGTCATCCTTACACGGAACAGAATCGGCCCGAACGCTGGCCGAACTGGCCGAGCTGCTCAACGCAGAGCTGCACGGCGACGGCTCGATTCAAATCTACGGCGTCTCCGGCATCCGGGAGGCGCAGCCGGGGCACATCACCTTTCTGGCGAACCGCAAGTACCTCAGCGAGCTTCCTAAAACCCGCGCGTCTGCGGTGATCATCGGAAAAGACATCGATCCGGAACGGATTCCCGCTCATCTGGCCGCCCTACGCGTCGAAAATCCGTACCTGAGCTTTGTGGACGCACTAGAGCTGTTTTCTTTCCGCAAACGACGGGTGCAGATCGGAATCGCGGAAACGGCCGTCATCGGCCACAACGTCCAGATCGGCGAGAACGTTTCCATCCAGGCTCACGCGGTGATCGGCGACAACGTGGTCATCGGCGATCGGACGGTCATCGGGCCGTTGGTCTACATCGGCGACGACACCCGGATCGGCTCCGACTGTCTGATCTATCCCAACGTGACCATCCGCGAGGAGGTCACCATCGGCGATCGGGTGATCATCCACAGCGGAGCGGTGATCGGCAGCGACGGGTTCGGCTTTGCTAAGGTCAGCAACGGCCACCGTAAGATTCCCCAGATCGGAACGGTCATCATCGGCGACGACGTGGAGATCGGCGCCAATACCTGCGTGGACCGTGCTACGATGACCAACGGCGCCACGATTATCGGGCGAGGCACCAAGATTGATAACCTGGTGCAGGTAGCCCACAACGTCCAGATCGGCGAGAACGCCCTGATCGTCGCGCTGGTCGGCATCGCTGGCAGCACGATCATCGAGGACAACGTCACGCTGGCCGGACAGGTCGGCACTGCCGGACACCTGCGGATCGGGCGCAACTCGGTCATCCTCGCTAAGTCGGGCGTCACCAAGGACGTGCCCCCCGATTCCTACTACTCCGGATTTCCCGCAATAGATCACAAGGAGGACCTGAGACAGCAGGCGCTCCAACGCCGTCTACCGGAGCTTTACGAGCAGGTGCGCGAGCTGCGCCGGAAGCTCGCCGAGCTTGAGGAGGCAATCCAAAGGGCGGAGGAATAGCCCGCGTCGCCAGACGAAAGATGGTCCCGATCGTCCTGGCTTACCATCGGGTTGGCGCGCGAAGGGGGATCGGAATCTCCCACGTGACTCCCTCTCAACTGGAAGACCATCTCGACGCTCTGGAGGACTGGGGCTACCGCTTGGGCACGCTTGACGAGGTTCTGGCCGAGCTGATCCGGCCCTCTTCCTCGGAACGAACGGTACTGCTCACCTTTGACGATGGGACGGCGGACTTCTTGGAACACGCCTGGCCGGTCCTCCGACGGTGGGGAGCACGTCCGGTGCTCTTCCCAGTGGTCGGGTTTCTCGGACGTTCCAATCGTTGGGACCCAGCGCCGTTCAGGACGCGCCATCTGACCTGGAAGGAGCTCCAACACCTCGCGGCCGAAGGGGTTGAGATCGGGGCGCACAGCGTGACCCACCCCTTTTTGGCCCACAGCTCCTCCAGTCGAGTTCGTCGGGAGGTCTACCGCTCCAAGGTGCTGCTCGAGGAGCGACTGGGCGTTTCGGTTCGGGCTTTCGCCTATCCGTATGGGGACTGGAGCCCGGAGGTAGCGGCGACGGTCGCTCAGGCCGGCTTTGAGGTCGCCTTTACGATGGACCCGTTCCTGCCGGCAACCCCTGAGAACCGGTTCTCCCTCCCGCGGGTGGGCATCTACCGAATGGACGGACGGCGACGTCTGGGCGGCAAACTGGGCCAACTCGGCGACCGAACCCGCCGACGGCTGCTGCTTGAGGCCCGATGGATCAACCGGTGCAGTTATGCTGGCCGACTCTTCCGGCACTAAGCGTCTGTGGAGCCTCTGGGATGGAATCGCATTGCTCCGTCCGACCCTCCTGCTGCCTTTATGGATCATGCAGCTTTTGGGCCGGCTCCACGCAGAAGAACGACCGCTGAGCGGGTGGCCCGAACCGGAAACCTGGGGGCTGAACGCTCGCTTCTGGGCCTGGTGTGGGGCGCACACCTTGATGGCCGGAGCGGCGTACGTCCTGAACCAGCTCACCGACCTGAAGACCGACGCGATCAATCGAAAGCTGTTCCTCCTGGCCGACGGCTACGTCGGGCGGAGTTTTGCCTTTTGGGCCATGGCGATCTGCCTGACCTTGGCCGGCGGGCTTCTGTTGGCGGTCCCGCCGAGCCTTCCGGCCCTCGTTCTGCTAGGGCTCTCTGTGCTGCTGGGGGCGATCTATTCGCTCCCACCGATCCGACTGAAAGCCCGCGCCGGCTGGGATCTGCTCGCCAATGCAATTGGCTACGGAGTCGTCTCCTTCCTCCTGGGGTGGACTACCGCCCGACCGGTTTCGATCCTGGCGCTGTGGGAGTCGTTGCCTTATGCATTTTGCGTCGGAGGGACGTTTCTCTTCACGACGATCCCAGACCGGGAGGGGGACCGGCTCGCCGGCTGCCGGACGACCGGCGTCGTGCTCGGCCCACGGTGGACAGGCCTTCTGGGCTGGAGCTGCTACGGAGGAGCGGCCCTTCTAGGCCTGCTAGGGGAAAACTGGAGAGCAACGCTCGCCGCAACAACAGCGCTACTGCTCTACGCGCCGGGTCTCCGAACGCTCTGGCAAGAGAGGGACGATCCCCTGTTGGTCCGCCGGACTCAGTTGGGCATCCTAGCGCTGCTGTTCGTCACCGGCTGGGGCTACCCTCCCCTTCTCCTCTGGACGGCCTTAGTTATCTTCTGGGTACGGTGGGTACTACCGCCGGCGGCTCGGGCTCCGCTACCCGTAACGGGAAGGATCCACACCATGTGGGAGGTGCTGAACGGAATCGCATGGACAGCGGCGGGGTTCTATCTGCTGATGAGCCTCGGCGTCGCGGTCGGAATTGAGCTCAGCCGCCGTCAGAGACGGAGAGAAGAGGGTCCTCCCCCCTTCGTCTCGGTGCTGGTTGCAGCCCGAAACGAAGAAGAAAACTTGGAACGGTGCCTTCGCTCGCTGTTGAGCCAGGACTATCCCTCCGACCGTTACGAAGTGATCCTGATCAACGATCGCTCGACAGACCGCACCGGGGAGATCGCCGAGCGGATCGCTCAGGAGGATCCACGCCTTCGAGTCGTGGCGATCACCGCCCTTTCGGAGGGCTGGACCGGCAAGCATCAGGCGTTACACCGGGGCGTTCAGGCGGCACGAGGAGAGGTGCTCCTGATGACGGATGCCGACGGCGGCGCCCCGCCCCGATGGGCGCGGGCGATGGTGACCCGGTTAGGCTCAGAAGCCGGTCTGGTCTTCGGCCCTTCGGTGATGGATCGAACGAAGCGGTCTCTTTGGACCCGTTTGCAGTCGTTGGAGATGCTAACGTTGGTCGGTTCCGCGGCGGCAGCAGTCGTTTGGGGATTCCCTTCGGCCTGCAGCGGGCACAACCTGGCGGTCCGTCGAAAAACGCTCGAGGAGATCGGCGGCTACCCGGCACTAGGATACACGTTGACAGAGGACACGGCCCTGCTTCAGGCTGTACGTCGCCGGACTCGCTGGAAGATTCGCTCCGTCCTGGACCCGGAGGCACTCCTCTGGACGGAACCGGCACCCCATCTCAAGGCGCTGCTTCAGCAGCGGCGTCGGTGGCTGCTGGGGGGACGAGCCGCCCGCGTTCCCGCGATGGGGTTTCTCCGGGCCATCTTTGGTTACCATTTAGGCCTATGGGTGTTGGCGCTCCTGGCGCTGACAACCTCTCAGGTTTGGAAGCCGTTTTCTCCTTTTAAGCGCGGTCAAGGCTTTCGGCGACGGCCTGGTCGCCTGGCGAGCGACGGCCAGCGTACGCCGGACCGACCTGCTCCGGCTGCTCCCGGTCTACTGGCTCTATCACCTCCTTTATACAACAGTGCTGGGCGTTAGCAGCCTGAGCCGAAACCAGGTGAGCTGGAAGAACGAACGATATCACCCAGTGAACCGATGAAGTGGTTATTCTTCCTCGTCATCCTCCTGATCGGAACGCTTTGGAGCCGGAGATCGGCCCAGGCTTACGCGGAGTGGCACTACCGCTTTCTTCCCGGCCTGAGTCTGCTGTTCCGACGGCGACCTGAGATCTATTGGGACGCCCCTTGGCGGGTGGAGCACGGCCAACCGCTCCCGCTGGCCGTGCTTGTCAAGGACGCTGATCGGTTTCCCGTTCGGATCGAGTCGGTCCAATTTCGGCTTCTTCGCTCTGGCGGCAAAAAGATCAAGGGCGAAACGGAACGGCTCTGGAAGGAGGAGATCGAGGCGTTTTTTCCGCGATCGGAGAACGCTTCACGAGCCGTTCTTCTTCCAGACCTTCTGGCTTCCGCTGCCGGAGGAGCTACTGGACGAACCCATCTTCATCCGGGTGGCCTGTGAGGCAACGATTGGGAACAGGCGCCACCGGTTCGGCCCGACGAGCCATCCGACCTTCTCGGACGCGCCGCTCCGGGTGTTTGTGGCTTCAGAGCCGCTGCCCACCTTTCCAGGATGGAGTTATGCAGAGACACATTGCCATTCCTGGCAGACCTCCAACCAGGTGGAGTTTGGAGCGCCACCGCTCCTTTTAGCCCAGATGGCTCAAGCGTTAGGGCTCCGGTGGGTCCTGATCACCGATCATTCCTTTGATCTGGCGATGCCTAGCGACCTAGCCGATCCCTTGGAGACACAAGACCGATGGGAACGGTTGGGTCAGGAGATCGAAGAGGCAAACCGGTCCGTCCCCGGCGTTCGGTTGATTCGAGCGCAAGAGGTCTCCTGCGGCTCGGCCAAGGGGACCAATCTGCACCTGCTGGTTTACGCCCTTGAGCGTCGGCTTCCCGGCTCCGGCGACAGCCTCTACGGTCGAAAGTTGATTGACCATCGGCCGGACAGTTGGCTCGCAGAGTTGGTGGAGGAGGTCCACGCAGCGGGGGGACTGGCCTTCGCCTCACATCCCTTCACGGCGATCGGGCGGATGGAGGGCCGGCTGCTGAACCGAAGCGTCTGGGGGCAAGAGGACCTCTCGCTGCCTCATCTGACCGGTTGGGAGTTTTGGAACACCGAGCACCCTGGCCACTTTCAAGCGGCCCGTGCAGCATGGATTCAGGGGTTGCGGGAAGGACTTCGCCCTGTAGCCATCGCCGGAAGCGACGCTCACGGGGACTTCAACCGGAGTCGGGCGATCTCACTCCCGTTCCTTCGGGTCTGTGAGGCCTTCGACGAAGCTTTCGGCAAGCCGCGCACCGCCGTTGAGACGCCCAACGGAACGGAGGCAGAGCTTTATAGCGCTCTGCGAGAGGGGCGCGCGGTGCTCTCCAACGGCCCGATCGCCTGCATCGAGCTTCACACCGAACGGCGCCAGTACCCGATGGGTTCGGCGGTTCAGGAGGAGAGCGGAACTCTGATCGTTCACGCGCGATCCAGCTCCGAGTTTGGACCGCTCCGACGGGTGACCCTATATGCGGCGCGGATCGGCGCCCAAGAGGAGCGCGAAACGGTCTTAGGACGACGGTTGGGGTACTCGGCGGAGTTTCGCGTCGCGCTGACCGTTCGGGAGCGGCCGGCGTACGTTCGGGTCGAGGCGATCGCAGAGCGGGAAGGGCGCACGACCTACGCCTTGACCAATCCGATCTGGTTTGACAAACGATGAGGCTCTTTCAGAAGGCCGGAGCATTCCTAGCTCTCAGCCGACCAGCAAACGCCCTGATTGCAATGTTCGGTGTCATCTCCGGGTCGGTTCTGGCCCTCAAGGCCGTCGGGCGCGCTGTAGTCCCGGACGACCTTTTGCGAACGGCGGCTGGTGCCGTGGCGACGGCGGCGGTCTTGGCCGCCGGAAACGCGCTGAACGATCTCCGCGACCTGGAGATTGACCGGATCAACCGTCCGGAGCGGCCGCTGCCTTCAGGGCGGCTTCGCCCGGTTGAGGCGGGCCTTTTTGCAGCGGTCATGGGCCTGATCGGAATCGCTCTAGCCGCTTTGGTGGACCTGGCCGCCGGTGGGTTGGCCGTCGGGGCGGTGCTTCTGCTGATCCTTTACGCTTGGCGCTTGAAAGGAACCCCCCTTTGGGGAAACCTGCTCGTCGCCCTGCTGAGTGCGGGGGCTTATCTAGCCGGGGGAATTGCCGTCCGTGCCCCCGGCAAGGCGGGTGCTCCGGCGCTTTTCATCTTCTTCTTCTCGCTGGTCCGCGAGCTTCTCAAAGACGTCGAGGACGTCGCCGGCGATCGGATCGGGGGGGCGCGAACCGCCGCGGTCGTTTGGGGGGAACGCCGTGCCGTCAGCATCGCCGCAGCGGTTGGAGCCCTGGGAATCCTTTTCACGATCGTCCCTTTTCTCCTACAATGGAGGGGATTTGGCGTGCGTTATCTGATCGCCGTGGTCCTAGGTGTAGACCTGATCGTCGCCGTGGCGCTCTTCCAGACCGTTCGCCGCCCCGAACCCGCTGTGGCCGGAAGCGCCCAGCGGTGGCTCAAACGAAGCATGATCCTCGGACTGATCGCAATCCTGGTGGGGTAGACAGGGACGCCTCGATGATTCTGATCGACTACGACCGGTGCGACTACTGTGGTGCCTGCGTGGGCACCTGCCCGGAGAACGTCATCCATCTGGTGGACACCAAGCTGTTCATCGATAACGACGGCTGCACCGACTGCAAAATCTGCACGTACGGATGTCCGGTGCGCGCGTTGACGTTTGTTGAGGAGCCAAAAGGAGGCGCTCGTCGTGAAAAGCGCATATGACGTGGTGGTCGTAGGAGCCGGGCCGGGCGGGTCAACGGCCGCTCGGTTCGCTGCCGAGCTGGGGCTGGACGTCCTCCTGTTGGAGAAGCGCCAGGAGATCGGCGCGCCGGTCCGCTGTGCCGAAGGGATCGGCACCCAGGTGCTCCGGCGTTTCATTGAGCCGGACCCCAAATGGGTGGCGCAGGTGATCAACAGCTGCCGCATCTATGCGCCCAACGGGAAGTACATTCGCCTGGAGGCGCCCGGCGAGGGACTGATCTTGGAACGAAAGATCTTCGACCGGCGCTTAGCAGAGCTGGCCGCCGAAAAGGGAGCAACCGTCCGGTGTAAGGCGCGGGTCACCGGCGTCCTGCAGGAGGGCGAGACGGTCACCGGCGTAACAGTCAACGCGATGGGGCAGGAGCACCGAATTCACGCCCAGATCGTCATCGCTGCCGATGGGGTCGAGTCTCAAGTCGCCCGATGGGCTGGGCTGAATACGATGGTCAAACTCGCAGAGATGGACGTCGCGGCCCAGTATCTGGTTAGCGGCATTCGCTTAGAGGAGCCGGACGCCTGCTGGTTCTACGTCGGACGGGCATACGCCCCCGGCGGGTACGCCTGGGTCTTCCCCAAGCGGGAGAACCTGGCCAACATCGGGCTGGGGATTACCCCGCTGCACACGATTAAGACGGGCGAAACAGCTCTGGACGTGCTCAACCGGTTCATGGCCAAACACTTTCCAGACGCCTCGATTGTCAGCATGGTAGTAGGAGGTATTCCGATCGATGGCAAAACCCGCCCAATCTCCAAGTCCGGCCTCATGGTGGTCGGCGATGCGGCCCACCAAGCCGATCCGATGACCGGCGGGGGGATTGCCAACGCCATGATCGCCGGCCAGATCGCCGCCCAGGTTGCCGCAAAAGCGCTTCGCAACGGCGACGTCTCCGCCGAGGCGCTCAAGGAGTACGATCGGCGCTGGCACAAGGAGGTGGGTCGTGCCTTCAAGCCGCTCAAACAGATCGTCGAGGAGGTCATCGAGTATCCCGACGAGTTCTTCAACGAGCTGGCCGATCAGCTCCACGATCGGCCCCGGCTGAACCTGGTGGACGTCTTTAAGATCGCCTTGAGGGCGAGTCCTCGGCTGATGTGGTCGTTGGGCCAGCTGGTCGCGATGGGCTGGTTCTGAGCCTTTCAAGCCCGCTCAGGGGTTACCCGCCTCCTCCTCCGGCAAAGGAGGAAGGGGCGGGGTCCCCCGTTGAGACTCCAGTTCCGCAAGCAGCGTATAAACCGCCTTGGTAAAGTCGAGCACCTCCTCCCGAAGTTGTCGCACACTCGCCTCAATGTTGGCCGAGTAGGCGGAGGAGCTGAGTGGGTACTTCTCGATGAACTTGATCACAATATCTCGTGTGGCTTCCAAAACGGTGGCCATCAGGGTGCACTCCTCTGCGTGGTTCGTCTCAGTCGCATTCGTGAGGGAGGACAACGCCCTTTTTGAGGATCAGGTTGGCGTAAAGCGCCGTCTCGCCGGTCGCAACGACGGCAAAGGCTCGGCTGGCCCGCTCGTAGAAGGCGAACCGCTCGATCGGCGTCAGGGCGACCTCGCGCCCCTCCCCCTCCCGGAGGATGCGCCGATACTCGGCCCAAATTTCCGGCTCCGCCTCCTCTGGCGGGGTCGCCATCACTACAGCGTGGTCCTCAACAAAGGTATCCAGCGGAAAGAACCGGACGATCGCTCGGAGCACCTCCGGAACTCCGTGGCCGTCGGCTCGAACCAGCCGCCGAGCGTTGGTCACAGCGGGGAAGTTCCCGTCGGCTAAGACGATCTCGTCTCCGTGGCCCATGGAAAGCAACACGTGCATCAGGTCGGGCGAGACGATTCGGGGGATTCCGCGCAACATCTCCCGTCTCTCCTAATAGTCCCGGTGCATCTGCCAGAGGCGCAACGCGGCGCTGGGGGCCCCCGTCCAGCTCTGGGGAAGCGTCCCCGGCGCCTCCAGACGGCCATTATAAACGGCCAGGGGCAACGTTTCCAGCCGAAAGCTTCCCAACGAGTCGACCTTCACGGCGCCGTTCTCCGGACCGGTGTAGGCGATTTGGGCGTCGGGGAGCGGGATTGCGATCGGATAGGGAGAGAAGTAGTACCACCCAGGGCCCAGCTCGACCCGACCGACCGAAGGCTCCGGCTCCTCCCCGATCGGTCGGAGCCGAAACGCCCGACGGCGAGGAGCCGGCTCCATTCCCAGATGGCGCAGCAGCCGGGTGGCCGCCTCTCGGACCTCCGGACGATCGCTCCCGCGGAGGGCCTCCAGGCGTACCCGATCCTCAGGGTGGAGCACCGTCGCCAGCGCGCCGGCGGCTTCGTAGACTCGACGGGGCTCCCCCTCCTGGAGCGCCCTCCAAAGGACGGCTTGCGCCTCTGGATCGCCGAGCCGCGCCAGAAGCTGCTGCGCTCCCCATCCCCCCTCACCTTGCTGAGCAGCCCAGCGCTGGAGGAGCTCCCGAACCGCTCCGGAGCCCGGCTCAAGCAGCAACCATCCCCGGACCGCCGCGATCCGAACTCGTTCGTCCGGGTCGGATTGGGCCAGCGACCTGAGATCGGCATGGTAGCGCCTAGCGCCCGCTAATCCGATTCCCAGCGCAGCGTACGACCGAACGGGAGGGTCGTCGTCTTGGAGGGAGAAGCTGAGCGCGTCTCCGGCCAACCTCGCCCAGGGGGGAGAGAGGGGGTTTCCTTCAGCGTCGGCCAGGCTCCACATCAGCGCAAAGGCCGCCGTTCGCCGAACCTGAGGATCCGGGTCTTCCAGGGCGGCGACCAGAGCGACCACGGCCTCCTCGCCGGCGATGCCCAACAGATGGGCCGCATATCGACAGGCCATTGGGTCCGCCGAGCCCTCCCGGAGCCATTCCAGCAGCCGACCGACGTGGGGGGCCAGCAAAGCGGGCCAAGTCGTCACCTCCTCGCCGACGACGAAGCCCTCCCGGTTGCGCGCCAGCTCGGCAAGACGCTCCAAAGCGTCCAGCGCCGGCAGGCGCTCCAAGGCGTCTTGTGCTTCGCGGAGCAGCTGCGCCGGATCGGGCGGCTCTTCCCCTTGCCGGGTCCAGGGGAGCCCTTCTGGGGGCATCGGCGGGGGTCCGCCGTTCTGGTCGCGAGCCTCAAAGGCCCGCTGACGCATCCGCCGCGCTTGAAGGACCGCCTCTGCTTCGGCGCGCACCTCTGGATCGGCGTCCTCCGCAAGTCGCTCCAAGATCGGCTCGCCAAGTTCCGGGTCCAGTTCCTCGGCGCTCTGGACTAATAGGCGGCGAACCTCAGGGTCGGGCGATTCCACTTCCTGCTGCAGGAGCTCCAGCGCCTCCTGACCCTCCTCAGCCCCCAGGAGACGGACTAGCAGCACCGCCGCCCGCTGCCGGAGCCGGGAGTCCTCCTCCTTCAGCAGCGGCCTGAGCGCCGGAACAACTGACCGATAAGGTTCCCGCGCCCAGGGCGCTTCGGTCGCCCGCAACAGCTCCTCCAGCGCCTCCAGACGAGCCTCAGGCTCGGAACGGCTCAGCAGCTCAGACCAGTCTACCCGCTCCGGCCCCCGCCTTTGCCCCTGCTGGAGGACAAGCCGGGCCGCCTCTCGAACCTGATCGTCCGGATCGCTCCGGGACAGCTCCTGGAGCAGCGAGCGGGCCTGTGGCCATTCTCTCAGCTCGGCCAGCGTCTCGACGACGCCAATTCGAACGTCGTACTCCGGTCGTTTGGCGTCCTGGGAGAGGACCTCAAAGGCGGCTTCGGCCTCTGCATCCCCGCCGACCCGGAGGAGCGCAACCGCCGCGTTCCAGCGCACCACCTCCACCGGATCGTTCAGCAACTCCCGGAGTTTGGGAAGGTGGGGCCGAATCCACGGGTGCGTGCGCGGATCACGGGCATGGTGGCGAAGCAGATCGGTGGCACGGGCCCGAGTCATCGGGTTCCCGGCGTCCAGACGACGAGCCTCAAACTCGATCTCCCGGCGCACCGAGTCGAGATCGGATTGAGCCCCTGCATTCCAGCCGAACGCCAGCAGGAACAGACCGATCCACCAACCGACTTGGCGACGCCTGCGCACGATTTGGCAATCCCCCCGGGCCTTCAAGCTCGCTCGTCGTCGGCTCAGGTTTGGGCCGTTCCTCCCAGTCCGGGGCGCTCCGGACGCAGCGGAACGCTTCCTGGCGGAGCCGACTCAAAGAGCGAGTTGATATAGTCCACGTTGCGGTCTACCTCTTCCCGGCTTTCCATGCCGATGGTCATCGCGTGGACACAGTCCAGATCGAAGACGAACTTGATCGCTTGGCGCCACTCGCTGGCCAACTGCTTTTGGCCGACCACCTTCATTCCGTAGATGCCCTTCCCCTGTTCGTGCATCCGACGCAGGACGCGGATTACGTGCTCCGGCCGCTCGTCCATGTGGACGCCGTCGAAGTTAATCCGAGCGAGCACCACATCCACCCAGGGCTCCTCCGCGGCCCGCTCAAAGGCACCAAAGTGATGGCACGAGACCCCAAGCGCCCGAATGCGTCCCTGCTCCTTCCACTCGGAGAGGTAGTCCATCACGGGGCGCATGCGCTCTGGCCACTCCGCGGTGGTCATGCAGTGGAGCAGAAGGATGTCTACGTAGTCGGTCTCCAGCTCTCGGAAGATACGCGGAATGTCCCGCTTGGCCGACTCCAGGTCCTTCGCCACCGTCTTGGTGGTGATGGTCAGGTTCTCCCGTCCGACCACCTTGGCCGCAGCGGCGACGTGAGGGTGTGAACCGTACATGTCAGCGGAGTCGATAAACCGAATTCCGCGATCGTAGGCGTAACAGAGCAGGTCTACGCAGGCCTGAAACCCTAAACGGGTCTGGTTGGACTGTCGATTCCACCCCTGCGTTCCGGTACCCGATCGCAAGATAAGAGGTCTCGATCCCCGTCTTTCCAAGCCGGACCGTTTGCATTGAAAAGTCCTCCCTTACGAACATGTCCCCTCACCGAAACGATCTTCGTTTCAGTATACTCGATCCCTTGGCATGGGAAAAGCGCTCCGCCGGATCAAGGCCGGCCCCGGGCCCAGAAAGCGCCAGTTCCCTGAACCCGCCGGCCTGTGTTACCATCCTTCACGTTGGACAAGCCCAGCACACAGCTGCCACCACCGTCAAGCGGAACCGATGAACCTACTCGAAGACCTCAACGACGCCCAACGCCAGGCGGTGCTTCACACCGAGGGGCCGGTGCTGATCCTCGCTGGAGCGGGCAGCGGCAAGACGCGCGCCTTGACCTATCGAATCGCCTATCTGATCGCCGAGAAGGGCGTCTCCCCGTTCCACATCCTAGCGGTCACTTTCACCAACAAAGCCGCCCAGGAGATGAAGGAGCGTCTTTATCAGCTCGTTGGCCCCCGAAGCCGGGACATTTGGGCGCGAACCTTCCACTCCACCTGCGCTCGAATCCTCCGGAAGGAGATCGAAGCCCTTCCGCCCTACGATCGGAACTTCACCATCTTCGACACGACCGACCAACTGGCGGCGGTCAAGCGGGTGCTTCTGGACGCCGGCGTCGACGCGACGTTGAAGCCCCAGGCGGTGCTGGCGACGATTAGCCGCGCAAAGAACGAGATGCTCTCCCCGGACCAACTGGCCGCAACGGCCTCCGACTACTGGACCCAACTGGCCGCCAAGCTCTACGACGCCTATCAAAAGCAACTGCGCTCCAATAACGCCCTGGACTTTGACGACCTGCATGTTGTTAACCGTCCGGCTGTTTGAGGAGCGGCCCGATATCCTCGAACGGTGGCAGGATCGCTTCCGCTATATCCACGTGGATGAGTACCAAGACACCAACCCTGCCCAGTACCATCTGACCCGACTGCTGGCGCAGAAGTACCAAAACGTCTGTGTTGTCGGGGACGACGACCAAAGCATCTACTCTTGGCGCGGTGCAGACATTCGAAACATCCTGGACTTTGAGCGCGACTATCCCCAAACGACGGTGATCCACCTGTCCCAGAACTACCGCTGCACTCAGACGATTTTGGACGCGGCTCAGTCGGTCGTGCGCTTCAACCGCCGGCGCCGCCCCAAGGAGCTGTTCAACCCAGAACGAGGTCGGCTCCAAGATTCGGTTCTACGAGGCCTTCGACGAGCGGGACGAAGCGGACTTTGTGGTGCGCACCATCCAGCAGCTCATGCGCCAAGAAGGGCTGGAGCCGCGCGACTTTGCGATCTTCTATCGGATCAACGCGCTCTCTCGCGTCTTCGAGGACGCCTTCCGGCGGGGAAACCTGCCGTATCAGATCGTCGGCGGGGCTTCGCTTTTACGAGCGGGCAGAGATCAAGGATCTGCTCGCCTACCTTCGGCTTCTGGTCAACCCCCGAGACGATCTGAGCTTACTGCGGGTGATCAACACGCCACCATCGCGGCATCGGGGCTACGACGGTCGAACGGATTCGAGACTTCGCGCAGGAGCAAGGGATCTCTCTGTTTGAAGCGGTCGAGCGGGTTGAGGAGATCGAGACGATCTCACCGGCCTTTCAGGCCCGGGTCGCCCGCTTTCGGGAGCTGATCCGCTCAATTCGTCGAGAAGGCTCGCTTGTCGAGCTGGTGGCTGAAGTCCTGGAGAAGAGCGGCTACCTTCACGCCCTCGAGGCCAGTGGCACTATCGAGGATGAAGGCCGTATCGAAAACTTGAACGAGTTTCTCTCGGCGGCGCAGGACTACCAGCAACAGACCGGGGACGACTCCCTGGAAGGGTTTCTGGAAACGATCACGCTGGCAACCGATGTGGACAACTTCGAGGAGGAACGCAACGCGGTCACGCTGATGACGCTCCACGCGGCAAAGGGGTTGGAGTTCCCCGTCGTCTTCATCGTCGGGATGGAGGAGGGGCTCTTTCCGCACCAGCGGTCGCTCGACCGGGAGTCCGATCTTGAAGAGGAGCGGCGGCTCTGTTACGTCGGGATGACACGGGCTCAGCGAGCGCTCTACTTGAGCCGCGCCCGGGTTCGGCGCCGACAAGGCTACCACGAGGAGACGCTCTGCTCTCGGTTTATTGACGAGATTCCACCGGACTACTTGGCGTTAGTGGAGTCCCCGCTGGGGAGCGGCTTGGGGGCGTTCGGAGTGGGGAGCGAACCCCGCTGGCGTCCCCCAGAAGCCCCGCGAATGCCCCAAATAGAGACGGGAACACCTCCACGGAGGCCGTCCGAAGTGGTCCCCCGCGGCCCGTCGGTCTCGACCTTTACGCCGGAGCCGGAAGGGGAGGCCGCCTTTCTTCGTCCTAACGCGCGGGTGCTCCATCCTCGCTTTGGAGCAGGTCGGGTGCTCCGAGTCGAGGGGCAAGGGGAAAGCGGTAAGGTGGTGGTCCAGTTTGAGGATGGCCAGGAGAAAACGTTGCTGGTTGGATACGCGCGACTGAAACCATTATCGGAGTAGAGGAGCATGCCGAGGATCACGCTCGAAGAGGTCGAATACGTCGCTCAGTTGGCCCGCCTGGAGCTCACCGAGGCCGAAAAGCGAACGCTCACCGAGCAGCTGGGGCGCATTTTGGACTACATCGCAAAGCTAAACGAGCTGAACACCGATGCGGTCGAGCCGACCTCACACGTGTTGCCGATCCGAAACATCTTCCGGGAGGACGAAGCCCGCGACCCGATGCCCCGCGAGGAGGCGCTTCGACTGGCCCCAGCGCGACACGACGGGTACTACGAAGTTCCCCGCGTGATCGAGTAGCCGTTCTGTGAGAGTGGGAGGAAGAGCGAAGATGAGCACCGAGCTTCCGCTGTATCATCGTCCGGCCCACGAGTTGAGCGCGGCGCTTCGACGAGGCGAGATCGGCACGGTCGAGCTGGCCCGCGCTGTCTTTGAGCGCATTCGGGCGGTAGACGAGAAGCTTCACACCTACCTGACCGTAACCGAGACGATCGGGATGGAGACGGCCGCGGAAGTGGACCGGCTGCTGAATCGAGGGGAGCCCCTCCCCCCACTGGCGGGCATCCCTATTGGCATTAAAGACGTGATCTGCACGCGGGGGATCCGCACGACCTGCGCCTCGAAGATTTTGGAGCCGTTTGTTTCGCCGTACGATGCAACGGTCATGCGCAAGCTCCACCTGCAACGGATCGTCCTGACCGGCAAGCTGAACATGGACGAGTTTGCGATGGGCTCTTCAAACGAGAACTCGGCCTTTGGTCCCTGTCGGAACCCGTGGGACACCGACCGGGTGCCGGGGGGTTCTAGCGGCGGGTCGGCGGCGGCAGTTGCTGCAGGAACGGCAATTGCAGCGCTCGGCTCCGACACCGGCGGTTCCATCCGCCAGCCGGCGGCCTTCTGTGGAGTCGTCGGAATGAAGCCCACCTACGGGCGGGTCTCCCGCTTTGGGCTGGTCGCGTTTGCCTCCTCGCTGGATCAGATCGGGCCGCTGACCAAGGACGTCACCGACTGCGCGTTGATCCTGAACGCCATCTGCGGCCACGATCGGTACGACTCCACCTCGGCGGACGTGCCGGTGCCCGACTTCACCGAGTTTCTCATCCCGGAAGTTCGGGGCCTCCGAATCGGAATCCCCCAGGAGTACTTCATCGAAGGGATTCATCCGGAGGTCGAGACGGCGGTCCGCCGAGCGATCGAGCAGCTCTCCGAGATGGGAGCCCAGATCGAGGAGATCTCGCTGCCGCATACCGAGTACGCCGTGGCCACTTACTACATCATCGCTCCAGCAGAGGCGAGCTCGAACCTGGCCCGCTACGACGGCGTTCGGTATGGCTACCGGACCCCCAACGCCGAAGACCTGATCGAGATGTACCGAAAGACGCGCGGGGAGGGATTTGGCCCGGAGGTGAAACGGCGGATCATGATCGGCACCTACGCCCTCAGCTCCGGCTACTACGATGCCTACTATCTCAAGGCGCAAAAGGTGCGAACGTTGATCAAGCAGGACTTCGACCGGGCTTTCGAGGCGGTGGACGTGATCCTGACGCCGGTTACTCCGACGCCCGCTTTTCGGCTGGGCGAGCTGGTAGACGATCCGCTACAAATGTACCTGTCCGACATCTTTACCATTCCGGCGAACCTGGCCGGCCTGCCGGGGATTTCGCTCCCTTGCGGCCAGACACGGGAGGGGCTGCCGATCGGGATGCAACTGCTTGGCAAGCCGTTCGATGAAGGCACGATCCTGCGAGTTGCCTACGCGTTTGAACAGGCGAACCCCTACCACCGACTTCGACCGGCGCTCTGAGGGAGCCTTTAGCGGAGGGGAGAGGATGGAGTTCGAAGTCGTCATCGGGCTGGAGATTCACGCGGAGCTTAAGACCCGGGGGAAGCTGTTCACCTGGACGGCAAACGAGTTCGGCGGCGAGCCGAACACCCGAATCGACGTGATCACGCTGGGGATGCCAGGAGTGCTACCGGTCCTCAACCGGAAGGCGGTGGACTATACCCTCGCTGCAGGCCTGGCGATGAACTGCAAGATCAACCGTTACAGCCGGTTCGATCGGAAGCACTACTTTTACCCCGATCTCCCAAAGGGCTACCAGATCTCTCAGAAGGACTATCCGCTCTGCTATGACGGGTGGATCGAATTTGACGTGAACGGAGAGGTTCGCCGTTGTCGAATCAACCGAATTCACCTGGAGGAGGACGCAGGGAAGTCCATCCATGCCGAGGGGCGGGACGACGTCACCTGGGTGGACTTCAACCGCTGCGGCGTGCCGCTGATCGAGATCGTCAGCGAGCCGGACCTACGCTCCCCAGAGGAGGCGATCGCCTACTGGCGGGCGGTAAAGGAGATCTTGGAGTACCTCGACGTCAGCGACTGTAATATGGAGGAGGGAAGCTTTCGCTGCGACGCGAACATCTCGCTTCGTCCGCGGGGAAGTCAAGAGTTTGGCATTCGGACCGAGCTGAAAAACATGAACTCCTTCCGCTTCGTTCAGCAGGCGCTGGAGTACGAGGTCAAGCGACAAGCGGAGATTCTCCGCTCTGGCGGACAGGTGGTTCAGGAGACCCGGCTCTTCGACGTAGAACGCGGCGTCACCCGAGGGATGCGGGGGAAGGAGGAGGCTAGCGACTATCGCTACTTCCCCGAGCCGGACCTGGTGCCGATAGAGATCGACGAGGAATGGATCGAGCGGATTCGCCGCTCGCTCCCAGAGCTCCCCCGCGCCAAACGGCTCCGCTTTATGGAACAGTACGGCCTCCCTGAACAGGATGTGATCGTCCTGACGGGGACCCGAGCTCTGGCCGACTACTACGAGGCGGTCGCCCAGAGCTGCGGCGATCCCAAGGCGGCCGCTAACTGGGTGATGGGCGACCTGATCGGCTTCCTTCGAGAGGCGGGCCGCTCGATCGAGGACTCTCCCGTCGGGCCAGAGGCCCTCGCCGAGATGATTCGGATGATCCAGGACGGAACAATCAGCGGTAGAATTGCTAAAGAGGTCCTCGAACAGATGGTCGCGACCGGGAAGTCGGCGACCCAGATCGTCGAGGAGAAGGGCCTGCGGCAGATCTCCGACGTGACTCAGATCGAAGCCTGGATCGATCAGGTGATCGCCGAGAACCCCGCCCAGGTGGAACAGTACCGGAGCGGGAAGACCAAAGTCTTGGGCTACTTCGTCGGCCAGGTCATGCGGCTCTCGCGGGGCAAGGCCAACCCTCAACAGGTGAACGCTCTGCTCCGGAAGAAACTGGATCAGCAATGAGCCGGCCACGACCGCCGGCGGAAACGGTCGTTTAAAGCAGCGATGGAACGCATCTCCCTTCTGGGCATGAACGCCTCGGAGTTGGCCACGCTAATGGAAGCGTGGGGCCAGCCGCGCTACCGAGGGATGCAACTATTCCGCTGGCTGTACCACCGGCGAGCGCGCGAGTTCTCAGCGATGACCGATCTCCCCGCCTCGTTGCGGGAGCGGCTCGCGGAGGCCGCCGAGATCGTCTGGCCGCGAGTCGTCCGAAGGGATCGCTCCGCCCTGGACGGGACGACCAAGTACCTGCTGGAGCTTGCCGACGGTGAACGGATCGAAAGCGTACTGCTTTATGACGAGGACCGCCTCACGCTCTGCATTTCAAGCCAGGTGGGTTGCCTTCAGGGTTGCACCTTCTGCGCGACTGCGTTGCTAGGCCTCCGGCGCAATATGACGGCGGGGGAGATCGTCGGTCAATATCTCGTCGTTGAGGAGGAGATCGGCGTTGGCACGATCACCAACCTGGTCTTTATGGGGATGGGCGAGCCGTTGGCGAACTATCCTCAAGTGGTCCGCGCCATCGAGCTGCTTTCGGACCCTCAAGGGATCGGTCTGAGCCAACGGCGAATGACGGTCTCCACCTCCGGGCTGGTTCCCGCGATCGAGCGGCTGGCCACTTCGGGGCTTCGGGTAGGGCTAGCCCTTTCGCTGAACGCGACGACCGACGCGGTGCGGGATCGGTTGATTCCCTCCAACCGGCGATATAAAATATCTGGGGTGTTGGCCGCCTGCCGTCGCTGGGCGCAGGCCACCGGCCAGCCGGTCACGATCGAGTATGTGCTTCTAGAAGGCGTGAACGACACGGATAAGGACGCGGTGAGACTGGCCCGACTGGCACGGTCTCTGCCCGCAAAGGTGAACCTGATCCCCTATAACGAGGTGATGGGGCTTCCCTGGAGGCGGCCCGACGCAGCGCGCGTTGCAAGGTTTCAGCAGGCCCTTCGGGAACGGGGAGTGCTGGCAACGGTGCGCAAGACCAAAGGGCGAGACATCGCCGCCGCTTGTGGCCAGCTCCGGGCGAGCGATCCCTCAAGTGCGAGCGTTGAGCTATCCTCTGTAGGGTCCTGAGCAGGAGGGCGGATGGAACAGCGACGATCGGCGTAGTTCCGGAAAATCGGAGGACCCGAAAGAGCATCAGTTTTGGAGAGCGGAACCATGCGTACATTGCCGATGCGATGGGGGGCTTGGTGTGCCGGATGGGGGGCGCTCCTGTTGCTTGTCGGAGCGGTCGTAGGAACCGGCTGCGAGGTGGATAAAGTGAAGTTCAACCGCTTGGTCGAAGGCCAACGGTTCCTGAACGCCAACGATCCCTTCCAGGCAGCGGTGTGTACTTTGAAGAATCGCTCAGTCGCGAGCCGGAGACGCGAGAGAAGGCCCTCGCCTGGTTGGTGGTCGCCCTGGACCGCTCCCTTCAAAAGGTGGCGAACATCCCCGAAAAGCGCCAAGAGTACGAGTCTCAGCTGAACCGTTGGCTCGAAGAGGTCCGCGCCAACCCCAAAGCGATGGCCTTCTTGGTGGACATCCTCGACGAGCACAGCGTTAACTCGCAATCGGCGGCCCGGCTGCTAGCTCGCCTAGGCCCCGACGCTAGCAAGGCACTGTTAAACGCCTATCGGACAAAACCCGAGGAGCAGGCGGTTATCCTGGACATCTTCCGACAGATCGGTCCATCGATCCTCCCGGCCCTGCAGGAGGCGGTCCGGTCCAACGATGATCTGACCAATCGCGAAAAGATGCTCCTGGTACGCTTAATCGGCGAAGTCGGCGGCGAGTCGGCAGTCGCCTTCCTTCGCGAGATCCGCAAACAACCCAGCGATCGCCGAAGGGGTCCGCCTTGAGGCCGCCGCTCAACTGTACCGGTTGGGGGACAAGAGCCAGCGGGACGCTCTGATCGCAGGACTGGACTCCGAACGGCCCCTTGTCCGCGAAGCGGCCTCCTCGGCGATGAGCTATCTCAACGAGAGCCCTCGTGCCGACCTACTCCTGAGACACCTGAACGACTCCAACCCGCGCGTTCGTGAAAACCTCGTCCGGGCGCTAGGCCGCCATCGCTCCAACCCCGAGGCGGCGATTCCCAAGCTGATCGAGGTAATCCGAACCGACTCCAACCTGTCGGTTACCACCGCCGCACAAAAGGGCGCTCGGCGAGTTACGGCCCCCGCCGTGATCGAACCGGTGATGGAGGCCCTCCGGACCGAACGCGACTGGACCCGACGACAGCAACTCGTTCAGGTCCTCAACCACGAACGGGTGCGGCCCGGATTTACCCAGGATCAGGAGTACCGTCCTCTACGAGTACTACGAAAAGGGGGAACAGAACGAACTGGTCCGAAACGACATCGGTCGCGTCCTGACCCAGCTGGAGCAGGACCGACAACAGGCATCGGGTAGCAACTAGAAGAACTCCTCATTGGATCTAGTAAAGCGTCTCAGGCGCCCCAGCCATCGGTGGGGCGTCTGTTCACGTTTGGGCCTCTGCTGCTTGGTCGAGCACCAGATTGGCCAGCGCGTCGGCCTCAGCGTTTTCGCTGCGGGGAATGTGCCGAATCTCGACGGCTTCAAAGTCCCCCAGGAGCCGGGAGGCCTCCTCGTAGAGTGGCAGAAGTCGGGGGTTTCGCACCCGATAGGCTCCGGTCAACTGTCGGACTAGCAGTTCGCTGTCCATCAACACCCGAAGGCGGTCGACGCCGTGTTGCCGAGCCAGCTTGAGCCCTGCGATCAGGGCGAGATACTCGGCAAAGTTGTTCGTCGTCGAGCCGATCGGAGCGGCGTGGGAGGCGATCGTCTGTCCTTTGGGATCCTTGAGCACACACGCGATCGCTGCTGGTCCGGGGTTTCCGCGGGCCGCGCCGTCGGTGTAGAGGAGATGCCACCCTTCAAGAGCAGGGGGAGAAAAAAGAAACAGCTGGGTCATGATTCGGCCTCGTCGGCCTCCGGCTCGATCCGTTCAAGCGGATCGCGCACCCAGAGCACCCGATGACAGGAGGGGCACTCGTAGAGACGGGAGAACTTCTGGGCCTCAACCACCAATTGGATCGGCAGCGTCATGTGGCAGCCGCTGCAGGTAAAGATGGTTGTTCGCTGTTGGTTTCTCCCCACCTGTTCAACGGCGACATGCTTTTCGGCCACGGCCAAGAAGGTCGTCTTACGGCGGCTCCGCCAATGATCGTACCGTCGGAGGAGGTCGCCGTTGACACGCACAAGCTGAGCTTCGCGGCGGGTGCGGGCCTCTTCCAGCGCCCGTTCGAGCTCCCTTCCGACGGCCCGACGCTCTCGGAACACCTGCTGTCGGTCCTCCAAGAAGGCCTTGCTCTCCTCCTCCTTGCGCTCCAGCTGTTCGCGCAGGGCGTCCAGGCGGAGCATCGCTTCGATCAAGCGTTCTTCGAGCTGGTCCGCCTGGCGGGTGCTGGTTTCGATCTGCTTTTGGAGAGCGAGGTACTCGTTGCCGTCTTTGGCGTTGCTTTGTTGTTCCTGGTAGCGTTTGATCCGCTCCTGGAGTCCGTCCAACTCGACCTGGAGACGATGTTGTTCCACCTGGGCCCGCTTGACTTCGTCCCGGAGCCGGTCTAGATCGGCGCGTCGGGCCTCCACTTCCTGCTGGATGGTGCGCAACTCCTGGATCACTCGGCGGCGCCGCTCCGTTAGATCGGCGATCTCTTCGTCAATCTCTTGGAGGGTGTACAGCTCTGCCAGTTGATCAGAGAGGTCCAGGTTGTGCGACATCGGCTCGTTCCAAGCGTTGCGCCTCGGCCAGCGCCCGCCGACGACCGGCCAGAGCGGACAGCAACAAACCTAACTCATAGAGCGCCAACAGCGGCGCGGCCATCATAGCCATCGGAACGATGTCGCCCGGAGTGATGACCGCCGCAGCGACCAGCAGCACAAACACCGCGTAGCGCCGTTTTTCGCGGAAAAATCGGGCCTCTACGATTCCCAGGCGAACCAAAAACGCCATCACTAACGGTAGTTGAAACGCCAAGCCAAAAGCAAGCACCAGCTGAAACAGAAAGCCCAAGTAGTCGTTAAAGGTCCAAAGGTTCTCCGGCTGCAGAGCGATCTCGCTCCGACGCCAAAGGTTCGCAGAAAGCTCCAAAAGCAGCGGCGCTGCCACAAAGAACGCAAACAACACTCCCCCAAAGAAGAAGATCGCCATCAACCCCCCCAACCGAACGACCACCCGCCGCTCGGAATCCTTGAGCGCCGGAACGACAAACGCCCAAATCTGATAGAGCACCACCGGCGAGGCCAGAAGAAATCCGGCGATCAGACAGATCTTAAACAGCGCCGTAAACGGCTCCATCGGGCTTCTGAAGTTGGGAACAAAGGGGGTCAGCTCGCTGGCGCCAGAGCGCAGCCACAACTCCAGATAGTGCCAGAACAGATGGCCCCGATCGGAACCAAACAGCCACCCGATCAGGTCGGCGAAGAGGTTCTGAATCCGCATCCGCTGAGGGGTTAGCAGGAGATTGTAAAGGTCGGTCCGAAAAGGAAAGGCAACCGCAATCCCGACGGCAATCGCGATGAGGCTCCGAATCAGGCGCGTCCGAAGCTCGTCCAGATGTTCCAAAAACGTCATTGAGGCGTCAGGATTGCGTTTCCTACGCCGCAACGAATCGAACCCCCTCGATCTGTGCGTCGGTAGGATGGGAACAGTTGAGCGTTCTTCCTCCTCTGCTGGAGGAGACCGATTGGATCACAGGCCAGGGATCGAACCCTTTCGGGGTTTAGGCGGTTTTTTTCTTCTCAGACTCGTCGGCGGGGCTCTCTTCCAGGGCGGTCTTGACGTCCTCCTGGACCTTGCGCCCCGCGCGCTTGAACTCCTGGATCGCCTCACCAAAGGAACGGGCCATCTCTGGCAGACGCCGAGGGCCAAAGATCACCAGCGCCAGGATGATCAGCAGCGTAATCTCCCAGGGCCCCAGATTAAACGGCATAACGGGTCCTCCTTCATAGGAAACATAGCACCTGAAGTATAGCGAGTCGCCGGTTTGAATGCAAAGCACAGGCCTGGCATGGTGCACGGTCCGCCTTGAAGCGGCTCGGTTGCGACTTGGGGCGACGGCGCTTGACTCCTCCGGCCTTTTCGATTAAATTTAAGAACGCGAGCGACGGCTCGCTGCGCGCCCGTAGCTCAGCTGGATAGAGCGTGTGACTACGGATCACAAGGTCGGGAGTTCGAATCTCTCCGGGCGCGCCAGCTTTTTGTCTCAGCGTTCAGGGCACGTCGGGTGTTCTTTCCCACACAGCGGGACGAGCGGTGGATGCGCCAGGCGCTCCGGCTAGCCGAAGAGGCGCCGGCCGATGACGTGCCCGTCGGAGCGGTGATCGTCCTGGAGGAGGCGATCGTTGGGCGCGGCGTCAACCGCCGGGAGGCGGACCGTGACCCGACGGCGCATGCCGAGATCGTCGCCCTCCGGGACGCGGCACGGCGGTTGGGCCGGTGGCGACTGGACGGCGCGACGCTCTACGTGACGGTGGAGCCGTGTCCGATGTGCGCCGGAGCGATCTGGATGGCTCGCATCTCGCGGGTGGTTTACGGCGTTCCGGAGCCGAAAACCGGCGCGGTACACTCGGTTATGGAGCTGCTTGCCCATCCCCGCTTGGGGCGGCATGTTCCCGCGGTGGGCGGATGTCTCGAAGAGGAGTGCCGGCAGCTATTGCAGCGGTTTTTTGCGACGCACCGTGCGGAGAGATGCGAGAGTGGCTGAATCGGGCGGTCTCGAAAACCGCTAAGGGGTAACCCCCCTTCGAGGGTTCGAATCCCTCTCTCTCCGCCAGTTTCCGTTGAAAGTGATCTGGGAATCGCCTATCATCTTTACTGTCGGGGCCGTAGCTCAGTTGGGAGAGCGCTAGAATCGCACTCTAGAGGTCACGGGTTCGACTCCCGTCGGCTCCACCAGTTTCGCCCCGCAGGGTTTTCCCTGCGGGGTTTTGCTTTTGAAGCTCGACCCGCCACAATTCCCGAAAGATCGTTGCAGCGGACTACCACTTACTATACTGAGGCCGCTCCCCGTGACGGGCCTGCTGAGGAACCGCCGGCTCCCCGGCTAAAAGGCGCCGGTAGGCGATCCGGTGCCGCTCGTGATAAAGGGCCGTCGGCTCGAAACCAAACTCCTCCTGAAGTTGAGCGCAGCTGATCGTAGGGTCTTGCGGCTCGATCACTACATGGGCGCTGCCAGGGTCCCACTGTCGGATCGCCACTCGACTGCCGTATTTCTCCCGAATCCGATCCGGAATGGATTTGTTCCAGTCCAGATGAATCACGACGTAGTCGAGGTTGATCCGGCGAACGGCGATCGGGTTGGAGTCGGAGGTCTCCACAAGGACCTCGCCACAGGGATCGATGATCCGCGAGCGCCCCGTTCGGGTGGAGGAGACCACATAGTAATGGTGCAGATAGGCGTACACCCGAAGCGGAAATCCCCCGTCGTACGCCGAAGGCCAGACCACCAACCGCGCCCCGCGATCGGCTAGCGTCTGCCAGTTCTCCGGAAAGCCGATGTCAAAGCAGATCTGCACTCCGACCCGACCAAAGTCTAGATCGAAGACGGGGAGATCGGCTCCCGGCGTCACGCCGTGCTCAAATTCGGTATAGTCTGCCGAACTGGTGACCGGACAGACCTTCCGATAGATGCCCGCCACCTCTCCTTCCCGGTCCAGGAGCAAAGCGACGTTGAAGACTCGTTCCCCCTCCTGAAGGTGGAGCGGACAGAGAAGATAACACCGCCCTGCGCGGGCCTTGGCAGCAAACGCCCGCACGGTCGGCCCCTCGATCGGCTCCGCTCGTTCCTGCAAGGAGCCCCGAACTCCCACGTCGGGAAAGGTCTCCGGCAGACAGATCAGGTCCGGCTGGTAGGTGAGCGCCTCCTCCACCAAGCCGAGCATCCGCTCGACGTTCTCACGGACCGTGGGACGGAAGACGCCCCCCTGACAGATCGTCGCAACAGTTGCTAGCGCCCCCATACAAAACCCTTCTGATAGCCTCCGACCGGTGAACTCTACGCTGGATGGCGTGAGTTTAATCCAAAACGGATCGATTCGCCAACCAACCGCTGCGCTTTTCCCAAGAAGAGGAAACCAACTTCAGCCCCCGAAAGTTGCACCGCTGCGGCGGAGTGTGCTACGATTTGCTGCAACACTGGCCCCTTCTAACAGGGGACGTCGCGACAAAGGCAAAAGACCCGTGAGCGAGCTGAAGGAGCGGCTGCGGGAAGTCCAGGAGCGGATCGCGGAAGCCGCCGCGCGAGCAGGACGATCGCCCGAAGAGATCCTCCTGGTCGCGGTGACCAAAACTGTTCCGGTGGAACGCATCCAGGAGGCCATCGCCGCCGGCGTGGAGCACTTCGGCGAAAACCGAGTTCAGGAAGCAGAACCGAAGATTGAGGCGATCGGTCACGCCGTCACCTGGCACTTCATCGGCCACCTGCAGTCCAACAAGGTGCGACGGGCCGTCGCCGCCTTCGACTGGATCCAATCGGTGGACGGACCGAAGCTCCTGGACCGGATCGAGCGCTCCGCACGCACCCTCGGGCGGCGTCCGCGCCTGCTGATCCAGGTGAACGTGACCGGCGAGCCGAGCAAGCACGGCATCAGCCCAGACCGACTCAAGCGGCTGCTGGACCAGGCTGCCCCCTACGAGCACGTCTCGATTGAGGGGTTGATGACGATCGGGCCGCTCACCGAAGACACAGAGACGATCCGATCGGCCTTCCGTCGGCTTCGGGAGCTGGCCGAGGCCGTCCGCCAGGCGAACTACCCGAACGTCCAGATGCGCCATCTCTCGATGGGAATGAGCAACGACTACGAAATCGCCGTCGAAGAAGGGGCGACGATGGTACGCCTGGGGACAGCCATCTTTGGCCCTCGGCCGACCTGAGTCGCCAAAGGAACGGAGAAGAGAGGATGAGCGATCCCTTGAAAAAGGATCGGATCGGAATCCTGGGCGCGGGCAACATGGGCGAAGCGATCCTCCGGGGGGTGCTGGCCCGAAAGGTGGTCGCACCGGAGCAGCTCCGGGTCTACGATGTGCTCCAGCACCGGGTTGAGCACTGCGTTCAAACGTACGGTGTCGGCGGCGCCGCCTCACTGCACGAACTGGTCGAGAACGCCGACTGGATCGTCTTCTCAGCGAAGCCGCAAAACGTCCCCGAAGCGCTGGGCGGAGTCGCCCCGCTGCTTCGGCCGGGGCAGTGGATCGCCTCGATCGCCGCGGGGGTGGCCACCGGCACGCTGGAGCGATATCTTCCTCCCGAAACGCCCGTCGTCCGGGTGATGCCTAACATCGCCGCCACCGTCGGAGAGGCGATCAGCGCCCTTTGTCCGGGAAAGCATGCCACGTCCTCCCATCTAGCGGCGGCAGAAGCGTTCTTTCGAGGCATCGGGAAGACAGTCCGCGTCGACGAGTTCCTCATGGACGCAGTGACCGGATTGAGCGGAAGTGGCCCCGCGTTTGTTTGTGTGGTAATCGAGGCCCTCTTGGACGCTGGAGTTCGGCAGGGGCTGAGCTACGACCAAGCTCGCCTGCTTGCCGCGCAGACCGTCTACGGCGCGGCGAAATTGATCCTGGAGAGCCAAGAGCATCCAGCGGTGTGGAAAAGCCGGGTGACCTCTCCAGGGGGAACGACGGCTGCTGGCCTCCGCGCCCTGGAGGCGCTGGGGCTTCGCGCCGCTTTGGACGCCGCCGTCGCCGAAGCCACGGAACGTTCGCGAGAGCTGGGACAAAAGAGCCGTGAAGCTGACCCCCATTGACATCTATCAGAAGCAGTTTCACCGGCGCCGTCTTCGCGGCCTGGACCCCGAAGAGGTAGAGGAGTTCCTCTTCCAGGTCGCCGAAGCGGTCGAGGACCTCCTGGAAGAGAAGATGGAGCTGGAACGACGGCTGGAGGTACTGCAAAATCGGCTTCGGTTGATGGAGGCCGAGCGCGAGGAACGAGAGCTCCAAGAGCTGCAGGCGAGGCCCGCCGCTCCAGAGGAGGCCCCGGCAGAGGCGGACCCCGTCGCGCTTCCGGAGCCCGCTCTCCCCGACGCAGCGGAGATGATGGAGATCACGGTGGTCGAGGAGGCGCCGGAGCCGGACCTCCCCGAGCGGCCCGCACCGGAGGCTCCAGAGGGACCACCGGACCCCTTGGAGGCCAACCGGCTGCTGATCGAAGCGGAGACCGAAGCCCGACGCCTGATCGACCGCGCACGCGCCGAAGCGGATCGCATCCTCGCTGAAGCGCAGGCCGAACGACGCCGCCTTCTCGAAGAGGAACGCCAAAAGCTCCAAGCCCTCCGTGCCTTTGAGGCCAAGCGTCAGGAGCTGCTCCGACTAGCGCGGGGATATCAGGCCCTCCTGGTCAACCACTTGGCGGAGGCCTCCCGTTTCCCTGGAGGGCGACGACGTCGCCTCCGAACTCCCCCCAGACGGACGCCGAGGACGCAACAACCGAAGGGTAGTCCAGGCGATGAAGCCAACACTCGACGAGCTGCTCGATTGCGAACGGACCTACTTCGACGACTTCCAGGGACCTGAGATCGTCCGGTTCTGGGAGAAGATCGAGCTGCTGGCCCAACTGCGCCAAAAGAACAAGGGCCGTCAAAAGCAGGTCGTCCACGACGTGCCGCGACCCCCGCTGAAGAGGTTAACCCCTTATACGTTGGCCCATCGCGTCCTCAAGGATATCTATGTCAAGGCCGCGGCGCTCATGGGGTACAAACGTCAGCTATCTGCCCAACTGGAACCTCTTTGACCCCAACGTAGAGCTGGACATCGCCATCCGAGGCAACCGGGAGCGACGGGCGATCGATCCGGTGGAGCTCCGCCGCGCCTGCATCGAGCAGACGGCCCAACGGCTGGAGCAAGAACGCCAGCGAACCCGCGAGCTGGGCATCTTCGCCGACTGGAGAGGGGTCTTCTCCCGCCTTGAATCGCGGCATGAGGCCCGAATGCTGGACTATTTCGGCCAGTTTCTGGAACGCGGCTACCTGCGTAAGGAGGCTAAGCCCAGCTACTGGTGCGTTGAGTGTCAATCCGTTCTGACGGAAGAGGAGCTGCTCTATCGCCCTCGGAAGTCGAACGGGGCCTACGTCCTGTTTCCGGTGCGGCGCGGCCTGGAGGAGCTGGGGGAGGAGCTGTATCTACTCGTTTGGGTCCCGGAGCTGTGGACGCTCCCGGCCGCAGTCGCCGTTACCTGGACGGGATCGGGCCAACTGGTCGCGGCCAGACAGGAAGACCGCACCGTCTTGATGGAGACCCAGGCCGTTTCCAAGGTGTTCCCTCCTCAGCCTCGGCCCACTTGCTTTAAACTGGACTCGGAGACGATTCCCGATCTGATCTGTGCCCATCCGCTCACCAACGAGGAGATTCCGGTCGTCTTTGCGGGTGGCGAACTGAACGAGGAGACGGATCATCCTCTGCTTCCCATGGCCGCCTCGACGCCGGAGGGAGGGTATCCCCTCCGGGTAGAGTATAACTATCGAATCGTCTCGATTGTGGACGACGAAGGCCATCTGACCGAGGAAGCTGGAAGTTTTTGCGGAATTCCCGTCTCGGAGGCCTCTCAGCACATCGCCCTTCAACTGAAGGCCACCGGTCTACTTGCCGCTCAGGAGGACCTACTGGTCAACTATCCCCACTGTTGGATCTGCGAGCAGCCGGCGGTCTTTCGGCCCGCGGACCAGTGGTTCTTCGACGCGGCCCATCAGAGCCTGCGCCTTCAGGTTCAGGCGGCAGTTCGCGGTCTGGCTCAGGAGTATCCGCCGACGCGCCGGAGGTTCGATCAAGCCCTCCGGGAGGCTCGCGGCTGGACGGCCTCTCAGCAGCGCGTCTGGAGCCTTCCCGTGCCGGCCTTTTATTGCCAGAAGTGCGGCACCCAGCTAGACGTAGAACGTTCGGTCAAGGCGGTGCGGGATTTCATCGCCCACCGCGGAACCGACGCGTGGTTCCACGCCACCGCCGAAGAGGTGCTCCCCAACGACGTTTACTGCCCAGAGTGCGGCGCGCGAGAGTTCCGGAAGGATACCAGCACCGTTTCGGCGGGGATGCTCTCGCTGATCTTCTGCCTGCTCAACCTTGAGGGCCGTCGAGAGACCGCCGCCGTGGGAGATATCTTCTTGGACACGACCCCTTCGGAGGGGTGGTACAGCCGTCTCGTGCTGTCCCTCTTTGCGGCTAAAGGCCACCTGCCGACGCAGTTTTTGCACTTCTGCCACGCCGAGGGGCTCCACGCCCCTCAGACGCTCCTGGATCGGCCGGAGCTCTGGGAACTGCTCGACCGGTCGTTTGGGGTGGACCTGTTGCGGCTGCTGATCCTCCGAAGCTTCCCAGAGGAGGTAAACCCCACCTCGGCGATTGAGGCGGTCCAGGAGGAGGCGGCCGCCGTCCGTCGTTCTCTGGCCTATGTGGCGGCCCAATGCGAAGGGGCGTCGCTCTCCGGTCGGATCACCAGCGCCCTACCGCCGCTGTTCCAGGCGTTCGCGCAGGAGCTGGAACAGGTCGCCAGCAGTATTGTCGAGTCTCTCCAACAGTACCGGCTCCAAGAGGCTTGGGAGCAGGTCCACAGCTTCTTGCCCTCCTTGGAGAGGATCGCTACCGTCGTCGCCGGGCTGCGCCGAAACGGTCGCCTCTCCAACGTCCAGCGGCTCCAGATGGTGCTGGCAGAATGGTTCCTCATCACTCTGAAGCTGGTGACCCCATTTCTTCCAACGACGGGTGAGCACCTATGGCGCCGGACGTTTGCCTCAGAAACCACGCCTAGCATCTTTCTCGTGGACTGGAACTATCCGTTTCCGTTGGGCGGCAAGATGCGCCGGCGCGTTCTCCGGGCAGGGGAGCCGTCTTTTCCCTTCCCGGAGTGGGCGCATCTAGTTGAGGCCCTTCTCCTCCAGGCGGCGGAGCGCGACTCGGAAGAGCCGATACTGCTGATCGCAGACGATGCGGAGTGGGCTCGGATTGCCGAGTTGACGCTCACCGAACTAGAGGCCCTGGTTCATCGACCGGTTCGACTGCTCCGCCCCGAAGAGGCAACGGCCACAGGCTATCGGCTCTCCGAGCTGCGGAACAGCGCAGGCGCACGAGGAAAGGAGCCCCAGTGAACCCCACGGTCCCTCAAGAAAACCCCTCCTCGGCGGAAGGATGGCGAGCCCACGCCCTTTCTTTGGCGATCACGATGGGAATCATTCTCCTCGACCAGGCGGTGAAGTTCTGGGTCCTGAACCAGGTGCGACAGGGACGGTTTCTCGTCTCCGAACCGGTCTTCGGCGGTCTGCTGCGCTTTCGATACGCAGAAAACACCGGCGGAGCCTTCGGCATCCTCGGTACCCGGCGAAACCGTCGGTTGGCCTCTGATGCTGATCTCGATCCTCGCCTTCCTGTTCATCGGCTGGTACTACTGGGCGTATCGCGATCGGGCCGGAATGCGCATCGCACTGGCGATGATCGCCGGAGGCGCCTTGGGAAACTTTACAGACCGAGTCCGCCTTTCCTACGTCGTAGACTATATCGACGTGGACATCGGCTCGTATCAGTGGCCCTACTTTAACTTGGCCGACACGTTTATTTCGATCGGCGCGGCGATCCTCATCGCCTTGTTAATCCGGGAGCGAATTCAGGCAGCCGCCCACAAGGAGTCGGAAGGATCGTCCCAGTGAAGCGAGAAGGAACCCGCTGGGCAGCGCTCTCCCTGAGCGTCATTTTTCTAGTGATCGGGCTTCTCCCAAGCGGAACCCTGTTCGCCCAAGAGGGAGGAACGCCTTCGGAGGAGAGCGCTTCGTCGAGCGGCTCGGCTCCTGCGATCGCCGTCCGCCCTGGGGCGGTCACCGAGACCCCTTCGCGGTACCACGAATCGGCGCTTCGGCGTTTTGAGATCGTCACGCTTACCTCCCTTCCCTTCACGGCGATCCACTCCTACTTGATCGTGCGAGGAGTCAAGATCGCCACCGAAGGCTCTCTGGCCGCCGACCTGGAAGATCGCGACTGGAACGTGGTCGGCGCTGGAGCAATCCTCCTAGCCGTCGGCATCGGCGTCTACGACTATCTAAACATGCGCGGGAAGGACCGCAACGCGCCGCTGCTTCCGGAGAGTCCCGTTCCTCGCGCGGCGCCCTCGTCCTCCTTGGCGCCACCTTCCCCCGGGCCGGTGCTCGCCTCGTTAAGCGTGGCCTTTTGACCAAAGTCACAACGGAAAAGGCCGGACGGATTCGCCCGGCCTTTTGGACTCTGAGACGTGCCTCTGTGGGCTTTAGTGCCAGCTCTTGAGCATCCCCCATGTGATGGCGGCTTTGCCCTGCGGGTCCACTGCCCGGCTGACGATCAAGTTGGCTGCGTAATACATCAGGTTCTCCATAATCCCCTGATTTATCTGAACGTCGCCGGCACTCTCGTTCTCGAGGCTAGTGATGATGTAATACCCGTCTCCGTGGGGAAGCAGGCCGATCCCGACGTCCTGACCGTTGTTGATCGTCGCCAAAAGAATGATCTCCGGCGGCGGAGCCGTCCACGCATCGTCAAAATGAGCCGTGTTCACCTGATTGGGCTTCTCAAAGAGCGTCCCCACCTCCGGAGCATCGGTCACCTCAAACACCTCAGTGCCGCCACGTTCTACACCGGTCAGGTTCACTGGCAACCAACCGACCTCGCAGGGGCGACCGTCATCGCTGTCCTGCCCGATGGAGATGACGACTCCTCCCTTTGCAACGAAGTTCTTAATCTTGGTCTCCGTTGCCGCGTCAAAGAAGTAAGCGCCTTCGCAGATCTCCCCCTGGCCGATCCAGAGAATGTCGTAGTTCTCCAGGTTAGGAAGCGCGCGATCGGCGGTCTGCTCCCATTCGAACTGGAAGCTATTCAGCTTGGTGATCCCAGAAAGAACGGGGAACTCCGCTTGACTGACGTTCCCAGTCAGGACCAGCACCTTGAAGGTCTGGGCTTGAGCGTTGAGCGCTAACCCCAGCACAGAGAACAACAGAACCCCGTTTAATATCCATCGGCGCATGGTTGTTAGCTCCCTTCTTCTCGAGGCCTCTGTGGGCCGGTTAACGGTGATTTGCCTTCACAGCACCCCACAGCACCGCCGCCTTACCCAGCGGCTCGACGGGGGTCGAAGCGCTGGCTAGCAGTTCAGCGGCATAGAGCAGTAGGTTCTCAATAATCAGCTGATTCGTCTGGACGTCGCTGGCACTCTCGTTTTCGAGGCTGGTGACGATATAGTATCCGTCTCCGTGGGGAAGGAGGCCGATCCCGACGTCCTGGCCGTTGTTGATCGTCGCCAAAAGAATGATCTCCGGCGGCGGAGCCGTCCACGCATCGTCAAAGTGGGCCGTGTTCACCTGATTGGGCTTCTCAAAGAGGCTCCCCACCTCCGGAGCGTTGGTCACCTCAAACACCTCAGTGCCCCCGCGCTCCACACCGATCAGGTCCACCGGCAGCCAGCCGTCCTCGCAAGGGCGACCATCATCGCTATCCTGCCCGATGGAGATAACGATCCCTCCGTTAGCAACGAAGTCTTTAATCTTGGTTTCCGTTGCCGCGTCAAAGAAGTAAGCGTTCTCACAGATCTCTCCCTGGCCGATCCAGAGAATATCGTAGTTTTCAAGGCCGGGCAGGGAGCGGTCCGCAGTTTGAGCCCACTCAAACTGGAAGGATCCAATCGTCTGGAACTGAGAGAGAACGGGGTACTCCTCCTGAGTGACGTTTCCGGTGAGCACCAGCACGCGAATCGGCCCTTGGGCAGCGGCCGCCACGCTGATCAAGAACGCCAGGGCACACGCGAGTGTGAATAACCGCTTCATCAGCGCAGTCCTCCCTTCTGAAGCAGACCCTATCTGACGAAACAGCGCCGAAGGCCGCATCATCCTCGATGGGCCGGCGGCGCCTGCTCTTCGAGAATGACTATAACGTACACCTGACAGGCGCGCAATGAAAAGTTGCACATTGGAGTTCAGCGTCTTCAAGGCGCCTTGGGCTGGGATCTGTCGAGGGCTCTCCAGGAGCCGAGATCGGAGAGTAAGCCAAAAGAAGAGTAGACGCGAGACCATCAGGGCACTCCCTTGTTGTTTTGGAGCCCTGAGCGGTACTGAACCTCTCGCGTCGTTCGCGCCGGGCGAGAACGATTCTGTTGTAGGCGAAACCGACGAAGTGTTCGTCGTTGTTACCGCAAGGAAGGATACTCCCGTTTTTCAGGGTCGTCAATAGAGGCGACCTCGTTTTCGGCAGGCCGTTCCTCCTGGACGATCCGTCCGTCCCGCATGTGAAGGATTCGGTCAGCGTGCGGCTTGAGGGATTCGTGATGAGTCACGATGACGATGGTGGTCGCGTGCTGTTCTCGGAGCTCGCGGACCAATTCCAGGAGGTTTTCAGACTGCCTGGAGTCCAGGTTAGCCGTCGGCTCATCGGCAAAGAGGACCTTGGGCCGGTTGGCCAGCGCCCGAGCAAAGGAGACCCGTTGTTTCTCCCCGCCGGAGAGCTGAGCCGGACGATGGTGTAGCCGGTGAGAGAGGCCAACCCGGTCGAGAAGCTCGGCCGCGCGCCGTCGCGCCTCGGCGCCCCGGACGCCGGCGATGTCTAGAGCCAACATGACGTTCTCCAACGCAGTTAAGTACGGGATCAGGTGGAACATCTGAAAGACGAACCCCACCTTCTCACGTCGAACGCGGGGCAACAACGCCGGACGATGGAAGGGGAGCTCCTCCCCGTCGAGGATAACCTTTCCCTCACTCGGGGTCAGAATGCCCCCTAGCAGGCTGATCAAGGTTGTCTTTCCGCAGCCGCTGTCCCCCATCAGCATCACCAGTTCGCCGGACTCGATGGCGATGTCCACATGATCCACCGCCGTGACTCGAGCCTCGCCCATGCCAAAGTAACGGGTTACGCCGATTCCTTCGACGACCACCGACATGCTCACAGCTCCCCTCGGAAGGCGATCATCGGGTCCACCCGCGTCGCCCGCCAGGCCGCAAAGCTGCCGCCCAACAGACACATCAATACGCTCAACAGGCTCACCGTCAGCCCCTCCAGGGGGTCCACCAAAACAAAGATCGGGAAGGCCGGCGCGGCGATCAACGCCAGGGCCACCCCTAACGCCACCCCGACCACCGAGGTGAGCAACACCTGAAGGAGCACCATCTGCAGCACATACCGGTTGTCCGCTCCGATCGCCTTCATGACGCCCAGCTCTTGAGTCTTTTCCATCGTCGTCACATAGGAGATCATTCCGACGATCAGCGCAGCGGTCAGCCAGAGCATCACCCGTAGAAACTGAACGCCCCGCATCGGCTCGGTGACGTAGTTGGTAAGGATCGTCTCGATCGTCTCTTCGCTGGTGTGTACCTCCACGGCCCGAACCGAGCGGAGTCCCCGATCCGGGTCGTTCAGCCGCGCGACCAGTTCCTCAGCCGTGTGCCCTGGAGCCGCTTTGACCAAAAAGGTGTTCACGTAAAGCACGTTCTCCAGGACGGTCTCTTGAGCGGCGCGGATGTCCATGAAGATCAAAGGCGTGTCGAAGACGAACATCATATCCCGAACAATGCCCACCACGGTGACCGCATAGCCACCGATCTCGATGGACTGTCCTATCTCAACGCCAAGGGATTCGTCCACGACGGCTTCTAGCTCGACCCGCTGTTCTGGCGAGTAGACCTCCGGGCTGGGCACAAAGAGCCGCCCTCGAACGAGATCGCGGTGGCTCGGCCCGCCCAGCTTCCCAGCGCGATAGCCGACGACGACGGCCTTCACCTGTCGCTCCACGCCGCCGATCGTTACGACCGGCCGCGCGTGCGCAAAGATCAGCGGAGAGACGCCGACCCGTTCGTCCATCACCCCCCGCCCGAACGCCTGGACCAAGGGAACGACGTCCTCAGGGTCCAGGAGGGTGAATCCCACAAAGACGCCGCCGGAACGTTCCTTGGAGATCCACGCGTCGGCGCCGACAAACCGCACGTAGCGCTGGGCCTGCCAGCGAAGGCCGTTCATAATTCCGCCCAACAACAGGATCAGCATCGAAAGAAGGGCGACTCCCAAGACGGTCAGGACAACGCGCAGCCGACGATAATAAAGGTCCCGGAGCCAAAATCGTGGCATTCGTGCCCGTTCCTCCTCAGCCGATCAGGTGGAGCAGGATCGCCTTTTGCGTGTGAAGCCGGTTCTCGGCCTGATCGAAGATGATGGACTGCTCCGAATCGGCGACGGCGTCGGTAGCCTCCTGGCCGCGCTTGATGGGCATGCAGTGCATAAAGACGGCATCTTTGGGCGCTTGAGCCATCAGCGCTTCATTTACCTGATAGGGACGATAAAGCCGAAGCCCCTCCTCAGAGGGGGTCTCATGCATAGAAAACCACACGTCGGTATAGATCACGTCCGCGTTCTTCACCGCCTCGATCGGATCGTGAACCAGGCGAACTTCGGTGTCCGTCTCGCGGGCGACCGCGCGAGCGTACTCGAGCGCCGTCGGGTTCAGCCGCTGGCCGGGAGGGGAACAGACGGTCAGATGAACCCCAAACTTCGGGCAGGCGTGAAGCAGCGAATTCACAATGTTGTTGTCCGCTGGACCCAAAAAGCTCAGGCGGATGCCGTCCAGCCGGCCCTTGTGCTCCAGGATGGTCATCAGATCCCCCAACACCTGGCAGGGATGGTTGAAGTTGGTCAGCGCATTGATCACAGGCACGGTCGCGTGACGGGCCAACTCTTCTAACTGTTCGTGCTCGAACACGCGGGCGGCGACGGCGTCCACATAACGCGAGAGCGTCCGGATCGTGTCGGCGATCGTCTCTCCGCGCCCAAACTGAGAGGTGTCCGCAGTCAAGTAGATGGCGTTTCCGCCCATCTGATACATCGCCACTTCAAAGGAGACCCGCGTCCGAGTCGAATGCTTGAGGAACAAAAGCGCCAGCGTCTTGCCTCGCATGGCGTCCTGAACCGATTGCGGGTAGCGCTTGACCTCCATAGCCCGGCGGATCAGACCCTCCAGCTCCTTGGCGGAAAAATCCCGGAGAGAGAGAAAGTGAACCATCGGCGCCCCTTTCCGAACCGCTTCTTCGCTACGGTACTACCGAACGTCTGCCGATCACGTCCATCTCTTTCAGACAGAGAAGGTAAGATTATCCGCTCAAGAGATCGCCTCGGTCAAGCCCGGCTCCGCGGGAGCTTTGTTAAAAGCGATTCCAGGGCGATCCTCGACGCTAGGGGGCATTTTCGGAACGTTCTCAGCCACGGGGCTATTGACTTCCCCCTGCCCTTGCCGATAGAATACTTGCGCAATCAAAGAGTCGTCGCCGAGGTGGCGGAAATGGTAGACGCGCTAGATTCAGGATCTAGTGGGCATTACGCCCGTGGGGGTTCGAGTCCCCCCCTCGGCACCATCTCCCGAACGCGCTGAGGCGCGTTTTTTCGTGCTCGGGGCCCGGCTCCGCTGTGTTTAACGCTCCTTTTTTATCTTTTCAGAAAAAATCCATCCCCCGTTGATAGATTTCTCACCGCCGGCGCGTACCCTTCGAGCCGGAACCTCGTTTTCTAGGGAGAAAAGCCAGTGTAGGCAGCAACGGGATGGTTTTCAGCTCGCACCTTTTTCTCTTCTACTTTCTCCCGACGGCGCTGGCGGTCTACTACGCTCTGCCGCGCCGCTGGAAGCACCTAGGGCTGACACTGCTCAGCTACGTTTTTTACGGCTGGGCCAACCCGAAGTTTGTCTTTTTGATGTTCGGCTCCACGGTGGTGGACTACTTCTGCGGCCTGGCCGTTGCCCAGCGATTAGGAAAGAACTGGAACAAGCCGATCGAACCGCTGCCGAAGGGAACTCCTCGCACTCGTGGGCAGAAGGCCGCCCTCATCGTCTCCGTCGTGACAAACCTCTCCCTGCTTGGGTTTTTCAAGTATTTCAACTTCGCCGTCGAGAACTACAACGGGCTGGTCTCCCTTTTGGGGCTGGAGCACCTTCGGTGGGAAACCTTCTTTCGGGTGACGCTGCCCTTAGGAATTAGCTTCTACACCTTTCAGTCCATGAGCTACACCATCGACGTGTTTCGCGGGGAGGCGCGGGCGATTCGGAACTTTGTGGACTTTGCCTGCTACGTCTCGATGTTTCCTCAGCTAGTCGCCGGCCCGATCGTCCGGTTTTCGGAGGTAGCCGACCAGCTTCGCGCCCGGGAGCACACCTGGGAGAAGTTCGCGCGAGGGGTGGCCTTCTTGAGCCTTGGCCTGGCTAAGAAGGTGCTTTTAGCAAACCCCTGCGGAAAGGTGGCCGACACGGTCTTTGACGCCGGTTCGGTGGGGACATGGGACGCCTGGTACGGTCTGTTGGCCTATGCGTTTCAGATTTACTTCGACTTTAGCGGTTATTCGGACATGGCGATCGGGTTGGGACTAATGCTTGGGTTCGCCTTTCCTAAGAACTTCGACGCGCCGTACCGCTCCGAGTCCATCACCGAATTTTGGAGACGCTGGCACCTGTCGCTGTCCAGTTGGCTTCGGGACTACCTTTACATTCCCCTGGGAGGAAACCGGAAGGGCCCCCGACGGACCTACATCAATCTAGCGATCGTGATGTTGCTAGGCGGGCTCTGGCACGGGGCTGCTTGGAACTTTGTCATCTGGGGGGCAATCCACGGTGCGATGTTAGCCTTTGAGCGTTCCCGGGGAAAGACGGCCCCTTACGCCGGCCTTCCCCGGCCCTTGCGGGTGGGGATTACGTTCTTCACGGTGTTGATCGCTTGGGTTTTCTTCCGCTCCAGCGACCTGAGCGCCGCTACGAACTACCTGCTTAGCCTCTTTGGGCTTCGAGAGCCGCTTCCCAATGCGGCGCTGATCGGGGGAGTTGTTTATCGACCTTACTATCTGTTGACGATGGCGGTTGCTGCAGCGATCACCTGGGGAGCCCCCCAGTCCTGGGACTGGACCCGGCGCTTGACCGTACCCAAGGCGCTTCTTTGTTTGGCGCTTTTATGGCTTTCGATCGTCGCGCTGTCGACGCAGGCGTATAATCCGTTCATCTACTTCATCTTTTAGGAGCCCCAGCGATGCGTTCCCGCGCGGTCGAACGGCGTGAAGAGGCGCTCCACGAGATCGCTCAGACGGAGTTCTCTCGTCGTGGGCTGGCTGTTCTTCTGACGCTGGCGCTGTTGGCGACAATCGGCGCGGTGCCGCTGGTTCAGCTGATCACCGAATGGCGCGATGAGACGCCCGGCCTTCCCCATCCGCTCAGCGTCTTTCGGATGCTCCCACGGCTGGAGGAGTTCCGTCAGGTCCAGGGAATTCCCGGACTGCTGGAGCTGCTTCCTTCCCTGCGGGAGATCCACGAGTTCGAAACGCAGCTGGAGGAAACCTCGGTCGTCTCCGGTTGGATTCTTCCTCGAGCGCAGTATGCGCTCACAGCGATCTTCGGCGTTGGCAACGAACAGGCGTACATCGGTCGCAAGCGCTGGCTCTTTTACCGGCCCGGCGTGGACTATCTGATTGGCCCAGGGTTTCTCGAACCGGAGCAGATGCAAGCGCGTATCCGTGGGGCCAAGGGATGGGAGGACCCGCCCCATCCGGATCCGATCGCCCCGATTATCCAGTTGGCAGAAGCTCTCAAAGCCTACGGCGCCACGCTAGTCGTTGTCCCGACGCCGGTCAAGCCGTCCGTCTACCCGGACTATCTCAGCTCCAGCGCCCAACCGCCGGCGGAGCCCCTTCAGAATCCTTCCTATGAGGCGTTCCTCCGGGAGCTGGAGCGGAACGGGGTTCGAGTCTTCGATCCGGGACCGATCTTGACCCGTTTTCGTCGGGAAGGGGGCCGGGCCTACTTGCGCACCGACACCCATTGGACCCCGGAGGCGATGGAACGAGTCGCCCAAGCGTTAGCAGACTACCTAGTCCGCGAAGGGCTGGTTCCTCGGCCAGCGGAGGGGCGTTATCGGCGAGAGGAACGGCAGATCACCAACCTGGGGGATATCGCCATAATGCTCAAACTCCCGGCGGGACAACGGCTTTACCGTCCGGAGATGACAACGATTCACCCAGTCGTTCGCGAGGACGGGGCCCCGTGGCGTCCGGACCCGCGCGGGCCGGTGCTGCTTCTGGGCGACAGCTTTAGCAACATCTACTCCCTGGAGGGAATGGGCTGGGGGGCCGATGCGGGCTTTGGAGAGCAGTTGAGCTTCTTTCTCCAGCAGCCGATTGACCGGATCGTCCAGAACGCCGGGGGCGCTTACGCCACCCGTGAGGCCCTGCAGGCCGACCTTCGCCGCGGCGCGGATCGGCTGAGGGGGAAGCGTGTCGTCGTCTACCAGTTCGCGGCGCGCGAATTAGCCGTTGGCGACTGGAGGCCGATCCCGCTTCCCGAGCCGACCCTTCAGCCGACTTTGGCCCAGGAGGGCGCCGGCCCCATCCCCTCGACGGAGCCGAAGCCTGACGCGGCGGAGGTTCTCGTTGGGGGAACGATCCGGGCGATCTCCCGCCCTCCGGCCCCGGGCAGCGTGCCGTATCCTGACGCGATCATCGCGCTTCACCTGGTTGAGCTACACGTGATCTCTGGAGCGTTCCCGGAGCCCGAGGCGTTAGTCTTTGCTTGGGGCATGCGAGAAGGCCGCTGGACGGAGCTGGCCCGACGCAACGCCGGCGAGCGCGTCCGGTTCCGACTGATTCCCTGGGATCAGGTGAGCGAACGGTACGGAAGCTATGTCCGGGTGGAGTTGGACGACGAGGCAACGTTTCTTCTCGTGCCCTACTGGGGGGAGGCGGTGCCATGAAGCAACGCAGAAAGCGCTTGTGGGCGTTGGGGCTAGGACTGTTGTTCGCTTCGTCTGCGTGGGCGATGAGCGTTCCGGAGGCCCTGCGGGCGCTCGGCGACCTTTCCGAACGGGGCGAAGGCTCCGCCGGAACGGTGGTTCGTGGGCGCGAAGGGTGGCTCTTCTTCACGACGGAACTGCGCAGCATCAGCGTAGGCCGCTTCTGGGGGGAGGCCGCTCGACGAGTCAGCCGAGCCCCTAACCCGGACTACGCCGATCCGCTTCCAGCGATTCTAGACTTTCACAGACAGCTCCAACGGGCGGGAATTCGGCTGCTGTTTGTACCGGTTCCGGCGAAGGTGGTCATCTACCCGGATCGGCTTCTGGACGATCCCCCTGCGGAGCGGCTGGACGCCGCCCACGCTGAGTTCTACGGACTCCTACGCCAAAACGGTGTCGAAGTGCTCGACTTGGTGCCGGTCTACCGAGCGGCACGAGAGGGGGGCGATCCGCTCTACTGCAAGCAGGACACCCACTGGTCAGGCCGGGGGATCGAGCTGGCCGCCGAGGAGATCGTCCGCTGGATCGGCTCTCCAGAATGGTTGGAGGGGGTGCCTAAACAGCCGCTGGAATCGGAGTACCGTTCGATCCGGATCGCAGGAGACCTGTGGCGCGATCTGGGGGACCCCTCCCTGCCTCAGGAGGAGCTGGTCCTCCGCTTTGTTGGCCGCCGGACCGGCGGGGGGCTGTCGCCCGTTCCTCCCTGGCGAGAGAGCCCCGTGCTCCTGCTGGGGGACAGCCACACGCTCGTGTTCCAGGCCGGTGGTGACATGCACGCCCAAGGGGCCGGCCTGGCCGATCAGTTGGCCTTTCTCCTAGGCTTTCCGGTGGATCTGGTGGGGGTGCGTGGCTCCGGCGCGACGCCCTCTCGGCTGACGCTCTATCGACGGCGGGACAACCTACGCGGGAAACGCGTGGTGATCTGGTGCCTCAGCGTTCGCGAGTTCACCGAAGGCCAGGGCTGGCGCAAAGTGCCGGTTGTTCAGTAACGGGCGCTCCTCAGCACGAACGGGGGCGAAAAGTCGCCCCCGCTCCGGAGGTTTGAACGATTTCGAGAAGCCGTCCCGACAGAAGCCAGCGAGCGCCTCGTCAGAAGCGCTGATCCAGGCTGATCAGGACGTTTCGTCCCGGCGCGTCTACGCCGGAGCCGTGCCAGCGATACCGACGATCGAAGAGGTTCTCGACCGCCACTGTCAACCGGGTTTGTTCCCAGAGCCTCAGCCCAGCTCGGAGGTTCAACGTGACCCATCCCGGCGTTCCGGCGTCCTGTGCTCGTCCGTTTGCATCAAAAGCGACCTTGGTCGCGTCTCGGGTGAAACCAGGAATTCGCGGATCGCGGATATCCCCCTTGCTCAGCCGATCCTGTTTCATTGCCCCGCGCGCAAAGAGCTCCACCCAGACCGTTCCATTTGGGAGGTACCGGACGCCGAGCGTCCCGTGGGGTGGGATCTCCCGGCGAATCCGGGCCTCCCAGGGCTTCGCCGGATCGGGCGGCTCACCGTTGAGCTTGAGCACTTCGCCTCGATAGAAGTTCCCGACGCCGTAGACCACCAACCAGGGCGCCGGAGCAACGCTCAAGCTAGCTTCCATCCCCCGGACGACCGACTCGTCCAGATTGTCCAAAACGAGGATGTCCAGGTCCGGATACTGCTCCCGGATCGGCTGAATGTAGCTTGGCAGGCGGTCGCCAAAGACCTCCTCGGTCGTTCGGGCGACGACCTGGTCGCGCAGCCAAAGGGAGAAAACGGCGATCTCACCGCCGACTCGTCCGCGCCGGAGCTTCACTCCCGCCTCCAAATTGATGCTCCGTTCCGGGCCCACCTCCGGACTCGGCGCCTGAACGCCCTGGTTGGTTACCTCAACGCCGGAAAGGTCCGAAAGGTTCGGCGCTCGAAAGCCGGTCCCAGCGCTGGCGAACACTTTGATTCCCTCCGTGAGCTCCTGCGCTAGCGCCACCATGCCGGTCAGGGCCGTTCCGGAACTGTCCAGCTCGCCAAAGGTGGGATCCACCAACGTCAGATCGGCCCGATACCGGTAGTAGGAGAGGTTCCCGCCGAGGGTCAACGTGGTGCTAACGGTGGGCTTCGCCTCCAGCTCCCCGTAGAGACTCACGTCCAAGCCCGTCGAGCCGTCGGGGAACCGCCCCCAAGCTCGCCGATTGGAGGCCGGCATCGTCTGCCGGCCAGTGACCCTGTCGAAGTAGGCGTCTACACCGTAGGTCAGCCGGCCGCGATCTCCGATCGGCGTTGCTAAGAGCAGCGATCCGCCCACCGAATCAATCGCATCCCAGAGATAGGTCGTCTCGGCGGGATCGGCCCCAACCCGAAGTTGATACTGTCCTTCCACCTGTCGCTGATAGGAGAGGGTAGCCTCCAGCCGATCCAACGACGGACGCAGTCCTTGGGCGCGGTACTTTGCATAGACCAGATGCCGGTCTTGCGGATCGTACTCGAACCTGGAGAACTCCTCGCCGGAGGCGATTCGATCCCATCGGGAGGAGACGTTCGCAACGAACCCTTGGTAGTGGACGCGGAGCTGTCGGGTTTCATCCACTCGCCAGACCGCCCCCAGCGCAAAGGCGTTCTCATCGTACCGGGTCGGCTCCTCGACGTCGTAGAGAACCGTCCATTCGTACTCCTCTCCGTTGACGAGAAACGTCTCGGGAATCCTCTTCGGATCGGTCTCGCTGGTCAGGAAAAACTTGCGACCCTGAACGTGCACGTCGTGGCCTTTGCCGGGAGTCACGTCTCCGACCTGCTTTCGAGTGGCCAGAGCTCGGAAGCCGAAGCGCTCGTTGCCGCCGGTTACTTCCACACCTCCGGCTACCGATCCTCCAGCGCTCGCGTATCGAGCAAACAGACGAGGCTGTACTGTCCACTCGCGGAATCGGGGCGGCTCCGGTGAGAGGACGTGGATCGCCCCTCCGATCGCCGAGTTGCCGTAAAGCACCGAAGAGGGACCACGCACCACCTCGATCCGCTGCGCGTCGTCGGCGTCCAGCGTGTTGAAGTACTGATTCGGCCCAGAGCGAAACGTCGAGTTGTTCAGCCGGACGCCGTCGATCAACATCAGCGTGTGATAACCGGTAAAGTTGCGCAGAAACGGCGATCCTTGCCCGTTAGTCGTCCGCTGGTGATAAACCCCTGCCTCGTCGAAGAGGGCGTCCATGACCCCCATCGGCATGCGCCGTTCAATCTCCTCCCGAGTGATGACGGTGACCGCATTCGGTGCGTCGTACGAAGTGGAGGGAACCCGTGTTGCCGTCACCGTGATCGCCTCCAGCTCGGCGGTCGGCTCCTCTCCTCTGCCTCCAACCGAGAAAAACAGCAGTGCAGGAATCAGGACCGTTGCTCTCCAATCGGTTCGAAGCGAACGAATCATCGTTTTGATCCTCTTCCTCCAAGAGTCTCATCAAGACTCAGACTTGCCGGGCTCCGTCGATTCCTAAACAATTTCGGTGCCCGGCGCGGACGACCGCGCCAAGAACCTTGTTCTAGCATCCAGAAGGCGGGAAAAACGCCGGAAGGTGTTCATTTTCTGGCCAAAAGATGTCCATTTGGTGACCATCCGGGAGGGAGACGATGCCTGAGCGGTGGTTTGGAACGCGCGTGCTGGTGAAAACCGGGGACATCACCCAAGAGGAGGTAGACGCCATCGTAAACGCAGCCAACCCCTCCCTGATGGGCGGGGGCGGCGTGGACGGTGCGATCCATCGGGCGGGAGGCCCGGCCATCCTGGAAGAGTGTAAGCAGATTCGCCGGACCCAATACCCGAACGGCCTTCCGACCGGCGAGGCGGTGATCACTACCGGCGGCAACCTGAAAGCTAAGCACGTCATCCACACCGTGGGGCCGGTCTGGAAAGGCGGAACCCAGAACGAACCGGAGTTGCTCCGCCGCTGCTATTGGAACAGCCTGAAGCTGGCCGCTGAGAACGGCCTGAAGACGATCGCCTTCCCGGCGATCTCAACCGGCGTCTACGGCTACCCGCCCGACCAGGCGGCCCAGGTCGCCTCGCGGGCCGTGTCCGAATTTCTCAAACAGGACGACCGGATCGAACGGGTGGTTTTCGTCCTCTTTGGCGAAGAGGCCTACCGGACCTTTATAGAGCACTGCGAGTTTGACGTAACTTAAACTACTCCGATTCGGCAGCCGCGCGGATCAGACCAGCCTCTACAGCGACGCGGAGGACCTCAGCCAGGCTCCAAGCCTGCCAGGGGCACCCTCGTGCCCGATGGGGGGCCTGCCCATCGTAGATTTCGGCGATGCCTCCGATGCCGCGCTCCTCGCGCCTGAAGGCCAGCAACCGGAGCCCGTCCAGCAGCCGGGCGCGGAAGAGGGCAGAATCCCAGCCGTGAACGTTCCCGTAGGCGGTCATGTACGGCCCCCAGAGCCATCCCCAGACGGTCCCCTGATGGTAGGCTTCATCGCGCTCGACCGGTCCGCCGACGTAACGGGGGCGATAGTTTGGATCGCTAGGGGCCAAGCTGCGCAGCCCAAAGGGGGTATACAGGTGCAGGTCCACCAGGTCAACGATCTCCTGTTCTAGGGCGCGAGTCAGGGGACGGTGGGCTAGGCTGACCGCGAAGATCTGATTGGGACGGATGGAGGCGTCGTCCACGCCGGCGGGGGTGTCCACCACGTCGTAGAGGCCCCGTCCCCGTCGGTTGGGAAACCGGGCGCGGAAGGCGGAACGAGTGCGCTCAGCCTGATGGCCGTAGGCTTCAGCCGCCGCGAGATCGCCGGCGTGCTCTGCCAGCTCAGCAGCGGTCCGCAGCGCGTTGTACCATAGCGCGTTCACCTCGACCGGCTTTCCGATCCGAGGCGTGATCGCCCGGTCGCCCACCTTAGCGTCCATCCAGGTGAGCTGAGTGCCCGGCTCCCCTGCCCGGAGCAGTCCGTCCCCATCTACCCGGATCCCGTAACGGGTGCCGCGAACGTGCCAGTCAAGGATCTCCCGAACGAGCGGGTACCACTCTTTCTGCAAGATCGGGTCCTCCGGAACAGCTTGACGGTACCGGCGGATCGCCTCGACAAACCAAAGCGTCCCGTCCACGTTGTTATACTCCGGCGCTTCCCCCTGGTCAGGGAACCGGTTGGGAATCATGCCCTGGGAACAGTAGGAGGCGTAGACGCGGATGATCTCTCGGGCGATCCGCTTTCGACCCAGGGCAAGCGCCAGACCTGGCAACGAGATGAACGTGTCTCGACCCCAATCGGTGAACCAGGGATAACCGGCAACGATCGTCCAGCCCTCTCCACGTCGAACGAGATAGTCCCAACTTCGAGCAACCCAGAGCCGGAGCACCTCCGCCAAGCGGGGCTCTACCTCTTCATCAACGACGACCGATTCACGCCATCGGGTCCGTCGCTCCCGTTCGTTTTGAATCAGCTCCGGAGCGACGGCGACCGATCCGCTCGCCCGCTTGGCGTCGTGTGTTGCAATCAGAAAGACCTCCGGTCGCTTTGGGCTCAACTCCCAGCAAAGTTCCCCCGGGCTCCAATGGTCCTCGATGGAGTCTAAACCCCGCTCCCGCTCGACCCAGTAGTGCACTCGATAGAACCAGAAGGCCTGTTCCTGGAAGCGTGCTGCCCCGTGGAGAAGGACTAGCGGAGGAATCGCACCTGTTGGCTGATAGAGCAGCCGTCCCGTCTCCTTTCGGAGCGGCTGGGCCAACGCCGGAGTTGCCGACTGCAGATGATGATAGTCCCGCCAAACCAGCCGAGGGCGAAGGTACAGCTCCCCGCCGGGCCCTTCGAGGAGGCCGTAGCGGAGCACCACCGTGTTTTCTCCCCGGACGGCCACCACCTGCTTTTCAATTCGGGTGCCGTCCGGCAAGCCAAACCACCAGGTCGGAAACGGATACGGATCAAAGCGCTCCAGAAAGCGGTAGCCTTCCGGGTGCACCGTGTCCGCGTACGCGGTCGCGCTGAACTCGACCGCGATTCCGTCGGAGGAACGGAGTCCCTCGATTAGCGAATGGAGAGAGACCACCCGATGGGTCGGGGGGCGGAGCGAAGCGACCATCAAGGCGTGGTACCGACGTGTGGGAACCCCAGCGAGCGTCCCGGAGGCGTAACCGCCGATCCCGTTGGTCTCCAGCCACTCGCGCCAGGCGGAGCGCTCCAGGTCTTGCAAAAACCGACTGTCGTAGATCAACCTCGGCCCTCCCCGGGAGGCTCGCAAAAAGGCTCACGGCTCCCCGGAAGCGTACTCGATCCACAGGCCGATGTAAATCTCCGCCTCGCGGGGCCTCGCCCGGATGAGCACCTGCGGAGGACCGACCAGAATCTTTTTGAGCGCCGGCGAAAGACCCAGAAACCAAGCGGAAATCTCCTCAGCCCCCAGAAGCTGAGCGAAGAAGGGACCGTACCAACGCTCGGCCAAGACCCGAGCCCACTCCTGAACCTCCTCCGGACTCAAAAGGCGATCGGAATAATCCGTGCGAATCCGTTCTAAGATCGCCGGAGAGAGAAACCCTTCCTTCAGGCGCCCGTAGACCTCTCGGTACCCGTCTTCGTCCTCGTCTTGAGCCGGAACCGAGCTTACCCACGGCTGAAACTCGATCTGCACCCACGACTCAAGCCGCTGCCCCTCTTGGTGGAAGTAAAGCCGGACAATCCGCTGATAGGGTACCGGGACGAAGTCGTCCGTCCAGGTATGCTCCTCCACCGCCCATCCAGCCTCGGCGAGCCGTTTCCCTTCGTCAAAGTTCCAGGCAAGAAGGTACTCGATCAGCGGCTCCCAGGCCAAGGGAGCGGCGCGCTCTTCTGGAGTCAGAGGGGTCTCCTCAAGGCGGTCTACAAGGCTCCCCGGCTCCAAGACGCCAAAGTTCAGCTCTCGAAGCTCTCGGACCGGCAGGGGGACAGGCGCTCGATCCAGAGGACGGTAGTAAAGAACGTTCCGATCGTATGCGGCAAAGTCCAGCGCGGCCCGCGTCGGACGACGGACGGCCCGAAGCAGCAGCGCGGAGCTCCGTCGGTCGTAGTCGCGGTTGAGAAGCGCCACAGAAGACCGCTCCGTTTGGTACTCCGCCCGTCCGATCAGCCGAAAGGCCACGTCCCCCCTAGCTATCCCCCTCTCTAGAAGTGAAGGAGCCCCCAAAGTGCGCCGCTCCCGCAGGCGCGCCCAGAGGTCGGGGTAAACGGTGTCGCCCACCCAGGTCACGCGGACCGCCTCGCGCGTGCGAACGTTTACGACGTAGCTCTCCCCTCGGTTGTCGCCCTGAACGGCGATGTAGTCCTGGAGGTTGGACCAGTGGAAGTTGTCCCACTCTCGATCCGGCTCGCAGAGATCCGCCGAGAGCGTCCGGATCGTCTTCATCTCCCAGTCGCGAAGGTTCAGGCGGCGGTGGGTCGGATTGCCGTTATCGCCGTTGTTTAAAAGCCAGCGCCCATCTGGAGAGATGGCCGCCGAGCAGGCCTCCCGAACGTAGGGGAAGGCCCTTTCCGACTCCAAATCGACGGCCCACAGAACGCGCCCAACCCGTCCGACCAGCCGCCGCCCGTCCCGGGAGATCCCCGGCTCGCCGGTGAAGGGTTGAGCGTCGGTCAAAAGTCGGAACCGCCCCGTCTCGATCTCCACTGCCCAGAACCCCGAACGTCCCTGGCGAAGGGTGATGATCTCCCGATTGTTCGGATGAACGTCGATCGGGCAGCCGTCCCGTTCCCACGCCTCATCGGTAACCAAACGTCGCCCGGACCCGTCCGGGCGGATCACAAAGAGACGCCGCCTCCAATAAACGGCAATCCATCGTCCGTCCCAGCTCCATCGGGCGTACTCTCCCGGCCCTAGGTCCACCGGCTCCCACTTGCCAAGGTCCACGCGGAAGATGTGGCCGTGCCGCTGGAAGATCACCGCCCCTTCCAGCTCGCGAGCCAGCCGATCTAGCCTCTCCCGTTCGCGACGAGACGGCTCCGCCGCGACCGCAGCCACAGAGCCGAAGACGCTAAGAAAACCCAGTCCGACTAGGAGCCATCCGTACAGGCGTCGCCGATGATTCATCCTGCAGCCCCCTTCCCAAGCGGCATCTCATCCCAAGCTCTGACAGAGAGGATAAGCGCTGCGATTTAAGGGGCGTTGACGCCTCGATCAACGAACGATTGGAAGTTCGCAAAGAGTTCAAGGCAAAGTCGTTACAGCCCCCCACGGGACAGAGCTTTACTTGTTGGTGAACACCTCGACGCCGTTCCAACCTTCCGGAACGCCGTGGACCAGGTAGGTTGCGGCCCGTTCCAAGTAAAGGCGAGCGGCCAGGTCGGAGGGATTCATCCTCAGAACGGAGTGAAAAGCAACACTGGCCTCGGCAAAGTCACGGGCGTAGTAGAGTTGCAGACCTTCTTCAAATCGCTCGCGGGTCTTCAGCTTGAGCTCTCGTTCCGGTTCGGGAGCTGCGTCGAGCAGCTCATAGATGATCAATGGCTGAGCGCGGCCCTTGACCTGAGCGCGGCCCAGAAACCGGACGTGGTACCGTTCTGGATGCTGCACCCCTTCCCAGGAACGGGCGCTCAGGATCGCGTCGGCGCCGTAGTATTTGGTGAGCGCTTCCAAACGGCTGGCGGCGTTGACCGCGTCGGAGATCACCGTTCCGTCCATCCGCTCCGGTTCGCCGACCGTCCCCAACATGGCAAATCCCGAGTGGATGCCGATTCCGGTTCGGATCGGGTGCTGTCCTTGAGCTTCGCGGCGGCGGTTGTACTCCTGGAGGGTGCTCTTCATCTTAATTGCCGCCTGAACGGCGTCTTCGGGACTCTCCGGGAACAGCGCCATGATTCCGTCACCCATGTACTTGTCAATGAACCCTCGGCAGGTGCGGATACACGGCCCCACCTCCCCCAGATAGCGGTTGATAAATCGGAAGGTCTCCTCCGGCGTCATGCCCTCCGAGAGCGTCGTAAAATCCCGGATATCCGAGAAGAGAATGGTCAGGTCCCGCTGGACGAAGTCGCCCAGCTCGACGGCGTACACGTTCGCCTGGCCCAGGAGGTGGAGGAATTCCCGCGGCACAAACCGCAGCGCCGCCGCGTTCATCCGTTGAAGCTCCTCGTAGAGGAACTTCAACTCCTCGTGCGCCCGCTCGATCTCCTGGGTCCGCTGTTGAACGCGTCGCTCCAGCTCCCGCCGCAGGGAGTAAAGCTCCACGTGAGTCCGCACCCGTGCGACCAGCTCCTGAACCCGGAACGGCTTGGTGATGTAGTCCACGCCCCCAACCTGAAACCCTTTGGCGATGTCCTCCTCCTGGACCTTGGCCGTCAAGAAGATCACCGGAATATCGCGGGTCTCCTCCATTGCCTTCAACTGCCGACAGGTGGTGAACCCGTCCATCCCTGGCATCATGATGTCCAACAGGATCAGATCGGGGAGGATCCTCTGGGCGCTGGCGATCGCCTGCGGCCCGCTGGTTGCGATCGTAAGCTCATAGCCGAAGCGATTCAGAATCGAGCCGACCAGTCGGATATTCTCCGGTGTGTCGTCCACCACGAGAATATGAGGCTTGCGTCTAGGAGAGGGCATCGTTCCCGTCTTACTCACTCTTGGGAGCTGGAGCTGCGCAACCGTTCCGCCGCTGGTTGAAACTCCCGGAGCGCCCGTTCGATCGCCTCGATATCAAATCGCTCGGCCGCGCTTTGCAACTCCTTCCCCCACCGGGCTAGCTCCGGGAGGCCGTACTCTTCGCCCAGAGCCACCACGGCCCGCGCGAATTGCTCCAGTTCCCCTATAGTAACGGTTTCCTGAAGAGAATCATACGTCGGAAGCCAGTCGCGAAGTTTCTCAAGAAGTTCGGACGGCAGCGGCGTCCCTTCCTTCCAGAACGCTCGAGGGGATAAGGCCGAGGCTGGATCCGTCTCCGGTTCGGAAGGGGAAGCGCCGAAGGTCGAAAGCGCGTTGGCCAGCGCATCGAGCAACTCCTCCCCCCGGAAGGGCTTGCGGAGATACCCGACCCGAAGCGCCTCGGTGGGCAGCGACTCGGCGAAGACGGCGGCGGTCATGATGATTACAGGGAGCTCCCGCGTCTTCGGCTCAGCCCGCATCTTTCGGATGAGCGCACTTCCGTCCATTTGGGGCATGTGCAGGTCCAACAGGACCAGATCCACCGGCTGCACCTGGAGCATTTCCCAGGCTTCCAGACCGGTTTTCGCTTCGCGGCATTGGACCGGCTGATCTTCCAGGTAGGCGCGGATCAGCCGTCGAGTGGCCGCGTCGTCGTCCACGATCAGAACCGTCGCCTCCGGCAATTGGATCCGCTCCGGCTGAGAGGCGACCCCTTCTGCTTTGTCCTGAGAGGCCGACAACTCGGAGAGGATCTTCACCCGATGGAGTAGCAGATGAAAGATGGTGCCTTTGCCGGGGACGCTGTCCAGTGCGATGGTTCCGTTCATAAGCTCGACCAGGCGCTTGGTGATCGCCAGTCCCAGGCCAGTACCGCCAAATCGCTTATGATCCTGTCCCTGTTTCTGTTGGAACGGCTCAAAGATGCGCTCCTGCTCCTCAGGCGGGATGCCTGGCCCGGTATCCTCGACCTCCAGGCACAGATCGCACCGATCCGGCTCCGCGCCGGCGTGGATCGCGCGAACGCGAACGGCTACGCGGCCCTGCTCCGTGAACTTCACCGCGTTGTCTACGAGGTTGATCAATACCTGCCGGAGCCGGACCTCATCCAGGGAGAGCAGTTCGGGAACGCTTTCGCCCACGTCGACGTGAAAGGCGATTCCCTTTTGCTGACATTTGGGCAGATAGACGGCGCGGATCTCCGCGATCATCTGCCGAAGGTCCACGTCCACCGGCCGCAGCTCCAGACGACCCGCCTCGATCTTGGACAGGTCCAGCAAGTCGTTCAGGAGCGCGAGCAGCTGTCGCCCGGCACTGCGGATCAACTCCAGCGATTCGCGTTGTCGGGGGTTTTCGATCTCCTCGGCAAGCAGGTCGGAGAAGCCGAGGATCGCGTTCATCGGCGTGCGGATGTCGTGGGAGATACTCGCGAGAAACTGGCTCTTCATCCGGTTGGCCGCCTCGGCAGCCTCCTTGGCCAGTCGCAACTGCTCTAAGGCCTGAAGGAGCTGCTGGGTGATCTCCTGGAACCCTTGAGCGATTTGCCCGATCTCATCATCTCCGGCGACTCGCACCGGATGGGTCAAATCCCCTTTCTTCACCCGTCCGGCGTCCTCGTGGAGCCGACTGAGTGCCTGAGTGATACGCCGAGAGATGAAAAACCAGACACTTCCAACGATCAGAAGGGTGGCGAGCATCAGTCCAAGGCTGAGTGCGTAAACCTGCCGATCCAGTCGCCGGGCAGTCTGGTTGGCTTCTTCAAAAGCGATCCCTACAGCGTACGCTGCGGAAGGAAGGGCTTCCTGAACCGCCTCCTGACTGAGCGCTTCCAGCTCCCGGAGCGCCTCCCGAAGTTGCGCCTCGTCGGTGGCCTCGCGCAAGAGGAGCCTCCGCCCGGCCCCAAGAGGACTGCAGGCGAGCGCACACCTCCGTGAGCACCTGCAAGGCGTCGTCCTCGGGATGCTCGACGTGATCGATGGACTCAAGACCCTCTACGACGTTCCGGATGTCCTCCTGGATCCGGCTCAACACGGGACATCCAGCGGAGAAGGGTCGTGAACCAGCGCCCGCACCTCGACCAGAATCATCCGTAAGTCCTGCTCCACTCGGTTCAGGACAATCTGGGTGGCCATCGCCTCCCGGAGTCGGTCCAGGGATCGGCTCCGGGCCCGGGCCGCAAGGAGATAGATCCCCACGTCCAGGGCCAACAAGCAAAGCGTGAACAAGAATGCGGCGCGCAGCCGCCCACGAATGGACATGATCCCGCTCTCTTCCTCCTGACAAAACTATACGGAAAAAACGGAGGAAGAGAGCTGAAAGTTCGCCATCGTTAGGCCTAGTGGTACGGCTTGAGTCGCTCGACCGCCTTCTTGATCCGCTCGACCGTCTCCGGGTCGGCGGGAAGAGGGTTGTACCGCCCGCCGGCGCCGCCTTCGATATCCCGAAATCCGCTCAACCGCATCCCCAGCGCGACCGCTGTGTAGTTCAACTCGCGGTTTCCAGCAAAGCGGATCTCCTCCATCGGCTCGACGTCCCGTTGAATCGCCAGTGCCTGTTCGTACTGCCCGGAGCGGTAGGCGTTGTTGATGCCGTCGGCGGCCCGAGCCGCCAGCACGGCGATTCCTGAAGTGTGACCGCGGGCGCCTAACTGGATTGCCTCAGTAGCGCGGTCGCCCTTCCCCCAAACGACGATTCCCTCTTGGCCGATCCCCCGGACCAGGGACGGGACGTCCTCCAGGCCGGTTCCGACCTTGACGCCGAGGAACTCTTCGGTCTCCCGGACGAGCCGGATCACCGCTGCCACGTCCGAAGAACGCCGGAGGTAGTAAAGACACCGCACCCTGGTGGCTTCAGCGATCCGGCGCAGCTCAACATAGACCCCTTCTGGGGTGGCGATGCCCGGAACCGGCATCAGCAAATAGACATCAGGGGGCCGATCCAGCGCCTCCAGAGCCTGAATCTGACGGATCGTCGTCTGAGGGTCCTGGGGGATGACCGCCGCCATTAGCACCCCCTGATCGCCCATCAGCTCGCCCGTCCTGCGAACGATCTCGACCTGCTCCTGAGGGCTTAGGTAGTGGATGAGGCTGGTGCCCGCATGAGCGATGACCCGCGGCAGCCCGTCCTCCAGGGAGTTCTGGCGAAGAAGGTATTCGGTATTCTTCCGGTGGCCCTCCCAGTGGATGGAACCGTCCTCATGAAAGGGAATGATCGGAATGGCGGTAACGCCGGAGAGCGCCCGCAGGAGCTCCTGGCGCGAAAGGCGAAAGGTTCCCTGGCTCATCGTCTTGTTCCTCACCGACCAGAGTTAGGGAAGCGATGAAGTTCATTGGACTTTTCAGACGGAATATGCCATGATAAAGACCGGACCTCAATCTTCGACGGGAGTTCCTCGGGATCCACCGGAACAAACAGAGAGAGCGAGGTGATCGGGTAAAGCCATGAACCATCAACCGCGCCTTCGGGCGCGCTCCGAAACCAAGAGAGGGTTTATGCGGAGTTGGTACGATTCGGCTTTGGACCACACCTGGTGCTGGACGGGTATGGGTGCTCCTATGACGCTCTGAAGGACTTGACCACCGTTTACAACTTCCTGGACCGTTGTCCCGATCGGATCGGGATGACGAAGATCGCGCCGCCGCACGTGATCGCCTACTCGGGCATCAAGCCTGAGGATTGGGGCCTTTCTGGATTCGTTCTCATCGCCGAGAGCCACATCAGCATCCATACCTTCCCTGAGAAGCGTTACCTGAGCCTCGACATCTTCTCCTGCAAGCCGTTCGACGTGGAGGACGCCATCGCCGAGGTGGTGCGCACCTTCGATGTCCACCACTATGAGCATCGGCTGTTCGATCGGGGCTCCGAGTTTCCTCACAGCATAGGCGAGTCCTCTCGCCTGGTGGACCTGGATCGGTTTCGGGTTGTCAGCGAACGACCCTTTGCATCCTGAGGACTCCGGCGGGGCCACCCCTGGCCCCGCCGATCCCGATCTGCTGAACGATTTACCTCTGAGCCTCCTGGGGGTAGCGGGCTTCGAGCCACTCGGCCCAGCGCTCTCGCCCCGTCTCTCGAAGGCGCTTGAGATAGCCGGGCAGCGCTCCTTGAAGATGAAGAGGTAACTCTCGTCTAGAGATCCACATCGGGTCTACCGGGTGGGTCGCCGTCCGCATCATCTCGGCCGTCCACGCCTCCAAGAGCGCCAACCCGCGCTCGACGAGCTCTGGATGGGTAGGGGCCAGGTCGTACTGCTCGTGGGGGTCGTTCTCCACATCGAAGCAGAGCACTTCAGGAAGCCCGTGGTAGCCTTCGTGATAGGATCGAATCACCAGATAACGATCGAACCGGACGGCCCGCTGACAGCTCCAGGCCCCTTGGGAGAGGACTAGGTAATCGCGTCCACCTTCCCGTCCGGCGCGGAGGGATTCAGCAAAGCTCCGACCGTCCCAGATCGGCGGGACGCTCCCTCCGGCCAGCTCGACGACCGTTGCGGCCATATCCACCTGATAGTAAAGTCCTCGGTCCACCCTTCCGGCTTGCGCGTCGGTAACCCCTGGCCAACGGAGGATCAGCGGCACGTGAGTGGTGATCTGATCGGCGGTCTGATGGTCTCCGTAAATGTTCAGCTCGCCGAGGTTCTCTCCGTGGTCCGCGGAGACGATAATCGCCGTCTCGTCCAAGACGCCTTGCTCCTCAAGCGCCTCCAGGAGCAATCCGACGTGGTCGTCGGCGTATCGAATCCCGGTGTCGTACCCATCGAACATCGCCCGGACGGCCTCCATCGAGTCGGCTTGAATCGGCTGGCGGGGAAAGCGCTCCCGAACCTGGGGAGCCGGCGCGTAACCGGTGATCTCCTGCGCCGAGTGGGGACCCACTCCGTTCCAGTGCTGCTGGCGCACCTCCTCCGTAAGCCAGGCCGGAATCGGCTCCCCCTCGAACGGATTCCCGTACTCCAACGGCGTTCGGTAGGGCGTATGGGGGTCCCAGAAGTTGACGTGAAGGAACCAGTTGTCCGCCTTTCCGTTCCGCCGAATCCAGTCGAGGGCGTACGGAGCCACCTCGTCGGCTCGTTCGTTGCCGTTTTTACCGGGGTTGTAGACCTCGTTGAATCCAGCGTACCAGTGCCAGGCGGAGTGTCGCTCCCCAAAGGGGCTGACGGTGACCGTTCGGTATCCAGCCTGTCGGAGCCGACTCATCCACGCGGTGGCGCTTAGCCGGTCCCGAAAGCGGCGCGGTGGCCCCTCCTGAAACGGATCGGCGGCCGTCCCGCCGTGGTTGATCACCCCGGTGTGAATTCCAAATCGGCCGGTGAACAGCGCCGTCCGACTGGGGAGGCACGGCACGTCCGAAGCGTGAACGTTCTGAAAACGCACCCCCTCGCGGGCGATTCGATCCAGATGGGGACTCGTGTTTCGATGGTATCCGTAACAGCCCAGATGGTCCGGACGCAGCGAGTCGATATCGATATAAAGAATCCGCATGATTCCCCTTTCAAGGTTCCAGGCGGTGTTGGCTTCTCTTCTGCTGCGCGGCGGCCCAGTAGGCGATCAGCTTCATCACCAGCTTGGCCGCCGTCAGGTCACAGCCTGGCGGATGGGGCGAGGGGACGAACTCCACAACGTCGGCGCCCAGGAGGGTGCAGTTTCGGTTGTCGAAGAGCGTTCGTAGCAGGGTCAAGGTTTGGCGCCAGCTCAGCCCGTCCGGCTGCGGCGTGCCGGTGCTGGGGAGGATCGAAGGGTCCAGCCCGTCCACATCGAGGCTCAGGAAGACCGGTCCCTCCAGCCCCCGGAGCGTCTCGAGAAGGGACTCCCACTCCTCCGCCAAGCGGTGAGCAAAGAAGGTTTGAATTGTCGGCTCCGCTTGGATCAGCTGGTACTCCTCTCGCGAGAGGCTGCGGACGCCGATCTGCACCAGCCGGCAACCGGACTCCCAGAGCCGGCGCATCACCGTGCCGTGGGACCAGAAGTCGCCCTCCAGCCGCTCGATCAGATCGGCGTGAGCGTCGATCTGAACGACGGTCACCTCGCTCAGGTCGGCGGCCAGCCCCTGGAGGATGCCGTAGGTGATCAGATGCTCGCCGCCCAGGCCGACGACAAAGCGCCCCTCCCACTTGCGGAACCGTTCGGCGATCTCGTCCAGGTTGTCAGGAATGCTCCCGGCCTTGTTCGGCTCGATGGGCGTGTCGGTCCAAACCCGCGGGTACTCCTCGAAGTCGAGCAGCGTCTCCTCGTCGAAGGTTTCCAGCTGTTCGCTCGCCTCCAAGATCGCCTGAGGCCCGCCGGCGGTGCCCGTCCCATAAGAGACCGTGCGTTCAAAGGGGACGGGCACCAAGATCACGTCGGCGCGCTCCGGCTCGATCTCAGAGAGTCCGAGAAACGGGTCTATGGAAGGTTCCATAAGCGGCTACGATGCCTCCTGACGTTCGATAACGGCGCGGATCAACAGCGGCCAGGCGATCGTGGCGTCCGAGTAGACCTCGGCGAAGCGGCCCCCCTTCTGAAGGCGGGACGAACTTGCCCCAGGAGACGCCTTCTGAATAGGTGCAGCCGCTCAAGCCGCCCCAATGGACCGGCTCCGGACAGATTCGCACCCCGTAGTGAATGCGGGGAACGGGCAAGTCTGCGCCAAGCATGTCGTTGAGGATCTCGACGAAGGGCCCCATCTCCTGACCCCAGTTGCGAGGCACCCCACCCCCGATCGTGAAGATACCGATCCGCTTGGCCCGCACCAGTCGCTTGGCAAAGTCGTACAGGTCCAGGAACGGATTGAAGTTGGGCACCGGGGCAAAGAGCGCGTCCAAGTCGGCCTCTTTGCCGGGACGGTACTCCGATTGAATCGCTGCAACGGCCACCTCAAGGCCCAGCTCGGAGTCGGTGAAGGCTGGCACGTAGACGGGGACGCCCTTTTGGTAGGCGGCCCCCAGGATGCTGGGCACCAGGCCCTTTTCTACCAAGATGCGTCCGATCTCGCGGTGAAGCTCAAACGAGGCGAACGGACGGGTGGGGTCCAGACTCCGGTACGCCTCGCGGATGATCTCCGCCGAGTCGTAGAGGTTCTTCTCCAGCTCCAGGGTGTCGTAGACCCGATCGTATCCGAGTCGGTAGAGGGTCTCGTCGTCCATTTCGCCGCGGTATTTGTAGTGCGTTCCGCCGACCGACTCGGCCAGGCCGTGGGCCATCAGGGCGCCGGTGCTGACGATGAAATGGGCCATCCCTCGTTGGATCATCTCCACCAGGACGAGGCCCATTTTGGCAACGGTCATCGCGCCGGAGAGGGTCACGATGATCTGGCAATCCGGATCGTCCACCATCGCACAGAGGACTTCATAGGCCTCTCCTAGCCTTCGGGCCCCGAAGGCGGTGCGCGACATCTGTTCCAGCATCTCGCGGAATGTCGTCGTGGACGTTACATCGAGCGGAACGAGCGGTTCGAATCCGTCTTCGGCTCCGTCGTGAAAGCGTCCCCGTCGCAATTTCACCCCCTTCCAAACGGTTGGAGTTCGATAGGATCGATCGGTTGGAGAAGTCGATTAGAGGCGTTTGGTCAGAGCTGTCAGGGCTTGACGCATCCGGTTCAAGCCCTCGCGCAGCTCATCTTCGGTGATGACTAAAGGCGGCGAGATTCGGAGCACCTTCTTGGAGAGCGGCCCGAGCAGATGAAGCCCGTGCCTGTAGCACTCCAAGACGGTCGCATTGGCGACCACCTCTGCCGGAAGGCCGCGGTAGTCGGCCATCTCCATCCCCCAGACCAACCCTTCGCCGCGGACGTGTGCGACGCAGGGGAAGTCGTCCCGGAGTTGGCTGAGGCCCTCTTGCAGAACTCGGCTCATCGCGCGGCAGTTTTCGACGACCGGCTCCGACTCGTAGATGTCCAGCGCCGCCAGAACCGCCGCGCAGGCGTGAGGATTGCCGCTGTAGGTGTCGGAACCCTCGCCGTAGTCTAGGGAGTCCATCAGGTCGGCGCGGCCTACCGCCGCCGCAACCGGCTCCCCGTTGCCCAGCCCCTTCCCCAGGACGACGATGTCCGGATCAATCCCGTAGGTCTGATAGGCGTACATCCGTCCCGTCCGACCGTGGCAGGACTGCACCTCGTCCAAGATGAAGATCACATCGTTCTCGGCACACCACTTGGAGAGAAACTGCAGGTACCACTTGGGCGGATGGAACGACCCGGCCGCGCCCAGATAGGGCTCGGTGATCAACAACAGTAGGTCGTCGCCGTGCTCCACCTTGAGCTGTTCCAACTCTTGGGCGTACGGCCCCAGGAGTCGGTCCTTTCCCGCCTCCGCCGAGGGAAGGAGAGAGACATCCCGCACCTCGTACATTGGAAAGGAGATGAACCGGACGTTCGGGTTGGGGCTCCAGTCGCCAGTGACGTCGCCGGCGAGCCCCTTCTTCCCGTGGAAGCCGTGACGGGTGGCGATCAGGATATGCTTTTCCGGCCGGGCGCGTTGCGCCGCCCAGATCGCCTTAATGATTCCCGCCGAGCCGGAGTCGGCCCAGAGGACCTTCTGGAGCTTGGGATGGTTGAGGTTGCAAACCAGCCGCTCGGCGGCCTCCACCTCCAGCGGGGAGATCGCGTTGTAGCAGTTTCGGGGCACTCCGTCGGTGTACCGGGCGTAGGCGGCCTCAAACCCGGGGTGATTGTGCCCAAGGTTGGCCACCAGAACGCCGGAGGAGAAGTCCAGCAGCCGTTGGCCCTCGACCGACTCCAGCCAACAGCCCTCAGCCCGCCGGACGACCAGCTGAGTCGGCGTATAGGTCTTGTGGCCGAAGGCGACGTGCCGGTCGAGCCTCTCTCGGTACCGGTTGGCTACCGGTTCGCCTTCCAGGCGAACGGGGCGAGGCTGAGGCCGCTTGGGTTTAGAGAGCACGTCCATAAAGCTTCTCATTTCCGCCGATCGGGTCGTATAAAAGGATACCCCCTGAAGTGAAGGCAGCGGTAACTGGAGCGCCTTTTCCGGCGGCCAGATAGTGAGCGTTCCGATCGCGCACGTGAGCGGCGGCCTCGAGGATAGCCACCGAGATTCGTCCCTCCTCTCCGTTGGGATAGCTGTTGGCGAGGGCCTCCAGCTCTTCGCCGTCAAGACTTCGTCGAAGAGCCGCCAAGACACAGGCGATCAGGCTGTCCTTTCCGTAGCCGACGGTGGCCTCAGAACCGTCCAGTCGGCGGACCTGGCGGGTGAAGTGGGTGTTCGCCGTGCGCGAGCCCTTTCCTTCGATAACAAAGCGCAACCCGCGATATTGGCTGTCCGACTCCACTTTCCCCCGCGTGGCGACCAGCTCGCACTCCTGGTTGACCGGCCCCTCAAAGTCGGGCGGGGTGATCCAGTGGTTGTTGAACTGAACGTGCATCCCGTTGTCGAACAGAACGCTCACCTGAACGGCGTCGTAAGCGTCGATCCCGTACTCGCGGAGGAGCTTCTCTTTCTGGCCGACGGCAAAAAGGGAGACCGGCTTAACGTTCAGGTAGTGCACGAACAGATCGGTCCAGTGAACGCCGACGTAGCTGAACGGATCGCTCTCCGTCACCCACTTGAAGGTTTTCGTCGAGACCTCCAGGGGCTCTTCCAGGACCGCGCGCGCATAAAGGGGCTTTCCCAGCTCCGGGAGCAGCTCGCGGAAGACCTTCAGGTGGTCCGGATCGTAGCGCTTGTGCATGTCCAGCCCGAGGACACAGCCGTTTTGTCGAGCCAGCTCGAGGACCTCATCGGCTTCGGCCAAGCGGAGCGTCATCGGCTTTTCGACGATGACGTGAACCCCTCGCGCTAGGGCAGCTCGCATGGGGGGCGTGTGAAGCGGGTCGGGGGTGGCAACGGCCAACAGGTCCAGGTCCGGGAAGGTCTCCAGGATGTCCGTCCAGGGGGCCTCCCCAAAGAACGGACGGGGGGAACGACCTGTCCAGCTGGCAAACCGCTCGACTGCCCGACGAGCGCTGGCCTCGGTTCGAGTCCCCACGGCGACCAGCTCAAACTCCACATCGGCGAACCGCCGGGCGAAGTCGTCCATCGCAATCCGACCAAGATACGGGGCGATGCCGCACCGAACCAGATCGGCGTAGGTGCGCAGATGCACGTCGCCGCCGAACATCCCCGCCCCGATCAGCGCCAGTCGAAACCGACGACCCATCGGCAGTGGCCCCTTTCCTTCATCCGTCCGGTGAAATCATCTAGTAGCATAGGCCGCCCCCTCGCTGGGGGCAAGAGCAATCCGGGGAATCCCACCTTGTTCGAGCCGTCATCCAGGCGAGAACGGCGACGTTTTGACGGGGTTGGGTACGGCGTTTGCTAACGGCGGGGCCCAGTGGGTATGATATCAGTACGACCTTTACGAGCGACGTTCCAACGGCGACAACGGTCTCCCCTGAGACGGGAAGCGCAAGATGGGGTGGCTTTTTCTCTGGATCGGGCTGGCGTTTAGTGCTGGAATTGGCGCCGGTGTGGGGGTCAAAATCCTCTGGGACCGGCTGGCAGCGCACCGTGCCCGTCGTCTAGCGGGGGCTATCGTGGAGGAGGCCTACCGCCAGGCCGAGGCGATCCGAAAAGAGGCCCAGCTTCTCATCAAAGACGAACTGCTGGAACGGCGTCAGGAGCTGGAGGCGGAGCTTCAAGCGCGTCGGGAGCAGCTAGAGCGGTTGGAGGATCGCATCCGGAGCCGAGAGGAGCAGGTTCTCAACCGCCAGAGCCATCAGGACCGCCGCGAAGAGGAACTGGACCAGCGCCAGGCGCAACTGGAGCATGAGGCACAACGGCAGCGCCAGCAACAGGAGGAAATCGCCCAACAGCGACAGGAGTATATCCGCCGACTGGCTGAGGTCGCCCAGATGAGCGTTGAGGCGGCTCGTCGGCAGCTCCTGGCCCAGGTGGCCGTCGAGGCGCGCCACGACGCCGCTCAGGTGGCCCGAAAGGTCGAACAGGAGATGCGCCGGTCGCTTCAAGAGCGGGCTCGAATGATCTTAGCCACGGCAATTGAGCGGTGCGCGGGAGAGTTCATCGCCGAGAAGACCGGCGTGGCCGTCACCCTCCCCAGCGAGGAGATGAAAGGGCGGATTATCGGTCGGGAAGGACGGAACATCCGCGCCTTTGAGCTGTACGCCGGCGTTGATCTGATCATTGACGAGACGCCGGAGACGATCGTGATCTCCTCTTACGACCCCCGACGACGAGACATCGCCCGGCGGGCGCTGGAGGCCCTGATCGCCGACGGCCGAATCCACCCGGCGCGAATTGAACAGGCCCTCCGCGAGGCCGAAGCGGAGGTCGACCGCCAGGCGCTCCAGCGGGCGCAAGAGATCGTCGAGGCGCTGCACATTGGCGAACTGCCCGAAGAGATCCTCCAGATGCTGGCCCGATTGCGGTATCGCACCAGCCACGGCCAGAACGTCCTAGAGCACTCCCGCGAAGTGGCCTTGATCGCCGGATCGCTGGCCGCAGAGCTGGGGATGCCCCCTTATCCGGCTAAACGGGCCGGGCTGCTCCATGACATCGGAAAGGCCACCGAGCAGTACCAAGACGGGGACCACGTCGCCGTCGGGGTTAACCTGCTCCGGAAGTACGGCGAAGATCCGGAGGTGCTCCACGCGATCGAGGCCCACCACGAAGCGGTCGAGCCGCGATCGGCTCTAGCGGTGCTGCTGATCGTCGCCGACCGGGTCTCAGCGGCCCGTCCCGGCGCCCGACGGGACTCCCTAGAGCAATACGTCCGGAGGTTGCGCGAGCTAGAAGCCATTGCGAAGAGCTTCCCTGGCGTCGAAGAGGCGTACGCCATCCATGCAGGTCGAGAACTACGGGTGATCGTCCAGGCCGACGCGCTCGATGACGATGACGCCTATCTGCTCTCCAAAGAGATCGCCCGGCGGATCCAAGCGGAGGTTCGACTCAGCGGGCCGGTGCAGGTCACCGTTATTCGAGAGGTGCGAGCGACAGCTCACGCCCGACCCTAAGCGCGCTCCTTCGCCCGTCGGCTTCCCCCTGAGGGCTTGCGCGCTCCCAGCGGTTCCGGCATAGTAGGGCATCGGAAGGGAGCGGCCCACCATGCGCATCGCACTGATCGGTTGCGGAAGGATCTCTCACGCCCATCTTCAGGCGCTTGCCGGTCTGGAAGGGGTCCAGGTGGTCGCCCTTTGTGACACCGATGAGACGCTCCTGGGGCGCCGCCAAGAGGAGTTCGGCGTTTCTTCCGGGTTCTCCTCCCTTGAGGAGCTGCTGGACTGGGGCCGTTTTGAGGTTGCTGGAGTGTTGACACCGCCTCACGTCCGGAAGCGGGTTTGCCTGCCGCTGATCCGGGCCGGGAAGCATCTACTGGTGGAGAAGCCGTTCGGTCGCTCCTTGCAAACGGTCCAGGCGATCGTGGAGATGGCGGAGGCCTTCAACGTCCGGCTGGCTGTGGACCAAAACTTTCGCTGGATGCCTCCGGCCCCTCAGCTTCGAGAGGCGGTAGGCGCCGGACGGCTCGGGAGAGTCCTGGCGATCACCATTCACGATACCGTGCTCCGCAACGAGAACCAAGGATGGCGAATGACCACCGATCAGCTCGCCTTGGGCGTGATGGGGGTGCACTGGTTCGACCGCATTCGCTGGATCACACGGGACGAGCCGCTTCAACTGTTTACCGTGACTGGTCTCAGCGGGATTTTGGAGTCCCACGGGGAGGACCTCAGCTCGACGACGATCCGGATGCGCTCGGGGATCGTCGCAACGCTGGTCCATCACTGGGCCTCGCACACGCGCGGGGCGAGCTCCTTTCTGCAACTGGACGGCTCTAAAGCCTCGGCGGTCGTGCAGGGCCGGACGCTCCGTTGGTTCTACGAGGACGGAACCCGCGAGGAGGAGACGCTCCCGGCGGTTTCGCTCTCGGAGTCCATCCGGGCCAGCTGGAACGAGCTGTTGAGTGCCATCCGTGAGAATCGCGAACCGGTGCACAGCGGACGGGATAACCTCTGGACGATGGCGATGCTGGACGGCGCCTATCGCTCGGCGGCCGCAGGGTCGGCCGTAGACCTGATCTCGGAACTGGCCGAAGAGGAAGGAGAGCTTCCGTGAGCCTTCCGCACGACTACGAAGAGCGGCTTTATGCCGGAGTGCTAGGGAAGATCATCGGCGTCTATCTGGGGCGCCCCTTTGAAGGCTGGTGGTACGACCGGATCACGCAACAGTTAGGCGAGATTTGGTACTACGTCCACGAGCGGCTGAACGCGCCGCTGATCGTTACCGACGACGATTTGACGGGGACCTTCACCTTTGTCCGGGCGTTGGAAGATTACGGTGTTCCGGCGGAGGAGCTGACCGCCGAACAGGTAGGGAAGACCTGGTTGAACTACGTCATCGAGGGGCGAACCGTCTTCTGGTGGGGTGGACTAGGCAACTCGACAGAGCATACGGCGTTCCTTCGGCTGAGGTCTGGGATTCCTGCTCCCCAAAGCGGCTCAATTGAGCTGAACGGAAAGACGGTCGCCGAACAGATCGGGGCTCAGATCTTCATTGACGCCTGGGGAATGGTCTGTCCCGGCGAGCCGGAGCTGGCCGCACGGCTGGCCCGCGAGGCGGCGTCGGTCAGCCACGACGGTGAGGCGGTCTACGCGGCTCAGGTCGTCGCGGCGATGGAGGCGCTCGCCTTCGTCGAACAGGATACCAACGCCCTCCTCGACACCGCCCTGAAGCTGATCCCCGAAGACTCCGTGATCGCTCGATTGATTCGGGACGTGCGGAGCTGGCACGCCGTCGATGGCGACTGGCGGCGCACCCGTGAACGGATCGCCGCCCAGTACGGCTACGACCAGTACGGCGGCAACTGCCACGTGGTTCCCAATCATGCCTTGATCCATCTGGGGCTGCTTTATTCGAATGACGACTTTCAGCGCGCGCTGATGATCACCAACACCTGCGGCTGGGACACCGACTGCAACTCCGGGAACCTCGGTTGCCTGATGGGAATCAAGCTGGGCCTGGAAGGGATCGAGCGGGGACCGGACTGGCGCGGGCCGATCGCCGATCGGGTCTACTTGCCGACCGCCGACGGGGGGAGCGCGATCACCGACGCGGTTCAGATCACCGACCGACTCCTACGAATTGCCCGACGACTGCGAGGGGAGCCGACTTGGTCCCCGAAGGGCGGTTATCGGTACCACTTCTCCTATCCGGGCTCCGTTCAAGGGTTCCGCCTTGAGGACAGCCCAGAGTGTCGGGGGACGGCCGTCCTGGAGAACGTCCTCCACCCTCGGCATCCGGGGGAGCGGTGCCTTGGCGTTCGCTTCGATCACGTCGCGCCGGGCCGCGCCGTGCGGGTGGGCACGGCAACCTTTATTCCGCCGGAGGCTCAGACGATGGGCGGCTACGGGCTGCGCGCCTGCCCGACACTCTATAACGGCCAGACGATTCACGCGCGGGTTTACGCCGACGCCGAGAACCGAGGACCGGTGCCGGTCAACCTTTACGTCCGGGTCTACGAAGGAGAGGGGGACGGACCCAGCCTCTACCGGAGTGAACCAGCACTGCTCAGCCCGGCGGCGGACTACGAGTTTGCGTGGACGCTCAGCCTCCCAACGACCGGTCCGATCGCTGAAGTTGGAATCGAAGTACGCTCCCGCGAGCCGTTGGCCGGAACGCTCTACCTGGACGCTCTCACCTGGACCGGCACCCCTCGATGCCGATTCGCTCGCCCAACTGCCGGTGGGACGATGTGGCAACGCGCCTGGCTGGACGCCGCCGATGCCGTCCAGTACTACGGCGCCGAAGACCGACTGCTCCGGATGATCCAGAACCGAGAAACCGGCCTGCTCCTGCAAGGAACGCGAGAGTGGAGCGATTACCGCGTTCGGGCGACGATGGTCCCCCGCCTGGCGGAACGCTGCGGCGTGATCGCCTACGCGCAGGGATTGACGCGCTACTACGCTCTTTTACTCCTTCGTCCCAATCGGGTGGCCCTCATCCGCTCCTGGGACCAAGAAGAGATCTTAGCCGAAGCCGACCTTTCCTGGGAGTTCGACCGGGAGTATCGCCTGGAGCTGACCGTCGAGGAGGGCGTCCTCCGCGCCCGAATCGGAGAAGAGGACCCCTTTGGGGCAATCTCCGATCCGGAGCCGCTGAGCGGCGGGGCGATCGGTCTTTTGGTCACGGAGGGGACCGTCGAATTCGGACGGGTGAGCGTAGAACCGGTCTAGGCAGATGGCTCAGGAGGCACCCCTTCGCGGCGTAGGAATTGGCTGCGGATACTTTTCCCAGTTTCACTACGAGGCATGGAACCGGATTTCCGGCGTGCAACTGGTCGCTGTTGCCGATCTACGCCGGGAGGTGGCCGAAACGATCGCCCGTCGGTTTGGGATTCCACGCGTTTATACCGACTGGCGGCAGATGGTGTTCCAAGAGCGGCCCGATTTTGTAGACATCATCACACCGCCGGGAACCCATCTGGAGATCGTCTCGGCCCTAGCGCCGCTCGGCGTTCCGATGATCTGTCAGAAACCGCTAGCGCCCACCTACGCCGAAGCCGAGGAGATCGCCCGAATCGCACAGGCGCACAACGCCCGGCTCATGGTTCACGAGAACTGGCGTTGGCAGCCATGGTATCGGGAAATGAAGCGGCTCTTAGAGGAGAGGACGATCGGCGAGCTGGTTGCGCTCTCGGTCCGGACTCGCCTGGGCGACGGGTGGCGCCCGGACGCCTATTTGGATCGGCAGCCGTATTTCCGGGAGTATCCTCGTCTGTTGGTCTTTGAGACGGGGGTTCACTTTCTGGACACGTTTCGCTTTTTGGGCGGCGAGGTGGCCTCGATCTACGCGGTCCTCCGGCGGTTGAACCCCCACATCCAGGGGGAGGATTGGGGGTTGATCCTCTGCCGGTTTTGTTCCGGAGCGACGGCGCTTTGGGACGCCAGCCGGTACCACGAGACGGAGGCCGAAAACCCTCGCTACACCTTTGGAACGGTCCGATTGGACGCAACGGGCGGCCATCTAGAGCTGGACGAATCGGGACGAATTCGGATCAAACGGCTTGGCGAGCCGGCCTTCTTTCACCCCTATGCGCCTTCACGGGAGGGCTTTGCAGGCGACTCGGTGCGGGCCACCTTTCTGCACTTTCTCGAGTGCCTCCAGAGCGGTCGCCCCTTTGAAACGGAGGCGAACGAGTACCTGCGGACGCTTCAGCTAGTCGAGGCCTGCTACGCGTCGGCGGAGACCGGTCAAGCGGTGCCGATCGTCCCGACCAGCTGAGAGAGATCGCCCTCGATGGCTACCACTCGACACGGGGAGCCGTCTCCGTCCTCGATCTTCAACGGAAGGGCGATCAAGAAAACCCGCTCCGCCCGGAGGAGTTCCAAGCAGCAGAGTCCCTCGACGATGACGATCCCTGCGCCGAGCAGGATTTCGTGGATCGCGCGCACCTCCTCGGGGCGGTTCACGTCGGCAACCGAAGGCGGCTCGACGCCCAGGAGCGCAATTCCTCGCTCGGCGAACCATTCCGCAAGCTCTCTCGAAACACGAGGAAGCCCGTCCCTATAGAGCGGGGTCCCGTACTGACGGCTCCAGCCGGAGCGGAGCAAGACGCGATCGCCCGTTTGAATCCGCTCGACCGCCTCGCCAAGGTGCCGGAGGGTGATCTTTTCGCGCGCTTCTAACCGCCCCACGTCTACGACCCACGCTGGTCCGACGCATTTGGTCAGCTCCAGTTGGTCCACTCCCGAGCCGTTGGGGAGGAAGTGGCGCGGGGCGTCCATATGAGTTCCCGCATGGGAGTAGAGCCGGAGCTCGCGCGCGTTCCACCCCTCCTGGGCCAGCCGATGGGTCTGAACCCAGGCGACGCCGCGCATGGTCGGCGTCATCGTCCGGGTTAGGTCGATCAGACGGGCCATCGAGCCCCTCAGGCGCTTTCGATTACCTCGCGGATGCCGGGCCACTCCCTCCAGATGTCCGTGTAGGCCTCATAACCGATCTGAGCGCAGTCGCGATGGCGCAGCCGGAAGATGGCCGCATAACGGATATTGGGGGAAGCGTTCGGGGCGGCACCGTGCACCAACAGGTGATGGGCGATCACAACGTCCCCAGCATCGCCGGTGATCTGGACGGGCCCCTCGGGAAGCTCGACCCGGGGCATTCCGTTGGCCAGAACCTCGTGGCCGTTCTCGCGGAAGTACTGCTCGAAGAACCGGTGCGACTTGGGCCAGACGGTGAAGTTGCCGCTATAAGGCTCGGGAACGGGCGCCAGGTAACAGACCACCAACGCCGTAAAGCTCCGGGAGTAGGTGCCCCGCTCCAGGCCGTTGATGCCAGTGCCCAGACCGTCCAGATGACCGTGCGGCTCCGGTGGGGAGGTGAACGGCGGCGCCGGAAACCGCAACGCAATCTGCCCCGCCCCGACCGGCTGGACGTTCCCCTCGCCCATCAACGATTCGGCGATCGGGAAGACCGGTGACCGGTTCGCCAAAGCGGTAATCAGAGGATCCTTTTGAATCTCCGGGCAGTACGAGCGGGAACGGAAGGCCGGCAGGTCCTCTTTGTTCATCCCCTCATAGCCCAGGCTGTGATTGATCGCTTGACGAGCTGCCTCGACCATCACGCGGGGCAACACCCCCCGCAGGACAAGATATCCCTCTTCGTAGAAAAACCGCTTCTGATGGGGACTTAACCTCATTTGGGTTCCTTTCCTTTCTAGTGATTTAAAGACCGATCCGGTCTTTCCCGACAAACGCAATAAAGTTCTCTCGGAACAGCCGGGCCACGTCCCGCCGGATCTCCTCCTGGGTCACCGGCCATCCGGACCGGAGCAGGTCGGTGTACTTTTCGACGAGGACCTCGGCGATGACCGCACGGGAGTGGGGCCATTTGTAGAGGAGCTGATCCAAAATCCGCGCGTCCGAGTGTTGGGGGATGAAGCTCCATCCGAGCATCTCGATCCGCTCCCGCGTGATCTCGTCAATGATGCTCGGGTTGTTCATAAACCACCAACAGCCAAAGACCATCAGATTGGGGAACTTACGTCCTAAGACGACCAATTCGTGCTGGTTTTCTCGCGAGAGAAGCGTCACCAGAAACCGGACGTTGGGATGCTCAGCGCACAGCCGTTCAAGGGCGGAGAGGTCGGCCCGGCCGACGCCGTCTCCGGCTAACCGGAGTCGCGGGTTGACCTGGCGCTTGACGCCGATCATCAACGCAAAGGGAATCTGGAACTCCTCGGCGATCGGCAGGATGCCGTCTCGAATCACTCGGCCGCGGAGAGAGTCCTCCGGATAGGCAAAGTTGGGCGGCAGCGAAACGGCCATATAAAGGGGGCGCATCCGCTCGATCCAATCGGCGAGGAACCGGCGCACCTCCCGAGCGGACGGTTCGCTGAGCTCGGGGTCCACGCCGTAGCCCCAGGAGGAGAGCTTGCCTACCGCGTCCGCATAGTTGTTGACCAACGGATCAATCCGGAGGGCGGGGAGGAACCGGCGGTCCCGATAGCGCCCGTTGAGCCAAACAGTCCGTTCGCTCTCATCAAACGGGTCATTAGTCATCACGACCGCTTCCACGTTCGCCTCTTGGAACACGCGATCCACAAAGGCTTCCACGTCCAGAGAACGATAAAACGCCCGGTAGGCGTCCAGATCCCGGCAGGAAGGGTCCAGCCCCAGCCGCTGGAGCGCGGTGATCACCCCTCGACAGGCCTCGCTGATCGGCGCCCGGTCCAGAAAAAGAGTCTTCCAGACGCGTTCTGCCTGCTCCGAGAGGCCCAGCTCCCAGAACTCCTCCGGGGTCATCTCACCCACCCGGAGCGTCTCAGCGATCAGATAGTGGTAGGTCAACAGGTGGTCGATCCCCCAAAGCAACAGGTCGCCGAACTCCGGACCGTAAAGGTGGGTGTGGATGTCCAACACCGGCTGTGCCTGCACCGCCTCTTGGACCGTCTCCGCCAGCTGCTCCGGAGTAGGAATGTAAACGCTCATCGGCTTCTTGTCCTTGATAGGTCTCCGGGTTTCGCCTCTTTTCCTGGATTACGCCATTTCCCAGCAACTGTCAAGGTCTCGTGGACTCGCCTTGTTCTGGAGCCCTCGATCGCCAAAAATAGGAAGTCGAAGCCTGAACGCATAAAGAGGAGGGGCCAAGAGCATGGCTGAGATTCGTTACTGCCTAAACGCCAGCACCATTCGTCCGGTGCCGCTTCTGGAGAAGATTCGCATTGCAGCGGAGACGGGCTACGCCGCGATCGAGCTTTGGAGCAACGAGTTGGGCGAGTTTCAGGAGGGCGGGGGCGCTCTTACGACGGTGAGACAGGCGCTGGAGGACGGTGGGCTGGCCGTCCCGACCGTGATCGCTCTTTTTGGTTGGCTGGGAACTGAAGGCGAGGAGCACCGGCGAGCGCTAGACGAAGCAAAACGAAAATTGGAACAGGCGGCCGCCGTCGGAGCGGAACGGATGATCGCCAGCCCGCCGCGCGATCCGGTGGACCTCTCCCGAGCTGGGGAGCAGTATCGCGAGCTTCTGGAGCTGGGCGAGCAGTTTGGCGTCTGGCCGGCGATGGAGTATCTGGGATTTGTTCGCAGCGTCTATCAGATCGCTCAAGCCTGGGAGATCGTCCAGGCAGCGGAGCACCCTCAGGCGACCATCGTCATGGATCCCTTTCACATCCTCCGGGGAGGCAGTCCGCTTGAGGAGATCGAGCAGGTCCCCGGTGAACGGGTCGCCATCTGGCACTGGAACGACATTCCCGACACCAAGCCGGTCGGCGAATTGACCGACGCCGATCGCGTCATGCCCGGCGACGGGGTCGCGCCGTTGGAAGAGATCGCCCAACGGGCCAAGAGGACCGGCTATCGCGGATACGTTTCGCTGGAGCTGTTCAACGCCCAATGGTGGGAACGTGATCCCCGCGAGACCGCCCGCGTCGGGCTAGAACGGCTCCGCCAGACGTTTCCAGCGGAGTGATCCGCTAAAAAACCCATCGGTTTCTTGGCATTCGCCTCGCGACGGTGTATGTTGATAGAACAAAAGGGTGCGAGCTCTTGTTCTTTAGTCTGGGGTAAGCCCGAGAGGCAGGTCATGATTTCCAACGAGCCGTCGGTGAAGGCTTCGGTTCAGCCTGAAGAGCCCCTGGAAACCAATTCGTTGGAGTTGGTGGACGAGGAGGCCGCTCTCGAAGAGCACGACCACCTTGAGGTGGACGAATCGCGGGGCGGCAAGCGTCCAGTCACGGTGATCTTCGCCTCGATTCACGGCTTTGAGACCCCTCCTAACGCGACCCAGGACCAGATCGAAGAGACGGCGATCCGCAAGAGCGCCTTCGACCGCGAGGTTGCCGAGGTGGTGAACAACTACGGCGGAGTGATCGACAAGATCATCCGCGGCTTTTTCATGGCCACCTTCGGCACAACGGTGACCACGCGGGAGGACCCGGTGTTTGCCGTCCTTGCGGCGATGGAGATGTGCGCCATCGCGGAGCGGTACGAGGCTGAAGTGCACGTAGGAGTGAACACCGGTGAGGCATGGGTTGGCCAGATTCGCACCGAGCGGACGATCGATACGACGGTCATCGGCGACGCGGTCAACCTGGCCGCTCGACTGAAGACCCAGGCGGAAAAAAATCAGGTCGTTGTCAGCCCCTCAACCTATGAGGCGACGAAGGACTACTTTGAGTACCGGCTTCTACGGGAACTTCCGCCCGGCACGCTGAAGGGGATCGACCGCCCAATCCGCATCTACACGCCGATCGCCAAAGGGGAGAAGGCGGCTCAGGTTCAGGTCACCCGCCAGAACGACGCCGAGCGGCTCCGCCAGTTGGAGGAGTCCATCCCGGAGTATCTTCGCGAGAAGATTCTCCAGAACGCCAGCCGGCTTCAGGGCGAGCGGAAGATGGTCACCTTGCTTTATGCCGACGTTTCTGGCTTTACAGCGCTCAGCGCCCGGTACGCCGATCGGCCGGAGGTGATCGCTGAGGTGATGAACCGCTGCCACAAGCGGCTGGGCGATATCGTCTACAAGTACGAAGGGGTTGTGGACAAGCTGGTCGGCGATGAGATCATGGCCATCTTCGGCGCGCCGATCATGCACGAGGACGACCCGGAGCGGGCGATCTGGTGCGCCATGGAGATGATGGAGGAGATCGAGCGGGTCAGCGAAGAGGTGCAGCGGGAGTACGGCGTCCCACCGCTGAGTCTGCACATTGGGATCAACACCGGCCGCGTCTCCATTGGGAACCTGATCCCCGGCACCACCCGGATGGACTATACGGTCATTGGCGAACCGACCGAACTGGCCGAGGTCCTGGAGGACATCTCCAAATCGGGAGAGATCGTTGTTGGCCAACGCACCTATCGGCTGACGCGAGCGCTCTTTGAATTTGAAGAGATGCCGCCGGTGAAGGTCGGCGATCGCGAAGTGCCGGTCTACAAGGTGATCGGCCGTAAGGAGCAGGCGGAGTCCAAGCGGGGCCTCGCTGAGCTAGGCGATGTCCCGATGATCGGACGGGACACGGAGTTTCAACAGGGGCTGCGACAGCTAGAGCGCGTTCAAAACGGCGAAAGCCCCATCGTCACGATCATCGGGGAGGCCGGCTACGGAAAGTCCCGGCTCAAGCGCGAGCTCCGAAAGGTCGCCCAGGAGCGGGGAATGCTCTGGATCGAAGGGGCCTGTTTCCCGAACACGGTGAACCAGGGCTACTCCGTTTTCCTCCGAGCGCTGGAGGAGTACTTCGAGCTACGGGACGACGACAGGCCGGAGGACCGGTTTTATAAGATCGCCCGACGGCTAGAAGAAGTCTACGCCGACGATCCGGAAGCTCGCACCGACGTGCTGCCCTATCTGGCGAATCTGCTTTCGGCCCAACTGGACGGAGCGCTCCGAGAAAAGATCGCTTACCTCGACCCGGAACAGCTCCAGCGGCGCACCTTCATTGCACTGCGCAACCTCCTGTTGCGCCTTGCCGCGACTCAACCGGTCGTTCTGGCCCTAGACGACCTCCACTGGCTGGACAACACCTCGAACGACCTGATCTATTTCCTGTTAGACCAGATCCGCGAGGACCCGGTCCTCTTCATGAACATCTACCGCCCAGAGCGACGGGACCTCTGCTGGAAGATCGGCGAGACGGCCGCCGAGAAGTACGCTCAGCGATACGAAAGCATTCAGATCCACCCGCTACCGATTGAGTACGCTCGCCAATTGCTGGATCGGCTGCTTCCGATGGACCCCACGCCCGAGGTGGAGGCGCTCAAAGCCCGCCTCCTCGAAAAGGCCGCCGGAAATCCCTTCTACCTGGAAGAGTTCATCCGGGTGCTCCTGGACGAACAGATGATCGAGCGGCGTGGAGACCGATGGGTTCTGACCCGCCCCGTCGACGACTTCCAGGTGCCCGACTCGCTGGAACAGATGCTCAGCGCTCGGATTGACAAGCTGGACGACAACTCCAAGGACGTGCTTCAGTCGGCCTCGGTCATCGGCCGGGAGTTCGAGCACGACCTGCTGGCGGAGACCGTTGAGGAGAGCGAGGACCTAGACGAGTGCATCGGCTACCTGATGGACTTGGACTTCATCCATCAGATCAACGACGACCCGCTGGAGTATATTTTTGGGCATATCATCACCTACGAGATTTCGTACAACGCGATCGTCGTGGGGCGCCGTCGGGAGCTGCACCGGCGGGTAGGAACAAGCCTTGAGCGACGACATCAGGGCGACCTGGACCGCTTCCTTGAGATTCTCGCCTATCACTTTGCGGAGAGCTCCGACCGGAAGAAGGCGGTGCACTACCTTGCGGCGGCGGGTTCCAAGGCCCGGCGGATGTTCAACAACCTGGACGCTGTGAAGCTCTACGAGCGGGGTTTAGCCTTCGTTGAGCAAGGGGCGGAGGCTGATCCTTCAGACGTTCTCGAGATTCTCGACGGTCTAGGCGACGTGTACAGCGTTCTGGGCCGGTACGAAGACTCGATCCAGATGTTCGAGCGGGCGATCTCGCTGAACGAAGACCCGCTGCTCGACGCGGTTTTCTATCGGAAGCTGGGCGGAGTTTACACCCGTCGTGGCGACTGGAGCGTCGCCGACGACAAGCTGGACGCTGCCCTGGAGCTGCTCGACCGCCTCGATCCGTCGCCGATGGTCGAGGTGGAGCGCGGACGGATCTTAGACATGAAGGGCTACCTTGCCTTTACGCGGGCTGAGTTCCCCCGTGCCGACGAGCTGTGCCGGTCGGCCCTGGAGCTGGTGGAACCTCATCAGGCGCTCGACGTGATGTGCAGCGTTTTCAAGAACCTGGGCAACATCAACCTGCGCCTTGGCCGCTCCGACCAGGCGATGGAGTTTTACCATCAAGGGATCGAGTTGGCCGAGCGGATCGGCGACAAGATGCTCCAGTCCCAGCTCTATAACAACCTGTCCATTGCGCACCGACTCCGGGGCGAGATGGACGAAGCCGTACAGTGCATTCAAAAGAGCATCGAGCTGAAGGAGCAGATGGCCTTTGCCGACGGGCTGATCACCTCCTACTCGGCGATGGCCGGTCTGCTGCGGATGCGTGGCGAGTGGGATCGAGCAGAAGCGATGCTGGAGAAGGCGCTTCAGATGGCCCGCGACCTCGGCTCGAAGCCCCGCATCGCCGAAGTGGAGCTTTCGCTCGCCGCCTTTTACGCCTACCGGAAGAACTATCAGCAGGCTGTGGAACACAACCTTCGGGCCCTGGAGATCTGCCGCCAGATCGGACACCGGCAGCGGGAGATGCAAGCGCTCCTGAACCTCTGCGACGCCTACCTCAGCCTGGGGAACGACTTTCTTGACGAGGCGGAGACTTACGGACAGCAGGCCGCCGAGCTGGCCGAACAGCTCGGCATCGCGGAGGGGATCGTCAGCGCGATCAAGAACCTGGGCGTTGTTGCCTGGAGACGGGGAGAGCGCCAGGAAGCCCTCGATCGCTTCCGGACCGCCCTTCGCTGGGCCGAGGAGACGCGACAGGTCAGCGCCCAGCCGGAGATCTATCGGAACCTAGGCGACGTCTATCTGGAACTGGGTCAACAGGGGGCCGCTCGCGAGCATCTGTCTAAGGCCGCCGAGCTCTACCGCCAGCAGGGGGCTACCGCAGTCGCCGAGCAGATCGAAGCTCGGATTCCCCCAGCCGATTCCGCGTGAGAGTCTAACCGTCCAACTGGATCAGGTCCTGCGCAATCCGAAGGTAGAAGGCCCGAAGGCCGCCCTTTTCTCGGAACCCTAACTCGGGGAGCATCGGGAGCCGCCCAATCGAGGCGTGATGATCCACCGGCGCGTAGAGCCGGAAGGTCCCCCAGAGCTGAGAGGCCGTCGGCACCACGCCGTCCGAGTGCCGGCGGGAGATCCGGACCGGCTCTGAAGGGCGGCCACCGTCGGGAAGGACAACTTTCTCCGGAGGAATCAGGCCACCGTTGGGCAACGGCGGCGGTTGCCAACGTCCCCATCGCGTGGAGAGAAACGAGGCCAGCGCAAACCACCGAGTCCACAGGTCCCAGGAGCGCGGAGGCAAGAGCCCTGTTAAGTAGCAGAGGTACCGGACGTTGGGAGCGTCCACGACGACTCCGTTAAATTGAGCCATACTTCGGGTGCGTAGCTGGGGCAGCGCCCCACGATAAGCCGCCAGGCTGCTCAGGTACTCCTGAGCCTCCGCGGTGAACAGCTCCGGCGACTCGGCCACCGCCTCCAGGAGCCTTTCCAGCTCCTCGGCCATGCCTTCTGGGAGTCTTCGTTCCAAGGCCGGTCGAGCTCGGTGGAGCCAGTCCATTAGCGATCGGACCCGCTCTTCACTGGTCCAGCGTCGCCCCCAACGGGCGATCAGTCCGAGCAGCTCTTCCGCCTGCCAGGAGGCGTAGAAATCGGCCAGCGGGGTTCCATAATGCGGCGTTGCGATGGTCGCCACCGTTCGGATCTGCTCCCGAAGCCCAACCGGCAGAGAGATGCGCGTCGCAGGCGAGACGAGATAGCGCGCGGCCACGCCTCCAGCGCTGTGCCCAAGCAGGTGAAGGGCGTCCCCAGCGCCGATATTCCCCGCAGCGGCCGCCGACTCGATCGCTTCGGCCAGTCGACGGGCGCGAACCTCCGGCGCCCCTGCCGGCTCCGTCCGGACCGGATGGGGAACTAGTCCGGCCTCCTGGAGGATCGGAATGACTCCATCCCAGTAGCCCACGCCGCGCCAGGAGCCCCGATGGCCAAAGTAACCAGGAACAAGAAAGACGTGATGCCGCATCGTTTCTGCTCGGCTTCAGACTCCGTCCGTCGCCTCGACGAGACGGCGATAGAGTGCCGGGTTGCGGTCGCCAGTGATGTCCAGCTCCCAAGCCCCCGGCTCGTAAACGATTGCCTTTTGTCGGGCCGTCCTCAGGTCCAGGTCGGCGATCAGGATCGTCTCTTTATCCCCCGGCGCCTCCTGGAGGACCTCCCCGGAGGGAGTAACGATCTGGCTTCGACCGATAAACCGCCGACCTCTCTCGACGCCGACTCGGTTGGCTGCAACGATCCAGACCCGATTCTCCCAGGCTCGTGCCCGGGTGATGAAGTCCGGACTGCTCTCCGCCCCGACCGGCCAGTTAGTCGGAAGGGCGATCACCTCGGCGCCGCTCAGCCCGAGCACGCGCGGTGCCTCGGGAAAGCGCACGTCGTAGCAGATAAGGATTCCCATCCGTCCAAAGGGGACCGAAAAGACCGGCAGCCGGTCCCCCCGGGCGACAAAGCGGTCAATTCCCAACGTCGGGAGATGGGTCTTCCGATAAACGGCCCAGCTTCCATCCGGTCGAGCCAGCAAGGCGCTGTTGTACTGCTGTTCGCCCTCCCGTTCCAGGAACCCCACCACACCGGTAACGCCCAGCTGGGCGCACCGTTCCGCGAAAGCCTGCAAGGGTCCATCGCCCGCCCTCAGCGCATAGGGAGCCGACTCCTCCAACCCCTCAAAGCAGTAGCCGGACAACGCGCACTCCGGAAAGACAACCAGCTCTGCGCCTCCCTGGACCGCCTCCTCCAGATGCTGGAGGACCCGGTCCAGGTTCGCTTTGATCTCTCCCCACCGGACGTCCATCTGTACCGCGGCGGCGCGGACCCGTTCTGAAGACACCGATCGCTCCTTTCCCGAAGGTTCCCGATTCTCAAAGCCGTGCTTCGATTCCCATTGCGTAGTCGAGATAACGGAGCGCCTCGTTCAGGTCTCGATAATAGCCCTCTGAGAAGGGCTTAACGTAATCGTAGGCGTGCGAGTAGTCGTCCCCTTCGTTGACGAAGAGGACCTGAACGTTGAGGCCGGCGGCCACCCCGATCGCAAAGGGAATCTCAAAAAGCCGCCCGCGCGGACCTGTCCGGGCGGCCAGGACGAAATCGCACTGAACCAGCCGCTCGAAGTTCGGATTCTCGATCAACTCGACGTCGGCGTCGTTAGCGTAGTGCTCGCGCACCCGCTCCATCCAGGAGGAGTCCGGATAGCCGACCAGGGCAACTCGATGCCAGACCTCTCCAGTCGGGGCGAGCAGCTTTTGAAGCTCCGGTCCCGGCGTAAAGGCTAACGGCTCGCCCTGAACGATCTGAGTCAGGCGAGCAAGTCCTTGGTCCAAGGAGCGAAAGTACTCGTCCACGTAGGGCCGGACGAAGGCGAGTTCATCTTCAAGGCTCTCCGGAACGTTCACAAACAGAACACGCCGCCCCCAGGCCTTCGCGAGGCCGATCTCCAGGAGGACGTTAAACGCTCGGTAGCGATCGTCGGGGATGGCTGCAAAAACCAGATCGCACTTCCGCATCATCTGCATGATACGCAGTTTGTGTCCAGGCCGTTGATCGCCTGGCGCTCCCATCGCATCGCTCAAGGCGTGGTTCTCGCAAGGACCTACAAAAACCACTCGCAGATCGTCCTCAAATCGCTTTCGAAACTCCGCTCGCCAATCGGCATGAGCACTACTCGAGAGATAAACGACATGTGGCCGTGCCATCGTCCTCCTCTCCATCTCAGAAGTCCTTTTGAAGCCCTCTCAGGATCTTCTGATTTTACCGGCATCTCCTGAAAGGAATAATATCGCTCCCATCTTCAATCAGGAAGCACCAGCAGCCCAAGGCGAACGCTCCGCCGGGCGCCGGTCACGAGGGGGAGGCCAACGGGCACGCCGCGCAGGAACTCGCGGGCAAAGAGGGCAAAAGCGATCGCCTCTTTAGCGTCTGCAGGGACGCCGAAGGCGTCGGAGAGCGCCCAAGATGGGCAAAGACCCCGTTGTTGAAACGCTTCGCGGAGCATCCGACACAGCGTCAAGTTGTGCACGCCGCCGCCGGAGAGGATCACCCGATCCAACCGGCCCAGGAATCGGGCAGAGGCCTCCGCAATTGTGTGAGCGGTCAGGGCGGTGAGCGTGGCGATCAAGTCGGCATCGGACCGTCCCCGCGCCTTGGCCTCCTCCCAACAGCTTTGGACAAAAGGAAGGCCGAACACCTCCCGGCCCGTGCTCTTGGGAGGCCGGCGGCGGAAGAAAGAATGCGCCATCCACCGTTCCAGAAGCTCGGGGTCAACCCGGCCCTCTGCAGCACATCGGCCGTCTCGATCGTAGCGCTCGCGCCCAGCGGTCGTCAGCACCATTGCAGCGTCTATGAGGGCGTTTCCAGGCCCTGTGTCGAAGGCGAGGACCTGTTCCTGCTGAGCGCCGGGGGGAAGGTAGGTCCCGTTAGCTATTCCGCCCAGGTTCAGGACAAACCGGCCCTCGTAGGCGTCGGTGAACAGCTTCCAGTCAAAATAGGGCACCAGCGGCGCGCCCTCGCCCCCAAGGGCCAGATCGGCGGAGCGGAAGTCGGCCACGACGGGGATTCCCGTCCGGAGGGCAATCCGATGAGGCTGGCCCAGTTGCAGCGTGTGGGGCAGTGTCGCCCCGCTGGAAGGGGGCGCATGCCAGACGGTCTGGCCGTGAGAGCCGATCGCAACGACCCGCTCGGCGGGGACTCCTCGCTCCCGAAGCAGCGCCTCTGCGGCCTCCCCGAAAGCCTCTCCGATGGCCGCGTGGAGCCAGGAGATGGCCTCGGGGCCCCCGCCGGTGGAGAGCCGCGCGAGCGCCTCTTGGACGGGATCCGGATAAGGCACCGTCTGGAACCCCTCAAGGCGGAGATCCAGCCCCCCATCGGGGCGATCGGAGAGCCGAACAAGCGCCGCATCCACACCGTCGGCGGAGGTTCCGGACATCAATCCCAGATAGAGCCCTTCCGGCTCCCACGCACGGCGTTCCAGACGTCCCAACGGCCCCTCACTCATAGAGCCAGAACTCCCGCGCCTCCTGCTGGAAGGCCTGAGCGCGCTCCTCCCAGCCGGCGAGAACCTCCTCCGCCGAGGCTCCCGCGTCTATCTGTTTTCGCACCTGATCGGTTGCCAGCAGCCGATCGATGAAAAACGAATCGCCGTGCTGCACCCACCGGAACCCTTCCCACCCCCGGAGGAGGGTCAAGAGGGCAACTCCTGTGGCCACCGGACGGAACGCTCTCCGATCCAGCACGTGGAGGTGCACCCCCCTCGCAGCGCAGGCCGGCGTGCTTGGAGAAGGTGGGCGTGAAGGCCACCGGTCGAAAGAAGACCCCAGGCAGCTCCAAGGCGTTCAGTTGGTCGGCCAGCCGGAACCCGTCCACCCAGGGCGCTCCGAACTGCTCAAAGGGGAGCGTCGTTCCCCGTCCCTCACTGAGGTTGGTCCCTTCGATCAGGCAGGTCCCCGCATAGGCCCAAACGCTGGAGATCGTCGGGACGTTCGGAGAGGGGGGCGCCCAGATCAGCCCGGTCTCCTCGTAGGACAGGTCTCGCCGCCAGCCGGAGAGGGGCACGACCTCAAGCTCGACCTCCCAGCCCAAATGGTTGACCAACCAGCGGGCGTATTCGCCAACGGTCAGGCCATATCGAATCGGCATCGGCGCCGGAGAAACCAGCGCCGAGAACTCCTTCTCGTAAGGGGGAAACCCTTCCACCACCGCGCCCCCCAGAGGGTTAGGACGGTCGCAGATGACCACCCGCCGCCCCAGGCGGGAAGCCGTGTGGAGAACGTTCCGGAGCGTCGCCAGATAGGTGTAGTACCGCGCTCCGACATCCTGCATGTCGTAGACGATCACGTCCACCCCGTCCAGCATCTCCGGAGTCGGCTCCAGACGCCGGCCGTACAGGGAGTAGATCGGCACACCGGTTCGGCGCTCAGTGCCGTCCCAGACCACCTCTCCGGCCTGCGTGGCGCCCAAAAACCCGTGCTCCGGCGCGAAGATCGCCCGCAGCCGTAGGCCCGAGGCCGCCACAAAGGCCGCAACCGTATCGGTCAAGTGTGCCGAAAGAGCCGTCCCGTTGGTCACCAGCGCGACGTTGCTCCCGCTCAGCGTGGCGAAATCCTCCTCGATCAGTCGGTCCAGGCCGGTTCTCACTCGGCGTAGATGGCTCATTCTCGGTCGTCGCTTTCGCTTTTTAGGTCACTTCTGCTCTCACGGAGTCCACCGGGAGTAATTAAAACCTATATTGACCCCTCCTGTCGCAAAAGGGCCATGAAATAACACAATCGTTACAAACGCGAAACTGGCTTGCAAACCTCCGCTGAATGGGCTATCGTAAGGGCAAGAGGAAAGGCAGGCTTTGGGGCTGGTTTTCGGTGCGGTCCAGTCGCGCCGGTTACGAAGGGAGAGAGTCATGCGCAGCGTCGGCATCTTTTTGATCCTGCTTGGTTTAGCGATCGCCCTCTTTGGCGGGATCAAGTACAGCTATGATCGAAGTGAGCTGCGGCGGTTAGAAGAGGAGCGTCGGGGAGTCTCGGCGCCGGTAACCCGTATGCGGCAGATTGAAGAGAAGCGCAGCGCAATGAAGTCGGACATCACAATGACAGTGATCGGCGTCATCGGGCTTGCGGCTGGGGTTGTTCTCGTTGTGCTGCCGCGCAAGAAGGCTGGAACCGCCGCCTAGTCGGAGAAGGCCAGCGCCGCAAAGCGCTGCCGAAACTCTCCGATTCCCTCCCGTGTTGCGTCCGGGTGGACTCGGTTGGTGAGGAGAAGGGCGGCTTTTTGTCGCTTCGGGTCCCACCAGAACGCGGTGCCCGTAAAGCCGGTATGGGTGCAGACACCATCCTCCCGAACGATCCAGGCAAGAGAGCGGCGCGTCGTTCCGTCCTCGACCACAGGGGTAAAAAGCGCCCGATAGATGGTCTCTGAAAAAAGAGGCGCCCCTCCCTGGACCAGGCACCGAGCGTACCGGATCAGGTCTCCGAGCGGGGCGAAGAGACCGGCGTTTCCAGCCACACCGCCTAAAAAGTGAGCGTTCTCGTCGTGCACCTCGCCACAAAGCACCGGCTCGAACCGCTCGTAGGGGGGATGGGGCGCATGTCGGCGGGCCGCAGACTCGTACGATTCGGTGGCGGCGCATCGCTCCCGAAGAGTTGGAGAGGGACAAAACCCCGTCTCTCTCATCCCTAACGGCTCAAAAAGTCGCTCTCGCGCCAGCGTATCTAAAGCCTGACCCGTTCGCGCTTGGAGCAGCTCTCCGAGAAGAATGTACCCAAGACAACTGTATACAATCCGGGTTCCCACTGCGCAGACCGGCTCCAGCCGGCCCAGGAAGGGGACCACCTCCTCAGGAACAGACAACCGACGGTATAGCGGCAACCAGGCGGGGAGCCCCGACGTATGGGTCAACAGGTGAAAGACGGTGACCTCCTTCCGCTCGAACGCCGGCAGGTACTCCGAGACCGGACGCTCCAGTTCAACCCGTCCCTCCTCGACGAGGAGAAGCGTCAACGCTGCGGTCACCAGCGGTTTTGTCAAGGAGGCCAGGTCAAAGAGGGTGTCCGGCTCCATCGGACGCCGCTGAGGAAGCAACATCCGATGGCCTAGCACCACCTGCGCCCGAACGCCCTTTGAATCGAGGAGCGCCGCCGCGGCACCGGGGAAGACTCCGCGCTCGATGCCTTCCTGGAGGAGCTCACGAAGCGCCGTGACCACTCGCGTCCTCCCCGGTCGCCTCTTGGCTCAATCGCTCCTGGATGGCACGAAGGATCTCGGTCGTCGAGCGGGCGGGAACTTTAATTCCCACCACCACTCGCCCGCCGTGTCTCTCGACCACCTCGCGCTCGATCACCTGCTCCAACGTGTAGTCGCCGCCCTTGACGTGGACGTCCGGCTTGAGGACCTCGAGAAGCTCGCAAGGGGTGTCCTCATCGAAAATAGTTACGTAGTCCACACACTTGAGCGCGGCGATCAGCTCGGCCCGTTCGACGTCCGGGATCACCGGACGGGTTGGTCCTTTGAGACGGCGAACGGAGGCGTCACTGTTGACGCCCACAATTAAGAGGTCGCCCAGCTTCTTAGCCTCCTCTAGGTAGCGGAGGTGGCCGACGTGAAGAATGTCAAAACACCCGTTGGTCGTCACGACCACCTTTCCGGCCCGCTTGGCCTCCTGGACCACCTGGGCGAGTTGCTCTCGGGAAAGGATCATGGTGACGTCTGCTCCTCCTGGATCCGCTGACGTTGCCAGTCCCAATCAATCGCTCCGCGGTAGAAGCGCTCCGGGTGCTCCAGCGCCCAGACCTGCTTTCGAATGATCCAGTTTTCTGGGTCGAGGCGAAAGGCCACCCGAAACTGCTCCAACGCCTCCTCTCGCCGCCCGTCGCGGAGCAGGAAACTTCCGTAGCGAAATCGAACTTGCGGGTCGTTCGGCACGTTTTGGAGGGCCTCTTGGTAGGCCCCCTCTGCCTCAGCGGGGAACAGGCGATCCAACAGCTCGACCCAGGCTTCCGGGTCGTCTTTGGCCCAGTGGAGCCACCTCCGCAGATCCTCAGGGGAAGGCTGGAACCTCCGATCCCCCCGACCGGCAGTGAGAGGGACGCCGCTCTCCTCCGGACCCTCCTGAAACCATCGCTCAACCGCTTGGCGCCCGTCCACTCGCCCTAAAAAGCGGCCCTCGGCATCAACCAAGTAAGTGTTGGGGACGGCGCGGAAGCCCAGCAATCGGCCCAGCCGATTTTCCGAGTCCACCAGCACCGGATAGGTGGCTCCAGCGCGCTCAGCGTAGGATCGCGCCGCCTCCGCCCCCTGAACGTCCATCGCCACAGCGATCACAACCACCCGATCGCCCCACCGCTGATAAAACTGCTGCCACCCGGGCAGCTCTTCCCGACACCCTCACCAGCTTGCCCAGGTGAAGATTACCCGATGCCGCCCCCGAAAGCCCCCCAGCGAGACAAGATCCCCGTTCAGATCGGGGAGAACCAAATCGGGGAACCGCTCCCCGGGTCGGAGCTCGCCACGAAATCCTTCAGACTCGATCGCTCGAAAGGCGCCCGTTGGGGCGTCCCACCGAAAGGCCCGCCGAAACAACCGGGGCACCGTCCGCAACGGGATCCAGAGCCGGCCCTGTTCGTCCTGGAAGACCGGCCTGTCACCTCCATTCAGCGGCAACAGCGCGCAAACCTCCTCTGAGAAACAGACCTGAACGGCCTCCGTTCCTGCAGGTTTGAGCTCCGCGCCGAGCGCCTGAGCCGTCTCCGCCAGAGGAACCCATCTCGACCCCTCTCGCTCCTGAACCGGAAGCCTTCGAACGCCCTCTTCCGTCCAGAGGGGAAGCGGGTCCACCGTAGCGCTCCAAAGACCTGAAAGGAAAAAAGACCAAACCACCGTTCTTCTCCTTCGGGAACCGTTTAAAAGCCTCCAACCAGGGAAAGCCGCTGAACATCCCCCAGGTCGGGATGGCTCATGAACGCGTAGTCCACCTCAAAGACGGCCCGCTGGATCGGTATCCGGAACCCGGCTCCAGCGGTAACCGCCCCCGCGTCGTATCCAACCCGCAGGCTGGCCACCCGAAGGAGCGTCAACTCCATTCCCGCGTGCCACCGGGAGGGGCTCTCCTCAGCGGTGCGCTGAACGGTGCGCCGCCCGTCCAGGTCGGCGGCTAACGTCAGCGTCAACAGCCTGCGAAACGGAAGCCGAATCCCTGCCCCCAAGCGAGGATTGGTCGGCAGGACGAAGCCGGGCCGAGCCGGAGTGTTCCAGCGAATCCGCGTTCCGAACAGGTCTTGAAGGCTCAGCCCTAAGACGACGTGCTTGGAGAGCGCATAGCGAGCCCCGAGGTCCAGACCGACGCCGATGCCGCTGTAGGTGAACACCGACTGCCGAATCCACTTCCCGGTGACCCCGATCGAGAGGCGGGAGCCGATCGGCCGCGCCCAGGAGATCAGTAGGGCGTTATCCGAGTTCGAGAAGGTCTCGGCGACGGTCGGGGTGTCCACGTAGTACTCGCCCGGGTCCTTTCGACCGTTACCGTTCCGGTCTCGATAGGTGCCCAAGATCCCATCGCCGTTATCGTCCTGAAAGGTCACGCGGGGGATCTCGTCCACGCTCAGCCGCACCCAACTGATCGCGAGCCGCTCCTGATCTCGGAAGGGGAGGACTAAGTTTAGGAAGTTATACTGGGCCAACCCCCGCGTGAGGACAGCCCCACCGCCGGACTGGAATAGGTCGGCATGCTGAGCCGCAAAGGCGTACGCTGGGACGCCCATCAGCCCGGCCGGGTTCCAATAGGCCGCTGTGGCGTCTTCGGCGATGGCAACGGCGGCCTCGCCCATCGCAGCCGCCCGCGCTCCGACGCCAACGGTGAGGAACTCGGCGGCGTAGCTTCCCTCATCGGCCAGCGCCGCCGCTCCCAGAAGGAGCAGACCGATCGTCCCCCAGAGTTTGGGCCGCCCCATTCAAGCCCTCCCCTCAGCCGGGAGCAAAGTCGTACGTCCGGGTCTGAAGGATCACGCTCAACGCGCTCCAGAAGGCGCCTACGCAGTACTCGCCCAGAATCACCCCAAAGAAAAAGGTGGTCACCCGCCGGTTCATCTGCATTCCCCCAAAGCGGAGGACCAGGAACTTCAGCGCCGAGGCGATCACCAGGCAGGTCCAAAAGTACTCAACGCCGAAGGTCATCGAGATCGCATACGCCGCCGGATGGAACGGCCACCACATAAACTTCATCCGCATGAACATCAGCAAGAAGGTGAAGAGCATTCCCAAGCTCATCGCCACCGTCGCCGGGACGTTGGGGTCTTGAGGGTTGGCAAAGTGGCCCGCCACCCAATTGAACTGACCAATATGGCCCACAAACGGCTGCGCTCGCGCATAGCCTAGGCGGTACATCTCGCTAACCCCAGCCCACCAGGAGGCCAACGAACCCAGCACGATCGCGATCACCATCGCCAGCACCAGTCGCTTGGGATTCATGTTGGTTCGCTCGGCCAACTTAAAGCCCTCAAGCTGATGGGGCATGATGTGCTCCCGATAGCCTCGGCCGCTGAAGAACCAAAAATACGGCACTACTCCTAGGTTATTGAACCCAAACCGGCGCGTGCCCAGAATATTGAGCAGAAATTGCTGAGCGTTCACCATTCCGGCCATCTCATGGGCTGGAGGGCCAAATTCGGCCCGGACCCGCGTGATCCCGATCGAAAGGGCGTAAAAGAAGGCAAAGAAGGGAAGAACAATCCCCAGCGACATTCCCGCCCGAAGGCAGAAGTACACAACATAGACCAGACCGGCTAACATCAGCAGTCCAGCGGTGCGATAACGGATCGGCTCCCCGGAGTCGTCTATCGGGCGGATCCCAAGGAGGTGGCGCACCACTTGGGCCAGATGGAGCCGAGTGGCCCAAATGGCCGTGAAGAAGACGGCCAACCAAGCCCCAATGGACTGCTCGCTGAGAAACGGCGCCCCTGGCATCCGCCATCCGGTCGCCGCCGTGAGGACCTCCTGGAGCTTCTTGACGACAAAAAAGAACCACATCGAAAAGGACAGATCCAACGGCAAAAGGTAGCCCAAGCCGATCACAAACGGATAAAGGGGCACGGGGACGTTTCCCATTGCGTTCCAGGGCTTTTCAGCAAATCGGATATATCGCTGATCGTGCCGGACCGGAAAATGGGGTACCACCGGATAGAGCGCGTGGAGGCCGTTGAGGATGTCCAGACCGGCGGCCAGCAAAAAGCCGATCCAGAGCGTCCGGTTCTGAAAGAACCGCGAGGTGCCGCCCCCTTCGGTGATCGCCAGGGGAAGCTGAATGATTGGGTAGGCCAGCTTCTCGTGTTCGGTCCACTGCTTGCGAACAAAGACGTTGATGCAGATCATCACCAACCCCAGGGCCAAAATGAAGCTGGTCCACCAGACGGTCACCCGGAGCCACTCGCGAAGCACCGGCCAGGAGTAGAACTGGTCCAGCGCGTCCCCTTCGTAGAAGCCGCGGATGATCTTCAGTTCCGGATCGTAGACCACCAGATGACGAGGGATGTACCGGAAAAACAGCTCTGCCCATTGGTTCTCAGGGGTAGCGAAGTAAAAGGCGTGGGGGATAGCGGGGATCGTCAGCGCCAGACTGTCGTGACCTGCCAGTCCGGAGGCGATCGAGAGCATGACGTAGACGGTGATCAGTTCGCCTTGAGTCAGCGCCCAGTCGGGCCGCACCCGCTTGAGCGCTAGGTTCAGAAGGATGAGTACGAAGATGTTGAGAACGACGTTCCAGAAGAGAGAGATCGTCGTCGGGTGCCCGGAGTGCCACATCCCTTCGACTTCGAGCACCCAGAAGACGTTCGGGACGATCAGCAGGACGCCTAGCAGAAGGGCCCGCCAGGTAACGCCCGTCTCCCGGCGCAAACTCGTCTTTTTCACCGCATCTGCACTCCCCCAACTCTTCGCTAGCGGGCTACCTCCCAAACGAGGTGGGACAGCTCGTTGAGGATCAACTTGTTCATGGCCAGCTCTACAGCGTTGCGCGAGCCGGGGATTGAGAAGATGACCGTGTTCCGGGCGACACCCGCCGTGGCCCGGGACATGATGGCTCCAGAGCCGATCTCCAGATAGCTCAGATAACGGAAGATTTCGCCAAAGCCGGGGAGAGTCTTTTCAAGAAAGGCCGCCACCACGTCGTAGGTCGTGTCTCGTTTACTGATTCCTGTGCCGCCGGTGAAGAGGATCGCCTGCGGCTCCTCCTGTCCGGTCAGCCGCTCCAGACGGTCCCGGATGATCTCCGGCTCATCGGGGATGATCTCGTAGTGAACGACGCGGTGGCCGTGCTTTTGGAGGGCTTGCTGAATATACGCGCCGCTGGTGTCCGTTTCGACCGTGCGGGTGTCGCTGACGGTGATCACCGCACAGGAGACCGGGCGGCCCGCCGACGCCTCCTGATGCTCCCGATAGCCCATGGAGCCGCCTTATCGCTTCTCGCGAAAGATCATGTGCTTCCGATGGTAGGGGGAGTACTTGCGCAGCTCCAGGCGCTTGGCGTTGGGGTCGCGCTTCTTTTTAGTCACATACATCGCCTTGCCGTCCTCGGTCACCAGGCGAACGATCTCACGCATCGGCGCACCTCCAATCCAGACGGTCGTTGAGCACTGGGATTCGCGGCGCAATAAGTGTATCGGCGTTGGAAAAGCCCTGTCAAGCAGAACCGACCGCGCCGGGCTCCCGGAGTCGGCTCCGGAACGAGTCCCGCTCAACCCTCCCGGCGGTGGACCACTCGGCATGCTCTCCGGTTAGTAAAAAACGGTTTATCGAGCGGGAGGAGAGGCACGAACAAGCAAGAAAGGCCGATTCAGCAGGCGGATCGGCAGGGAATCAGACGGTCTGGGCGACCAGAGGGGCGGGCTCGATCTCTTCGATCTGGAGGACGGGGAGTCGCTGAGCGGCCAGCCAGCGCTCCAGGCTTTGCCGGTTCGGAGCCGAGAACTCGTAGGCCACTTCCACGCGAACGGTGGGCTCCTCAACCCCCTGTGGGCGCCTCTCTTCGATCTCTGCAAGCAAGGACACACCGATAAAGCGGCATCGAACAAACCTCCGTAAACGATTCGTCGGGGGAAGGGGCAAAATCCATGCCTTGAACACGAACGCGAAGACGGCCGTCTTTTCGCCGCTCTCGTCGCTCCGGACGCTTCAATAGCGGGCAACGTGTGCAAAAGTTGAGCAGCAAGGCTCCAAGACGGCGCGAGGAGGAGTTAATCCTCCTTGGAGGGGGCGGGGACCTCCTCCGACTTGGGCTTCCGGGAGGGAAGAAAGCCCAGGGCAAAGAAGATCACCATCACCGACCAGAAGAGCCAGGTCGGAAGGTGATGGATTCGCGGCTCCTGGTGAAGGACCACTTCGGTGAAATGGGCGTAAGCGGCGATTCCCAGCTTGACGGCGATCCAGCCGATGATCAGGTAGGCGGAGGTCTCCAACCGCTCAAACCGCTCCAAGAGCTTTAAGAAGAACCCGGCGACAAAACGCATCGTGATCACGCCGAGGATGCCACCCAGGTAGATCACCCATAGCTTGGGATGGGGGCCGGGGTGCCCCTTTGGGCGCCGGCCCGACCAGTCCAACAGCGGCCAGGATCGAGTCGATAGCAAAGGCCAAGTCGGTCAGCTCAACGATGACCACCGTTGGCCAAAAGCTCCGCGGTTTTTTTGCTCGAAGCCGGTGACTCCCCGCCTTGCCGGCAAAATGATGGATCGCCAGGTACATCAGATAGGCCGCGCCCCCGGCCTCGATCCACCAATAACGCATCAGGGTTGCGGCGACCAGAATCGCCAGCCCGCGCAGGACAAAGGCGCCCACCAGCCCATAGAGTAGCCCCTTCTTTTGTTGGTGCTTGGGGAGCCCTTGAACCAGAATGGCCAACACCAGCGCGTTGTCCGCCGAAAGCAGCCCTTCAAGAAAGATTAACGTGATGACAGTAGGAATGTCGTGAAGTGCAAACTCCTGACCCAACATGCGAGCTTGAGCCCTTCTTCCTTCTGTGCGAGCCTCTTCCGAGGATACCCGCCGGCAAGAGAGCCCTCGACAAGGGAGCCCTCTAGAGGAAAAGAAAGCGTCCTTCAGGAACGGTCAGCCAGCAGAAAGACCCCTCCGGATCGACGAGCACGATTCCAGCAACGAGACGAGGACAGCGGAGCACCTGCTGCGCCGCCCCGCTGGAGCCGCTCCAGCTGGAGACGATAGAGCGAGACGTCCCAACGCGCCGCGTCTTTCTGAGAACCGTAACGCCAATCGATCGCTGTCCACCCTTCGGCCCCTTGGACCAGTAGGTCCACCTGTCCAGCGTAGATCTGCTGCCGGTCCACTGCCATCCGAAAGGGGCGATTCCAGAGAACCGCGGGCTTCCGGTCGCCAAGCTGCTCGTGTAGCCACCGAGCCGCCTGGAGCGCTGCAAGCGAAAGCCGACGGCAGCTCCCTCGGTCAAGGATAGCATCGAACCGGTCGGCGATGCTCTCCGCGAGCGTCTGGAGTTGGGAGAGCTCCGCCCCCTCCCAAGCCTGGGGGATCAGAACGTTCAGCACCTGCTCCTGAACGCGCTCGGCCTCCCCGCTCGCAATCAGAAACGGCAGATCGGAGCTATAAGGGTAAAACGCCAAGTGCTGCGCCTCGACGGGCGGCTCGGTGATCAAGACCGTCTCCTGTTTAGGCCGCAGCGGACGCAGGTCCTCCTGCCGGAAGGGAACCGGCTCCTGAATCTGAGAGGGGACCGAAAGACCCTGCTGGTCCGTTTCTTCGGCGATCTCCTCCTCCTCGATCAGGAACGGCTCACAACAGGCCCGGAGCTTCGAGTCGCTCAGGATCAGCTGAATCCAGTCGGACCAGCAGGAGGCCCGATCCAGCGACTCCGGGAGACGTTCCGCTCTGCGAACCGAGGTGAACAACAGGGCTCTCCGCGCCCGAGTGAAGGCCACGTATAAAAGGCGTCGCTGCTCCGCCAGAATACGCCGCCGCTGGACCTCCTGGAGATAGTTCCAAAGGAGGGGCTTCCTCTCGCGGGCTTCGGGCGCCCAGCACCGCAACGGTGTAGCTCTTGTCCTCTTCCTCTCCGTTGAAGGTCAGCGCGCCGATGGCGATCCGAGCCGTTGAAAACCGCCCGCCGTAGGCGTCCCGCTCTTTCGACTCGAGTTTGAAACTCCCCGGCGGTGTCCGGGACGACCACCAGGTCCCACTCCAGGCCTTTGGCCCGATGGACGGTCAGGATTTGAACGGCGCCCCCCTCCGGCAGATCGGCGTCTCCCTCCTCATCGCCCGCATCCTGTGACTCCAGGTACAGGAGAAAGTCGGCTAAGGTCGGGAACGCCCCCGCTTCGAACTCGCGGGCTAGATCAATGAACTTCTCGACGTTCAGGACCTCCTGTTGACCGTTCGGTCGGGCGCTCAGAGCGGCCACCAGTCCGGTTTCGGCGACGATCTGGGCCAGGAGGAGCCCGATCCCTTTCCGCCCGACTCGATCCTGCCAGCGACGGAGCAGCACCACCGCCTTGTAGATCGCCGGGGCGTCCTCGCCAAAGCGTGCCTCCAGTTCGCTGGGGCCCCGCTCCTCCAGACGAAGCAAGGTGTCCCAAAAGTTCAGCGTGCCGAGCTCCTCTTGCGCCATCCGGAGGCGAATCAGTCCAAGATCGCTACATCCAAACAGCGGCGATCGCAACAGGCCTACCAGCGCCAGGTCGTCCTCGGGATCGTTCAGAAAGATCAGCGCGTTCCGCAGGTCGCGCACCTCCTGCCGTTGGAAGAACCCGCGGCCTCGCGCGGCGACAAACGGCACCCCGTACGCTCGCAAGGCGTCCTCGTACAGCCGTTGATGAGTCGAGCGCCGAAGAAGAATTCCAATCGTCGGTTCGCCACTTCGGGCGCGCTCAGCGATCCCCGGATAGCGCTCCGAGTGGGCTCCATCAAGGATCTCTCGCAGATGGCGAGCGATCCAACGGGCCTCGCGCCGGAGCTCCTGGCGCCCGACGCGACTCCCCTCCACTGGAAGCACCCAGTGAACAACCGTCCCCTCTCCTGGACGGAAGCGGACAGGGGGCTGCCGGTCCTCCCGATGAGCGAGCGCCTGGGGACGGGCCTCGTAGGGCGCCTCTCCGGTGAGCAATCGATCGAAGAAGGCGTTGGTAAACAACAACAGGTTCGAGCCGCTTCGGAAGTTGACGGTGAACTCAAGCTGCTCCTCGACCTCTTGACCGGCGATCCGGCAGACCTCCACCTCCCCGCCCCGAAACTCGTAGATCGCCTGTTTTTCGTCGCCGACGAGAAAGAGCCGTCCCGGAGGGATCTTCTCCGTTCGGGGGTCGGCGGCGATCGCCCGGAAGGTGCCCCACTGATGCCGGTTGGTATCCTGGAACTCGTCGATGAAGATGGCACGAAACTGCCGGTGCAGCAGCCGTCGCACCTCCGGCTGACGAACCAGTCGGCCGGCAAAGTCCTCCAGGTCCACAAAGTCCACGAGATGCCGCGCGAGCTTCCGCGCCCGGTACTGTTCTAGAGCCGCCTCGGCGAGGAGCGCTAAGGCGCGAGCCAGGGCCATGGCTTCCGATTCCAAAGAGGGGTCCCAATCCCACCGAAGCGACTGCTCCTCTTCGACCCGTCGGGCCAGACGGGTCAACGCTCCGCGAAGCGTCTCCAACACTTCAGGGTCCCAGTTGCGTTGGCTCCCCACGTTTCCAAAGGAGCGGGGCCGTTGTTGCTTTGTCAGAAGGCACTCCAGTAGGCCCGCCGGGTTCTCCTCCTGAAAGGCCCGGAGTACCGCCTCCCGAAGCTTGGCGAGCCGATCGTTGGCGTCCGAAGCGGGGGCGCAGGTCCGGATGTGCTCAAGGAGCTGAACCACCTCCGAATCGCTAAAAAACGCAGCCTGGAGCCGCTTCAAGAGCGCCCGGCCCCACGCTTCGTGCGCTTGAAAGAGCGCCTCGAAGGAGAGCGACCGAGCCTTCTCCAGCCAAGAACGAAGCTCAATTCGTCGGGAGATGATCGCCTCGACGGCGGCGCAGAGCTGCGAGCGACGGACCCCGCTCCGAAGCCACAACGCTAACGGCTCCCGGAGCGGAGAGTGGCGATTCTGGGCAGCTTCGTCCAGAACCGACTCGACCGAATCCCGAAGCAACGCCCGCTGCTCCGCCCCCTCCAGGATCACAAAATCGGGCTCTACCCGCCCCCCGTCCTCCTCGGAGAGACGATGGCCGTGTTGCCGGAGCAGCGCGGCAAAAAACGTGTGCATCGTCGAGATGTGGTGATTGGGAAACTGATCGCGGATCCGCTCAAAGTGCTCCCGCCGGGAGGGGTCCCCGGTTCGAATCTGTTCCAACAGCGCCCCATAGACCCGGTGGCGCACCTCAGAGGCGGCGTCTTCGGTGAAGGTGACGACCAGTAGCTGCTGGATGTGGTCGATCTCATCCAGCTTTCGGATGATCCGTTCCGTCATCGTGCGGGTCTTGCCGGTGCCGGCGCCGGCGGTGATCAGGACGTTCCGCTCGGTCTCCACAGCCCGGCGCTGCTCAGCGGTCAGCTCCGTCATTCCGCTTCCTCCGGACCCGTCACCTCTGCTGTTGGAAGCAGCGGAATCGGCTCAAAGACCGGCTGGAAGGAGCGCATCTCCTCCCGCCGAGAGTCGTCCAGACGGCAGATTGTCGCGAAGTCGCAGAACGGGCAACCGGCTTGCGACGGCTCGAATTGGGTCCATGGAAACCGACCGGCGCTCAGATGTTCCCGAATGCGAAGGACCGCTTGTTGCGCCCGCGAGAGCGCCTCGCGAAACGCCTCTTGGGACTCGACCAGGAACCTTCGGCCTCTCAGCTTTGGCCCAGCTGCCTCCTGGAGCAGCAGACCGCTGCCTACCTGGACCTCGCCGAACGGGTGCAGGTGATAGTAAACCCCCCCGACCGGCTCGACGGGTTCGACCGACTCAAAAAGTCGAGGGATCATCGCCAGATAAAGCGGCAGCTGCAGCTCGATTCCTTCGAGGACGTCCTGAACCCGGGGCGCCCGGCTTCCGACCTTGTAATCAACGATCAACGCCTGGCCGGCCTCGGGGTTGAGGTCCACCCGGTCGATCCGTCCGGCGATGCGAACGGTTCCAGCGGGGCCCTCGACGGCCAGGGGGAGGATCTCGGACCCCTCTTCAAAGCGGACCTCTACCCGCGCCCCTCGTTGCCATCCGCTGCCGGAGAAAAAGGCTTCAAACTCGCGCTCCAGCTCCAAAAACTGGGCGAGTACTCCCTTCTCTTCGGCCCCTGATCCGGTCAGACCAGCGGTCAGCCGCTCCTTCTCCACCTGCCAATAGAGGGAGTCGAAAACGGCGTCGTACGGAGCAAGAACCTCCTCGGCGATCTGGGCTAGCCGTCGGCGTTCCCGCTCTAAGTCGTCGGCGGGGGGCCCCTCCCGAAAGTAGCGCTCCAGGATCGTGTGGACCAACGTGCCGCGCAGGGTAGGAGGAACCTCCGGCTCGGAAGGCCGCATGCGGCGTAGCCCGAGCAGTTCCCGGAAGAGGTACCGAATCGAACAGAGCACATAGAGCCGAAGCTGAGAGGGGGCCTGAGGGCGGTCGGCATGGCGACGGAGATACTCCGCCACCTCCACCGGGAGCGGGTCCAGATAGCCATCAAAGCGGCTCCACTGCTCTCGGCTGCTCCGAAGCCGCTCCATGGCGATCAGGGTGGCGACGTTTTCGGGCAACGCCTCCTGTCCCCCCTCCGCGCTCAAGAAGGGACAAAGCCGTTCAGCTCCTTCGGCGTTGAGCCGCCGTCCCATCTCCAGGAGCACCTCACGAGTGGAAAGATAGGCCTTCGAATCGGCCGAGGGGGGCTCCTCGGGAAGCTCGGCCCTTAGGGCCGTTCGCAGATCCTCCAGAAACGGCGAGGGAACCAGCATTCGACCGCGTTCCAGCCGAGGACAGCTCAGGACGACCTGTTGCGCGTTGGCGATCACCTCCCGGAAGAGGAACCGCTCCATCGGCAGCGACTCCAGCGTCACGAACAGCTCCGCCGCCTCCGGGTCGCGCTCTGGGGCAAGAAGAAAGTTGGTACCCCCCCTTCGAGGGAAGATCCGTTTCCGTCAGGCCCAAAAGGTAGACCCGCTGGAAGCGAAGTCCGGCCACCTGGGGAAAGGAGATCACCCGCACCCCTTCGGGCGTCTGGGCCGGCAGATAAGTAGTGCCCGGATCCTCCAAAGCCCGGAGGAGCATCTCGGCGCACCGAAGGCCGACAGAGCCTTCCACCGTTCCCGGCATCAGCTCTGCCAGCGTGTGGTAATCAGCTTCACGCCGGTTCAGAAAGCGCCAGAACGCCTCTCGAGCGCGGCGATCTTGGACGTCGCTCTCTTGACCGAGAGCTACCAGCTGATAGCGCCGGCAGAACTGCCGAAGGGTCGCAAAAAATCGAGGGATGTCCTCGGCCTCACCGAGCGTCTTTGCCTCTTGTACAAACCGGTCCACGGCCAACAGGTCTCGGATCGCCTGAGCGACCCGCCGGCGGGCGCCTTCGAGCGACTCGACGGCGGGCTCCCCTTCGTCCTCTTCGTCGCTCTGAACAGAAAGGACCGCACGGATCCGTTCTGCCCACCGCTCCAGGTCGAAGTCTCCTGTCAATCCGACTCTTCGGGCGGTTCGAAGGAACCGATCCAGCGAGAAGGGCCAAAGCGCCCAAGAAGAGGGAGCTCCATCCGGGAGCCACCGGGAAAGCTGCTCCTCCCAGTCCGGGGCGTCTTCAAGTCGGGCCTCTCGGATCAGGTCGGCGATCGTCTCGGCGGTCCAAACGGCCCTCCTCACGGGCCAACAGACGCAGGAGCTTCAACGCACGGCGCACCTCCGGGTGAGAGGCTAGCGGAACCCCTTGAAAGAAGACCACCGGGACTCCGTACTCTTGAAAAACCTCCTGAATCAGCTCCCGATAGGCCTGGACGCTGGGGACGACCAGAGCGATCCCCTGAAGGTCCAGGGCGGGGAGCGATCGGGCGGAATCCCGAATCTCACGGGCGACCCGTCGCACCTCTTCCCGACGGGTGGCCGGACGGAGCAGTCGCAACCCCCCTGGCGGCAATGCGAGGGGCGGAGCCTCCAAGAGGGCCGCGACCGGCTCGAAGAGCCGTCGGGCCACTTGCCGGAGTCCAGCGCTCCTACTTCCATCGTCTTCCGAAGGGCGACAAAAGACCACTCTGGGACGATGACGCTTGGCCCAGCTCCAAACGGAGCGCTGGACCAAGAGCCCGCGTCGGTTCAGTTCCTTGTCCAGGTCGGAGTCGGAGCCGGAGAGCGTAACGATCACCTCCAGAAAGCGGGCAGCAAGGGCGTCTAGTAGGTCGGCTTCGATCGGCCGCAGACGAGAGAAGGAGTCCACAACCAACGTCCGCCCCAGAGGGGAGCCGGCCTGTCGTCTCCAGGCCTCGATCAGATCGAGCGCGACCAGCCGCCAGTCGCGCACGTTGCGCTCTCGTAGCCGACGTTCGTAGCGTCGGGCAAGCTCCACGACCGTATGCCCGTAGGCGTGTGGGTCTCCTAAGAGCTTCTGGGCGAGCGGATCGAGATCGCGATCCTCCCTCCAGACACCGGAGAGGGCCTCGATCACTTCTAGGAAGCGGCGGGCGGTGCCCCGGCCTGGAGAGCGGCGTTTTCCGTACTCCGTCTCGGGAAGCAGCGCCTGGATCATCAGAATACGCATCTCGTCGCTGATCCAAGGGGCCGGCTCCTCGAGGGACTGGCTCTGACGCCGGAGGAACTGCTCCAGCGTCTCGACGCGGGGCAGCCAACAGCGCCCTTCGAAGTGCTCCACAATCCGGGCCTGGAGGTAAGCCGTCCGTTGGAGGGTGGGAACTAGCAGCTGCGCCTCTAACTGTCCCGTCTTGGGGTTCCAGGCCGACTCCAGCCGACGACACAGCTCTCGGTCGCGCTCCTCCAGCGACTCGGCCACCAGTACCGTCCAGGACATCTTATTCCGGTTCGCCCTCCGCAAGTAGGGGGAACAGCTCCCCTTCCAGTCGATCACCCACCTGCAGACCCAACGGGTCGGTGCAGATGTGCCGCTTGCCGTTGTAGGTAGTCCCGTCGGCCATGTAGATCACCACCATGGCCCGACGAGGCTTATCCGACCGATTCGGAGAGGCGTAGTGAAACGTCCGACCGTCGTGGAAGGTGCAGCTGCCAGCCTTCATCTCAGCGACGTACGGTTCCTTGCCGATCAGGTGCTTCTTTTCTGGTGGGATCATCGAGAAGATGTCCTGCGGCTGGACGAGATTGATCGGCGGTAGCTTGCCCAGCCGATGGGTGCCGGGGATGAACTGCATGCACCCGTTGTGTACCGTCACGTCGTCCAGGGCCATCCAACAGGAGAGGGCCCCCTCCTCGTTCATGGGCCAATAGGGAAGGTCCTGATGCCAAGGGGACGGACGGCTGTCCGGGCCGGGCATCTTGATCAAGGCGTGGTCGTGCCAGAGCCGAACGGCACGAAATCCGGCCAAACGCCGCGCAATCTCTGCCAGCCGTGGGCTGAAGACAAACTCCCGAACCCCTTCATGATCGCGCCAGATGTTCACTTTCTGGTAAAATACCTTCGCGTAGTCGGAGCGTCCGTCGCTGTTGACGACCGCATGACGGGCCGGAGCCATGACGGCCTCCTCCAGGGCGTTCCGGAGGAACTCCAACTCCTCAGCGGTCAGGACGTTGTCCAGTTGGACAAATCCGTTCTCTCGGTAGAACTGGATCTGATCCCGAGTCAGGGGGTACTCGCCTCCAAAGCGGACCATGAAACTAACTCCTCACTCTTGGCGCATCCTCACCGTGATTCCCAAGAAGACGGGAAGAACCTACCACAACCGCCAAAGAAGGGCAATGAAAAGCACACGCACCAATGAGTTCGTGATCGGATGGGTGATGGGTCTGCTTGGGCTGCTAGGGAGCCCTCCGGCGAGCGTTTGGGGAGCTTCTGTGGCCATACCGCCCAGGGACGACCCGGCGTGGGGGCTGCTCGACCTCAGCGGGGTGACCGCTGCTCAGCTCAAGGGGCGCTTTCGGAATCCGTTACCGATTTGGTTGGAGCCATGGATGCTCCGGACACCGGGCGACCCGCGGCCCTATCGGCACGGCGTCCACCAAGGGATCGATTTTTACGGCGTCTCTTGGGGAACGGCGGTCTACCCGATCGCGCCAGGAATCGTAATCCGAGCCGATCACGACTACCGTCCGATGTCTCCAGAGGATCGGGCAGCGATGCTGCGCCGCTGCGCTGAGATCGGCGCGACGCCGGGCGAATGGGGCGTCCCACCGGACCCGATCTGGGGAGATGTCCTCGACCGGCTCCGGGGGCGCCAGGTGTGGCTCTACCACGGACGAAACGAGCAGGGAGAGCCGGTCTTGAGCCCTTTACGCCCATCTGAGCGCGGTGGAAGCGATCCAGGTGGGCCAGCGGGTGGACCGAACGACGCCCATCGGCCGGGGTGGGCAACTCCGGCACCAGCCAAGAAGGGGTCTCGAAAACCCAGGAGGTGCACCTTCACCTAGAAATCTGGATCGGCGACCGCTACTGGTCGCCCCGGAAGCCGGAGGAGCGCGGCCGTCGCCTGCCGCCGGAGCGAGAGGAGGCGCTCCGACGGACGATCATCCAAGAGCTGGGGGCGGCCCCCGGCAACTGAAGACGGGGAGTTCTCTCAGCGGTAGAAGGAGTCCGGCTTTCGTTCCTCCTCCTCCCAGCGGGCTAGCACCGAGGCCTGCTCCCGACGCCGGCGCCAATAGCCACAGAGCAGGACCGGCGTCAACGCAAGCCCCAACGCCAAAAGGCCCGCTAGGACCGAAAGCCACCGAGAGCCGCTCCCGGCCTTCTCCTTCCAATCGTGGGCAAACATGGCGACCGTCAGGCCATAGGTCGCCTCAAAGGCCTGGGGGAACGACTCTCCAGCCCGAAGCCGACCTAACAGAGTGGCCAGCTGCGTAAAGGAATAGTCGAAGACGAGCGTCCTCACCGCGTGAAATGACTCGGTATAGGCTAACTGAGCCAGCCGTCCTTCCGTGGGGAACCCGTCTTCCAGCTCCTCCAAGGGCAGCAGCCGACCCCCCGACTGCAGAGACGGCGAGGCGGAGCTCCTCAGTCACCGTCCACGGCTCGGAGACGTACATCGCAAATCCCTCGTGAAACCAGCGAGGAATCGCCTCCCAGTGACCCCCCGGCCAGGACGCTCAGACACAGGTGGGCGATCTCGTGCCGAACCAGTCGATCGAGCTGTTCGAACTCGCCGGGGCCGCCCGAGAAGAGCACGACCGCTTCGAGGCGATCGGGAAAGGCGAACCCCTGGGCCCAGTCCACGATGCGTCCGCCGCTGATCCGCACAAAGTCGGTCTCAGAATCGGCGATCCAGAGGACGAACGGGCCTGGCGGAGCCAGCGAAAAGCGCTCGTCTATCCGCCGGTAGAGGTCCTCGGCCACTCGATCCGCACGCCGTGCCGCCGCCTCGTGGCCCCGTCGATAGCGGACCTGAACGGCTCCAGCATTCAACAGGCTCCAGCCCTCCAAGTTGGGGACCTCCCCCCAGGCCATTCCCCATCCCAGGAGGATCAGAGCGACGAAACGCCGCATCGGGTTATCCCGAGCCGCTTTCGATCCGGTCCAGTAGCGCGACGGTGTGGGATCACATCGCGCAGGTCGGAGAGGGGGTAGCGCCCCTCCTGGACACAGGCGATCAAGTGCCGGTGCATCGCCAACACGCCTTCGTATCGGGGCACGTCGGAAGGGTCGCCGCCGACCAGCTCCGCGCCGGTGAGTGTCAACCGCTCTTTTCCCGCCTCCAGCACTTCGATCTGGGAGGGGATCTCCATGTAGCAGCCGACACCGACGCCGTGCAGCTCCGCGCGGAGCACCCGACCGCCGGAGGCCCGATTTCCCAAAAGCACCCCGTGCGCTCCGTTCTGGAAGCGGATCAGGGCGGTGTAGCAGTTCTTCCACTCGGTTCCAAACCGATCACCATAGGCGGTGACCTCCGCCGGTTCGCTCTGGACCATAAACCGGATCAGGTCCACTACGTGAATCAGGTCGTTCCAGAGGGTCGAGGTGTTCCCTGGGTGGGTCAGCCACTTGTGGAACTCTCCAACGGCCAGGGTCGTTTGTCCTGTGGCCTGCACTCGCCGCATCGCCTCTTGGGTGACCGCCGCGTATCGGCGCTGCAGGCCGACCATCACGATGCGATCTCGCCGCTCGGCGGCCTCCAGAATTCGGGCAGCTTCCTGAGGGTCCTTCCCTGGCGGCTTCTCGATGAACAGGTGAACGCCGGCCTCCAGGCAGTCTAGCGCCGGCTGGAGCAAGTAGATTTCGTTCATCACACAATAGACCAGGTCCAGTTCCATCTGCTCCAGCATCTGCCGATGGTCGGCAAAACGGTGCGGAACGCCGTACTTGCTCAGCGACGGCGTTTCTCCGGTCCTCGTCCCATTCGGCCACGGCCTCCAGCCGCACGCCCTCCAGTCGAGGGAGGACCGGATAATGGGCACTGCGAGCGCGGGGGCCGGCTCCAATAAATCCAGCGCGAAGCATGGAATCGCTCCTTTCTTCCAAGAGGGGTTAGGTCAGCTGGCGGATGGTGGCGACCCGGCTCAGCTGTCTGGAGGGACGCGCACCGGTAGCGATCCGCGTTCGGGCCAGGGGCGTCTCCTCGGGCCGCTTGAGGACCTTAAAATAATCAAAGCGGGTAAGCGTCGGGGGCATCTTCCCCGGACAGAGAGCGTGCAGCCCCACGTGAACGGCGTCCCCCATGCTGACGTAAGTGGTGCCACAGCTCACCCAGTCCACGCCGTTGGCACTGGCGTAGCCGTGGAAGAGGTTCCCCGTCCGTTCGATCCGCAGGTAAAGCTGGGGCGCCTCCCGCAGGCCGATCCCACGGCCGACCAAGGGGTCCTCATCTCGACCGGTGTGGGCCTCAAAGCGCACGTCTCCAGCAAACGCATGATGGGGGGAAGTCTTTTCTAGACGCAAGAAAGCATTCTCGTTATACCAGATCAGCAGCCCGCCGTGAGGGTTCGTCTCGCCGGTCATCTGCAGCCGCGTTTCGATAGCGAAGTCCCCGCGCTCCGGCCGCAGGAGCCGAGGCGCGTCGAAGTTGGCCCCTCGCCAGAGGTCCTGGTTGGGCTCGGCGCGGATCAACAACCAACCACGCCGCTCCTCCCAGTTGCCGCCTTCTTTGGGGTCGGTCCAGACCCAGCCCTCCTTCAACCGAGTGCCGTCAAACTCGTCCTGAAAGACGACCACCGAAAAAGGACTGGCCCGCGTCCAACCCTCGATCTTGATGGACCCTAACCGGGTTGGGAGCGGCTGAGACAACTGCGTGACGTCGGGAACCTCAACAACCGCGTCCTGCGGCGACAGCTCCACCGGAAAGGGCACCCCTTCGAAAAACGGCTGCTCATAAAGCTGAACCCTGCAGGCAAGAGGCGGGAAGTCCGGCCCCTTGTAAAACCGGATCGAACCGATCGTTCCGACGACTCGCTGATCGAGCCGGGGCTCGTCGCGGATGACCGTCGTCCGCTGACCGGCAAAGTGCGGCCGCTCGAACAGGTCCACGATCACCGGCACCGACCCCCACTCCGGCCCGTCAACAACGCTTTCCGACCCAAACCGCACCGAAGCGATCCGATTGTCGAAGTTGTAGCTAATGTCGCGAAGGCTCGGATAGTACCCGGGCCCCAGGACCAACCGGGCGCCCTGAAACCGGGGCCGCTCAAAGAAGATCGCCTTCCAGTTGGACCCGGCCGGGTACCCTCTCGCCTTGTAGATGCGCAACGAGGAGATCACAGAGCGGAAGCCGATCTGCCGAAGGTCCTCCACCGGCTCGTAGACCAGCGCCCGACGACCGCTGAACCATTCCCCCTCGAAGGCCTCGACCACCAGACGCGGCGTCTGCATTCCGGCGCTCCCTGAGTGTCCGTTCAGCCACTCAGTGTAGCACCATCCCAGCGCCAAAAGAAGCGCCGGCCCACTCGATCAGGGCGCCGTTCGCTCTAAAAGCGGCTGGGGAGGAATGCGATAAACGATCTGCAGGTTCTTCCAATTGTTCTCAACACAAACGAGGTACTCCCCGTTGGAGCGACGCCAGGCGCTCACCCCTTCGGGAATGTCCACTAAGGAGGTCTCTCCCCAGAGCACCCTTCCCGGCTTGAGGACCCCCAGAAAACGCCCGTCGCGCGAGTCGTAGACCCAAACATGCCCCTCCGGTGCCGGCCGGGTTCGGGCCGCAAAGATCAACTCACCAGCCACAGCGACCGAACGGATCGTGTGGCCTGGATCGGGCTTCTGGCCCGGCTCCTCCGGGGTGCCGTACGGCAGCGCAATGACGCTGACCAGACGGCGCGTCGGCTGCGTCCAGTCGTCGTATCGCACGGCCACCGAGCCCATCGCCCAGGCGTTGCGGAGCTCCTGAGGCATCTCCTTGGGGAAGCCGAACAGATACATCCGGTCGTGATTCGCGTCGTAATAGAAGGTCTTGACCGACTGATGGCCTTCCTCCCGATCGAACGGCTCCGGACGGGGGAAGAGCTCGGCGCTCTCCAAGCTGAAGTCGTACAGGGGGTTTCCGTGCTCATCAAAGCCCTGCAGCCGATGGCGCAGCAGCCCTTGATACTCCCGGAACCTGCCCGCGTGATGCTCCCACAGGTCGCCGCGATCGTCCAGGAACCACTCGGTAACGTTGTGATGCGGACCGGTGTAAACGTACTCGTCCGCTTCGATCTGGCCGTTGCCGTTCTGATCCCGCCACATCAAGCGGAACTTCCCCGGATTGCCGGGAGGATATCGGTCCGGATCGCCGAAGTACTGACCCGCTGCCAAAAAGAGCGAAGGGGCGAAAAGCGCGCTCCCTGGCTCCTCTCGGAGAATGAGAGTGCCAGCGCCCACGTGGGTGACCAAGTAGCGGCGACCGTTGGGCAATCGGCGCACCTGAGCGCCAAAGGAGCGCTCATCGTGCGGGAACCTCCAAGGATGACGGTTGACGGCCACCCAACGGTCCAGCGGTCCAGGCCAACGGTTCAAATCCAGTTCGAACCGATTGGAACCGCCCCTTCCGGCAAAGACGACCAACCCGTCCCCGGCAGGATCGAAGGCTGTCCCGTTCATAAAGGTGGCCGTATACCGCTCCCACAGAAGCCCTCCTTGCGGGCTGTAACGGCGGAGGGAGCTCCCGCTGGGCCCGCGGCTGCTCAAGTACAGGTTCCCGGCGTTGTCCACGCCGACTCCGGAGATGTAATCGAGCCGCTCCGGCGCTCGCAGGCCGGGTCTCGCTCCGCCGTAGAGACCTCCCGGCTCCCCAAACGTCCCGACCTGCCGAGGCGTCTCCCCCGAGAGATCGTAGATCAGCACCTGAAGCCGTTCCGGATGACTGTCCGCGACGTACAGGCGTCGCTCGGGCCCCCCAAACGCCAGCGCCGAAGGGGCCAGTGCCTCTTTAATTGTCCGCCCTGTAGGCGTCCCGTCCCGGGAAAGCTGGACGATCTCGTAGCGCCCTTGCTCCAACCACTCGACTCCAGGGAACAGACCTTCGCTCCGGTCGGGGCGGCGGATCACCCAGAGGTTTCCAGCGTCGTCCACGACCATTGCGCCGGGATAACGGAAGGGGATCCTTCGCACCGGTCGCATTGTCTCCACGTCCAAAACGTGAATGTGATGGGTGATGCTCTCGGCAACGAACAGCTCCCTTCCGTCCGACACGATCGCCGTGATCTGGGGGCGGAAGTGCCGGTACTTTTCAGCGGCCTCCGGATGGGTACGAAGCTCCTCCTCTCGTCGGCGGCCCGGACCGTAGTAGGGCACCGACTCGACCAGGAGCACCTCGTTTTGATGCTCTCCCTCTCCTCCCTCAAAGGGCGCCGGTTCGCACCAGCGCAAGCGGTAAGGGAGCGCAGGGGCCTGATCGTCCCGCTCGTAAAACCGATCGCGGTAATAGCGGGCCACCCCTTGCATCGAGACTCCGTGGACCCGGCGATTGACGCGGACGTAGACATAGCGATCATCGCCTCCAATCGCCCGCGACTGAGTACTGGCCACCCCTGCAACGATGCGCCCCTCGGCGTCGTAGAGGGTGTTCTCCCGGTGAGCCTCATCCCACCCGCTAGCGGTTAGGAGGGTGCCGTCCGGCAGAGCGGTCAGAAAGCTGATATGGGTCTGTACCCACTCCGGCCCGCCCGCCCAGGAGGAACCGTACCATCCACTCGCATACCGGAGCCCCCGATCCGTCTGTTGCCACTCCATCGGTTCTCCCTTTACCAGGCTTCCCAGAACAAGGCCCATCATCAACCCGACGGTCCACCGATGCCGTTGAACGGCGTTCCCTGAACCCTCTCTCACGGCCTTTTTCCCCATGCTGCTTGAGCGAAGGCTTCCAGGTCTGTGTAGTTTCGACGCCAGGTGGTATACATCACCCCGTCCAGGGGAACGTTCAGCTCCCGAGCGTCGGCGATCCAAAGGGCGATCCGGGACGGATCGCCGTCGTAGTATCCCGCCAGCAATTGCCGATGCCCCCGCTGAGCGAAGAACGGCATGTTTTCTCGCCGCCGTTGAAAGTACCAGTTGGCTACGATCACCTCCGGGGGAAGACCCTCCCAGGAGCCGGCCCAGGAACCGTTGACCAGATAGTAGTTGGTCCGCTCCGTCGCGTTGTGATAGGGATCGAACATGTCGCTCCAGACGTAAATTCGGGCCTCCGGATTCACCGAGCGAAGGATTTCGACACACCGGCGGACGTTTTCGGCCAGAAGCTGCCCGGGCGTCTTGCCGGAGCGCCGTTCCAACTCGTCCCAGCCGGCGATCCGAATCTCATCGTGGCTCATCCAAAAGGCCCGAGGCGAAAACAACGCCTGCACCCGCCGCGCCTGATCCTCCAAGATGCGGAACACCTCCGGGTGGTTCAGACTGCACGGCACCTGTCCCCAATAGATATGGAGCGAATGGTAGTAGCTCACCCGAAGCCGTTCCCCCTCCGCGATGCGCGAGCTCTCCGTCAGCCGGAGGACCGGCGGCTCGTGATAACCGATCTCGGCAAGTTGAGGGTCTTTCAGAGGCTCGAAGTCGCGCCCTTCCTCGTAGACGGTCCCGTCCTCCCCGACCACGGTCAAGGGGCACCCTTCTCGCCGGAGGATGTGCAGCGGACCGATCTCCTCGATCCGCACGCCGTCCAACCAGAGCTTTCCGACGTTGCCTCCCCAGACACCCAGGTACAGTCGCGCACGATCGTAGTTCAGGCTATTAAAGACGACGTTCTGGAGCGTCCAATCTTGGGTCTCCCGAACGCGCAGGTCCACCGGCGTCAGGTTTCGGCCGTCCTCGGTGAGCAGCGTCGCTCGCACGCGATCCGGTCGGTCGAACCCTTCGGTCTTGATCCAAAAGGACAATCGATACTGCCGAAAGGGGATCAGCTCCATCTCTTGACTGACGCGGGCGTTGCCGTGCTCGGGGCTGTAGCGCCGGATGTTCTCCATCCGAAGCGAAGCCCGGCCGCTTTTGACCGTCGCGGTATCGATAAACGTGATCTCCCCCGGCGCGTCGTGGAACCCCCACCCTTCCAGGCGGTGTCCCCGGTACGCTTCGAAGTCCCCATTTTCTAGGTCCACAGGGGCCGGGTCCAGGACGGCCACCCCTTCCCGAACGACGAATTCCGCTCCTCGCACCGGCACGCCGGCGGCCAGGTTGGGATTGTGGGCGAGGATGCCCTCCGAATATCCGATCGGAAAGACAGCGGGGACGATCTCTAGCCCGAGCCGACGGGCGGCCTCCTGAACCTGAGCGACGTTCTGGAAGTAGTGGTCATCCATCCGATCAAGGATGTTGAACTTAAAGTCGGCCAGTAGCAGGCCGTTGTAGCCGACCGCTGCGGCGCGCTCCATGATCCCAATCAGCTCCCGAACGTTCTCGTCCACCAAGAGGTTATGACTCGCGTAAAACCACCGATGGGGAATCGGCTCCTCTTGAGTCCACGCCACGCGCCCTAGCAGGCTCATTCCCAGGGGCACTAGAGCGAGGAAAAGTCCTCCAAACGTCCTGAAAAGCCCTTCCATTGGGTCCGCTCCCTTCCAAGCCGGAAACGCGCTTACCGATCAAATCCTAGACTTTATCGTAAATCCTCGCTGAAAAGGCGTCAAACCAATTAGGTTGTTAGAGGGTGTGTCCTGCGCCAGCAGAGGGCATGTACAGGTTCAAGATGAAGCTGAGCACGCTGAGGACGCTCCGGGGAACGAAGTCTCCCAGCACCAGACCCAAAAAGAACGGCTGCGTTCGGCGGTAGGTGGGCAGCCCGCCCAGCCGGAGGACGATCGTCTTGAGCAGCCAAGCGACCATCACAGGGAACCAGAAATAGATCATCCCGCCCCAGGCTCCGCCCGAGAGGACGTATCCAGAAGGGTGAAGCGGAAACCAAAGCAACCGCGTCCGCAGAGAATACAGGAGGAAGACAAACCCCAGGCCTCCGGCCATGAATCCGGCGCCGCGCAGGTCAGGGTCTTGAGGGGAGAGGAGCCAGCGCCGGAGCGGTTCCCAGCTCTCCCAGCCGAAGTTCCCCACCCACCCCGCGATAGCGCGCCGCAACGCCCAGCCGATAGGCCGGGTCCAGGTAGGCCCAAAAGGTGGCCAGCACCCCGACCCCGATCGCAAGGAGGATCGCTCCGATCAGCGTCCCTTCCGGGCATGGAAACCTGTTCGCCGATCCGGACCGACTCAGCCTGATTAGGCATCGGGTCGGAACGGTGACAGCGATCGAAGGCGTAAACCAGCGTGAGCGCCGTCAGGTTCGTTCCGCCCAGCCGACGGGTCCCAAACAGCGTCACCATCATCTGGCGGGGATTAATCCCGATGACCTCGTGGTAGGGCGGTCCCAGCGCCGCCCGAACGTGAGCCAGCGCCAGCGAAAGGGGCAGCGGTCAGCGCATAAAAGACCAGCACCGCCCAGAGCGACATTCCCAGCGCCAAGCAAAGCAAGAACACGCCTCCCAGGGAGACCAGCAGCCCGACCGCGGTCCAGCGGTAACGAATCGGCTCGGTCGCCTCGTCCAGGTCCTCGCGCCCCAGCAGAAAGCGAAAGACACGCGCCAGATGTCTCCGGCCCGACCAGATGGCAATCAAGGCGATGCCGATCCAAGCGCCGCTGGCCCGCTCGTTGAGGTGCAGCTCTCGCCACCCGGCCACGTCGGCGATCACCCGCTCCACACGGGTCAGCCAAAAGAAGAACCAACAGGAGAAAGCCAAGTCCAACGGCATGAAGTAAGAGAGGCCCACAACAGCCGGGTTCAGGGAGAGAGAGATGTAACCCATCGCCCGCCAGGGACGCTCCTGGATGTACGGATCGATCCGGATGCTGGCTGGAAGCGCCGGAACGACCGGGAACAGATCGTGCAGCCCCGCCAGAACCCGAATCGTTGCCGCTAGTGCAATTCCCAACCAGAGGACTCGGGAGCGGAAAAAACTCCGATCGGTCGCCATGTGGAGGGGAAGCTGGGTCAGCGGAAAGCTCAGCTTTTCGTGCTCCGACCACTGCTTGCGAAACAACAGCACCGTGAACAAAAACGAACTGTACAGAAGAAAGATAAACGCCGACCAGAAGAGCACCGGTCCCACCCACGCTCGCCAGTGGTCGGAGAGATAAAGGCTGGAGTCGCCTTGAAAGTATCCCCGGAGCACCTCCCGGCTGCGAACCGTTGCCCAGGAGGGGATGTGGTGTCCAAACAGCTCAAGGTACTGGTTCTCAGCGTTGGCAAACCAGAAGGGATGGGCCAGCGTGCCCATCAGGATGGCCATCATCGCGTGGCCAGAGATGGTCGAGACCATCGTCACCATCACGTAGATGAGCAGCAGTTCCGCCTCGTTGAGCGCCGCGCGGGGGGACCAACCGACGGGCCAAAGCGTTCAGAATTAGCAGGACGGCTAATGTGAAGATCGCGTTGGAGAACGGAGAGACCAGCGTATAGACAGCGTACCAAAGCTCGCTGGCCAGACCGACCCAGTAAGCGTTGACCACCACTAGAAGGACGCCGAGCGCTAAGGCCCGCTTAGAGATCGGTCGGGCACTTCGCCGAGAAAACTGCTTCATCGTCCGCTGCGGTTTCGGCTTGAAGAGTCCTGCGGTTGCACATCGCTTTCAGGTCTATCGCACTTTTGCCCCAGAGCGCAAGCACCGCGTGCGCCGCCGAGCAAAGGGGGATATGATAGGGGAGCAGGTCGTCGTTTTTCTACTCATCAATTGGGAGGTCGGACGAACACGATGTCAGGGATTCCGCTGCGTTTTCGTCAGATTCACCTGGACTTTCACACCAGCGAAGCGATTGAGGGGATCGGGGCCGACTTTGATCCGGAGGAGTTCGCGGAGACGCTCTCGCGGGCTCGGGTCAACTCGGTCACCTGCTTTGGCCGCTGTCATCATGGATGGATCTATTATGAGACTCAACGGTTTCCGGAGCGGCGACATCCCCACCTGCAGCGAAATCTCCTTAAGGAGCAGATTGAGGCCTGCCACGCGCGGGACATTCGGGTTCCGATCTACATCACCGTCCAGTGGGATCATTACACCGCCCGACATCATCCAGAGTGGCTGGCGGTAGACCCCAACGGGCGGTGGTACGGCCCGGGTCCCTACGAACCGGGCTTCTATCGCCGGCTTTGCTTGAACACCCCCGTATCGGGAGTTCCTCAAGGAGCACGTCGCGGAGCTGTTCGAAGTGTTGCCGGCGGTGGACGGGCTCTTCTTCGACATTGTGCACGCGCTGGACTGCTCTTGCCGCTACTGTCAAGAGGGGATGCGCCAGGCCGGGCTGGAGCCGTCCCGCGAATCCGACCGGAAGGCCTTTGGGAGGCGGGTCCTCGAGGAGTGGATTCAGGAAATGAGCGCCTTTGTCCGCTCCTTCGATCCAGAGGTCACGATCTTCTACAACGCCGGCCACGTCGGCCCGTCCCACCGTTCTGTAGCCGACGCCTACACCCATTGGGAGATCGAGTCGCTTCCTAGCGGCGGATGGGGATATCTGCATTTTCCGATCGCCATCCGCTACGCCCGGACGCTCAAGCGAGAAAGCCTCGGCATGACCGGGAAGTTCCACACGTCCTGGGGGGATTTTCACTCGTTCAAAAATCGAGCCGCGCTGGAGTTTGAGTGCTTCCAGATGCTGGCTCACGGGGCCAAATGCTCCGTGGGGGATCAGCTTCACCCGCGGGGTCGTATCTGCCCGGTGACCTACGAACTGATCGGCTCCGTTTATCGGCAGGTGGAGGAGAAGGAGCCCTGGTGCGCCGGAGCGACACCGGTGGCCGAGATCGCCGTCCTGACGCCGGAGGAGTTCACCGGCGAACGGATTCCGGCCCCCTCGGCAGGCGCGACCCGCATCCTCCAAGAAGGGCGACACCAGTTCGACTTTGTGGACACTTCCGCCGACCTCTCCCCATACCGCGTGGCGATTCTCCCGGACGGCATCCCCGTCACTGGAGCCCTCGGGGAGAAGCTCCGAGCCTTTTTGAACGCCGGCGGGGCGATCTTGGCCTCCCACCGCTCCGGCCTCACGCCGGAAGGGGACGCCTTCGCGCTCCCAGAGTGGGGCGTTCGGTATCTGGGCGAAGCGCCCTACTCGCCCGATTTCATCCTCCCAAGCGGGGCCATCGGGGAGGGCCTCCCTGAAACGGAGCACGTCATGTATCTTCGGGCGAGCCATGTGCGAGCAACTCAAGGCACCGAGGTACTGGCCGAAACGATTGTTCCTTACTTCAACCGGACCTACGCCCATTTCTGCTCCCACCGACACACGCCCTCCTCCGGACAGCGGGGTTATCCGGCGATCACACAGCGCGGATCGGTGATCTACTTCGCCCATCCGATCTTCACCCAGTACCATGAGAACGCCCCTCGCTGGTGCCGAATGCTGGTCCTCAACGCGCTTCGTCGGCTCCTGCCACAACCCCTCCTGCAGGTGAACGGTCCGACGACGCTGATCGCCACGCTAACAGCTCAAGAGACAGAAAACCGATGGATCGTGCACCTGCTCCACTACGTCCCAGAGCGTCGCGGAAGCCGATTCGACGTGATCGAGGACGTCATTCCGATCTACGACATCGCGGTTCAGGTGCGAACTCTTCGACCGGTTGAGTCGGTGCGGTGCGTCCCGGAGGGGCGAACGCTCTCCTACCAGTCCGCCGGCGGGGCGGTTCAGTTCACCGTTCCGGAGGTGGTGGGTCACCAGATGGTCGAGCTGAGTTTTCGGGAGTAGCTGGAGGTGATCCGTTGCGAAGCCTCGTGGTCTGGGTCGGAGCGCTCTGTTGGGTGGCCGGAGTCGGAAGGGGCTTGGAGGTAACGGTCTTCTCCGTGACGACGGTCCCAGAGGAGCAGGCCGTTCCGGCGATCGTGCTCCGGGAGGATGGAGGATGGTTTGTGCTCTGGCACGATTCTCGCTCGGGGGATCGGGACCTTTACGGCCAGCGCTTTGGACCGGACGGCAGGCCGCTTTGGGAGCCGGAGGGAAGGCCGCTGGTTCGCGCGCCACGGGATCAAGGCTGGCCGGTCGCTCAGGAGGATGGGGCAGGGGGATTCTTCCTCGTCTGGGGCGATAGCCGAGCCGTTCCCTGGGAGGTCGGCGAAGGAGGGCGTCATCTCTTCATGCAGCGCTTCGACGCGGAGGGGGCCCCCGCTCTGGGAGCCCAAGGTGGGTCGGCCGGTGGCTACCCAGGCCAAAGGAACCGACGACCACACCCTGGCCCCAGACGGCACCGGAGGTGTCTTTGTCGCCTGGGAGGACTGGCGCAACGGTCACCAGGACATTTACGCGCAGCATGTGCTCCCAACCGGGGAGACCGCTTGGCCCAAGGAAGGTCTTCCCCTCTCAGCGGCGGTTGGCGATCAGTACGATCCGGTGATCGCCCCGGACGGTACCGGCGGACTTCTAGGCACCTGGTGGAACGTCCTAGGCCCCCGATGGACCGTTTCGGCCCAGCGGCTTCGAGGAACCGACGGAGCCCCCCCTCTGGGGAGCGGAGGGGGTCGGAGTCTCGACGACGGAGGCCAACCAGGCGGCTCCGACTCTCGCGCCGGACGGCTCCGGCGGAGCTTACGTTGTCTGGGTGGACTTCCGAAACGACGAAGGAACCTACACGAACCTGGATCTTTATGCGCAGCGGCTTTCTCCAGAGGGCGTTTCGCTCTGGTCGCCGGAGGGCGCTCCGCTCGCCGTTGTTCCGGAGATTCAGCAGACACCCCGCCTGATCCCCGGGCGCTCCGGCGCGGCGCTGGTCGTCTGGACAGATGCCCGAGACGTATACGAGGACCTCTACGTCCAGCGGCTCACCCCTGACGGCATCAGCGGGGAGCCAAACGGTCGCCCTCTCTGCCGCGCTGGAGGTCGTCAACGGGAACCGGCCATCGCGTACGACGGACGTACCTTTTGGGTCGTGTGGTATGATTATCGCCGAGAGTACGACGAGGAGACCTATCAGGACCTTTACGTCCAGCGGTTGGACGCTCGGGGGAACTATCTGGAAGCGGTAGAAGGGGTTCCCTTTTGGACGGAGCCTGGACAGCGGACCGGTCTTGTTCTCCGGGCCCAAGCAGGCGTCGCCGTTGTCGCGTGGACGGAGATTCGCGGCTCCGAGTCGGACGTCTTTGCGGCACGGATTGAGGCAACGGAGCCGTGAGCGGCCTCCAGGCCTTCAGCAGAAGGGAAGCGTGTGGCAGCAGGATTTCATTGGGTCACAGCGGGGGAGTCCCACGGTAAGGGCGTCACAGCGATCGTCTCCGGGGTTCCGGCGGGGCTTTCGCTGACCGCTGAGGACATCAACCGCGACCTGGCCCCGGCGTCAACAGGGCTATGGCCGCGGCGGACGGATGAAGATTGAGCGGGACCACGTCGAGCTTCTCTCCGGCGTTCGAGGAGGAGTCACGCTGGGCAGCCCGATCGCTCTCTGGGTCCAGAACCGGGACTATGAGAACTGGGAGGCGGTGATGTCGCCGGACCCTGGCGCTCAGACCGATCGGCGTACCCGGACGCGTCCCCGCCCCGGCCACGCGGACCTGGCTGGGGGAATTAAGTACGGCCACCGGGACCTGCGGAACGTCCTGGAGCGGGCAAGCGCCCGCGAGACGACCGCACGGGTGGCCGTTGGAGCGATAGCCAAGCGCTTTTTGGCCGAGTTTGGCGTACGCATCTTTTCAGCGGTGGTTCAGATCGGCCCGATCCGCGCCCAGGTAGACTTGGGACGCTTTGGAGGACAACAGTGCCTTTGATAGCTCGCCGCTTCGCTGTCCGGACCCAGAGGCTGAAGCCCGAATGATCGAGGTGATCGACGCGGCCCAGCAGCGGGGAGACACGGTCGGAGGCGTCTTTGTGGTGATCGCGCGTGGCGTACCGGTGGGGCTTGGAAGCCACACGGCGTGGAACACCCGCCTGGACGGGCGGATCGCCCAGGCGATGATGAGCATTCAGGCGATGAAGGCCGTCGCGATTGGAGCGGGCTTTGAGATCGCCGCTGTCCCCGGCTCTCAGGCCCACGACGAGATCTTCTACGACCCGGACCGCCGTCAGTTCTACCGGAAGACCAATCGGGCTGGAGGGCTGGAGGGAGGGATCACCAACGGCATGCCGATCGTAGTTCAGGTGGCAATGAAGCCCCTCTCCACACTGGCCCGACAGTGCGCCCTTCAGTCGGTAGACATCCAAACCAAGGAGCCGTTCGCCGCGCAGGTCGAGCGGACCGACTCCTGCGCCGTCCCGGCGGGAGGCGTCGTGGGCGAAGCGATGCTGGCGATCGTTTTGGCCGAAGCCTGGCGAGAGAAGTTCGGCGGAGACAGCCTCGAGGAGGTGCGCCGGAATTACGAAAGCTACTTGGAGTACGTCCGAAGCTACTGAGAGGAAGGCACCTTGCGCGACGGGCGACCCCTCACGGGTCAGAACATCGTCCTGGTCGGATTTATGGGCTCGGGCAAGACCTCCGTCGGTCGGGAGTTGGCTCGACGGCTGGGATGGGAGTTCGTGGACACCGACGCCCTGATCGAACGGATGGCCGGCCGCTCCATCCCCGAAATCTTCCGGGAGCGCGGAGAGCCGTACTTCCGCGACCTAGAGTCGGAGGCGATTCGGACGGCGACCTGCGGAACAAGAACCGTTCTGGCGACCGGAGGCGGTGCGGTCCTGCGTCCGGAGAACATGAGCCGGTTGAAGGCGGCGGGACTGGTCGTCCTGCTGGACGCAGAGGCGGAGGAGCTTTACCGACGGGTCGTGAACGAAGGACGTCGCCCCCTCCTTGAGGTGGCGGATCCGTTGGCCCGAATTCGAGAACTTCTCGAATATCGGCGCCCGTACTACGCTCAGGCCGACCTGCGCATTGACACGACCGGCAGGCCCGTCGAGGCGATCGTTGAGGAGATTCTCAAAGCCTGGAAGCGCTATGTCCAAGGGCACCATTACCTGTAGAATTCCCGTCCGGCTGGGCGACCGGAGCTACCCGATCGTCATCGGCCAGAGAACCTTGCTGGGGCTACCAGAGGCGCTGGACTTCGTGGCGCCGAGCAGTCGGATCGCCGTGGTGACCTCACCGTCGCTGTACCGGCTTTACGGAGAGGCGCTTGTGGAAGCGCTGAAAGAAGCCGGATTTCAGGCCTGGTGGGCGCAGACGCCTGACGGCGAGGAACACAAAACCCTTGAGAGCGCCGCGCGACTGTACGACCAGTTTGTTGAACATCGCATGGAGCGAAGGTCGTTGGTAATCGCCCTGGGAGGGGGAGTCATCGGCGATCTAGCCGGATTCGTCGCGGCCACCTACATGCGGGGCGTCCCGTTTCTCCAAGTCCCGACGACGCTGATCGCTCAGGTGGACTCCAGCGTCGGGGGAAAGGTGGCGGTGGACCACCCCCGCGGGAAGAACCTGATCGGCGCCTTCTATCAGCCCCGATTGGTCTGGATCGACGTGGCGACGCTGCTCAGCCTGCCGGAACGGGAGTACCGAGCCGGGATTGCTGAGGTGCTGCGGTACGGCGTCATCGCCTCACCGGAGCTGTTCCAGCTGCTGGAGGAACGGATGGAGGTGGTGCTCCGGCGGGACCTGAACGTTCTTGCCCAGATTGTGGCCAAGTCCTGCGCGATTAAAGCTCGGATTGTCGAAGAGGACGAGACGGAGAGCGGCGTGCGCGCGACGTTGAACTACGGCCACACGTTCGCCCACGCGATCGAAGCGGCCACCGGATACCAGCGGTTTCGGCACGGTGAAGCGGTAGCCATCGGGATGGTCTGCGCAGCGGCGATGGCCCTGCAGCGGGGGCTGGTCTCCCAAGAGTTCGCGGAGCGACAGCGGCGTATCTTGGAAGCTGCCGGGCTCCCGACCGCCTGCCCGGAGGAGGTCGAGCCGCACGCCCTCTTAGAGGCGATGCGGCTGGACAAGAAGGTGTCCGCCGGAAAGATCCGCTTCATCGTTCCGCGCGAGGTGGGGCGGGTGGAGATTCGAGACGACTTCACCGACTCGGAGGTCATCGCAGCGATTCGGGCGACTTACCGATGAGCACCGTTCAGGGGCACATTTTGGTGCTGCACGGCCCGAACCTGCAGCTGTTGGGCAGGCGGGAGCCGGAGATCTACGGGACAACCACGCTGGAAGAGATCAACGCCCAGCTTCGGGAGATGGCCGAAGCGGCGGGGGTACCGTTTAAGCGCCTATCAATCCAACCACGAAGGGGAGTTGGTGGACCTGATCGGGGCGCACTTTGGCCGGGTGGACGGCGTACTGATCAACCCGGCGGCTTATACCCACACCAGCGTAGCGCTTCGGGACGCGCTGGCGGCCTTGGGGGTGCCAGTGATCGAGGTGCACCTCTCCAACGTTGCCGCGCGGGAGCCGTTCCGACACCATTCCTATATCGCCCCGATCGCGGTGGGGACGATCGCCGGATTTGGGCCGACCAGCTACCGGCTGGCCTTAACGGCGATGATCGAGCTGCTCTCGCACCGCCGGGGGGAGAAGCAGGAGACTCAGCCGAAATAGAGGAGCACCAAACGCTATGGCGACGACTGCGGACTTTCGTAACGGACTGGTCATCCGCTGGAACGGGGAGCTGTACGAGATTGTCTCCTTTCAGCACGTTAAGCCGGGCAAGGGGGGCGCGTTTGTCCGGACACGGCTTCGGCGTCTCTCCGACGGCTCCATTCAGGAGAACACCTTTCGAGCTGGGCACACGGTGGACATCGTCCGGCTCTCCACACGCGAGATGCAGTACCTCTATTCGGACGGGAACCTGTACTACTTTATGGACACCCAAAGCTTCGATCAGGTGCCGCTGACGCGGGAGCAGCTGGGCGATCAGCGCATCGGGTTTCTCCAAGAGAACATGCTGGTGAAGGTGCAGTTCGACGAGGAGGGGAATCCGGTGACCGTGGAGCTGCCGCCAGTGGTGGAGCTGCGCGTGGTCGAGACAGAGCCCGGAGTTCGGGGAGACACGGTCAGCGGTGGTTCCAAGCCGGCCAAGCTAGAGACCGGAGTGGTCGTCCAGGTACCTCTGTTTGTGGACGCCGGCACGGTGATCAAGGTGGACACCCGAACTGGAGAGTACCTCGGACGAGCCTAACTAGAGGGGCAAAAACGGTGCCAAAGCGGTCCGAGGAGCAAAAGGAGCTCCTGGAGGAGCTGCGCGAGCTGGCCGAATTCATGCGCGAGTATGAGCTGACCGAGCTAGAGGTTGAGCATACCGAGTACGGTCGGAACGTACGGATGCGCCGGGGAGGGCCGGAGGTGGTTCCCTTGACGGCGGCCGTTCCTCAGCCGGCCGCCGCGGCACCCGGTCCGGCGGCAGAGCAAAGGCCAGAGCCGACGCCAACCACACAAGAGGCACTAGAGGTGATCACAGCGCCGATGGTCGGCACCTTTTATCGCAGCCCTCGCCCTGGCGATCCGCCCTTCGTCGAGATCGGCTCGCGCGTACAGCCGGGGGATGTGCTCTGCATCATCGAGGCGATGAAGCTGATGAACCATATCGAGGCGGAGTTTCCCGCTGAGATCGTCGAGATTCTGGTCGAAAACGCGACCATGGTCGAGTACGGAACGCCGCTGTTTCGGGTGCGGCGACTGAGCTGACCTGGACCGTTCGCGCGACCGCACAGGGGAAGGCATGTTCCGAAAAGTACTGGTAGCCAACCGAGGCGAGATCGCCGTTCGGGTGATCCGTGCCTGCAAGGAGCTGGGTATCCGAACGGTAGCGGTTTACTCCCAGGCAGATAAGGATTGCCTTCACGTCCAGCTGGCGGACGAAGCGATCTGTATCGGCCCAGCGATTCCCTCTCGGAGCTACCTGAGCATTCCTGCGCTCATCTCTGCCGCCGAGGTGACCAACGCCGACGCGATCCATCCTGGGGTGGGCTTTTTGGCAGAGAATGCGGCCTTTGCCGAGGCCTGCCGGGAGTGTCGGATCACCTTCATCGGGCCGACACCGGAGAACATCCGGATCATGGGCGACAAGGTGGACGCGCGGATTGCCGTGGAACGGGCTGGGTTGCCGCTGGTCCCCAGCGGCAGCGGACGCCGACGTCGCCGGGGCCGGAGGAACGCCCCCATGGAGCTGGTCACCACTGAAGAGGAGGCGCTCGCCGTTGCCCATGAGATCGGCTATCCGGTCATGATCAAAGCCGCTGCTGGAGGCGGCGGCCGAGGGATGCGGGCTGCGCACAACGACGTGAGCCTGATCGCTCTTTTCAAGACCGTTCGCGCCGAGGCGGAGGCCGCCTTCGGCCGCGGAGACCTGTACATCGAAAAGCTCATCCAGAACGCGCGACACATCGAGTTCCAGGTCCTCGCCGATCGCCATGGAAACGTAATCCATCTGGGGGAACGAGACTGCTCGATCCAGCGGAAACATCAGAAGCTGGTCGAGGAGACGCCTTCGAGCATTGATCCCAAGCTCCGCGAGGAGATCGGTCGAGGCGTCGTCCGGGCTGCCAAAGCGATCAACTATGAGAGCGCCGGAACGATGGAGTTCCTCGTCGACGATGCCGGAAAGTACTACTTCCTTGAGATGAACACTCGAATCCAGGTCGAGCACACGATCACGGAGATGGTCACCGGCGTGGACCTGATCAAGTGGCAGATTCGGATCGCCGCCGGCGATCGTCTGGACATCTCCCAGGGAGACGTCGCCTTTCACGGCCACGCAATCGAGTGCCGAATCAATGCCGAGGACCCGACCAATGGGTTCGCCCCTTCGCCGGGGAAGGTCACCCGCTACCACCCGCCGGGGGGGCCAGGAATCCGGGTGGACAGTCATCTTTACGCCGGATACACGGTCCCTCCGTACTACGACTCGCTGGTTGCTAAGCTGATTGCCCACGGAAAGGATCGGAGCGAAGCGATCGCGCGGATGCGTCGCGCCCTGGACGAGTGCGTTATTGAAGGCATTCGGACGACGATCCCGTTTCATAGACGCGTCATGGAGGACCCGGCGTTCCTTGGTGGAAAGGTCTACACGAACTTTTTGGAAACGTTCTCCCTCTGAGCGTCCGCGGCAGCTTCTGGGGATCGTCCTGATGCTGGGAAGCTTGCTGGGATGCGAGGGGAAGGTCATCGAGAACCTGGGTGCGATTGACGCTCGGGCCGAGCTCCGCGCCGACGGTGTCTGGGTAGAGATTTTCCTCCTCACGGAGGACGGGGAACGGCTCTATTGGACCTCCGACCTGCTCAGTCCACACGGGGCGGGCGTGCTCGCGCCGGAGGACCTGGACACCCACGTTGAGATCTGGTCCCTCAGGAACGGCGAACGGAATCGGAAGGTCTACTCCGGTCGACTTCAAGGGCTCCATTGGAACACGATCTACGTGAACGCCTACCGATCGCTCATCGGACGTGTCCCTAGCTACGCCATCGAACGGGACCCAGAGGCCGACGCGCCGGTCGGGGAGATGGAGATCGCTCTGATCACGCCAAGGCAGGGAACCTTTCGGGTCACGCTCTCCAACGTGCCGATCTATCCCCCCGGCCGATTCCCCTCAGGAGGGACAGCGGATGAGTGAGAACGTCTTCACAGTGCTGGTTGCGATGCGCCCGGAGCTGCTCGACGCAGAGGCCCGACAGATCGAAGAGGAGCTCCGCGACCTAGGGATAGACCGGCCCCTTTCGGTGCGCCTGGCCCACTGGTACCGGCTGTACGGCTCTCTCAACCGGCAGGCGGCCGAACGGCTAGCGCGAGAGCTGCTCTCCGACCCGATCGCTCAAGAGGTGGCCCTCGATCGCGATCCAATCCCTTTGGATCGAGTGGCCTGGATCGCCGAGATCGGGCTGAAGCCCGGCGTGACCGATCCGGTCGGCGAAAGCGTCCTCAAAGGGGCGCGCGACCTGGGTGTCCAGGGCCTTGAGCGAGTCGAAACGGGCAGACGAGTCTACTTCCTGGGCGAAGCGGACCAGGAAACGATCGCACGCATCTGCAACGCGCTGCTGGTGAACGAGGTCGTCCACACCCTCCGACTGATTCCCGTTTGAACGCCGCTCTGCTCGACTGGATTCTTCGAGCGGAGGTCGCTCCGTCGGCCTATCCCCTTGGTCCAAGCGCCGTTTCTCCGGGCCTGCGCCGGTTTCGCTCCCGTGGCGGTTGTGGTATGATCTTAACGAAACGATAAAGGTTCTACAGAAGAGCACCCGACCCCGTTTAGGAAGGCGGATGGAGCCCCGAATCACCGGACGACGGTACGAAGGCGTGGCGATCGTGGCGGCAGAAGGCCGATTGGGCCTTCCGGAGCTTCCGCGCTTGGAACGGGCCGTTCGGGAGACGCGCCAAGGGCTTGGTCCGCGGCTGATCCTGGATCTGACCCGAGTGCGCGTGGTGGACAGCTCGGTGTTGGGACTTCTGATTCGCCTGCATCTACAATTACGGAGCGAAGGAGGCAGGCTGATCCTGGTCAACCCGCAGCCGACTGTTCAGCGCGCTTTGGAGGTGACGCGACTGAACACAGTTCTCGAGGTGTACTCGACAATGGACCAGGCGCTGCGGGCTTTTGAGGAGGCGGCTTCCCAAGCGTCATGAGCGAGCGACGGTCCCTACTCAGCTATACGACCCGTTGGCTCAAAAGCCTGCGGAGTCAGTTGATCGCGATGCTGCTGGTGGCATCGCTGCTGCCGGTGCTAGCGGTGGTCTTTTTCCCCGGCCTGGGGCTGTACCACCAGAGCGCGCGGACGCTGGAGCGAACGATCGGCAATCATCTTCACGAGGTCGCCCAAGACGTCCTCTCGCGCTCCCAACAGATCGCCCTTCAGCATCTGGACATCCTCGTCAGTCTCTCGCGGGACCTTCAGCCGTACCTTTCTGAGATGCTCCGTCGGGACCCGGTCGAGCTGTACGGAGCGTGGAAGACGAACGGGGTCGCTCTTGAGGAGTCCAGGACGCTTCTGGAGACGCTTCGATCGCGGCTTCCGCGGCCAAGCGAGTACGCTGTCGCCGATCGGCGCGGCCTGATCCTGGTGGCTAGCTCCCGGTTTCACCCGTTCAACGTGGCCGAGGAGCCCTGGTGGAAGTGGACGGTCGAGAACGGACGCCCCTACATCGGAAAGACGATGTTTGACGATCGTCGGGGGGCGATCGTGCTGCCATTGGCCGTTCCGATTCGGGACGAGCGGCAGGTGCTGGGCGCCATCCGGCTGATCGTCTATCTGCCGGAGCTGACCAGCACCGTTCGACCCTCCTTCGTGCGCGCGGCAGAGGAACGGGAGGAGCGAGAGATTTTTGTGCTTGGACGGGATGAGACCGATCAGAGCGTTTACGTGGTGGCCTCCTCGGAGCCGGGCTGGTACCGGTTGGCCGACGGGGATCGCGTGTGGATCGAGGTCGAGGGTTACCCTCAGTACAACACCTCCGCAACGGTTGCGGTGAACGTCGTCCAGCTGGGCGAGCTGGGGGCCTTCCCGACGATCAACAAGACGGCGGCGGACCTCGCGGAGGAGATCGCCACCGCGCTTGCGCGGCGCGAAACGATCGGCGTACCGCCCCGAGTGTTGGTTTCGGTCAAAAAGGCGCTGCTGCTCTACTCCCGAGCGGCGGAGGAGGCGATCCAGAGCCGCATCCCTCCGCGCGAACTGTTCACCGTTGAATCGGATGGGGAGGGGACGGAGCGGGTCTTTGGGTTTGCTCCGGCGGGCCGTTCGGTCCCGTGGGCAGCGGTGGTCTCCGAGCCGGTGCAGGTGGCCTTCACGCCGGCGGAAGCGCTCCGCCGACGGGTGCTAGGGGCCGTCGGTGCGGTGGTCCTAGCGCTGGGCATCGCTTCGGTCCTGTTTGCCGAGCGGCTGGTTCGGCCCATCCGACAGATCACCGACGCCGCGCAGGCGATCCGACGGGGTGACTATCAGCAAGCGATTCCCGTTCACATGGAGAATGAGATCGGGATCCTGGTCGAAGAGTTCAACGCGATGACCCGAACCGTCCAGGAGGCGCTTACTCAGCTCACCCACGAGGAGCGGAAGCTGAGCGCCGTGCTGAACAGCATCGCTGAGGGAATTGTTCACCTAGACCCGGAGCGGCGAATTGTCCTGTTAAACCCGGCAGCCGCCCAACTTTTGAACGTCCCCGGCGAGGTGGTCGCCAAGACGATCGACGACGTGCTCGACCCGGAGCTGGTCGAGCAGCTTTTCCCCTATCAGGCCACGCGAGCTACCGGCTATCGCCCTGCCACCCGCGAGGTGCTCCTCAAGCGCAACGGAAAGTCGCTCGCCGTCAAGGTGGTCTCTAGCCCGGTGCTCTACGACGACGGAACCTTTGCGGGGACCGTCTTCGTCCTGGACGACATCACCCGCGAAAAGGAGATCGAACAGATGAAGTCGGACTTCGTCGCGCTGGTCTCCCACGAGCTGCGGACGCCGCTCACCTCGATCTACGGCTATACGCGGTTGATCCTGGACGGAAAGACGGGGGAGATCCCAGAGTTGACACGGGACAAACTGAAACGGATCGAGCGACAGGCCCTGCGGCTTTCACATCTGATCGGCGATCTGCTCGACCTTTCCCGAATCGAATCGGGCCGAATCGAGATGCGGATGGAACCGGTCTCCCTGGTGGAGGTCGCCCAAACCCGACTGGAAGAGATCCGACCCCAGGCGGATGAGAAGCGGATCACCCTCTCGCTGGAGGCGGAGCCGGACGTCCCGCCGGTGCGGGGGGACGCCGACCGGCTCGGACAGGTGATCACCAACCTGCTTTCTAACGCGATCAAGTTCACCCCTCCGGAGACGGGGCACGTCCGAGTTCGCATCCGCCGTGAGGGAAATCTCGTCTCCGTCCAGGTGATCGACAACGGTCCGGGGATCCCCCCCGAAGAGCAGAGCAAGATCTTTGACAAGTTTCATCAGGTGAGCAGCGTGCACACTCGCCAACAGGGCGGCAGCGGCCTTGGGCTGGCCATCGCCAAGAGCATCGTGGAGGCCCACGGCGGCCGCATCTGGGTCGATAGCGAGGTGGGCAAAGGAAGCGACTTCCGCTTTGTGATCCCCGTCGCCGAAGAGGCGCGCACCCTCGGCTCCTCCGAGCGTTAGGACTCCCCCATGGCCGAACGGATTCTCGTGGTGGACGACGAGCCGGACGTTCTCGATCTGGTCGAGTTGGTGCTGGCTCCAGAGGGATTTGAAGTTTTACTGGCCAAAGACGGCCTTGAGGCCCTCGATCAAGCGCGCTCGAACCGGCCAGAGCTGATTCTGCTGGACCTAAGTATGCCCGGCATGGACGGCTTTCAGGTCATCGAGAAACTCCGGGAAGACCCCAGCACCGCCTCGATCCCTGTCGTGATGCTCACCGCACGGGCCCAGATCAGCGACAAGCTCCGTGGGCTCAGCTCCGGCGCCGACGACTACATCACCAAGCCGTTCGATCCGGACGAGTTGGTCGAGCGGGTGCGAGCGGTTTTGGCGCGACAGAAACGCCCGCTGGTCTCCAGCCCGTTGTTGGGGACCCTGGAGCAATGGTCCGGCGAGATCGAGCAGCTCGCTCGCCATCTAGAAACGGCGGCGCAGATCCAACAGGGGCTGCTTCCTCAGTCGCTGCCCACCGTTCCGGGGTTCTCGATCGGCGCGGTGCTAGAAAGCTCCCTGGACGTCTCGGGGGACTTTTACGACTTCCTTCCACTGGAGGGGGATCGGGTTGGAATCGCCCTGGCCGACGTGCGCGGCAAAGGCATTCCCGCGGCGCTGCTCATGGTGATGGTCCGAACGGTGATCCGCATCGTCGCCCGTGAGGTCCGGACGCCCGCGGAGCTGGTCAAGCGAGTGAACGACTTCCTGGCCAGCGAAACCTCACCGGAGCTGTTCACAACGATGGTCTACGCCGTGTTAGATCCGCGAGAACGGACGTTGGCCTACTGCAACGGCGGACACTGTTATCCGCTGCTGTTCCGAAATCAGGGGGAGGTCCTCCAGCCGTTGACCACTGGAGGGATGTTGGTTGGTGCCTTCGAGCTGGCCGAGTACCAATACGAGACGATTGCCCTGGAGCCAGGCGACCTGCTGCTCCTGTACACCGACGGGGTGACGGAGGCCGAGTCCCCGGAGGGGGAGCCGTTCGGAGAGGATCGGCTTGTCCAGCTGGTACGGGAGAATATTCGATTGACACCGCCGGAGCTTTGCGTTAAGGTAAAACAAACCGTGCAGGCGTTCCGGAGCGCGCAGGCACACACCGACGACTTGACCGTATTGGCCGTCCAGGTGGTGAGCTAACGAGGATGAGGAGAAGGGAGTACTCCCGTGGCCCCTGAAAACCGCGGTGAACCGGGCAGCGACGATTATTATCGGGAGGTGGAGTTTACCATCCCTTCAGATATTGAGTTTGTGCCAATGGTCGAGGCCGCTCTGACCCGCCTGTGCCACGACCTGAAGTTCTCCGACGAGGAGACCGCCCAGATCGCCGTCTCGGTGATCGAGGGGGTGATGAACGCCATCAAGCACGGGAACAAGTACGATTTGAAAAAGCCGGTCCGCGTGCGACTGAGCGTCGACAAGGACCAGCTAACCATTTCTATCAAGGACGAGGGCGAAGGGTTTCAGCCCGAGGAGGTGGCCAACCCCCTGGAGGGGGAGAACCTCTTTCGGGACCACGGTCGGGGTATCCTGATGATGCGCGCCTATATGGACGAGGTATACCACAGCGAGAAGGGCACCCGACTGACGATGTCTAAGAAGCTTCCCCGATGAACCCAAAGGCGGGAAGCGAGTTATACTAAAACGGAGTCAGGGTACTGGGACTTGAGTTCGTTCCTCATACCAAAGTCGGATGAGGGAGTTTGCTGACAAAGGAGGGGTTCTGTGGAGCTGACGTTTCGCAAGCGAGGTCCGGTCATCATCTTTAACCTGAAAGGGAACGTTATCGGTCCCGATGGGCTGAAGCTGCGGGAGGCGTTCCAGAAGGCGATCGAGCTGAGCGGCGACCGGGTGCGGATTCTTATTAATCTGGAGTCCACCGGAATGATGGACAGCTCAGCGCTGGGCGCTCTGGTAAACGCCTACACGCACGTTCAGCAGAAGAAGGGTCGGATTGCGGTCATGAAGCCCAGTCCGAATATTCACAAACTGCTCCAGCTTGCAAAGTTGGACCAGCTGTTTGAGAGTTATTCGGACGAGGACAGCGCGGTGACCGCTCTCTCCTCATGAGCCCTCTCATGCCGATGGCAACGAGCTCATCGTTTGAGGTCTCCGCACGACGCGAGTCTGAGACTGGTATTCTTTCCCTTCGCGGCCGGGTGATCGGCGAGCGGAGCGTTCAACTTCGGGAGGCGATTGAGGCGTTCCTGAGGGAGGACGGGATTCGGCACGTGGTGCTCAACCTGCGGGGGGTTGAGTTCCTCGACAGCGCCGGCTTGGGCATGCTGGTCGCCCTTCACCGACGCGCCCAGGAGGAAGACCGACGGTTGGTGCTTGCTGAACTCCCCGGTCCGCTCTCCCGATTACTCCGAGTGACTAAGCTGGATCAGATTCTGGAGATCTTTCCGGACGAGCGGACGGCCTGTGCCGCGCTTAGTGGCGCCGAAGCGTCGCCCCAGGCGGCGGAGAGGGGGAAGGATGGCTGAGATTTCGACTCCCCACATCCCCGAAGGGCTTTGGCTAAAGTGTCCCGACTGCAAAGAGACCCTTTTCGCTCGCGAGCTGGAGCGCAACGGGCGGATCTGCCCGTATTGCCAGCATCACTTCCCGCTGAGCGCTCAGGAGCGGATAGAACTCCTCCTTGAAGGCGAGTCCTGGCGTCCGCTGCGCAGTGAACTTTCAGGAGCCCGACTGGGAATCGGAACCCTAGAAGGGATCGCGGTGGCTCTGGGGGCGGTGGACCCCCTGGCAGATCGGGAACGCCGATCGCCCAGCGAGCTGCTAGGAGCGCTGCTCCCCCTGCTGGACCGCGCCGCTCGAGCGCGGCACCCGCTGATCCTCTGTGTGCCCGGAGGGTACGGCCTTTCGGTCAAGGAACCCCTTCCGTCCGGACTCCTGGTCGCCTGGCACGAGCGGTTGAACGCGCTGGGGGACCGGCGGCTGCCCTATTTGCTGGTGATCACCGATCCCTCGCCGGAGCACGGCTATCGAGTTCCGCTCCCGCTGGGCGATGTGGTGATCGGGGAGGCCGCCCCCGAGGAGGTTCCCCCTCTGGGGAGTCCCGCCGAGGGGAAACCGGCGGCGTTCCCCTTTGTGGACCGGTTTGTTATCCGCTCTGAGCTGCGGGCCGATCTGATTCATCTGGTCACCTTCTTCACGGATCCGATGCGAGTTCATGGCTAACGTACGACTGGAGCACGTCACCAAAGTTTACCCGGGCGGGGTGGTTGCCGTTCGCGACGCGACCTTTGAGGTGCGCGATCGGGAGTTTGTGGTTCTGGTGGGACCGTCGGGATGCGGCAAGTCCACCATCCTGCGGATGATCGCCGGTCTGGAGGAGATCACCGAGGGGGACATCTACATCGACGAACGCCGGGTGAACGACGTGCTTCCGAAGGACCGCGACATTGCAATGGTCTTTCAGAACTACGCGCTGTACCCCCACATGACCGTTTATAAGAACATGGCGTTTGGCCTCAAGCTGCGCAAGACGCCCAAGGAGGAGATCGACCGGCGCGTTCGAGAAGCGGCCGACATTCTCGGCATCGCTCACCTGTTGGACCGAAAGCCTCGGGCGCTCTCTGGTGGGGAGCGCCAGCGGGTCGCCGTTGGGCGGGCGATCGTCCGGCACCCGAAGGTCTTTCTCTTTGACGAGCCGTTGAGCAACCTGGACGCCAAGCTACGCGTCCAGATGCGGGCCGAAATCAGCAAGCTTCACAGCCGCCTCCAAGCGACGATGATCTACGTGACCCATGACCAGGTCGAGGCGATGACGATGGGAGACCGAATCGTCGTCCTGAACCAAGGGGTGATCCAACAGATCGACACCCCGCTCCGGCTGTACGATCGGCCTCGGAATATGTTTGTCGCTGGGTTCATCGGCAACCCGCCGATGAACTTTTTGCGCGGGGAGCTGATAACTGAAGAGAACCGGCGCTACTTCTTGGCTCAGGACGTACGCATCGCGCTGCCTGCGGAGCTGCAAGAGCGGCTTGCCCAGCACCCCAACGGCCCGATCGTCTTGGGGATTCGGCCCGAGCACGTCCAGCCGGACGCGGAGGCTTTGGCCGCGAACCCCCTTTCCCGTCTCCGCACCGTTGTGGACGTCGTGGAACCGTTGGGGGATGAGGTAATTCTTTATTTAAGCGTCGGCGACCAGACCCTGATCGCTAAGATTCCGCCCGAGACGCTCCCGCGCGTCGGAGAGCCTTTGGAGGTGGCCCTCCTCTCCGAGAAACTTCACGTGTTCGACCCGGAGACCGAAGAGAACCTCACCCTTTAAGGCCCACCCCTTGAAGTAAAAAAGACAACCCGGAGCACCAAAAGGCTCCCCGGGCGTCCTCCAGGCTTCCGACCGGACCGACTAGCTAACCAGCCGCATGATCAGCCCGCCGACGCCGGCAAACTTGGCCATAAATCCCGCGAAGACGATCGAGACCATCGCCATCAGCTTAATGAGGATGTTCAGCGACGGCCCCGAGGTGTCCTTGAACGGATCCCCAACGGTATCGCCGACCACCGCGGCCTTATGGGGGTCGGAGCCCTTCCCGCCGAAGTTGCCCTGCTCGATGTACTTTTTAGCGTTGTCCCAGGCGCCACCGGCGTTGGCCATCATCACGGCCAGGACGAATCCCGCCGCCAACGCTCCGGCCAACAGCCCCATGATTCCCGGCACGCTGAACAGCACCCCGACCAGGACGGGGACAATGATAGCCATCAGCGCTGGGAGGAGCATCTCTCGCTGCGCGCCCGCCGTCGAAATGGCCACACACCGAGCGTAGTCCGGCTTTTCGGTGCCTTCCATAATGCCGGGCCTCTCGCGGAACTGTCGTCGGACCTCCTCGACCATTGCCGCGGCGGCTCGACCGACGGCCTTCATCGTCAGCGCACAGAAGAAGAAGGCCATCACCGCCCCAACAAACAGCCCGATCAAAACGCTCGGGTTCATCAAGGTGATTTTGTAGTAGGCCATGAAATCGGAGAGCCGGGCCTCACTGACCGGCACCTGGAGGACCTCCCCGGCCTTGGTGGGGATCTCGAGAACGGTGATCCCGGCCAGATGCTGCAGACCGTAGCGGATCTCCTCCAGATAGGAGGCCAACAGAGCCATGGCCGTCAGCGCCGCCGATCCGATAGCAAACCCCTTACCGGTGGCGGCGGTCGTGTTGCCCAACGCGTCCAGTTGGTCGGTTCGCTGCCGGACGACCGGCTCCAGGTGGGACATTTCAGCGTTTCCGCCAGCGTTATCGGCGATTGGACCGTAGGCGTCGGTGGCCAACGTCAGACCGAGCGTCGAGAGCATCCCGACAGCGGCGATCCCGATTCCGTAAAGCCCCATCAGGGGGTTGCTCGCCCCGCCGGGCAGGTAGAAGCTGATCGCAATCGCGATGACGATCGTCAGGACCGGCACAGCGGTGGACATCATCCCGACCGCCATGCCGTCAATGATAACCGTTGCCGGACCGGTCAGCGCTTGTCGGGCCAGCTCCCGCGTGGGCCGGTACTCGTGAGAGGTGTAGTACTCCGTTGACTTGCCGATGACGATACCGGTCACCAACCCGGCTAGGATCGCTCCCCAAACCCGCCACATGTTCGGGATGCCAAGCACGGAAAGGGCGGCCAGCGAGAGCAGGGCGATTCCCACCGAGCTGAAGTTGATACTTCGAGAGAGGGCATTTAGCAGGTCCCGCATGGTGGCCTCCTCGCGGGTCCGGACCAGAAAGACGCCTAGAATCGAAAGGAAGATGCCGATTCCGGCGATCACCATCGGGGCAGCCAAGTAGCGCAGCTGCATCCCGATCTCGGAGAATCCGCCCAAAAAGGCCGGATTTTGCTGCGCCTCGAGGGCCACCGCGGAAACGCCCAACGCCGCTGTAGCCAGAATCGAGCCGGCGTACGATTCGTAGAGGTCGGCGCCCATGCCGGCCACGTCGCCGACGTTGTCGCCAACGTTGTCGGCGATGACGGCAGCGTTCCGGGGATCGTCTTCAGGAATTCCGGCCTCCACCTTTCCGACCAGGTCGGCACCGACGTCGGCGGCTTTGGTGTAGATCCCGCCCCCTACACGGGCAAAGAGCGCCTGAGTGGAGGCGCCCATCCCGAAGCTGAGCATGATCACTGTGATCTGAGGCAGCGGATTGGCCTCAAAAAAGGTCGGCGGGAACAGATAGTAGAGAATTAAGAACCAGCCGGTGATGTCCAGCAGGGCGAAGCCGACCACCACCAGCCCCATGACGGCCCCAGCCCGGAAGGCCACCTGGAGGCCGGAGTTGAGCGACTTGCGCGCCGCGTTTGCCGTTCGGGCCGAGGCGCTGGTGGCCGTTCGCATGCCGATGAAGCCGCAGAGGCCCGAGAAGAATCCTCCGGTCAGAAAGGCAAAGGGGATCACCGGGTTTTGAGCCTTCAGGCCGTAGGCCATCACGGCAAAGAGGGCAAACAGCACCGCGAAGATGATCGCCACGACCTTATACTGTCGCTTGAGGTAGGCCATCGCCCCCTCCCGGACGGCTTGGGCGATCTCGATCATCGTCGGGGTGCCCTCTTCCCGTCGCATGACGCTTCGGTAGAAGCCAAACGCGGCGAGCAGCGCCGCGATCGCTCCTGCGGGCGCCAGCCACCAGACCGGCGGGGGAGCGGGTCGCACCGCCGCTTCGGCCTGTGCCCAGACCGGCAGGGCCGCTCCGAAAAGGGGAACCAGAACGCTCCACCGTCTCACAGCAGCCATCCTCTCTTTCCAAGGGGTCATGCGATCTCCTCCGTTCCTAGACCGATCTCATGGCTCCAACGCTCCTTCGCCCAGGGGGCGATCTGCTTCAAAGCCGCGCCGACGAAGTGCACCGAGCCGGTCACGCAGACGACTGGTCCTGTGGCAACCCGAACCCCTTCGTCAAGCCGGGCCACCGTCTGCGTCGGGACGCCTCGGGCCGTCCAGGCCTCCTGAAGCGCCTCCGGGTCGGCAGCGCGCGGGTTGACGCGCGTCCGAGTGAAGATAGCCTCCTGGGCAATCGGCGCCAAGACAGCCGCAAAACTTTGCAAATCCTTGTCTCGCGCCATCCCGACAAGAAAGGAGAACCGATACCCTGGCCAGAGCTCCTCCAAGACACTTCGGAGGGCTCGAGCCGACTCCGGCGTGTGGGCGCCGTCCAGCACGAGGGGCCGCCCGTCGTCCAGACGGGAGCAGTCCACCCGGGCTGCGATCCAGGCGTCTTGAAATCCTCGGAGCACGGCCGCGTCGGGGATCGTCCATCCGTTGCGGCGCAGCACCGCCACCGCTGCGAGGGCCGTCGCCGCATTTCCGACCTGATGAGCGCCCAGCAGCTTCAGGGCGACCCTGTAGCTCCGCTCGCCGAGGGAAAGCACCGCCCGTTCTCGCCTTTCAACGATCCCGATCCGCTTGGCCACCACCTCCCGGCCCGCGTCCGTCCAAGGGGCGCCGCGCCGTTCCGCCTCTTCGCGCAGGACTCTGTAGGCCGGCTCTGGTTGAAGCCCACAGACCACCGGCACGCCCGGCTTGATGATTCCGGCCTTCTCGGCGGCGATCTCCGGGAGCGTCTCCCCGAGCACCTGCTGATGGTCGTAACCGATCGGGGTAATCACGCTTAGGATCGGGCAGAGCACGTTGGTCGCGTCCAGACGCCCGCCAAGCCCCGTCTCCACGACGGCCACCTGAACGCCCGACCGAGCGAACTCCTCGAAGGCCAGAGCGGTGAAGACCTCAAAATAGGTGAGGCGACCCGCCTCCGTCTCGCGAAAACGTTCCAAGAGGGGTAAGAACCGTTCCAGCAGCGTCACAAACTGGAGCCGACCGATCGCGCGGCCGCCGACGACGATTCGCTCGCGCGGGGACAACAGATGCGGCTGAACGTACAGCCCGGTGCGATAGCCGGCCTCCCGGAGGGTCCGCTCCAGGAGGACCGCGGTGGAACCTTTCCCTTTGGTTCCGGCCAGATGAATTGCCGGGAACCGCTCCTGAGGGTTCCCCATCGCTTCCAGCAGGCGCCGAATCCGGGTCAGATTGAACGCGCGGGGTAGCCCCGCGTTGATCGGCACCCGCTCGTAGTTTAGGAACGTACTCAGGTAAGTCCGCGCGTCAGCGTAGGTCATCTGGCCCTCCGGCAGTCGGTGCCACAGTTCGCTGATCAGCCGGAACCGATCGGGAACAGAAGGCGGGAGCGCGGAGAACCAGGCTCCCGCCTATCTGTCGGGACTCACTCTGAAATTATGTCGAGAACTACTCCCAATCGGCGAGAATTTCTTCTTGGCGCCGGGCAACGTTGTTGAGCGCCTCCTCCACCGACTTCCCGCCGGTGATCGCTGCGTGTAGTTCCTCCTGCATGACGGTCAGCAGCTCAAAGAAGGCCGGGTGTTTCCAAACGTCCCGTTGATAGGGGACCAGTTCGGCGAAGGCGCGGGTCCAAGGCTTAAGGTTCTTGAACTCTTCGGAGTCCAGAATCTGCGTGGTGGAGGGAAGCCCGCCGCCTCGGGCAAAGCGCCACTGCTGCTCCGGTTGGAACCACCACTTGATGTACTCCAACGCCGCCTCGACGTGCTGAGTCTTGGCGTTGATCACAAACGGCTGGCCACCCAGGTTGTAAATGCGCCGCCCAAACTGCCCCGGCGGGAAGACCACCATCACCTTCCCGACTACCCGCGAGAAGGAGGGGTCCTCGATCACCGACGGGGAGATGGCGATCCAGTTGCAGGCCATCGCTACAAGCCCTTGGGCCATCGCGTTGTTGACCCCGTCCAGATCGAAGTTGACCGCGCCGGGCGGCTGGAACTGAAGGAGATCCTTGTAGAACTGGAATGATGCGATCGCCTCCGGGGAGTTGATGTAGCCGTCCACCTGATGGGTCTCCCAGTTCCAGATGTCCCCGCCCCAGTTATACAGAAACTGCATCCAGGCCATGCTTAGGAAGTCATAGGACTTGCTATAGGCCAGAGCCAAGCCGTAAAAGTCGTGCTGAAGCGTTTCGCCGGCCAGCTGTTCGCCCGCCTTTCGGGTGAAGAACTCGGCAAAATCGCGGGCCTGAGTCCACTCGACCTGTTTCCAGTCCTCATAGGTCTGGGGCAGCTCGTAGCCGTAACGCGCTTTAAAGTTCTCCCGCTCCTGCGGATGCTGGAACAGATCCTGACGCACCAGAAAGCCCTGGATGTCCGCTTCTTGCGGGAAGCCCCAGTAGTTTTCGCTGTTCCCCGGGTAGGTGCAGTACGCTCGCCGGAGGACCGGATGAATCGAGTCGAGAATCGCCCGAAGCTCCGGGTCCTTCTCTAGGTACTCGTTGACCTGGAGGAGATGGCCGCTCTCGGCGAAGTCGCCGATCCACTGGCTATCGGAGACGAACAGGTCATAAAAGGGCGTCCCAGCGGCCAAGGCGGCGGCCAGCCGCTCGTAGTAGCTCCCCCACGGCACCGGGTCCACGACGATCTCCACTTCGTAGCCCAACTTCTGACGAGCGTAGGCCGGGAAGTCCTTGGAGATCTCGGTCATCAGGCTGACCGGCAACCAGTCCGGGCCGGTCATCCGAAGGGTTACCTTCTGCTGCCCCCACGCGGCCCCAGCCAGCAGGACGCCGATCAGCGCCCAACTGAAGAGAGGTCTCCAGCTCCTCATCCTTGATCCCCTTTCTGATGAGTGGGTGAAGGATCGAACGGTTTTCTCAACGACCAGACCCGTTCGGAGACGGGATCCATCAAAAAGAGTCGCTCCGGAAGCACCGTGACCCCAACGGGGCGGTCTGTCGGGTAGCGCCGGTGGACCTCACCGATCGCCTTGAGGAAGCGATCCCCTAGCCGAAGCGTCACGATATTGAAATCGCCGCTCATCTCAACGGCATAAACCAGCGCTTGGAAGCGGATCGCTTCCGGCGGTGCAGCGTCGCCGTCGCTCAGGCAGAGGTCTTCAGGCCGCACCCCCAAGAAGCCCTCGCCGAAGAACGGCGCCCGAAAGGGAAGCCGCACGTGAAACCACTCCGTTTGGGCCACGTCGTCTTTCAAGCGAGCCGGAAGCCAGTTCATCGGCGGATCGCCAAGATACTGCGCCGTAAAGGCGTGCTGCGGGCGATAGTACAGCTCCATGGGGGGCCCGCACTCGACGACCCTCCCGCTGCGAATAACGGCGACCCGATCCGGCATCGTCAACGCTTCAAGCTGGTCCGGCGTCGCGTAGATCAGCGTCTGACCCAGCTCCCGATGGAGCCGCTTCAGCTCGCTTCGCATCTGTTCCCGAAGTTGAGCATCCAGATGGGAGAGCGGCTCGTCGAACAGATAGACCTGAGCCTCCCGGACGATCGCCCGTCCAATGGCCACCCGCTGCATCTCCCCCCCGCTAAGCGTCTGGGGAGGACGGTCCAGTGTATGGGTGATTCGGAGCTTCTCCGCCACCTCCAGGACTCGGTGCCGGATCGTTTCCTCCGGCGTTCGTCGCTCCCGGAGCGGATAAGCCAGATTCTCAAAGACGCTCAAGTGCGGGTAGAGCGCGTAGCTCTCAAAGACCATCGCCACGCCGCGCTCGGCAGGCGTCCAACCCGTCACGTCCACGCCGCCGATCATAATTCGCCCGGCGTCAGGGACTTCTAATCCAGCGATACACCGAAGGAGGGTCGTCTTGCCGGCGCCTGAAGGCCCCAGCAAACAGAAAAACTCCCCGTCCTGAACCTCAAGGCTCAGTCCGTCCAGCGCAACTGTGCCCCCAAACCGCTTGGTGACCCCTTCGATGTGAACCGTTGCCACCGCACCCCTTCCACCTTCGATTCGAACGCCTGGGGATTATAAAAAGCGCTCTGAGGCGCGTCAACTCCGCATCTTTCTCCCAAGATCCTTCCGGATCGGCCTTGGAACTCCAGCCGGACAGGGTGTCCTTTCCCCTTTCTTGCTCTCGCCCCTCTTGTCGATTAGAATCCTGTGCCGAAGGCAATCCGGTTCGGATCGAGCTCTCCAAGGAGGTTTCGGATGAGCCCGCGTGTGCTAACCGACAAGCAGGTTCGGTTCTATGACGAAGAAGGGTATTTGCTGGTTCCCGGCGTTTTCACCGAAGAGGAGTGCGACGAGATCATCGCCCGCGCTCAGGCGCTTCACGCTCGCGGGCACGTGCCCGGCTGTTTCCGCGCCGTTCCGCCGGAGGAGTCGGGCGGCGACCCGTTGAAGGTCTACCCTCGAATGATGCACCCTCACCGGGTGGACGAACGGCTACTGCACTACTTGACTCATCCAAAGGTGGCCGACATTCTTCGGGACCTCCTCCGGGACGGAGTAATCGCCCTACAGAGCATGTTCTACTGGAAGCCGCCAGGGGCGCGGGGCCAAGCCTTTCATCAGGACGACTACTACCTGCAGACCAAACCGGGAGCCTGTATTGCCGCTTGGATCGCCCTGGAGAAGATGGACGAAGAGAACGGCGCCATGCGCGTCTTTCCCGGTTCCCATCGGGAACCGATCCTGGAGATGGTCCCGACGGACACCTCCGTTTCGTTCACGGACATTGCCGTCGTGCCGCCTCCGCAGTATTCGGAGCTCTTAGTTGAAATGGAAAAAGGAGACGGGCTGTTCTTCCACGGGCGCTTGATCCACGGCTCCTTCCCGAACCGGTCGCAGACGCGGTTTCGGAAGTCCTGGATCTGTCATTACATCCCGGCCAGCTCGGAGAGCTACAATCCGGCCTACAATCCGGTCATTCCGATGGGCTAGCTCTCCTCAAGTTCGCGGAGGGCGCGCTCTAAACGGGCGGCGAGGTTGTCCTGAAGCTGTGCCGTCAGGCCGCCGTCCACGACCAGCGCGTGCCCGGTGACAAACGAAGACTCCTCGGAGGCCAGGAAGAGCGCCGCGTTGGCGGCCTCTTCCAGCCGCCCGGGGCGACCGAGGGGGTAGATCCACCGCTCCCGCCGCCCCCAGTTCGGCGACCGCTCCAGCGCGGGCCGATGCCGTTCGGTAACGATCCACCCCGGACAGAGTGCGTTGACCCGAATCCCGTACGGACCGTATTCAACGGCCATCTGCCGGGCCAGCTGGATCAGCGCCGCCTTGGAGGCCGCATAGGCCGGATTCCCGACGGCGGCTAACAGTCCGTGCACCGAGGCCACATGAATGATGCTCCCGCCGCCCTGCTGCTGCATCTGAGGGATGGCGTACTTCGAGGCCAAGTAGGCCGCACGGACGCTGACCGAGAAAACCGCGTCCCAATCGGCCACGTCCACTTCGGTGACCGAGCCCCCGCGCCCGGAGTAGGCGTTGTTCATCAGCACATCGAGCCGCCCAAAGCGCTCGATCGCTCCGGCGACCAGCCGCCGCACCGCTTCCGGATCGCGCACGTCGGCAGCGATGTAATGCACCTCTCCACCGGCCTCTTGGACCCGTCGAATCGCCTCTTCTGCCCGATCGGTTCCCTCGTCGTTCAGGACCAGAGCGGCCCCCTCCTGGGCAAAGCGAATCGCCGTCGCCCGACCGATCCCAGACGTGGAGCCGGTAATTAACGCCACTTTTCCAGAAAGCCGACCGCCCATAGAACCCCTTCCCCTTTCCGTTCGAAACGCTCTCATGGTGTCCATCTCTTGACCAGCGCTGACCAGTCTCTGGTCAGCTCCCCGCCCAGAAACCCCTTTTCCATCCGCCAAAAGGCGGCAAAAGCGGCGGCATAGATATTGCCAAAAGCGCCGGGGAACGGGAACTAAAAGAAATCGGAGAGGATTCCACAATGGCCCGATCGAAGTTTACAGTCCTTCTTGTATCCTTTCTGATCGGCTCAGGAGCCGCCTTCGGGCAGGTGCTCAACCCTGCGGACGTACCGAAAGAACAAGAACGGCGGCCCGAAGAGCAAGCCGTCGAGGCCGGACGGCTCCGCTCCTGGGAGCTGCCCCCGGTCGAAGTGGTCGGTGAGGAACGACCCCAGCTTCGCGAAGAGGAGCGAATCGGCAAGTACAAGCAGCCCCGTTGGACGGCCCGACGCCGGTTTGGACGGACACGGGTCTACGTCCGGCCGGAGGGAGAGTACGAATTCGAGGTCTGGTTCATTCCGGTGATCTCCGAGGACGGAAAGGTCGAAGAGATCGAAACGCAGTACGAGTTTGAGTTCGGCTTGCCGCACCGGCTCCAGGTGGATCTGTATCTAGTCCCGCTGAAGACCTACACACGGGAGGGAGGAACCACAGTCCAGACCATGGGGCTGGCCGAACAGAAGTTTGAAATCCGCTGGGCGCTGGCCGATTGGGGAGCGATCCCCGGCAACCCGACCCTCTACTTTGAGTACGGCATGAAAGGAGAGGAGGATAAGGTGGAGGCGAAGCTCCTGCTGGCCGACCAAACGCCGATTCCGGGCCTTCACTGGGGCTTGAACGGCGTCTATGAGAAGGTCCTGGGCAGCGAAGGCCAGGAGTTCGCCCTGACCGCCGGGATCAGCCAGACGATCGTGGACGAGAAGTTTTCGCTCGGCGCGGAGGTGGAGTTCAAGGCCGAAACCGGCGAGGAGGAGACGGAAACAGAACTCTGGATCGGCCCGAGCCTCCAGATTCGCCCAAGCCCGCCCTCTCACTTCGACCTGGCCGCGTTGGTAGACACTGGCAACGCTCCGCGAACCAAGTTGATCGCCATCTTTGGCTGGGAGTTCTGAGCCTGCCTGCCGGACTCTCTCCACTCCCCTGACCCCGTTTGGGGAACGGACGCCGTCGCCAAAGCGACGGCGTCTTTGTTCCTCGGCGCCAATGCCTTCGATACCGAAAGTTGGTAAGCTGTCTCCGTTCGGACCGCCAAAAGGGGAAAGAAAGATGAAGGCGCAGAAGGTCTGGCGCATCGCAGGGATCAACTTCGAGTACGTGCACATGGGCGGACTGCTCCGGATGGTTCGCGAGCACCCCAACGCAGAGCTTGTCGGCATCTGCGACGAGCAACCGGAGCGGATGCAGGCCGTCATCGAGAGCCTAGGGGTTCCGCCGGAGCGCGTCTTTACCGACTACCGCGAGTGCCTTGAGCGAACGCGTCCCGATCTGGTGATCCTCTGTCCCGTCCCCGCCGACCACGCGCTTTGGACAGAACGAGTCGCCGAGTACGGCGTCCACGTGCTGGTGGAGAAACCCTTTGCAACCAGCCTTCAGGAGGCCGATCGAATGATCGCCGCCGTCGCCCGGACCGGTAAGGAACTGATCATCAACTGGCCCCTCCGCTGGTACCCCTGCCACGTGACCGCCAAGCGGCTGATCGACGAGGGCCGAATCGGAGAGATCACCGGCGTACACTATTACGACGGCAACCGGGGCCCGCTCTCCTTCTCCGTTCTGGAGGTTCCTGCCGACCCCAAAGAACAGATTCGCCAGAAGAACCGTCTCTGGTGGTATCAGAAAAAGCGCGGCGGCGGCTCGCTGATCGACTACCTGGGCTACGGAACCACGCTGGGAACCTGGTTTCTCAACGGCAAAAAGCCCAAAGAGGTGACCGCCGTTGCCTGGGTTCCTCCCGGCCTAGAGGTGGACGAGCACAGCATCACGATCGCCGAGTACGACTTTGGTCTCTGCAAGTACGAAACGCGATGGGGAACCTTTACCCATCCCTGGGAACACCAGCCCCAACCGAAATGCGGCTTTGTGATCACCGGCACCGAAGGCACCCTGAGCAGCTACGACTACGAACGGACCGTCTTCCTTCAGACCCGCCAGAACCCCGCCGGGGAGCCGATCCCCGTCGACCGGCTGGAGCCGCCCCATCAGAACCCGATCCAGTACGTCCTGCACCGCCTGGAGGCCGGCCTGCCGATCGAGGGGCCGCTTTCGCCCAAGATCGCCCGAATCGGACAACAGATTGTGGACTCAGCGCTCAAGAGCGCCACCTTAAAGCGCACCGTCCCCCTGATCGAGTGAACCGCAAAGAGAAGGAAAGGCAAGGGAGAACGCCGATGAACGAAGACCGCCGCCGCGCCTGGATGCTGGGCTGCCTGCCGGCAGGATGCGGCCTGAGCCTGATGGTCGCCGGCTTGGTCTTGATCCTGGCGTTGTTTCTGATCAAGTGGCTTTGGGCCTGGACCGTCCCGGACCTGCTCCCTCGCGCCGTGGAGGAGGGCTACGTTGCACGGGACATCTCTTGGTGGACAGCGGCCAAACTGGCCCTCTTTCTGGCGGTCCTGGCTGGAGTGATCGGTATTCGGCGCGGCAACGACTAGCTCAGTCCAGCAGACCGCTCGCCGTCAGCTCCCCCCGAAGCCGTTGGCGTGCCCGGAAGAGATAGGTCTTGACTGTGTCGCGTGGCGCCCCCATCCGGCGCCCAATCTCCTCCATCGAACATCCCGCCGCCCGGAGGCGCAACACCGCCCGCTGAGCGGCCGGGAGCCGTCGGACCAGCCCGGTCAAAAGAGCGGTCAGCTCCTGCACGCAAAGGTCTCCCTCCGGATCGGGCAGAACCAGGCTCCCCCGCCCCACCAACCTCGGGCCCTCCTCCTCCAGAAACGCCTCCCAAACCTGCTCCCGCCGCCACTGATCCACGATCAGATTGTG
>BPJZ01000008.1 GCA_026004875.1 Candidatus Poribacteria bacterium | reverse complement strand
GAAGGTGATCAACACCCGCTCGCCGCCCAGCGAATCGTTGACGATCTCGTGCCAGTTGAGAATTCGGATCGGGTAGGCGCGCGCTTCCCCACGGTGCTCTAGTCCGAGGACTCGATCGTCCGGGCGCAAATAGTCAGCAGCCTCCGCCGGTAGGACCTCCGGATCGGTCAGGGCAGGGATGCCGTCCTTGGGAGGGCCGCCGTGCTCAATTTCGTTCAGCGGAATCGAGTGGGCCACGCCAGGCGGAAAGAACTCCGGGAACAGCTCAGCGACCCGCTGGTTAGGCCGGTCCAAAGGGGAAGCCGGCTCCTCGACGGAGCCGTAACAGGCACTTCCCAGCAACAAGGCGAGCCCTAAGAGGAGAAAGATCCCTTGAGGACGCATGAGAGATTCCTCTTACCTTCCTTGCAAGAATCATTGGGAGGAGAAGCAGTCTTCCGGCGCTTCTGAGCGCTGACGCCAAAACTCACGAAGCTGTCGAAGGGCCTTCTTTTCGATCTGTCGAATGCGCTCCCGAGTGAGGTTGAAAAGTTTTCCTGTCTCCTTGAGGGTCTTAGGCCGCCCGTCGTCAATTCCAAACCGGGCCCGGAGGATCGCTCGATCCCGTTCGTTGAGGACGGAAAGCACCCGATCCACCTCCTCGGAACGCAATAACGCCTCCCACCAGCGATCCGGATGCTGGCGCGGGTCCTCGATCGTCTCCTGAGGCGCAAGCTCCGAGCTCTCCCCCTCCCCTTCCAGAGAGACGAGATCGTAAGAGACCGACCGGAACAACCGCACCTGTTCCAGCGAAAGCCTCATCCTAGCGGCGAGCTCCTGGTCGGAGGGATCGCGTCCCAGCTCTTGACGGAGCGCCGCGGTCTGCCTCTCCAGCTTCCCCGTTCCGGCGATGATGTGCTCCGGCAGGCGAATCATTCGAGAGTCGTAGCTCAGCGCGCGAAGGATCGCCCGCCGAATCCACCAGACAGCATAGGTGCTAAATCGGAATCCCCGCTCCGGGTCGAACCGCTCCGCCGCCTGGATCAGTCCGATGTTCCCTTCCTGGATCAGATCAATGAGAGGAACGTTCGGATGGGCGTAGCGGGCCGCGATCCGAACGACCAACCGGAGGTTACACTCGATGAGCCTTTGAAGCGCGGCGCGATCTCCAGCCCGGGCCCTGCGAGCCAGCTCGATCTCCTCCTCTGGTGTCAGTAGGGGACGGCGGGAAAGCTCCGCCATCCAATGGGAGAAGGCGAGCGGATGGCTTGAAGGCTTGGGGCTTCGGTCGGATCGTCGCTTGCGCTGCTTAGACTGCATCGGCTGTCCCTCCGGGGAGGGGCTGTGGGCCGTCCCAGCCCACAGCAGAGAAATCACGATTAACCGTTGGGGTTCCCACCACAGGGGTTTCCGCCGCAGGGGTTTCCGCCGCAGGGGTTCCCACCACAGGGGTTTCCGCCGCAGGGGTTCCCGCCACAGGGGTTCCCACCGCAGGGGTTCGCGGCTGCGGTCTCTTTGGGCTGAACGCCGGGTACCAAGGATGATGTCGAATTCGATCTCCACTTCGTCGGCCAGCTTGAGGAGTACCAGTTGGGGCCGCTCGATGTTGTAGTCGCTCAGCTTGAGGGTAAACCCGCCAGCAATCCGCAGCAGATCGCCAGGGCGAACCGTCCGGGTTGCCTCGCTAGCCGGAATATAGGTGACCTCAACGCCGCGGACGGTGATCTCTCGCTTCACACCGTGCAGCTCCAGGTCGCCCACCAGGTCCACGAGGATAGTCTGATTCGGCGCCAGACCGCGGACGGAGGACCTTACCTCTTGGCCGTTCATCTTGTTGATCGTATAGGCCGCCGCGACCCGCTTGAGCGTGAAGACGGCGTGGGGTGGTACTTGTCCGTCTCCAGGTACTGCTCTCGCATGTGCTTGTCGCGCAGGGAGATGCCGGTCGTGATCGTGTCCAGGTCCACGGTGATCTTTCCGGCGACCTTTTTGCTGAGGATGTCGCTCAGGTCCTCGACGGTCACCTCGGCCCGAACGCGCCCGTTGGTTCCGACGATCTTCTCCAAGGGGGCCTTTGAGATGAACTGGATCACATCGCGCTCATCGTTCCAGGCGCGAAAGGTCACTGGGGCCGCGAAAGCGGCGACGGTCGTTAGCGCCAGGGTCGTTGCGATCAGCGCCCATTGCAGTCGAAAGCTGCCTCGCCGTAGCATAGAAGCGAACTCCTTTCGGAAAACGGTGTTTCACGAACGCGTTTTTGCGCGAGCCGATCGCGCGTCATCTCTTTAGACAGCCCCAGTCGAGGAGAGGTATCGGTCGGACCCATCTTTTGCGGAAACGCTTCAAACATCATGCCGACGCCTGAAGGGGAACCTGATGCAGGAAGCAGCTCTTCCGATTGAGGGGGAACTCGACGCGTTGTTGAGTCAGCTCCGGCCTGGAATTCTCGCCCTCTGTTACCGCCTGGTCGGCTCCCTTGAGGACGCGGAAGACCTTACCCAAGAGGTGCTGTTGAAAATCGCGCAAGGGATTGATCGCTTCGAGGGTCGCTCCTCCGTCCGGACCTGGGCGTACCGGATCGCAACGAATACGTGCTATAACTTTCTTAAGTCTGCACGAAAACGTCGAGAGCGGGTCGTTCCCCACCCCTTAGAGACCTCGGACGAGTTTCTTGAGCTGATCGACCCGGAGCGCGACCGGGAGGCGGTCCGGGAGACCCTGGAGTTCTCGTTTATCTGCGTCTTGCAGGAGCTCTCACCCCTTCAGCGGCTGGTCGTCGTTCTTCGGGACGTGCTGGGCTGGTCCGTCCGAGAGACGGCGGCAGCGCTCCACTCGGCGCCCGCACCGATCAAGAACATCCATTCCCGCGCCCGCAAGCGGCTCCAGAAGCTGCGCCATCGAAGCGGCAACCTCTCCCCCGACGATCCAGAGGCACAAGCTTTCATGCACCGCTTTGCCCAGGCCCATTTAGCCCGCGACCTGGGCCGATGCCTGCAGTTTTACGATCAAGAGTCGGTTGTCCATGCCTTTCCGGTTCGAAAGTACACCGGACGCAAGGAGATCCGCGAGTTCTACCAGCAGATGGTAGACCAAATGCCGACGCTCTTTATTGCGGTCAAGGTGAACGGAACGCTCGGAGCGGCCTGCTACCAACCCCGCCAAGGAAGGGTATCAACACACCGGCGTGACAATCGTAGAGATCCACCGCCCTGCGTCCGGAAAAGACCGCTCGCCACGCGTTGCCCAAGCCTTCTGGGCGCTCCAGCCGGAGCACTATAGGCGATTGAGCGTCCCGGAACGGCTCTCTGTCGAGGAGGCCGAACGGATTCGAGCCGGAATGATATAGGGGCCACCCCGATTACCACTCCCCCTGGAGCAGGAAGTCTGCGTAAATCTTGGCGACCGTGGCCAGCTCCACAAGGGAGACTCGCTCGTTAGCGCCGTGGACGTTTTGACCCTTGACCCCGTAAGCCGATTCCGGGCCGCCGCCTCTCCCCTTGAAGGAGATAGTGCAGGTCGGTGAAGCCACTGGTCAGGCTGAACCCCGGCAGCGCACCTCGAACGCGCTGGACGGAGCGGGCGAAGCTCTGAGCGATCGGCTCTTGAGGATCCACCGCGCACGGCTCGATCGCCAACACCGGACGAGTGGAGACCTTCAGATCGGGCACTGAAGCCGCCGTCGCGTCAATCACCGCTTGGAGCTCTGCCTCGGCCTCCGCGACCGTCTCGTTGGGAGGAATCCGCCGATCCACCGAGAAGGTGAAAGCCTCCGGAACGGTGTTCTCCTTTTGCCCCGGCGACCCGAAGACCACCCCACCGATGTTTAACGTAGGGTAGCGCTCGGCCCCGGAGGGGGTCCGATAGCAACGCTCCGGCGACTGAAATCGATCGCGGAGCCGCTGGAGCGCTCGGATCAGCGGGATCGCCTTCTCCAGGGCGTTGATCCCCTCGTGGGGTCGGGAGGCGTGAGCCGCTCGTCCCTGAACCGTCACGTGCAGCCAGAGCACACCGTTATGACCACAGCCGACGCTGTTCTCGCTCCCCCCTTCCAAGCTGAGCGCCCCGTCCCCTCGAATCTGTCCCGTTTCGGCGAGGTAGCCGGCACCCAAGGCTCCGCCCGTCTCCTCGTCGGGGGTCAGCGACCACTCGACGTTCACGCGAGGGGAAAGACCTAGCTCCCGAAGGGCGCGCAGCGCCAAGAAGAACGCGGCGATGCTCCCCTTCATATCGCCGGCGCCCCGACCGTAGAGGTACCCCTCTCGGACGACGCCCTCAAAGGGGTCCACCTCCCAGCTCTCTTCAGAGACGGGAACCACATCGTAGTGAGCGTTCACGTGGAGCGTCCGAGGCGCCCCGACGTCCCAGCGGGCCAAGAGGTTCCAGCGTGGATAGTCCGCCGCCTCCGGACAAACTCGCTTGACCACCGCCTCGGGCACGGGGATCACCTGGGTCGCTAGACTAAGGCTTCGGCACTCCTCCTCCAGCCGCTGAACCATCTCCCCGTACCGGTTCCCAGGCGGGTTCACCGTTGGAATGCGGATCAGCTCCTGCAGGAGCGCCACCAGCTCCGGAAGATGATCGTCCACATATTGGAGATAGGACTCTTCCATCCGATCCCCCTAGCGGTTGCAGGGCTCCTCAGACGGTCAGCGCAGCGTTGTAGGGCGCTTTCCCCTCGGTGGAGTCCTTGATCCGCTGGTCCAGGTAGATTTCGTTCCGGGGCTTGAAGCCAGGAAGCGTTACTACGTTGACAAAGACGTCAATCCCCCGGTGCCCCGTGTTCGGCTCGATGTAAACCGTCGAACCGGGGCGCAGCGGAATCCGCTGAAAGCGGCTCAAATCCTCCAAGTCGGGAAAGGCGATCAGCCAAGGGGTACGTCCCGTAGGTCTTCAACCGGTAGGCGGCAGGGTCGAGAACAAGATACATCTCGCTTTGGGGCTGGCCACCTCCCACCGGATCGAGCGGATGGTAATGGGTCCTTGAGGTCTCAGCGGCAATGTTTACGACATGGCTGTTCACCCGATTGATTCCGTCCGGGGTTCTCCGGCGTTCCGGTCCCCAGAATCCAGGTCATCGGCAGCCGCCGGAAGGCGTCAAAGGCAAAGTTGCATCCCCCCGCTGTGTCTTTCAGATGCCGCAGCCGACGGGCAGGGCTGACGTGAGTCTCGTGCTGATCCAACACGTCGACATACCAGTATCGGAACTCCCCTCGAAGGCGAAGGGGGCGGCCCGGCACGAGGGTTAACTGATCCCCGGCCTGAAACGACTCCCATCCATCCTGCGTTTTTTCCGACCAGCCGAGGGTGCGAAAATGGCAGAAGAAGTGTTCCAGCGCTTCCCGCGCCGTTGGATCGGCGGCGTACTGGGTCGGCTCCAGCCCGCTTTCGACGATCAACCAGAGCTCTCCGGCGATGTCGCCGACGAAGGCCTCACCGTGCCAGCGCTCCAGGATGGCCCGCACCGGCTGACGGATCGCCGGATCGAAGTCCCCCTGATGGGCCTTAAGAAGCTCCAGTGCTTCGCGGGTCTCTCGGTTCAACGGATCGGGACGATACTCCTCCCCCAGCGGTTCGCCGTCCCCCTCCTGCGTGCGCGTTCCGGCGGGGAGGAACAGGGAGCCTTCGCCCGACTCGACCCAAACGTAGCGAACGCTCTCCGAGTGAAGGAAGCCCTCACCGGTAAACGCTCCGCGTCCCAGCCGCGCAGCAGGGTTCCAGCGAGAGAAGGTCTCCTGGACCTCACAGAACGAAGGCTCAGCGATGTGACCGACGGTGATCCCTGGCATCTTCCCCCTCCTTGGCGGCGATTCGAGAAAAATTATAGTCCCAGAAACGTTTGTCGGTTCGCAATTTCTGTGCTAGCTTCCGAACGAGATCTCCAGCCGGCGAAAGGAATCGGCCACCGATGCCGTCCTGGGTTGAGGTAGACTTAAACGCCGTCCGGGAGAACGCGCTTCGGCTCCGGGAATGGGTTGCCCCCTCTCGACTGATCGCCGTGGTGAAGGCGGACGCTTACGGCCACGGAGCAGAAGCGATCGCCCGCTCTCTGGAGCCGATTGCAGATCGCTTTGCCGTCGCGACGCCGGAGGAGGCCCTTCAGCTCCGGAAAGCGGGAGTTCAAAAGCCGGTTCTCCTGCTCTATCCCATCCTACCGGATCAGGTCGAGCTTGCCCTGAGGGCCGGGGCGGAGGTTTCTGTTGCGGAGCTTTCTCTCGTAGAAGCCTTGAACCGCGTCGGAGAGCAGCTCCAGCGCACCGTCTCTGTCCAGATCGAGGTGGAAACGGGAATGAACCGCTATGGCGTGGCGCCGGAGCGCCTCCCCTGGGCTGTTGGAACGGATCACAGAGCGCCCAGCGCTGCGGCTGGTCGGCCTCTGGACTCACTTTGCTTGTGCCGAAGATCCGTTGAACCCGTTCACCTGGGAGCAGTATGATCGCTTTCTCCGGGCAACGGGGGATGGTTTTCCGCAGGCGATCCGTCACGTGGCCAACAGCGCCGCAGCGTTGAACTTTCCCAAGCTGGGGCTGGATGCCGTTCGAGCAGGGCTGGCCCTTTACGGGATCTACCCTGGACCAAACGTCCGGCGCGCGGTTCCGCTTCGCCCGGCGTTGAGCTGGAAGGCAACGGTGCTGCGAGTGGCCGAACTGCAGGCCGGAGAGGGGGTGAGCTATGCCCCACGGTTCCGGACGGACCGACCTCGACAGATTGCGACGCTCTCGGTTGGTTACGCCGACGGCTATCGGCGAACGGCCATGGGTCGAAGCTGGGTGCTGATCCAGGGGCGACGGGCCCCGGTCGTCGGAACGGTCTGCATGGACGCTGTCGTTTGCGACATCACCGAGATACCGGGGGTTCGGCCTGGGACGGTGGCAACCCTTCTGGGCTCCGACGGGAAGGAAGCGCTCACCGCCGAGGAGCTGGCCCGGCAATGGGGAACGATCCCCTACGAGGGTACTGACCGGCATCGGTCCGCGCGTGCAACGACGCTACTTGGGAGAGGAGACGACTCAGGAGGATGATTCAACACGCGATCGTTCTGGCCGCCGGTGAGGGCCGCCGAATTTGGCCCTACGGCGAGTTCCGCCAAAAATGCACGCTTCCCGTCGCGAACGTGCCGGCGGTGCGTCGGCTCTGTCAGAGCCTCAAGCGTTGTGGCGTTGAGGAGATCGTCCTAGTCGTTGGACACGGCGCCCAGCAGGTGCGAGGAGCGACGGCGGACATCGAGGGCGTTCGGTACGTCACGCAGCGGGTTCCCGACGGGACGGCCTCGGCGACGTTGCTAGCCCTGGAAACGCTCCCGGAGTGGGACACCGTTCTGGTCCTCTATGGGGACATCGTCACGCCGACGGAGAACCTTCGCCAGTTCATCGAGGCCTTCCAGGGGAGCAACTGTGAGGCGGGTTTGTTGGTCGCTCCGCTGGGGGAGGAGAGCTCGCACGATTGGATCTGCGCCTCGATCGGGGAGGGATTGCTCCGGGAGGTAAAGGGCCATCCGCGTGGCGGCTCTCATCGGCTCTGTGGCGTGTTCGCCTTTCGTCCGGCGGCGGTGCGGTATCTGCTCCGCAACCCCGGCTTCGCGGCACCGGTGGACGTAGGCGGGATGCCTCCACCGGAGGCCGATCTCGCCGCCTCCCTGCAACTGATGGTGGAGGAGGGCCGGGAGGTCTTCGCTGCCGAGTCCACCGAGTTCTTCGTAGACCTGGACAAGCCCTGGCACCTGCTGGAGGCCAACCATCGAGTGGTGGACTATCTCTGCGCTCATCTGGAGCGGGACGTGATCGGAGAGGGGGCCGAAATCTCCGACGGAGCCGAGATCGAAGGACGGGTCCACCTGGGGCGCAACACAAGGATCGGAAGACGAGTGGTCCTCCGGGGCCGTGCGATCGTCGGCGCCAACACGGAGATCACTAACGGCGCCATCCTCAAAGGGAACTTCGTCATCGGCGACCGATGCAGCATCCGAAACTACTGTGAGGTGGGAAGCAGCGCCATCGGCGACCGCTGCATTATTGGCCACGGAGCGGAGTTCTCCGGCGTCCTCTTCAAAAAGGTGTATCTGTACCACTACTGCGAGCTTTGGGGGGTCTTCGGCGAGGCGACCGACATCGGCGCAGCGACCGTCTGCGGAACGCTTCGGTTTGACGACGGGGAGACGGTCCACCGGATCGAGGGCCGGCCGGAGGTCCCGCCGGCGTACGGGAACGCCACCTACTTTGGCGACTTCTGCCGGACCGGCGTTAACGCCATCCTGATGCCCGGCGTCAAGGTCGGCTCCTACTGCTGCATCGGACCGGGGGTCGTCCTTTACGAGGACGTCCCCAGCAAGACGCTTCTTTTGGCCAAGCAGGAGCTGATCCGCAAACCGTGGGGACCGGAACGCTACGGCTGGTGAGCCGTCTTAAGCTGAGCCCATTGGGTAGCCAACTTCCCGCGCGGTTCAACGGCCAAAGCCGTCTCCATGGCCGCCGCGATCTCCTCAGCGCTCAGCGCACGGTTGTAAAGTCGCACCTCGTCGATCTTCCCCGGAAACGAGTCGGTCGGACGGCCAAAGTCATCGGCACCGATCCACAGCTCCAGGTCGGAAGGGGCGATCAGCCCAGCGTAAGGGGTCTCCCCCTCCAGAACCCCGTTCACATACACACGCAGGAAGGCTCCGTCAAAGGTGCCCGCAAAATGATACCACTCCCCGATCGTCCATTCGGTCGTTGTAGACTCGGCAAAGTCGTTGTTCGGCTTGATCAGAAAGTCCACCGAGTTGGGGTCACCAAAGTCAAAGATGACAAAGATCGAGTTGTTCTTGACCATCATCCGGCGGCTGGTCAAAACGTCGGAGGGACTAAACCAGGCCATCCAGGTGACCGCCTCCTCTAAATCGAGCGCGGGATGATCCGGAACGCGGACGTAATCGGCCGGCGTCGTGAACTCCAGGGCCGTACCAAAGTAGCCGGGAACCCAGAGCGGCTCTCCGACAAACTCGCCGTCATGGCCGTTTCCGGAAGCGTCCGCGGCGATCCGTCCCTTTCCCTCGTCGAACGGCCAGTAGGCAACTAACCCCTCCTGGAGATCGGCCCCAGAGGCGCCTCCGGCGATCAGCCACCCCAACACTCCCAACCCGATCGCAGTCCAGAAAAACCGTCCCATGAAAGCCTTTCCTCCCCTCACTGAACGACTTGCCTTGGTGACCCTATCTTAAGCTCTCGACGATCAAGAGGGAACCTCTTCCTGCCGTTGCCCCACCGTCAGGGCGAAAAGAGGCGTCCAGCTCGACAACTTCAACCTGAAGGCGTAAAATGTTCGTGGGACGGCGAAACGATAAAAGGACCTCAAGAGAAATGGACGAGCTCCGATCGGCACGCACTGACCTTTCTGACGGGTGGGCCTGGGACAAGCCGGGTCGATTCGACGATCCGGACCTGTTTCTCAACCGGGAGCTGAGCTGGATTGACTTCAACTTCCGGGTGCTTCAGGAGGCTCAGGACCCGGAGAACCCGCTCTTGGAGCGGATGAAGTTCTTGGGGATCGTCGCGGCCAATCTGGACGAGTTCTTTATGGTTCGGGTGGCCGGCGTCAAGCGTCAGATCGCCTCCGGGACGGTTCGGACCGCTGCCGACGGGCTGCTCCCCGAGGAGCTTTTCGCTGAGATTGCCAAACGCTGCCACCTTCAGGTGCGCGATCTTTACGAATGCCTGCTTCGCGAAGTGATGCCGGCGCTCCGGGAGGAGGGCGTCCAGCTGCATGCCGTCGCCGACCTGGACCGCGCCAAAGCGCAATGGGTGGACGACTACTTTCACCGTCGCGTCTTTCCGATCCTGACGCCACTGGCCGTGGATCCCGGCCACCCGTTCCCGTTGTTGCGGAGCACCTCGTTGAACATGGCCGTTCGGCTGCGGAACCCCAAGCTCCGCCATCGTCCGGAGTATTTCGCCGTCGTTCAGGTCCCGCAAGGAATTCCCCGCTTCATCCGTCTACCGGAGGAGGAAGGATATCACTTCGTCCTTCTGGAGGATGTGATCGCCACCCACATTGAGGAGCTGTTCCCCGGATTTGAGGCGATCGACGTGCAGCCCTTCTTCCTGCTTCGGGATCACGACATCGAGGTGGACGAGGAGGAGGGGGAAGACCTTTTAGAGATCATCGAAGGAGAGCTGCGGAAGCGAGACTTTTCCGCCGTCGTCCGGCTGGACGTGCTGACCCCCTGCCCTCGTGAGATTGTAGATCGGCTCCGAGTGGCCTTCCAACTGCAAGAGGAGGATATTTATCGGGTTCCGGCGATGCTTCGCCTTCGCGATCTGCTCCACCTTTACCGGCAAGTGGACCGCCCGGACCTCTGCTATCCGGCCTTTGTTCCAGTCACCATCTCCAGACTCAAGGCCAGCTCGGACATCTTCAAGGCGATCCGGGAGGGGGACATCCTCCTTCACCATCCGTACGAGTCGTTCGACGCCGTGATCCAGTTTCTCGAGCAGGCGGCAACCGATCCTCAAGTGTTGGCGATCAAGCAGACGCTTTATCGCACCGACGGGGACTCGGCGATCGTTCGCGCTCTGGAACGGGCCGCTGAGAGCGGCAAGCAGGTCACCGTGCTCGTCGAGCTGAAGGCTCGCTTCGACGAGCTGCAGAACATCCACTGGGCCAAACGACTGGAAGAGGCGGGCGTTCATGTTGTCTACGGGCTGGTCGGCTTGAAAACCCATTGTAAGGTGTTGTTGGTCGTTCGGGACGAAGGGGAGGAGCGGCTTCGCCGATACGTTCACCTTTCAACGGGGAACTACAACTCCACCACCGCCCGGCTGTACACCGATCTGGGCTTTTTCACCTGTGACCTGGCCTTTGGTCGAGACGCCTCTCGACTGTTCAATATCCTGACCGGCTATTCCGAGTTCCCGCAGTGGAGGCGGTTTTCGGTGGCCCCTCTGGGCCTACGCGAGCGGCTAACCGAACTGATCATGCGAGAGAAGGAGCACGCCGAAAACGGCGGCGTCGGTCGGATCATCGCCAAGATGAACGCGCTGGTAGACCGTCAGATCATTCAGTCCCTCTATGAGGCCTCCTGCGCGGGCGTTCAAATCGACCTGATCGTTCGGGGCATCTGCTGCCTGAAGCCGGGGATCCCCGGCGTCAGCGAGAACATCCGAGTCCGGAGCCTGGTGGGCCGATTTTTGGAGCATTCCCGCATTTTTTACTTCGCCAACAACGGGAACGAGGAGGTGTACCTGTCCAGCGCCGACTGGATGCCCCGGAACCTCATCCGACGGGTGGAGGTAATGTGGCCGATCGAGGATCCGACCCTTCGCCGACGGTTGATCGACCAGATCCTCGCCGTCAGCCTTCAGGACAACGTGCGGGCGCGAGTCATGCAGCCAGACGGGAGCTGGGTCTGGGAGAAGGCCCCTCCAGGGGAGCGGATAGATAGCCAGGAGCTCTTCATGCAGATCGCCGAGGAGGAGCACAGCAGCCACCCGCTCCGGCCGTTCAGCGCCGACTTCTTCTTGCGCCACACCAGCGATTACGAGTGGATCACGCCTCCGCCGAACCACCGGAAGCGAAAGGAATGAGCAAAGAGGCCCGCGGGTCGAGCTGAGGCGACCGATCAGCCCTCTGCGGCCTCTTCGTAAAGCTCCGGGTGCTCGCGAACACGAGTCCAGTAGCGGAGATGACGAAGCGCCTCGGCCTCGATCTGCCGGATCCGCTCGCGGGTCACCTGGAACATCGCTCCGATCTCTCGGAGCGTCCGCTCCCGACCGTCGTCCAGTCCATACCGGAGCCGGAGGACCTGCTGCTCCCGCTCAGGGAGCTTAGAGAGCAGCTCTTCGATCTCCTGCTCCACGATGATGTCGTGGAGCATCGCGTCGCCGGCGGCCGTCGAGTCGTCGTGTACAAAGTCGCGGAGAAGGGAGGCGTCGCGATCCTCTCCGACCGGCATCTCCAATGAAAGCGGCTCGGAGGCAACGGCGAGGATCTCCCGAACGCGGTCTACAGAGAGGTCCAGCTCCGCGGCGATCTCCTCTAGAGTCGGCTCCCGGTCCAACGTAGCCCGGAGTCGGGCGACCACCTCGTCCAGCTTAGAGACTTTCGCGATCACATAGCTGGGGAGCCGGATCACTCGGGCGTAGTTATCCAGCGCCCGCATGACCGCTTGCCGGATCCACCAGATCGCATAGGTGCTGAATTTGAACCCACGGCGGTAGTCGAACTTCTCGACGGCCCGCATCAGACCAATGTTCCCCTCCTGGATCAGATCGGCGACGGGCACGTTATGGCCCCGATATTTCAGCGCGACGCTGACGACCAACCGGAGATTGGAACGGATGAGGATCTCCCGTGCCTCCTCATCCCCCTGCTCGATTCGTTTGGCCAGCTCGATCTCCTCTTCGTGGGTCAGGAGACGGGTCTTGGTGATGTCGCGCATCCACATCCGCAGCGCGTCGGGGGCCACATCGGGGACCCCCTTTCGGCGCCGCCGTTTCTGGGAAGTCCGCCTCGGAGCCGAAGATCGGGAATCGGTACTGGAGATCGCCTTCTCTGCCATCACGCCCCCTCCGCCGAACGCATCCCGTAACGCCGAATCCGCAAGTAGAAAGAACGTTCCCTCCGGCGAGGAGGGTTTACCCACAGCGCGGAAAACCGACCAGTCGGAAAGAAGATCGCCAGAGGCGGACCGTTCGGTGCTCGAAATTGAAAACGTCGGTTGTTTAGACGCGTTCAATTCGTGTGAGGTTGAGCAGCGGTGTGGTCAGGCTGCCGGAGCGAAAGCCCTCCAGGTCCAGCGTCACATAGCGATAGCCCAGCTCCCGGAAAGTCTCGACCACCCGACGGCGCACCTCCTCATCCAAGAGACGGCTCAGCTCCTCTCGCGGGACCTCGATCCGCGCGATCGGCCATCCTAGGCCTGCGTCCTCATGGTGGCGGACTCGAAACTGTCGGAATCCCAACTCGTAGAGTAGCTCCTCCGCGGCGTCCACTTGAGCCAACTTCTCGCGAGTGATTCGCGTCCCGTGTGGGAATCGGGAGGAGAGACAGGCGAACGCTGGCTTGTCCCATGTGGGCAGACCCAAGGCCTTCGAGAGGGCTCGGATCTCCTCCTTTCCCAGTTCCACCTCAAGAAGGGGCGCATAAACGCCAAACTCCTTGGCGGCCAGCATCCCAGGCCGGTAGTCGCCCAGGTCGTCCCGATTTGCTCCGTAGACGATCGTGCGGATTCCCGTCTGGCGGGCCACCTCTCCCATCTGTTCAAACAGCTCCGTCTTACAGAAGTAGCAACGGTTCGGTGCGTTCTGAGCGTACTCCTCCCGCTCCAGCTCGCGGGCACGGACGACCCGATACCGAACGCCGATTTCTTCAGCTAACCGGATCGCCTCCCGGAGCTCCCGTCGGGGCAGAGACTCCGAATCGGCGATCACGGCCATGGCGTCCTCACCCAGCACGTCGTGGGCCACCTTCGCCAAGAGCGTGCTGTCTACGCCTCCCGAAAAGGCGATCAACATCGGCCCCAGCTCGCGGATGCGCTCCTGAAGCCGACGGTACTTCTTCGCCAGGCCCTCATCTAATTGAACTGCTTCCATCGCCCCCACCCGTGAAAGGGACTGCCTGTGCCGAGGGCGTACCGCCCTCGCACGGCCCCAGACCCATCCGTATCCCAAAGAGGATAGAAAATGTGCCAATAGTTTCTATCACACCCGAAGCCGCTCGGTCAACTAAGCCGTTTGTGCGGAGTCGAGGGAGCCGCGCCCCGATCGCTTCGAGCCCCCAAAGCAAGTTGTGTTTCCTCCCCGTTTCGGGTAAGTTCCGCGTCGGAACTGGAGATCTTCCCCAAAGGACATTCAGGAGCCGGAGCGATGGCGCTCAACGACTGGGGCATCGGGATTGCCGGACTCGGAGGGATCGCCGAGCAGCACCTTCAGGGCTATCGACACCGCGGCTTGAAGGTGGTGGCCGGGGCGGAGCCCAACCCTTCCCGCCGCCAAGCGATGCAGGAACGACACCGGATTCCCCGCGTCTACTCCTCGGTGGAGGAGATGGTCGCCGACGAGGAGGTGCGAGTGGTGGACATCACCGTTCCCCACCTGCCTCAAGTGCGGATTCCGGTCGTCGAGGCGGCTGCCCGTGCTGGGAAAGCCCTCTTCGTTCAAAAGCCGATGATGCCCCTCCTCCGCGACGGACGGCGCATCGTCCAGATAGCTGAAGAGCACGGTGTTCCCCTGATGGTCAATCAGAACAGCCTTTTCGTCCCCGCCTTCCAGCGGGTCTACCGGCTCCTTCAGGAGCAGGCGATCGGAAGGCCGTACTACTGCCAGATCGAAAACCGAAGCTGGTCCGACTTCTCCTCTCATCCTTGGTTTGGCAAGAACCCCCGCTGGATCACCTCCGACATGGGGGTGCACCATTATGCGCTGATTCGCCACTGGTTCGGCCCCGTAGAGACGGTTTACGCAATCAACGACAGCGACCCAACCCAGACCGGCGTCGTGGGGGACACTTACAGCGTGGTGATCGTTCAGTTTGCCAGCGGCGTTCAGGCCACGGTGATCAACAACTGGTGCTATCGGGGCACCCTGCGCCGGCCCCACTCCGGCGAAGAGGTGGTGGTCCAAGGTGACGGGGGAACCCTGACGGCTACCAGCCAGTGGCTAGAGGTGGTGGACGTCCAAGGGAAGCGGAGCGAGGAGACGTTCCAGGAGGGCTGGTTCCCTCACGCCTTCGGCTATGCGATGGAGCACTTCATCCGCGCCCTGGACGAAGGGCGGCCGTTCTGGAGCTCCGGTCGGGAGAACCTGGAGGTGCTGGAGATCATTGAGGCGGCCTACCGCTCGGTTGCCGACCGGCGAGTGGTATGGGTTCGCGAACTGCGGTGAAGCGCTATGCGATTGGAGAGCCTGACCGAGCTGCTGGACGTGCTCCGCCGGCGCGGGATCGAGGGGTTGACCGTCGCGCTGATCGCGGTCTTCACCGTCCTCGGCGTTGGGTTACGCCTTCCGCGGACGTATACCGCTCGGGTCTTGGTCGACGTGGAGGCCCCCGGACCTTCGCCGCTGGGGCTGATGCCCAACCTGGTTCAAACGGCGCTGGGCGGCGGAGCGGACGCGGCGTTGATGCAGACGCTGGTCCAGCGGCTAGGCACTCGCGCTCTGGTCGAGCAGGCGCGGGAGGCGTTCGCGCAGGAGTATCCGCAGGCGGCCCGTCGGCTGCCCCCGACCCCGCAACTGCTCGGCGCCATTCGGGCCGGCGTGGAGCAGGGAAGCCAGTTGCTTGCCGTCGTTGTAACTCTCCGAGAGGACCAGGGCGGCCCCCGCGCGGCGGCCTTGTTTGCCAATCGGCTGGTCGAGACGCTTCAAGAGGTCCGGGCCCAGGAGCGGTCTCAGGAGCGGATCGAGCGGGCCCAGGTGCAGCTGGACCAGGCGGAGCGGCTTCAGTCGGAGCTCGAAAAGGAGATCGGGCGAATTCAAGAAGAGCTCCTGGAGTTCGCCCGAAGCTCAGGCGATCCAAGCGTCTGGTCGGCGGAGCTGACGGCGCTGTTCCAGCAGCGCGCCACGCTTCTAGAAGCGCTCCGCGAGGCGGAGTTCCGACAGGCCACCGCGGAGGCGCTGGTCCGGCACGCTCAAAGTCGAATTCCCCAACTGCCGGAGTATCGGCCCTCGGCGTACAGCACGACGGCCCACCCGCTCCGCCGGACGTTGGAGGGCGAGGCGGCCAAGTACCGCGCCCAGGACGCCCAACGGGCCGCCGAAGGACTGACCGAAGAGACCCCAGAACGGCGCGGCCTTCGGGCCGCGGCCAAAGCCCTCGATCAGGAGGCTCAATCCCTACCGGAGACGGAGACGGTCTTCACCTATGGGTCCGATCCGCTCCGCGAGACGCTTCTTCTCCGCCAGCTGGAGGGAGAGATGAGCCAGGTGCGGGCCCAGGAGGAGATTCGGCTTGTTCACCGCGCGCTGCAGGAGGTGGAGGAGAGGCTCCAGGAGCGTCTCCGTTCGGTCCCAGAGCTGCAAGTTCAACTTGAGGGGCTTCGACGGCGGGCCGAGACGGTCCAACGGGTCTATCAAGAGCTGCTGACTCAGCGGACCCAGGTAGAGCTAGCGCTTCGCGAGGCGATGGCCCAGGAAGGCCGATCCGGCCGACGAAGAGGGGGGGTTGCAATCGTCGATCCAGCTGTGCCAGAATTGCGTCCGGTTCGGCCGCGCGTGGGGCTGCTCACAGCGGTGGGCGTTGCGCTTGGGCTTTTCTTGGGCGCTGGGGTTGCGCTCGCCGTCGAGTGGTGGCACGCTGCAGCCGACCGGAGGTCGGACGCCCGCGCTGCTTCCCCTCGTACCGAATAAACGGCCCGCGAGGGGGACGGTTGACAGCAAAAAAAGAGCGTGCTAGGGTGCGGGTTGTTTCCGGAGGTTTGCGGTGGTGTTTCGATCCAACACCATCTGGGTTTCGAGAGGCGAGCTCCATTGGAGGCGACCGACGGCCTCCCCGGGGAGGTCGGTCCGGTCGCTCGCAACAGTTCCTGAGCGGCTAAGAGTCAAGGGCCGCTCGCGGACGGATAACAACGATTCCAGAAGCCAGCAGAAACCTCGTGAGGAGGGCTAGATCCATGACAAAACCCACCCGTTTACTGCCACGCCGTGCGCTGACGTGGACTCTCGCGGCAGCGGTGGTGATCGGGAGTATCGGGCTTGGAGGCTGTGCGAGGTCCCCCTTTACCAGCCTCGGCCCCCAGGAGCCGCTCCTGCCCGCCATCGAGGGGCAGGCTAAGTTCTCCGACCGGTTCCAACTGGAAGAGATCCCCCAGTTCTTCTATGACCTCTTTGGAAGAGAGCTGCTCGAAGGAAACGAGGTGCACCAGTACTTCGAATCCAAGCAGTTTGACGAGCGGGGGAATCTGGTTCAGGGTTGGAGCGGCCAACTGGACTCCAACCGGTTCGTGTTGCAGTTGGACCGACAGATTCTCACAGAGGACACCTTCCGAGGTCGCCACGCGGAGGCCGCCATTGGGGACCATCTTCGGATCAAGCCGGAGACGCTCTTCCCCGCCGGCTACATCATGCGGAAGACCGAGTTTGACGGCCACCGCTTTGACCTCTCCTTCAAGCACGAGCAGCATCTGTTTACGCTGTTGAACTCCCGGATTTCGAACACGGTCTACATTCCGCAGACCGCTGGAGGCGGAACGCTGGCCCCCACTTTTGGGCGCCGGACCTCAACTGAAGACGGGGCCTTCTTGGCCAACGCTCGGCTGATCGGCTTCCGGGCGCAGGCACTGATCGGGGACGTGTTCCGGGTCGGTGTGACCTTCTTGAACCTCCGACAGGAGTTCCAGCAGCGGATCGACAACCCCTGGTTGGGCTCGGTGGCCAACACACCCCCGGAGGTGATCGTGATGATCTTCCGGGACGATTCGCCAGAGGACGGGCGGGTTGGCGCCGCCTTCAAGAGCATGGAGGTGGTCGTCCGCTATCAGGAGAAGCTCTTTGACGTCGAAGTGGTCACCGAGGATCCCCAGACCGGCGAGCCGCTGGAGGAGCCGCTGATCGTCCGGACGCCGATTCCCACCGAAGAGCAGGTGCTCACCTGGACGGTGACCGCCTTCGACGTGCAGGACGGCGCCCCCTCCGGGCCGGTGCTGGACGCTCCAGAGCCGGATCCGACAGTCACCACCGATATGCCTGCAGGAATCCCACCGGTAACCGAGGTGGAGGGGTACCCCTTCTTTGGCGAATGGCGGGTGGCCAACGGCTTTGACGCCTTTCACTACATGATCGACTTCCGGAATCTGCCGGAGGCGGCGGGAATGCCGTTGCTCAACCCCGCGGTTGTCAAAAGCGTCGAGTTCCGAAACATCCAGGTGGCCGGCGACTACAACATCACCATCAACGGCTATAGCTCCTACATGATCGGCGACGAGGAGGGGCCGCTGATGGGGATGAACGAGTTCGGCCTGATTCAGCAGCCCTACCGGGACGTGATCCAGGCGCCGGGGAACGTCGGTCAGGAGGGCTTCCAGATGGAGGACCTGACCAACCCGGACAACTGGAACCCCAAGACGATCGAATCCATCAAGTACGGCGCTGCACGAGCGGCAACGCTGGTCGGCGTGGATCTGGAAGGAACGATCGGAAACGTCCTGATCCGGGCTCAGTACTCGATTAACAACAAATACAAGCAGTACCCCGGTCGTGCCGGAAGAGAAGATCGACTGGTCGTTGTTGGCCGCCGACCCAGGGCTGGCCGATCCCCAGGCGGCGAACTTTGAGGCGGGGGTGATTCCCGACGCGCCCCGGACCTTCTCGGCGAACGGGGGCGAAGCGTTCAAGTACACGCCGGGAGGCGACGCGGCCAACGGCTCGGAGGTGGCCTGGTTCGTCCAGTTCCGACATCGGCTCGGGCGAATCCTCTTTGAGGAGTCGTTCTACCACATCGACCCCGGCTACACGACCAACTACCAGAACTGGGGCTCCAACACCGACCGGGACGAGACGTATAGCGTCGCCCGAACGCCGGAGTCGGAGGACCAGGCGCCCTTTGACGAGGGGATCTACCACCTGGTCGAGGACGACGACGACAACGACGACTGGCCGGACAGCAACGACTTTGACGGCGTGCTGCCCCAAGCGGACGACCGGGACCTGAACGGGATCCTGGACTTTCAGGAGGACTTCCTGATCTTCGACGCGGATCCCCCGGTCTTCGACGATCTGGTGGACATGGACAACAACGGGGTGGTGGACTCCCTGGAGGACGACTTCGAGCCGGACTACGAGTTCGGGATCGACCGGGAGGGGTTCCACCTCAACGCCAGTTGGGACATCTTCGACAACATGACGCTGACGCTGGGATGGCTGAACGAGACCGAGGTCTCCAGCGCCCGCCGGAACAACACGAAGTATCTCCGCTTCGTCTTCCAGCGGGACATCGCGGAGCTAGGAACGTTCAGCCTGCAGGACCAGCTTCCGGATCGTTAAGGACGACATTCCGGACTACGCAATTACGCTGCGCGTTGGTGAGCTGGAAGCTGAAGAGGTGCCGGACAAGCTGGACTTCTTCAACGCGACGGAGAACACGCTTACCGCGCAGTTCCTCTACAACGCGATTCCGAATCTGACCCTGGAGCTCAAAAGCCTCTTCACGGTCGGCAAGCAGAGCCCGCCGGAGGAGGAGCGGGTCATCAATCCGGACGATCCGGACACCGAGAACGTGGATGAGCGGATCGACCTGATGGTGCCGATCAATCAGGTGAACACCCGTCGGGGCATGCGGACCTATCCGTTCTACCCCGACCCGACGCTCATCTACGACGTGAACAACTGGGAGGGCCGCCGGTACGGCGTCGAGCAGTGGATCGATCGGGAGACGGGCGAGCTGATCACCAAGGAGGGGAAGACAATTCAACACCTCCTGTTCATCTTCAAAGCTCGCTACGAGATCCCCCTGGCCGACCTACCGGTGATCGGCGAGTATGTAACGCGGATCGGCGAAGACATGGTGCTGACACCGATGTACAAGTACATCCGCGAGACGGCCCGCGACCGGGATCGCGACTCCTTCCCGATCGTCGAACTGGCGGTCTTCGAAGAACCGACGCGCGTGGCGTTGGACCCGTTGCGGATCCAGCCGGACGACGCGGAGAGCCTGGAGTATCTCCGGTTCAACAAGAACAGCGTCGAGATTGTCGAGGGTGTACGGTTTGACTACCAGTTCACTCAGCGGGTCAAGCTGTTGGCCGGCTTCCAGTACCGGAAGTTCGTCAACAAGGATAACGACTACATTAACTACCTGCGCGCGCTGGGCGAGGAGGGCTTTGCCAACGCACCGGTCCTCTTCCGCCCCAACTCGCGGACTCGGATCTTCGAGCTCCAGCTGATCCAACAGGGTCAGTGGGCCGGGTTCAACGTGGTGGTCCTCTCGGGGTTCCGGATCCGGAAGGACGTGCTGCGGAACGTGCGCAGCAACACCACCTTTGTGCGCGCGATGGTCGGATTCTAAAATAACAAGTACCGGGGGCAGGGCGAGGCACCCTGCCCCCCCGATTCACCAGCTCCCAGGAGGCTAGCCTACCATGCGACATGTAGCGTTGCTTCTCGGAATTGCCGTTGCCCTGACATGGGGCTTGACCGCTCAGAGTCAACAGGCCGAGTCGGCTGAGACCGGCTTTCGCGGTACCGTTCAATCGGTCGCCCAGGGCAGCCCCCCGGTTGAAGGGGCTTTGATCCAGTACACCGGAACGACCGATTCGGGGGAGGTGACCACCTCCGCGACCGGTGAGTTTGAAGTATTGGGCATCTCGCCGGGGACCTACCTTTTGACCGTTAGCGCCGAGGGCTTCAAGACCCGTCAGAACATTCCGGTCACGGTGGTGGCCGGTGCGGTCACGCCGATCGAGATCAAGCTGCGGCCCAAAGAGACGCTGGTCACCTTTGCGGCCAAGTTCGGATGGGTCGGGAATTCCCCTGCTCCTTTGCTCGATCGGCGCGGTGACCTTCATCATCGAGCGGCTGATCGCCTACTCTCGGCTGAACAAGCGGACCGACGAGCTGCTCCAGCGGATCAGCGACGCGCTGAGCCAAGACAATATCAGCGAGGCGATCGCCGCCTGCGACGAGGTCGGCACCCCGATCGCTAACGTCCTGAAGGCGGGACTGGTCCGATACAGTCAGAGCCTGGTCAGCGGCAGCGAAGCTCTCCAAGCAGGACCTGCTGGAGACGATGCAGGAGGCGGCCCTGCTGGAGCTGCCCGAATACGAGCGGAACCTGACCTGGCTCTCGATGATCGCCGTCGTCGCCCCGTTGTTTGGTCTGCTGGGAACGGTGACGGGAATGATTAAGTCCTTCACCGTCATCGCCTTGGAGGGCACCAACGACCCGAACCAGTTGGCCGGCGGTATCTCGGAGGCGCTGTACACCACCGCTGCCGGTCTGACGATCGCGGCGCCGACGCTGGTCTTCTACGCGATCTTCGAGAACTTCGTCAACAGCAGCACCATCCGAATCGAGGCGGCGACGACCGACGTGGTCAACGCCTTGGTCGAGAAGGGCTAAACGTTCAGACGTGGGCCGGACGAGATCGTCCGGCCCACCCCTCAGCGCGGGAGATCGGCCATGCAAGAACGACGGGCTGCAGGCGCCACAGAAGAACGCAGGAAGCGCCGTCAACCCTCCATTGATATGACGCCAATGATCGACTGCGTCTTCCTGCTGATCATCTTCTTCATGCTGGCGACCACCTTTGCGCCGCTCCCCGGCATTCGCGTCAAGCTGCCCCCACCGGGGAAGCCCAGCGAAGATAAACCCAAGGGGCTGATCGTCCGGATCTCCGATCCGGAGCCGGGAGAGCGGGACGGCGTGATGTTCCTCAACAACGACATCGTCACCTACGAGACGCTCTTTGCCCGCTTTATGAACGCCAGCCCCGAAGAGAAAGACATGCTGATCATCCAGTCGGGTCGGCGCGTTCGGAACGGGCAGGTGGTCCGGATCATGGACCTCGCAAAACGGGCCGGGATCGAGAAGATCGGCTTTGCGATGGTGGCGAGAGAATAACCTCACTCCGGAGGAACTTCCCATGCCGATGAACTTGAAGAAGCGCGAGCAGGCGCCCCCGAAGCTCCGAATGGAGCCGATGGTGGACTGCGTGTTCCTGCTGCTGATCTTCTTCATGGTGTCCAACATTCTCCGCGTTCCACCGCCCTTCAAGGTGGACCTGCCGGAGTCAAAGGCGTACTCCGAGTTTGCGCGAAAGCGGTACAACGTCTACGTGGACGCGATCGGCCGTATTTCGGTAGACGAAAAGATGATCCCCGATCTGAACGCCCTGGAGACCTTCCTGCGCTCCAAGGCGACTCAGATCGAAACGTTGATCATCAAGGCCGACAAGAACGCGCTCCACGGCGCCGTGGTGGACATCATGGAGCGAGCGAAGCGACAGGGAATTGACAACATCGCGATCGCCGTCTCCGAGGAGGAGTACCAAGGCGAGCTGTGACCTCCCAGAGGGCAAATCGCACGCACGAAAAACAAAAAAGAGCGGCTGAGCCGCTCTTTTCAATTGAGCAAGAAACCTCGAACGCTGTTACCTCACTCCTCTCCGAGACTTCCAACCTGGATGTCCAGTTCCTCCCGGAGCCGGATACGCTCGATCTGACCGTCTCGGATATAAACGACCCGATCGGAGACGTCCAGCATCTTCAGGTCGTGTGTGGCGCTGACAATCGTCACGCCGCGTGATTCGTTCATCTCCTTCAGCAGGTCAATAATCTCCCGGCCTGTCTTGGTGTCCAGGTTGGCCGTCGGCTCGTCGGCAAAGATGATGTCCGGCTCGTTGGCTAGGGCGCGGGCAATAGCAACCCGCTGCTGCTGACCGCCGGAAAGCTCCGAGGGCAGATGGTGAATCCGATGTCCCAGACCGACCATCTCCAAGAGATACTTGCCGCGCTCGATCCGCTCCTTCTGAGGAACCCCGGCGAAGATCATCGGGAGCGTCACGTTGTCCAGGGCAGTCATTACCGGAAGCAGGTTGAAGGACTGAAAGATATACCCCATCCGATTGCAGCGGAGCCAAGCGAGCTGTTCGGTCGTTAGTTTGGCCATGTCCTGGCCTTCGATAAAGACCTGTCCTCGGGTCGGATGGTCTAGCGCCCCGATCATATTGAAGATGGTGGACTTCCCGGAACCGGAGGGGCCCATCAGCGAGAGGTACTCCCCGCGGTAAATGTCCAGCGTTACCCCTCGCAGGGCGTGCACCTCCTCCTTTCCCATCTTGTAGACGCGGTGCACGTCCACCATTCGGACGACGACGTCTCGGTTTTGATCTATCATGGGCGTTTCCCTGCGACGTTAGACTTCAACTCGCATCGCCTCGACCGGCGGCAGCTTGGCGGCACGGTACGCCGGGCCGGCAGCCCCGATCACAGCTAGAATCATGCCGACGATACAGCCCCCGATCAGCACTGGAATGACCCCGACCGGCGCCTCCGGAGGCCCGATAAACCAGGGGAACGAATAGAAGACCTTCCACCCGAACTCCCTGAGGTTCACCAAGAGCGCGAACAGGACCCCGACCAGCGCCCCGGCGATCGCACCGGCTAGCCCCTGAAAGCTCGACTCTAGGAGGAACAGCTCGACGATGAACCGGTCCAGCGCCCCGAGGCACTTCATTGTCCCGATCTCCCGGAAGCGCTCGGTTACCGACATCAACATCGAGTTGGAGATCCCCACAACACAAACGATCAGCGACATGATCACCAGCCAGTACTGCTGGGGAGGAATTCCTCGCTCTTGGGCTTCGGCCATCGTATCAATAACCTCTACCTCCTCAGCCAGCACCGCCGCCCGAATCGTTCCCCCCGCCAGGACGGCAACAAAAAAGGCGATCCCAAAGGCGATCCCCACCGTCGTGATGATCGAACGCCAGAAGCGAATCTTGAGGCTCTGAAAACTAATCCGCACCGCTTCGGTGAAGGGAAGACTGATCTGACTGCGAATCTGCGTCCTTTGAACTGGCTGGGTCGTTGCCATGCTGATGTCTCTCCTCCTTGCGCCGACCTGAGCGCAACACTCGAAGACCAAGGCGGATTTTATCATTTTCAGAGACTCAGGTCAACGCGTCTGTGCCGCCGTCCTGTTCACCCAACGCCCAGCTCCAGACGCTCGAAGGCCGCGGAAGGGGTCGCACGGCGGCCCCGACCGTGGCCTTTGTTTTAGCGCTCTCGACAACAGTTCGAGGGACGGCCCGCCCTACTGCTGCTTCAGGGCGGCCCAGCGGGTTGCGAGCTTCCCCGCCGGCGAGACGGCCAGGCTCAACCGAAATCCGTTGTTCATGATCGTTTGAATCTCCTCCTTGCTGAGCGCACGGCTGTAGATGGCCACCTCGTCCATCACCCCGTGGGCGTAGACGTGATGCGCCAACGGCGCGCCGATGTTCACCTCTTGGCTCGCAACGTCGGTGTCCACACCGACGGGGTTGCCCGCCGTCTGCTCCTCAAGGACTCCGTCCACATAAAGGAGATGATCCTTGACGTTGTCCGAGTCGGGAGGAAAGACAACGGCAAGATGGTGCCACTCACCGTTGCAAACGTCTGTGCTGCCGTAGTGCTGGCCGCCTTGCGTCTCAACACGCAGGAAGCACGTGTTTCCCGCAAGGTGCGCGCGGACGTAGTACTTCCGGGTGTCCTGAACGATTCCCCACTTGACCCAGGAGTGCTCGCGCGCGTCGTACGCCTTCCACCAGAGCATCACGGTCCGAGGCGTGTTGCCCCCTACCCCGGTATAACCGGAGATCACGACGTGATCGTCTACACCGTCGAACTCCAAGGCCATGCCAAAGACTCCATCCACCCAGGCCGGATTGCCCAGGATTTCCCCGTCGCGTCCGTTGCCGGAGGAGTCTCGAGCAATGTCTCCCGACCCCTCGTCAAAGAGCCAGAGGCCTTCCAGACCATCCCCGATGCTGACAGCATAGGCGCTCAGCGCCACAGTCATCCCGAAGATCACAACCCATCGAACCATGGTCACACCTCCTCGTTTGGTCACCCGCTTCGCAGTGTAAACTCTCCCTATACTTGTTGCAACAAAAATGACTTCAAACGCTTGTTTCGATCGGGCCATGAGACGGTTTGCCGAGAGCGATCGTGAGGGCTATTCTTTCTATGAAGGGAAGGTTCGAAGGTATGAATCGCGATCGTCACTATTACGAGCTTCACGCGGAGCTGTGCAAACTGATCGCCAATCCAAAGCGGCAGCAGATCCTGAACGCCCTCCGGCACGGAGAGCGGACGGTGGGAGAGATCGCCGCTCAGGTCGGAGCGCGGGAGGCGAACATCTCCCAACACCTCGCCCGACTGCGCGCGCGAGGCGTGGTCCGCACCCGACGGGAGGGAACAACGATCTACTACCGGCTAGTCTATCCGCAAATCCTCCAAGCCCTCGACCTGATGGCCGAGGTCCTGGAGGAGATTTCCAAGCGGGAGTATGAGCTCTCACGGTTACCAGAAGAACGCGCGGAAAAGAAGCTATGAGCGGGCAACGGATTCTTGTCATTGGGGGCGTTGCGACCGGACCAAAGGCCGCCGCTCGCGCCCGGCGCCGCGATCCCGAGGCTCAGATCACCATTGTGGAGAAGGGGCGGATTATCTCCTATTCCGGCTGTGGCCTGCCCTACTACGTCGAAGGGCTGTTCCCCGAGGTCGAAGAGCTGTGGCGGACGCCTGCCGGGACGCTCCGCGACCCGGCCTACTTTGAGCACGTCAAGGACATTCAGGTCCGAACGGAGACCCTCGCCGAAGCGATCGATCGGGATCGCAAGCGCGTTCGCGTTCGCCATCTGCCGACCGGAAGCGTTGAGGAGCTGCCCTACGACAAGCTGGTGCTGGCCACCGGCGGCGAAGCGGTGTGTCCGCCGATCGAAGGTCGAGAGCTGGAGGGGGTGACGACGCTTCGCAGCCCGGAGGAGGCAGTTCAGGTCCGGAGCGCTCTGGACGCCGGGCGAATCCGACAGGCGGTGATCGTGGGCGCCGGCCCGATCGGGGTGGAGATGGTCGAGGCCTTTCACGCGCGGGGCGTCCCCGTGACGTTGGTTGAGATGCTCGATCAGGTGCTCCCTACCCTTCTGGACTTCGAGATGGCCCGACTCCTGGAGCGGCACTTGAAGGGTCTCGGCGTGGACCTCCGGCTCCAGACAAAGGTCGTCCGAATTCTCGGCGAAGGGGAGAGTGGAGGCGGTCGAGCTGGCCACCGGCGAACGAGTCCCCGCCGACCTGGTGCTCTTCTCGGTGGGCGTTCGGCCAAACGCCCGACTGGCCGCCGAAGCCGGCCTTGAGCTGGGCCCCTCCGGCGGCATCCGAGTGAACGAGTACCTTCAAACCAGCGACCCGGACATCTTTGCCGGTGGCGATTGCGTCGAAACGCCCCATCGGATTCTAGAAAGGGGTGCCTTCCTTCCTCTCGGTTCGCTCGCCAACCGGCACGGGCGCATCATCGGCGACAACCTGACCGGGGGCCGGAGCCGGTTTGAGGGCGCGCTGGGGACCACCGTCCTTCAGGTGGCGGGGTTCCACGTGGGCCGAACAGGGCTTACGGAACGCCAGGCCCGAGAGGAGGGCTTTGCGCCTTGGACGGCGCTGGTCCCCTCGCCCGACCACCTGCACTACATGCCGACCGCTAAGACGATCGTCGTGAAGCTGATCGCCGACCAGGAGACCGGCCGCCTCCTGGGTGGCCAGATCGTTGGACCGGGCGACGCGATCAAGCGTACCGACGTCCTCGCCACGGCGATCCACTTCCGCGCGACGGTGGACGACCTCCCAGCGATAGACCTGGGCTACGCGCCGCCCTACTCCTTCCCGATCGATCCGATTCAGCACGCGGCCAACGTGCTCCGCAACAAGCGAGACGGGATCGCTCAGGGCATCTCCCCGGCAGAGCTTAAGGCAAAGCTGGACGCGGGCGAGCCGGTCTTACTGCTGGACGTGCGCACCCCTCAGGAGGTGGCGGCTCAGCCGTTCCCCCACCCGCAGGTGGTCCACATCCCCTTGGGAGCGCTCCGCCGCCGCGCCCAGACGCTCCCCCGCGACCGGGAGATCGTTACCTTCTGCAAGATCAGCCTCCGAGGATACGAGGCACAAAAGATTCTGAACGCCTTGGGCTTCACCAACGTAAAGTTCCTGGACGGCGGCCTGGTGACCTGGCCGTACGATTGAGCACGCCGTAGCTCCACGGACACCCAAAAGGCGGCTCCCTTTCATCCTGGAAGGGGGCCGCGGCTTTTTCTTCGAGGGACCTGAGCTTCTCCCAAGGGGTATAATGCTCCCGGAAAGGGTCCGCGCATGTACGTCTATCTTCACCTGTTGCACCTAATGGCCGCGGCGGGATGGTTCGGCGTCCACGTGGCCAACGACCTCTTAGCCTGCTCCCTCCGGCGGACAGAAAACCCTTTAGAGCGGGCGCGGGCGATCCGCTGGCTGCTGTTGTGGGCAGAGATGCCCTTAGCAACCCTCGTTCCTATCCTGGGGCTGCTGATGGTCGCCCTTCAACCGGCACTTTGGCGGCAGGGGTGGGTCCACATCAAGCTGACGACGCTGGTTGTCCTGTGGCTTCTGATGGCGGTCGCTTCGCTCCGCTCCCGCCGCCTGCTAGCCGCCTTGGAGGCAGGAGACCTCCAGGCCTTCGATCGGCATTGGCACCTGTACCTTGTGCTCCGCGTGCTGGCGGTGCTTGGGTTCTTTTTGATCTTCATCGCGGTTGTCTTCCGGCCGGGGATCCCGCGGCCCTTGTGAACAGGCCAACGATCCGAATAAAATCGACGGCAAGAAAGGACAAGGCAAGGTGACTGCCAAAAAGGTCCGGCTGACCAAGACCGTCCAGTGCGCCGGTTGAGCTTCTAAACTGGCCCCGGAGGTTCTGGGGCGAGCGTTGGCGCATCTTCCCCCTTCCGCCGATCCGCGCCTGCTGGTAGCGATGGACACGGCGGACGACGCCGGCGTCTATCTGCTGACCGACGACCTCGCGTTGATCAACACGGTGGACTTCTTCACGCCGATCGTGGACGATCCTTATACCTTCGGCGCGATCGCCATCGCCAACGCCCTCAGCGATGTGTACGCCATGGGCGGAACGCCCAAGACAGCAATGAACATTCTCTTTTGGAACCCCAAGTTAGACGAGGCGATTCTCGAAGCGGTTTTGCGCGGCGGGGCCGACATGCTGGCCCAGGCCGGATGCGCATTGGTCGGCGGCCACTCGGTGGAGGCTTCGGAGCTGATGTTTGGCGCGGCGGTCAGCGGGATCGTCTCGCCTCAAGCGATCGTTCGGAACTCCGGCGCCCAGCCTGGCGACCGGCTCATCCTAACGAAGCCGTTAGGTGTTGGCGTTCTGACGACCGCCGCTCGGGACCGAAAAATCGATGAGGCCGATCTGGAACCGGCGATCCGGTCCATGCTCCAGCTCAACGACCGTGCCGGAGAGCTGCTTCGCCAGTTTGGTGCCCACGCGGCCACAGACATCACCGGATACGGTCTCGTCGGGCACAGCTACGAAATGGCTTTGGGATCGCAGGTCGCCCTTCTCATTGACGTGGAGCGAGTGCCGTTGTTCCCCAACGTTGAGGAGCTGATCCAACGGAAGCGAGTCCGCACCCGAGCTCCAGAGCGGAACCGCCGCTACGCAGGAGAAGGGCTCCTGGTGGACCCGGAGGTTCCCTCAGCGCGGCTCCAGGCGCTCTTAGAGGCGGAGACCTCCGGCGGCCTGCTGATTGCCGTCGCGCACGACCGCGCTGAAGCGATGCTCACGGCGCTCCGGGCGGCGGGCTACTCTCAGTCCGAGATCGTCGGCAGCGTCGCCGAGGCGCCCGCCGGAACGGTGCACCTGCGTTGGCCTAGATCGTGATCCGGCGCCCTGTCAGAGCCGAGACGTGAACCGCTTCCGTGAAGGCCATATAGCGAACGCCCTCCTCGAAGGTGGTCAGCTCGATCGGCTTCCCCTCCCGGATCGCCTCGATGAAGTCCCGCTCGACGCGCCAGCCGTACTCTAACTCCGGCGGGACCGGCACCTCGTCGAGCTCTTCGTTTTCCAACCGAGCGCCCAGGACCTTCTGACGGGGCAGGTCCAGGACAAAGGTCCCCTCGCTCCCGTAAATCTCGACGCGGGGCGAACCGGAGAAGGCCGCCACCGAACTGAGGTGCCAGACGGCCAGCGCTCCCGACTCCATCTCGGCAAAGAGATGGACCGTCTCCGGAACGTCGGCGATCCTCATCTGCCCCGTCTCCGGATCGAACCGTTGCGAGGTCCAAACGCGAGTTTGCGCCGCCACCGAGCGGGCATGGCCTAGGTACCGGGCTAGCATCTCGTAGAGAATCCCCAAGTCCAGAACGTTCAGACCGGACAGATCCCGCCGCTGGCGCCAGTGCAACGGAGCCTCCGGGTTGATCGAGTGGGGCGAAAGGGAACGGACGTGAATCTCCCGAACGGTGCCGATTGTGTGGTCGTGGAGCAGATGTTTTTGAAGCACGCGATGGGCCCGGAGCATCATTGGCGAGGGGCACCAGTTGTGCCACCCGTCCGGAACGCCGCGCTGCCGCGAGCATCGCCCGCGCCTCGGCCAGGTTCATCGCCATCCGAGCCTCACACTAGGACGTGCTTTCCAGCCTCCAGAGCTGCAATCGTGATCGGCGCATGGAGATAGGGCCAGGTTCCAACAACGATTGCGTCCAAATCCTCCCGCTCGACGACGGCTCGCCAGTCCGTTTCTACTTCAGGAATCTCAAACTGGGCGGCAACCCGTTCGCCAGACTCCCGCGTTCGGTTACAGACAACGACGATCTTTACGTCCGGGATGGCTAACAGCTCCGGGATATGTCGGTTGCGGGTGTTGGCCCCAGCACCGATGATTCCGATCCGCACCGTCTTCATCGCGTCGGCTTCCCTCCTGAATGTAGACGATGGTCACTCTTCCAGCGTTAGAGCGATAAACTGTTCAATCTGTCGCCGCCGGGTTTGCCAGACTTCACGACGAACGTCTTGGAGGGCGAACTTTCCCAAGGGCAGGCTCCGGAGATAGGAGGGCGTAGAAGCGGGGAACCCGCTCGCAGCAGCGTAGGCCGAAAGCAGTCGTGCCTTGTCCTCCGGCGTCAGGATGTATTCGTAAACCCCGTTCAGAACGCGTCGGTAGTAGGGGGAGCGACGTATCTGTTCCCAGCGGTCCGCGCCCAGCTGGGCGGGGACTTGAGCCACCTCTTCAACGAAGAGCTTCACAAAGTCGAAATCGGCACTGGAGAAGGCTAACGCCACCGCCGGATCGCCAGCGCTTAACGGCCCCGAAACCGGGGTTTCTCCGGAAAGATCCGTCTTGGCCGTCTCCTCTGGGCCGATTCCCCAGAGCCTCCGAGAAAGCATCAACTGTTCATAGGCGGAAAGGGGCCTTTCCAAAGGCTCGACCGGTTTGAGGACGACGATCTCCTCGTTTGGAGGAAGGGTGCGGCGGGGGGCCGCCTGCGCCGGGCTGGGACGCGGCGCCTCCATGCGTTCTGGCGCCTGAGAAGGCGCCGGTAAAGGAGCGGGCTCTGGAGTCACCGGTTCCTGAAGCTGAACGGCGCTTGATTCGGGCGCTGCTGGTTCCATCGCAGTCGTGGAAGGCTGTACCTCCGCTTCCTCCTGAGGGGGAGGGGGAAGGTCGGTGGGCGGAGAGGAGGCTTCCTCAGCAGGGGAGGTCTGCTGACTCGCTGGAGGAGAAGCCGGCTCTAAGGGTAACTCCGGTTCGGTAAAGAGGAGCTTCCAGAGCCCCAACAGCACCAAGACAAAGCCCACAACGCCAACGATCACGCCGACCAAGCGGGCACGCTCCGGCGGCAGCCAGTCGGGAAGGGTCCACCGAGCGCCACGCGCGGGCTCGGCCACCTCTCCGACCGACTTCTCACTCGGTTCTTCCCTGGTCGCGTCGGGACGTTCTTCTTCCACTCTTTTCCCTCCGTCACTGCCCCCAACCGGCCCCAAGTCACGGTGACGAGAGTTTAACGCAACTCGGCCGGCGTGTCATCATTTCACAAGAACCAGCCGGCGCACCTGGACCGTTTCGCCAGCCTGGAAGCGAACCCAGTAGAGCCCGCTGGGCACCGGCTCGCCAAAGCGGTTGGTCCCGTCCCAATGGAGAGCCTCTCCGGGCCGCTCATACCGGCCTGGGGGGAGGGCGCCCAAGGAGAAGCTTCGAACCAGCTCCCCGCCCTGGGAGTAGATCTCAACGCGCACCTCCGCCGGATGGGAGAGCCGGAAGGGAATCCAGGTCTCCGGATTGAACGGATTGGGATAGCTGGGCAGCAGCTCCGTTCGGGCTGGAGGGTCCCCCAAAGGTCCAAGGACCTTCTTCCAGCGAACCAAGCCGCTCCAGGACTCTCCGGAGAGGCTGGCCCATTCGATCGAACGAAAGCACAGCGACTCCGACGACCACTCTCCTTCTCTTGGTCGGAACCGAAAGACGGCCAGCGATCCGCTCTGCCTCTCGGCGCCAGGGAGGGACACCCCAACCAACCGAACGACGCCAAGCGGCGTGGAAAACGGAACCACGTACGGCCGCGCGATGCGCTCCCCTGGCCGGGCCTCCAACAGCTCCCATCGCCCAGGATCGTACTCTAAGAGGACATCTACGCCGGCGACCGGGACCCCTTCCGGGGGGCGAAGCGTCAACACGACGGTTCCGTCCGGCTGAGCCGCGAGGATCGCCTCTACTGTGAGGGGACGAGCCACTGCCCAAGCCGGCGCGACCAACGGCCAGGCCTCTCCAAAGTGCCGGGCAACCAGGACGATATCGACAATGTTCACCAGCCCGTCGCCGTTCAGATCGGCGACCAGGCCCTGACCGCCCTGGCCAAAGTTCCGCGCGACCAGCACTAGGTCCACAATGTTCACCGTTCCGTCACGATTGAGGTCCCAGGGCGGCGAGGTCCGCTCCTCCAGGCGAAGCGTTGCCAATCGTTCAAAGGTCCCCTCAAAAGCGGCAGTATACTGGACGATCGAGCCCGGCGGCAGCGCCCGCGTCGTCTCTACGGGAAGACGAACAGAGCTCCCGATGACCCGTAGATCAAGTTGGCCGGCGATGTCGCCCGCAACGTCCAGATGAAACCCCTGAACGGTGCCGGCCAAGAACAAGCGATACCGCCCAGTGTGTGGCACGTCGACCGTCCAGGTCACGCGACGTTCGATGACGAACTTCCCCTCCAGGAACTCTGAGTCCAGGATCGCCTCCAGCGTATAATCCTCAACGATCTGATGAGTTCTCCCGCCTTGGAGAAAAAGATTCGAACTGGGTGGAGACCGCCCCTCCTGTCCCCTGGAACGAGTAACTCTGGTTCCCCACCGTCACAGTGCCGCGGTGGCCCACGTCGAAGACAAATTCGAACTCCGTTCCCGCTGGGATGGTCAAGTCAAAACCCGCAAAGGGGCCGATCTGGTACTCCGTCGGCTCCTGAACCACCTGGAGGGTTTGGCGGTCCGGAACCTGAAAGAGGGCCTGCCCCCAGAGCGGCCGGCCAGGAATCAGGCTCCAGAGCAAAAGACCATCCAACCCAGACGTAGCAGGCTCCCCGCATAGACACTCTCCCACTACAGCGATCCCTTAAGCTTCAAACTGGCTGAGCGTTGACAGGTTTCACTCGCGTTGTGATCTCACTCCTCCGCGCCAGACTCGACGGGACCGACCGGAAGATCGTCGGACGGCTCCTCGTCCCAGGGCGCCTCTGAAGGCCCTCCAAAGCGCACAAAAAGGTTCACCGGAGTTGCCGATTGAAGAAAACGCAACTAACAGGCTGGTTCGTTCCCGGATCGTAATCCCATCCGGCCTGAGGGCTGTCCAGGGCCCTTCATCACGGGAATCCAGGCGGGGCAACGGTTCCTCATCCGCGAGGACGGCGACCACCTGCGGTAGGTGCACGCCGTAGAGGGAAGGTCCAGTGGGAGGGAAAGCCGACCACCTCGCACCGAAGACCTTCCTCTTCCAGGGAGGCCTGAGTGATCTGAGCTCCGCTGCTTAGGTGAATCGGCGTTTCCTCGGAGGGTCGCTCCACCAGCACCGTGCGGATGTCTGGGGTCGTGGCCGCGCAGGGCCAAGAGGTTAACCATGATGTCTTCGGGGTTGAGATGAGGCCCGCGTCCCTGAGCGAAGAACTCATAAAGGGCCGTCGGGATAGGTCCCTTTGAGCTCGCCCTCGGTCCACTGCTGGATACATCGCGCTGACCAGAATTCCCTCGGCGATCCGCTCCCAGGGGTATTCGTCATCCCACCGCGCTAGACGCTGGACGTAGTAGGCGTACACCAGTCCGTTCCACTGAACGGGCACCCCAAACCAAGGGTGGGTGTAAGAAAGTCGTTCCAAAGACCGGGATGGAGGCGAACCGTTGGGCGGGGCGCTCCCGGAAGGTTCCAGAAGTAAAGAAAGGCTAGGCCGGCCTTTGCCCAGTACTTCGCGCGCTCAAGAAACGACGGCTCACTGGTGAGCAGGTACCCCTCAATGTAAGCTCCGACGGCCCAGGCAGCAGCGAGCAGATCGGGCTCGTAGAGGGGGGCACTCCCACGCCTGCGCGCCGCGCGGGATCGAGAAGCGCTTCATGAACTCCAAGGCTCGCAGCCCGGCTCTGAGCGCATCTTGGTCGCCAGCGATGCGAGCGTATTTTAAAAGCAGCAGCGCCCGATGCGCACAGGTGCCCAAAACAACATCGCCGGGCTTTCCAAGCGTTCGTTGGCGTTCGTTGGACGGCTGAAATCCCCATCCCCCCTCTGGGGTCTGGGAACGCAAGATCGGCTCGATCTGTCGTCGGGCCCCTCGCAGCCCTTCCCGGACGTGGCCGTAGTAGAAAGGGAACTCCCAGCGGAGAATGTGGCAGTTGGCCGGAGAGGCAAGCCCCTCCGGTCCCTCCTCCTCAATCGTCCGGCGAGCAATCAGCTCCACCCGCTCCCGAACCGCCGGGTCGCCGGTTGCCAAGAAATCGTACCACAGCAACGTCGCAAAGCCCGGGGAGTTCCTCGGCTCCCAACCGACGCAATGGCGAGATTTCTGGGTTTCCGGATCCCAGGTGGTGACCATGAAGCCATGACGGGAGAGGAACAGCTCCTCCTCGTCGGAGCGAGGCGGTTCCATCGGCTTGGGAAACCCGAAGGCTTCAGCATAGATCGCCGGTACGTCGAAGATCGTCCCGCGAGGATCACAGAAGATCTCCGCGCGGAGCGAAACTCCGGATCGGTCCACCAAAGCCGGACGCTGAGCAAGCAGCTCGTTCTCAGGAACGTGCTCAGGAACCCGTGGAAGGAAAACGCCCAACAGGTGGTTCGCCTCGTTCTCGTACCAGTTGGGCGACGCAAAAAGCGGCGAAAGGCCGACGGATCCTTCCCGCCCCCACATCTGCAACGGATCCCACAACAGCCCAACGGTGACGCCTCCCTGCTGAACGGCCATCAGGGGGAGGGTGAGCTTGTAGGGATGGGGGGCCAACCGTAGATGCAGCGGCGGCGCCGCGTCGCGGGTACTCGAGGAGACCTCGTCTCGTTCCAGCATCTCCAGACCGGGCAGGAGAGCAAACTCCTTCTTCTCACCAAACGCCCCATCGCCAACGCGGAGCATCGGGCCAGCAAAATGGAGCAACTCGCGGGGAGCGTCGGACCGAAGCCGGGTACTCCCACGAGCACCCGATGCGAATCCCTCCACCAACGTGAAAGGACCGCCTCAAAGCGCCATTCAATCCCCTCCTCGTCCCGATGCAGGCTCGTGAAGTGAAGCGTCGCCTCCCCCTCGCTGGAGCCGCGCATCAGCACCTCTTGACAGGACAGCTCCAGAGCCCGCGCCGACCCGGCTTCCATCCCGATAGACAACCCGCGAAAACGGTTCCATCGTCGCCATCTGCTGGAGGCCGCCCCCTTTTTGGGCCGAAAGGATCATGTAAGAGAAGCGATCTTCCTCCCGCACAAAGGTCATCCGCAGATGGGCGTTTTCCAAAAGGGGCCGTACTCCCGCCTGAACGACGCTCCGTACCTCCTTAGTGGTACGGGCCGGAAGGGGGGGAATCGAGCGATGGAACCGGAGAGAAACAGAAGCCTCCCGCTCCTCAAAGAGCAACGGGCTCCCTTGCTTAAACTCGACCCCAACGGTCATCTCCGGCTGTCGCGTCCCGCGCATCCTCCCAGGAGAGCTCCGTCTGCTCGCCGACCCCAAGCTGAAAGAGCCGCCGGTCTGCGCGGGCCCCGGGCGGAGAGACGCCCCGCTGACGCTGATCACAACGCCGTGATCCTCCTCTAAGGGCGCCTCGCCGACGTTCTCCACAGCACACCGCACCTCAAAATCCTTGCCCATAAACAACACGTGCTGCCCGGCCCCCAGCCGACGAACGCGAAGCTTCGGCAAAAAAAGTGTAAAGACCCCACTCCACCGGGGGGCGTCTCAAACAGGTCGCGCAACAGACGAGCCACAGCGTCGCTCCGGGACAGCGGTTCTTCAAACGAAAACCGTCGAACGTGAAGCCGTTCAAAAACGTCCCGCCACCACAGCAGACCCACCCGAAACCGCTCAGGCAGCTCCTCCTCGGCGATCGGGGTCAACCGATAAAGGCGAGGCTGCCCCCACAAAAAACCAGTCGTAGTTCGTGTTATCGTTGCCATGAACCGCAAAGGTGAGGACGACCTTCCGACCGCCAAACCGACTCAAGTCTAGGCTATACCATCGCCAACCCGGCCCGTGAACGGCGGCTTCCAAGAGACGCCTGCCGTTGACCTCCACGGCACAGGTGACCCCATCAAACGGCGCCGCCGGATCGTCCAGTCGGGCCCCGTCCCGAATCCCTACGGCAAACAGAAGCACGACCCGCTCCCCCTCGCTCAGGGGGGACAGCTCCACTTCGTAGCTCAGTCGAGCCCAGTCCTCTCCTTGAGGGTGGTGGAAAATCCCCGGCAGCGCGACACCCCCGCTGACCTGCCGATCCGACGCGGTGGTCTCCAGGCCCCCCTGAACGGTGGCCTCAGCGAACTGGGCAACGCAGTCGAAGATCGAAGCCCCCACCGCCGAGCGTCGGTCGCTCGACCCCCGCTATTAGCCAGCCGATCAACGATCCGGCGATCAGACTCATGCGCTCCTCTCCGCTCAAGAGCTAAAAAATAACCGAAAGGAAGCGTAGCACCTTCCCCTAAGGCGAACAAGAACGGCGGCCATCCCCTGTTCGTCGGAACGCAGCCGGAAGGGATCGTTCGGAGAGCGACTCATCTGCACAATCCCGCGAGGCGACAGCTTCAGGGGAACAGCGTATACATATTCCGATCGGTCAGGACACCGATTAAGCTCCAGAGACTTCCCGCCAGGAACTGGCCAAAGATCATCCCCAGAAAGAACGGCAAGGCCCGACGGTAGGTTCCCACCCCGCCAAAGGAGAAGACGATCCGCTTAATTGCCCAGCCCAGAAAGATCGAAAACCACATCCACCCCAATCGCCCAACCGCCGCCGACGGCGTATCCGACCGGATAGAAGGGCCACCAGAGGAACCGTCGCTTCATCGCCGCTAAAAAGGTCGCAAACGAAAAGCCGGCGAGAATTCGGTAGATGTTGATCAGATCGGGGCCACGAGGATTGCTGATCCAGCTCGCCAGGACGTTGAACTCCCCCACCCCCCACTGAGCGAAGCGGTACTGGTAGTACAGCACGATATGGGCCCCGATCGAGACCACCGTTCCGACGGCTCCAGCCAGCAGCATCGCCCCGATCAGCCGACCGTCGCGGACGTTCAGCACGGAACCGATCTTGAAGCCCTCCATCTGGTGCGGCGCCGGATGGCAGCGGTACCCATAGGCGAGCCAGGAGTTGAGACGGGTCAACGTCAGATTCTGCGCTCCAAACGGCCGGGTCCCCAAGAAGGTCACCAGAATCCGATCCGGATGCATATCGTGTAGCTCATGGGTGGGCGGTCCCAGCTCGGCGCGCATTCGGGTCATCGCGATAACCAACAAAAAGTAGAGACCAAAGTAAAGGAGAACCATCCACCAAGACATGCCAGCGGCCAACCAGAAAAGAAAGATAAACAGACTTCCAAGGACCAACCCCACCAGGGCCCAACGGTAGACCGGGTCTCGCTCGGCCTGGGCGCTGCGGTCCATTCCTAAGGCAGCGGCCAGCACGCGACCGATGTGCCGGCGGCTTGTCCAAAGGGCAACTAACGCGATGGAGAGCCATGCGCCACCGCGAAACTCTCCCATCCAGGCGCTCCCCGTCGGCCAGCCGATCGCAGCAAAGCTTACCAGTTGAAGCTTTCCAAACAGGTAGAAGAACCAAAGCGAAAACGACAGGTCCAGCGGCATCAGGTAGCCTAAACCCGTCGCAAAGGGGTAAACGTAGATCGCCACAGTGCTGGCGGCGTTCCAGGGCTTCTCCCGAAAGAAGGGGGTCAGGTTGTACTTCATCGGGACGAAGGGAAAGGCGGGATAGAGATAGTGGAGCCCTGCGGCGATCTCTAGAAGGAAAGCCAGTCCAAAACCGGCCCACATCAGCGGGTTGCCGTAGAAGTTTCCTGGCCGTCCGATCACCTCAATCGGCATCTGGGCGATCGGGTAGTTCAGCTTCTCGTATTGAATCCATTGCTTACGAAGGACGATGTTCAAGCAGAGCATCACCACCAGCGCGGCGATCACAAACGCAGACCAGGCGACAAAAGGGATCGCCCAGGCGCGAACGACCTTCGGCTGCCAGAAGGAATCGCCGCCCTGATAGTAGCCTCGGAGCACGTCCAGGTCGGAGACGGTCAGCCAGCTGGGAAGGTAGTGGTGAAACAGCTCCGCCCATTCGTTCTCTGGCGTAGCGAACCAAAAAGGGTTTCCAATCAGCGGCACCAGCTGGCGGATGACGTCGTGCCCGGCCATCGCCGTGGCGATCGAAACCATGACGTAAACGGTCGCCAGCTCCTGGTCGGTGAAGGCCCAGCGTGGACGGACGCGACGGAGCCCGAGGTTGGCGAGAACCAAAAAGAAGAGAGCAAAGAGCACCGTCGGAAAGAACGAAAAGTCGGTCAGCTCCCAGACGACCCGGTTCTCCGCTGAAACGATCCAGTAGACCAGCAGGACGGTGAGCAGCGACCCAAAGGCGAGGACGCGCAGGAGGTAACGAAGGACCGAAGTAAGATCCTCCTTGGGCTGGTGGGGCTTCTGGGCCGCCGTCTGCATGGCCTGGGGCAAATGCTCCTTTCTTCTTCTCTGGACCGAAAAGGGCACCGTCTCCAATGGTGAGGAGACCCCGTCGGAGATGTCAACCTGTTGTCCTCCGTGGCACAATGGCCCCAAATTCAGAGAAGGAACCGAAGGGAAACGGAAATCATGGAACGGTTGGGAATGATCGGACTGGGACAGATGGGCGGAGCGATGGTGCCGACGCTGTTGCGAGCTGGGTTCTCGGTCTGGGCGTACGATCTGCGCCCCGAACGGGTGGCGGCGGCCGTGAAGGCCGGAGCGAGGGGAGCCCAGCACGTAGCCGAGCTGGTCGCTGCGGTCGAGGTGGTGATGACCAGCCTTCCCAGCTCGGCGGTCTTTGTCCAGGTGGCCGAGACGGAGCTCCTCCCCCTGATGCGGAGCGGACAGGTGCTGATCGACCTGGGGACAACGGTTGCTGGCGAGACCCGTCGGTTGGCGAAGGCCTTTGCAGAGCGAGGCGTCGCTCTCCTGGATGTACCGGTCAGCGGCGGACCGCACGGCTCGGCAACCGGCACGCTTCACATGTTTTGCAGGGGGCGATCGGGAGATCTTTGAACGTTGCCTTCCGATTCTTTACGCGCTCGGCGATCCGGAACATGTCGTCTACTGCGGCCCCAGCGGCAGCGGCCAGGTGGTCAAGGGGGTCAATCAACTGGCGATGGGCTTGGGAGCGGCCGCTTATCTCGAAGCGCTGGCCTTTGGCGTCCGGGCCGGTGTTCCGATCGAGCCGATCCTCCAAGGCGTCGGGGGAGAGAGCGGCTGGAGAGCGCTGTTTGCCGCCGTCGCCCGACAGGTACAGGAGGGCAGAACGGTCTTTGTGAAGTTCCCGGAGCTCCCGTACTTCCTGGCGGAGGCCCAGGAGCAAGGGTTCCCCCTGCCCTTGACTGAAGCGCTCTACGAGTTCCTCAAAGACGCTCCGCGCGAGTTTGAGGACAACATGAACCGCCCGATCCCCTCGTTCTGGGCAGAGCTGATGAGCCGCCCACGAAGAGAGGAGCGATAGACGATGGGACTGCTGCGCGACCAGTGGCGGCGGCTGGTTCCCGGCTGGGCGTTTCACCATCGCACGCCGCCCTCAGAGCCGTCCGGAACGTTGATCGCCCATGCAGACGCCCACCCGACGACGGTTCAACTAGTCGCCTTTGGCCCCGACGGAGCGGAACAGCTCGCCGACCTCCAAGACCTCGACGAGCTGGACCGTCTCGCGGATCGGTACCCGATCCTCTGGATCAACGTGGTGGGCCTTCAGGACGTCGAGCGCATCCGAGCGATCGGGGAGCGCTTTGGTCTCCACCAGCTAGCGATGGAGGATACGGTTAACACCCGTCAGCGCCCCAAGATTGAGGACTATCCGAACCATCTGTACTTTGTGCTTCGGATGGTGTTCATGGAGGGCAGAGAGGAGCTTCAGCCGCGTTCGGAGCAACTAAGCGTCTTTCTCCTCAAGAACGTCGTGATTACCTTTCAGGAAGAGCCGGGCGACCCGCTCGATCCGGTACGCCGTCGGATTCTGGAGGGGCGCGGACGGATTCGCACCCGTCCGACGGACTACCTGGTCTACGCGCTCTTGGACGCGGTGATCGAGGGCTACACCGACGTACTGGGCTTTTACGCGGACCTTTTGGAGTCCACCGAGGAGAAGGTACTTCACGAGACGACCCACGAACTGATCTATCGGATTCACGCACTTCAGAGCGACCTGGCAGCGCTCCGCCGCGCGTTGCTCCCCTTTTCGGTGGCGCTGGAACGCTTCCTCGGCGAGGAGTCGCCGTATCTGGACGCCTCAACTTATGTCTACTGGCGGGACCTCGAGGACCACGTCAAGCGGACGATTGATATGATCGAGTACGCCCGCGACGTGGCCTCCGCACTGATGAACTTTGCGCTCTCGATGGTCAGCTACCGGATGAACGAAGTGATGAAGGTGCTGACCATCATCGCGACGATCTTCATCCCGCTGAGCTTCATTGCTGGCATCTACGGGATGAACTTCAACCCGGACGTTTCGCCGTGGAACATGCCGGAGCTGAACTGGTACTAACGGCTATCCGATCGCGCTTGGCGTGATGACGGCGATCGCGCTTGGGTTGCTGCTCTGGTTCCGCCGCCGACGATGGCTTTAAGCCTCCTCGATCGCCCTGAGGGCACGTTGGGCAGAGAGGCGAACGCCGCCGTCCGGGTCCGACTCGGCAACGGTCTTCAAGAACTCCTCAGCGGCGGGGTCTCCGATCTCTCCTAGGGCGGTTACAATCCAGTGTCGGCAGTGGCAGTAGTTCTGGTCGTCTCGATGATAGGCCTCGATCAGCGCCGAGACGCAGGAGCGATCGCCGATCCGGCCGAGGGCGTAGGCCGCGTAGCCTCGGACGTGGCCGTCCTCGTCGGCGAGCGCCTCAAGGAGCGCCGGACGAGCGGAGGGGTCCCCCGACGTGCCGGAGTACCCAAGCGGCGTGGCCTCGCGCTTCCCAGCTCAGCTCTCGGTTGCCAAGAACCCGAATCATCGGCTCGACGACTACGGAGCCCATCTGGCTGAGGGCAAAGGCCGCCTCCTGCCGCTCGCGCCAGTCTTGGGAGCAGAGCATCCCGGTCAGTTCGTCAACTGCGCCGCGAGCGGCCAGCTCACGGGCGCGCTCCCGCGCCGACTGCTCGATAACCGAACTCATGCGAACCCCTCCTGAGTTGTTTCCTTCTTTGATCGGTGGAGCCGCATTCTAAAGCGGTTCGAGCGGGAAGACAAGGGAGAGTTGTCACCTGTTGCGCCTGGACAAATACTTGACTTCCCAGCGCGCTACCGTTTACCGTACACTCCGTGCCGTTTTTGTGATTCGAGCACGGGGCGCGTCGAAGCGAAACGAAGGTTCCAGGCTACAGACCGATTTTAGGGAACACCAAAGATGCAACGGGTACGGTGGTGGCGTGTTGCGCTGATCGTTTTTTTGGTGTTGGTGGCGATAGCCTATCTGTTGCCGAGCTTGCCGGGGTTTTACGAACCGATGTTCGGCTACCTGCCACGGGAGCTCCAGGACACCCGCCGCGTTGAGAAGCCGATCGTTCTCGAGGACGGTTTGGAGTTTGAGTTGAGCGGCATCCGGACGGCGGCTGAGCTCAATCGGGCCTTTCGGCAGCTGGCCACGGTGCTCCGGCAGCGAGCAGAAGCGATCGGCCTGAAAGGTGTGACGATTAACGGTTCGCCCTCACCGCTGGAAGACGCCCGGCACGTCCAATCGAAGCTCACCATGAAATGGGAGAATCTCGAGGAGTATCCGCCGGCGCAGGCGCTGGAAGCGATGCATCTTTACGGAAAGCTTCCGCTCTGGGCGCGAGGGTCTATCTTTCCCGAGAGCCGCATCCAGTTGGGGCTGGACCTAAAGGGCGGCGTCTACCTGGTCTTAGAGCTGGACATGGAGGAGGCCCAGCGTCAGCTGGCCGAGGAGCTCCAACGAAACATCCGGAGCGACCTCCGGGAGCGGTACCGGGTGAACTGCCGCGAAGTGCGCTCAGAGGGCGACAGCCTGATCGTGGTGATCAAGCCAAACCCCGAGTGGGGTCAACCGGGAGACACCCGGAAGGCCGACACAGAGGCCTATTTTGACGGCCTGGAGACGGTCCAGTGGGAGCCGATCAACAACGGCCAGCCGAACGCAGAGGGGTTGGTCCTCTATCGGCTCCGGCTCGATCCGAGTCGGTTGGAAGAACAACAGGAGCAGGCCGTTGCCCAGGTGCTGGAGGTGCTCCGTAACCGCGTAGACGCCTTCGGCGTCGCCGAGCCGGACATCCGCCGGGAGCCGAATCGCCCTCGGATCATCGTTCAGTTGCCCGGAGCGCGAGACTCCTCAGCGGCGGCCAACGTCGTCAAGACGATGGGCCGCCTGGAGTTCCGACTCGTCAAGCAACGGGGCGGCAGCCCCTGGGTGGGAACCGGCGAGCCGCCCACTCCGGATCAGATTCCCTCCGACGCGGAGGTCCTCTTTGACCGGGAGGGGCGTTGGTTGGTCGTCGAGCGAACGCCGGTCGTGACGGGAACCGATCTGGTCCGAGCGACGACACAGCGCTACTTTGCCGACATTGTGGTTGCGATCAAGTTTAACGCCAACGGCCGCCGCGCCTTTGGTAAGGCGACCGCCGAACACGTCGGCGAATCGCTGGCGATCGTCTTGGACAACGTCGTCGTCTCCTATCCACGCATTGACGAGCCGATCCTGGGCGGCGAGGCGATTATCCGCGGGAACTTCACCGAACAGGAGGCCCACGATCTGGCCCGCATCCTCCGGGCTGGGGCCTTCCCCGTTGGTGTCAAGATTGCTGAGGAGCGGACGGTCGGCCCCAGCCTGGGCCGTGAAGCGATCCGTCACGGCGCGCAGGCCGCCGCGCTAGGAATGGTGCTCGTGCTGCTCTTTATGATCTTCTACTACCGGATGGGAGGCGTCTTTGCGACGGTGGCCCTGCTCTTGAACGGGCTCTTTATCCTTGCGGCGCTGGCGATGTTTGGCGCAACGCTGACACTCCCCGGCATCGCCGGCTTAGTCTTGACGATCGGCATGGCCGTGGACGCCAACGTGCTGATCAACGAACGGATCAAAGAGGAGCTACGGAGCGGAAAGTCGGTCACCTCAGCGATCAACGCCGGATACGGGCGGGTCTTCTGGACCATCTTTGACGCCAACCTGACGACCATCCTAACGGCGTTGGTGTTGATCCAATTTGGAACCGGGCCGGTGCGGGGGTTTGGCGTTACGCTGAGCGTTGGGATTATCACCAGCATGTTCACCGCGCTGTTCGTCACGCGTGAGTTCTTCCGGCTCTACGAAGGGCGACGGGACAAGACGTTGCCGATCTACCCGCTCTTTGGCGGCGGACGGCGATAGGAACGGGAACGAGGGAGGATCGGCGTGGATCGTGTCATCAACTTCATGGGGGCTCGACGGATCTGCTTTGCGCTTTCGGCGGCGCTGATCCTTTTGGGGATCGGCCTGATGGCCTTCCGAGGCCTGAACCTTGGGATCGACTTTCAGGGCGGCGTGCATTTGGTCGTTAAGTTCTCGGAGTCGGTTTCCGCAGAGGCGGTGCGTTCGGCGCTGGCCGAGGCCGGTTTCAGCTCGGCAAAGGTGGTCACCGCGCCGGGGAACGAGTTTCTCATCGACACGACCGTCGAGGAGGCGGGCACCGGTCAGCGGATCGTACAGCTCTTAGGCGAGCGGTTTCCGCTGGAGGACTTCTCGATTACTGAGGTAGGGGCTAACGTCGGCCAGGACCTCCAGCGGCGAGGGGTGATCATGATCGTGCTTTCGCTGGGCCTGCTGCTGCTTTACATTTCGCTGCGGTTTCACTGGCGCTTTGCCGTCGGAGCGGTTGTGGCGTTGGTCCACGACGTAATGATCACGCTGGGTCTGTTTGCTGCTTTCGGTTTAGAGATTAACCTTCCGACGCTAGCGGCGTTCCTGACGGTCGTGGGGTACTCGGTGAACGATACGATCGTCGTCTTCGACCGGATTCGAGAGAACCAACGGTTGTTACGGGATATGCCCTTGGTGGCCTTGGTCAACACGAGCATCACTCAGATGCTCACCCCGGACGCTGCTGACCTCGCTGACCACGCTCTTTGTCGTGCTGATGATCTTGGCGGTTTCCGGCCCTGGGGAGCTGCGGACGTTTTCGCTGGCGTTGACTTTTGGGATCATCGTGGGGACCTATTCTTCGATCTACATTGCCAGTCCAATCATGATGATGCTGCGGCCGCGGGCAGCGCTGTTGGACTGACCGAGGAAGCTTTGTGGAATGGCTTTGGGGTGGTTTGATCGGGTTGGCCGTTGGCTTAGGGGTCGGCTTCGGCGTGCGGGGCGCCTGGAGGCGCGTGCGGCAGGCGCAGCCGTTGCGAACGATGTCCATGCGGAATCTAGCGCGGGGGCTGGCCCACGAGATCCGGAACCCGCTGAACACGCTGAGCATCCGGCTGCAGCTGCTGGAAGAGGAGCTTCAAGCGGGCGAGGAGCTCTCTCCCGACGAGCTGCTCGAGGAGGTGCGGCGGCTCCGCGCCGAGTTGAACCGACTCGAGCGGATCGTCGAGGACTTCCACCGATTCGCGCGGCTGGGCGTCGCAGAAAAGCGTCCCGTTCTGCTGGCCCCCCTGCTGGAAGAGCTGTTAGAGTTCGTTGAGCCGGAAGCGGAACAGCACGGCATTCGCATCGAGAAGCGGCTACAGCCGTCATCTCCGGTTCTGGCCGACCCGGCGCTGTTACGGCAGGCCTTTTTGAACCTGATCTTGAACGCCTTTCAGGCGATGGAGGAGAAGGGAGGAACGTTGACCGTGGAGCTCCTCCCTCAGGGGGATCGGGTCGAAGTTCGTTTGAGAGACACCGGACCCGGAATTCCGCCCCAGATGCAGGAGCGCATCTTCGAGCCGTTCTTTTCGACCAAGCCGGAGGGAACCGGTCTAGGGTTGGCCGTCGTCAAGCAGGTAGTAGACCTGCACGACGGGACGATTCAGGTGAGGAGCCAACCGGGAGCGGGGGCCGAGTTTCGAATCCAGCTCCCCACTGGGAAGGCGAGCGGATGAGCGTTTCGCAGGCCGTCGAGCAGCGTCCGTTGGTGCTGGTGGTGGACGACGACCCCGCCGAGCGGGAACAGATCGCCCGCATCTTCCGTCGCGAGCCGGTTCGGGTCCGGACAGCGGCCAACGGCGAGGAAGCCCTTCAGGTGCTGGAGGACGAGGAGGTAGCCGTCCTGCTCACCGACCTTAAGATGCCCGGCATGGATGGCCAAGAGCTGCTCCGACGGGCGAAGGAGGTGCGTCCCGACGTCCAAGTGGTGGTGATCACCGGCTACGGCTCGATCGAGGAGGCGGTCGAGGCGATGCAGGCGGGGGCCGCCGACTTCCTCCAGAAGCCGTTGGACGTTCAGACGACACGCGTTCGGGTTCGGAAGGCCCTCGAAAAGCACGACCTGGCCGCTCAGAACCGGGCGCTCCGAGAGCAGCTTGACGACCTGGTCGGCCTGGAGAACATCATCGGCCGCTCGCCGAAGATGCAGGAGGTCTTCCGGAAGATTCGACGGGTGGCACCGACCAACGCCACCGTTCTGATCCTCGGGGAGAGCGGCACCGGTAAGGAGCTGGTGGCCCGGGCGATTCACAACCTCAGCCCTCGACGCAATCGCCGGTTCCTGGCCTTCAACTGCGCCGCCGTGACTCGCGAGCTGGTCGAAAGCGAGTTGTTCGGTTACGTCCGCGGGGCGTTCACCGGTGCGGTTCGGGACAAGCCCGGTTATTTTGAAGAGGCCAACGGTGGAACGCTCCTGTTAGACGAGATCGGAGAGATGACCCTGGAAGCCCAGGCGAAGCTGTTGCGCGTCCTGGAAGAGAAGGAGATCTACCGGGTCGGCGGGACCCGACCGATCGCCGTGGACGTGCGCATCTTGGCGGCCACCAACCGAGACCTCGAGGAGGCCGTCCGTGAGGGCCGCTTTCGGGAGGACCTCTACCATCGGCTCAAGGTCTTTCCGATTGAGCTGCCACCCCTTCGCGAGCGAAAGGAGGACATCCCGCTGTTGGTGGCCCACTTCCTGCGCGAGGCCTGCAGGGAGTACGGAACGCCGCTCAAGCACCTGGAGCCCGCCGCGTTAGAGGCCCTTCAGCGGTACCATTGGCCGGGGAACGTTCGGGAGCTGCGCAACCTGATCTCCTACCTGGTGCTGAACATCGAGGGGGAAACGATCCGACGAGAAGACCTGCCGGAGGAGATTCAACGGGAGGATAACTTTGAGAACCAAGGGGTACGCTTCCCCGTCGGGATGAGCATGGACGAGATCGAGCGCGAGGCGATCCTCCGCACCCTCGAGGCAACCGGCTGGAACAAAACCCGAGCCGCTCAGCTGTTGGGAATTGGACTCCGAACGCTCTACCGGAAGCTGGAGCGCTACGGCATCTCTGGTCCTTCCGAATCGGAGGGGTCCAAAGAGGAGAGCGAATAGTCCTCCGGCACCAAGACGCGCAGCGCCCCCGGCAAAACGCGGGCGCGGATCGGTCCTGGCGGGATCTCATCCCCGTCCACAATTCGCCGCGCCGATCCTTCCGGTTCGACCACCACTTCACGCGCCTGGTACAAGTGGAACGCCGGATGCTCCACATGGCGGCCGGAATAGACCCTCGGAAAGGTCTTGACCAGCTCTAGGCGGGAGACGGGGTCCACAAGGACCAGATTGAGCGTTCCGTCGTGCGGGTTGGCCTGAGGGGCCATCCATTGGCCGCCGCCGCAGTAAGGAGAGTTGAGGACCATCGCAAAAAGGGCTTCCCGCCGGAGAACCTCCTCGTCAAGCCGGATTTGCAACGGAATCGGTCGCATCTTCCACAACGCCTTGAAGACCCCCATAAAATAAGCCGCCGAGCCTTGAAAGACTCGGAACTGGGCCGCGTGATGACTCACGTCGGCAGCAAAGCCCAAAGCGCTGTGGAGTGTGAAGTAAAACGCCCCCTCCGTTTCGATCCCCACATCAATCGTCACGACCTTGCTCCGCTGCCACAACAGCCGAGAGGCCCCGGGGATCGTCCGGGGGATGTGAAGGGAACGGGCCAGGTCGTTTCCCGACCCAAAAGGCAGGATCGCTAACACCGTCGGGGTGTGGACAAGCGCTGAGGCGACCTCCCGAACGGTCCCGTCGCCGCCCAGGACGGCGACTAAAGGGAATCCCGCCTCAACGGCCCGTTGGGCCAGCTCAGTCGCATGGCCGCGTCGTTTGGTCTCCCAGACGTCGACGAGAAATCCAGCAGCGTTCAGCCGTTCCTGAAGCCGGGCGAGTCGGTGTTTTGCCGAGCCTTTGCCGGCGGTCGGGTTGACGATCAGACAAAGCCGCCGATCCGGCAGCCGATCCAGAACGCTCACAGAAGCGGCCCCCGCACAGGGATCAAAACGAAGGGTTTTCCGACTCAGAACGACGGACAACTAGAGACCAAGACGCTTAAAGCTCCGGACGGGTAGCGTTTGTCCGGTGCTTTCGTTGCTCTTTGAGGATTTTGTACTCGAAGCTATCCACTAAGGCCATCCAGGAGGCCTCGATAATGTTCTCCGAGACGCCCACGGTCCCCCACGTCTCGTCGCCGTCGGTGGACTCGATCAGCACCCGCACCCGCGCCGCCGTAGAGGCCTTCGAGTCGAGAACCCGGACGGTGTAATCGGTCAACTTCACCTCCTGGAGGAAGGGGTAGAACCGCTCCAACGCCTTTCGGAGGGCGTTGTCCAGGGCGTTGACCGGCCCGTCGCCTTCAGCGGCGGTGTGCTCCTCAAGGCCGTTGGGCTCGCGCACTTTGATCGTCGCTTCGGCCCGCATGCCGTGTTGCTCGAACTTCTCGATGATGATCCGAAAGCCGTGCAGGTGAAAGGTAGGCTGATAGGTGCCCAGCGCCTTTTGGGCCAGCAGGAAGAAGGAGGCCTCCGCCCCTTCGAACTGGTAGCCCTCTCGTTCGGCCTGCTTCAGCTGCTCAAAGACCCTTTGGGTCTCTGGTGAGCGTTTGTCCAGGTTGGGGTACTCTCGTTCCAGCTTCTCGACGATAGCGCTTTTGCCCGCTTGGTCGGAGATGAGAATCCGGGTTTGATTCCCCACCGCCTCCGGGGGGATATGTTCGTAAGAGATGCGGTTCTTCCGAGCCGCGTCAATGTGCACGCCCCCCCTTATGGGCGAAGGCCGACCGCCCCACGTAGGGTTGTCGCTCGTCCGGCGCCTGGTTGGCCAGTTCTGCGACCAGACGAGAGAGCGTCGTCAGCCGAGTCAGCGCGCCGGGAAGGAGGCACTGATAGCCCATCTTCAGCTCCAGGTTGGGGATAATCGCGCAAAGGTTCGCGTTCCCGCACCGTTCCCCATATCCATTGAAGGTGCCCTGCACGTGAGTGACACCGTGCTCGACCGCCAGGATCGAGTTAGCAACTGCAACGCCAGAGTCGTTATGCGCGTGAATGCCCAACGGCACCTCGGGGAACTCCCGGTGCACCTCGTCAACGATCGCGACCAGCTCGCTGGGGAGAGTGCCGCCGTTGGTGTCGCAGAGCACCAACCGACTTGCTCCCCCTTCCAGGGCGGCTTGGAGCGTCTTCAGAGCGTATGCGGGATTGGCTTTGTAGCCGTCAAAGAAGTGCTCCGCGTCGTAGATCACCTCCATGCCCTGGCGCCTGAGGAACCGAACGGAGCTTTCGATCAGCTCTAGGTTCGTGTCCAGGGAGACGTTAAGGATATCCGTCGCGTGGAGGTCCCAGCTTTTTGCCGAAGATAGTCGCCGCCTGGCATTTGGTCTCCACCAGAGAGTGGAGGTTCGGGTCCTCCTCCGGCGGGAACTCCTTCCGCCGGGTGCTGCCAAACGGCACCAGTCGTGCATGCTTGAGCGGAAGAAGCGCGGCCCGACGATAGAACTCCTGATCGCGGGGGTTGGAGAACGGCCACCCGCCCTCGACAAAATCAATCCCGATAGCGTCAAACTCCTGAAGGAGGCGCAACTTGGCCTCTACCGAAAAGGCAACCCCTTCGGCCTGGCTCCCATCTCGAAGGGTGGTATCGTAGATTTCGATGTGCCGTCGCGTCCGAGGGACGATCCGCTCGTCCTGAGGAACCGTATCGTGAACACTCATCATCAGCGCCTCACCGGTTGGAGATCAGACCAAGGTCGAGGCCGACTTACGGGGAGAAGTATAGCGTACTTCCTTCTGAAAAAAGAACGTTGGGCAAGCCCTAAGAGCTCGCCCAACGCCCTCACAAATCGGTCGATTGACGAGGTGATTTACTGCTTCGCCTTGGTGGTGAAGCTGATGCTCACCTGGGTCTTGTTCCCCGAAGCGTCCTCCACCTCGCCGGTGACCTCATAGGTCTTTTCGTTGACCAGCTCGGCGCCGGGCTTGACCTGGAGGATCACCTTGTTGCCATCAATCTTGGCGAGCCATCCGAGGTTAGTTCCGCCCTCGGAGAGCTGGACGTTCGCCTTGGCGATCGGCTCGTCGAACTCGAGGACGACCTCAGTAACGTCCGCCGGCCCTCCCCTCCAGGTCGGTCGCGCCGTCGGCGGGCGTCGAGCTGACCAGCGCGGGCGGCGTCGTGTCGGGCGGCAGCAGGGTGTAGGTCAGCGTCGCGGTGCCGCCGTTGTCCCAGGTCAGGGTTACCGTCTCTGCCGTCACCTTAATCGTCCGGCGGGTGCCAGCGCCGCCGGTCACCTCAGCACCGGTGGCGGTCAAGGTTCCAGGGTCCTTGTCGAAGGTCAACGTCACGGTTGCCCCTTCAGGGATTTCGGACCCGTCCGCAGGATCGGCGGAGACCAGCTGTGCTGCCGTCTCCTCCCCTTCTTCTTCACCACCGCAGGCGGTGAGCAGCGTCGTCAGAGTCAGTGCCAGCGCGGGCACCAACAGCCAGGCCAGATATCGGAATGGCTTGTTCATGATGGTCCTCGACTCCTCTTTGGTTGGAACTTCCCTTCACCCTCGCCGAACCGGGCGAGGGCGAACGACTGACAGTGTACCAACGCCTCTGCAAATTGCAAGCGTTTTTTGCTTCGCGGAGGGAACTGCTAGGGGCTCCCACAGCCGCGAAACTCCGGATGTCCCCCTGGACCTCGTCGTGATCGCCGGTTCCGAGCTTTCGGTCCAGCGACCACCTAATCACCGGACTCGACGTTTCTCGTTGCGGAGCGGTCTCGCGATCTCGCAGAGATAGAAGCAGAAGTGCATCGCCGTTCCGAACTCCGCAACACTGGCCGATTCTCTACGGTAGTTTAGCAGCTTCAGACCCCCGTGTAAAGGAAAAAGCCGCCAACTTTCAGCCAGCGCCAACAATTTTGACACAATTCCCTCAGCCAGACAACGTCGGGAGCACCTCTTCCAGATGAAAGAGCAGCCCCGGAGGTCGGTAGTCGGCCCCTTCCTCTTGAAGCAGGGCGAGCCACTCCCTCCAGTTCTCCCGGGTGATGACGGTCGCCCCATGGTGCGCCAGGAGGCGATTTCCCTCCGGCCAGCCGTCCTGGGGGAACTCCCCCCAGACGGCGACGGGGCGCCGCTGGTGAACTGCGTAACGCGCCGTATGGAGCGATCCTTCGCCCCGTTCGGCCTCTACGACGATCACGCCCAGTGAAAGACCGCTGATGATCCGGTTTCGCTGGACCAGCCGCTCCGGTCGAACGGGGCCAGCAAACTGCTCGGAGACCAAACAGCCGCGCTGGACGATCCGGCGCGCGAGGGAGCGGCTCCCCGGAGGGTAGACGTTGTCCGGCGGCGTTGGAAGCACGGCCAGCGTGCTGCCGTCGGGATGGAACGCCTCGAGGGCCTCTCTGTGGGCGATCTGATCCACCCCCCGGGCCAGGCCGCTGACCACACACCAACCTAATTCTGCGGCCTCCCGGGCGACCCAGTCGGCTCCCCGCCGGCCCCACTCTGACGGCTCCCGGCAACCGACCACCGCCACACACGGCCCGTTCCAGACGCTGAAGTCGCCCAGCGTCAAAAGGAGCGGCGGAGCATCGCTGACGGCGCGCAACCGCTCCGGATAGGTCTCCTCGTCTGGGAAGTGGAAGAGGACCCCCCGCGCAGCCAGGCGTTCGGCCCGCTCTTGGATCTCCTCCCAGCGGCTCCGCTGGGCGAGGATTCGCTCCGCCAGGCTGATCCGCACGTCCGAGACCGCTGCCAGCGCTGTGATCGGCGCGGCGAAGACCTCCTCCGCCGTTCTGAAAGCAGCAAGCAGCGCCTCCCACCGCCGACGGTTCACGCCGTACACCGTCGCCAGCGCCACTCGGGCTATCCGTTCCTGGCTCAACGTGCCTTTCAAGTCCCCTCACTCCATCCCTGTTCGCCTTCACAGGCAGAATACGACTCCAGCGGGGAATCGTCAAGCGTTTACAGATCCCGTCCGTGCGCCTATACTCCAAAAGGCAAACCCTCCTAACTCTCAAGGAGCCCGGTGATGAACACATTGCGAACCGTGATCGTAGAGACCAGTCGAAGTCCTCACGCAGCCCTTCGGCCAGTTCCCATCGAAGCGGTTCAACTGGAAGACAACTTCTGGGCCCCTCGGATGAAGACCCTGCGGGAAGTCACGCTTCCCTCCCAGTACGAGCTCCTCGAGGAGACCGGACGGATCAACAACTTCCGTCGGGCGGCAGGAAAGATCTCCGGCGACTTCCAAGGGCTCTATTTCAACGACTCGGACGTCTACAAGTGGCTGGAGGCCTGTGCCTATGCGCTGGCCCAGAGGCCGGACCCGCAGATCGAGGAGCTGGCCGAACGGGTGATCGCTGAGATCGCCGACGCCCAGGAGGAGGACGGCTACCTGAACACCTATTTCACCTTTGAGCGAGCCAAGGAACGTTGGTCCAACCTTCGCGACATGCACGAGCTGTACTGTGCGGGTCATCTGTTTCAGGCGGCGGTCGCCTACCATCGGGCGACCGGCCGAAGCCAGCTCCTGGAGGTCGCGGTCCGCTTTGCCGACCTGATCGTCTCCCTCTTTGGGCCGGGGAAGAAGGACGGCGTTCCTGGACACCCTGAGATTGAGATGGCTCTGGTCGAGCTCTACCGAGAGACCGGCGAAGAGCGATACCTACGGCTAGCCCAGTTTTTCATCGATCGGCGGGGGCATCGGACGATCGGCGGACACGAGTACCATCAGGACCACCGACCCTTTCGGGAGCTGCGCGAGGTGGTCGGCCACGCCGTTCGGGCGCTCTATCTGAACGCCGGAGCCACCGACCTATACCTTGAGACGGGCGACGAGACCTTGATGGCTCCTCTAGAGCAGATGTGGGCCAATATGGTTCAGCGGCGAATGTACATTACCGGTGGCGTCGGGGCCCGCTACGCGGGCGAGGCCTTCGGCGCCGACTACGAACTTCCCAACGCCACCGCCTACGCAGAGACCTGTGCGGCCATCGCCAACATCTTTTGGAACTGGCGCATGCTCCAGGCCAAGCCGGAGTCCCGGTTTGCCGAGCTGATCGAGCTGGCGGCCTATAACGGCGCCCTGTCCGGCATCTCCCTAGACGGAAAACAGTACTTCTACGTTAACCCACTGGCCGCGCGGGAGCGGCATCGCCGACAGCGATGGTTCACCTGCGCCTGTTGCCCCCCCAACATCGCCCGACTTTTGGGACAACTGCCGGGGATGGTCTATTCCACCGACGCAGAAGGCTTCTGGGTACACCTCTACGCAAGCAGCCAAGCAACTCTCTCGGTCGGCGGGAGCTCCTTCGCCGTTCGCCAGGAGACCGACTACCCCTGGGACGGGCGAGTGGTCCTCCGGGTGGATCCGGAAAGCCCGACGACAGCAGCAATTCGGCTTCGTGTTCCGGAGTGGTGTCCCGCCGCGACGCTGCTGCTGAACGACGAGCCGGTCGGGGGACGGGCCTCCTCCGGCCAATACCTCACGCTTAATCGCCTCTGGCAACCGGGGGACCGCCTGGAGCTGCGCCTTGAGATGCCCGTTCGATACTTCGTCGCTCATCCACTTGTCGAAGCGGACGGGGGAAAGGTAGCGATCAGGCGCGGACCGCTCGTCTACTGTCTAGAAGGACACGATCAAGTGGAGGACCCCTGGTGTACGGAGATCCATCCGGTCCGATCCCCCAACGTTCGGCTGGAGCGGGACCTCTTGAACGGAGTCGCGGTGATCACCCTCCCCGGCTCGGCGACCGAGCTAGAGTCCTGGAACGCCGAGCTCTACCGAGATGCCTTTGAGGACGACTCCTTCCGTCGTCCGGTGGTGGTTCGGGCGATCCCTTATTATGCCTGGGCGAATCGGGAGCCGTCGCCGATGACCGTCTGGATCCGTCGAACGCCAGCGGAATAGGCCCGGGGAATAGGCCTAGCGGGATTTCCCACGCATTCGTGAAAAATTTGCTTGACAACGGTTAAAAGTGTGTTACAATAGAGGTGCGAGGGTGCAGCCGTGAGCTTCTTCAGGGAGGTGAAGTTCACACCAGAGAAGCCGGCTGCAGGCCTCCGCCGCTCAGCAGCTCACGTTGCTGAGCCCCGCATGTAAAGGTGTGGTTTGCCTGCATACACCCCATGCATGCGCTTCTTCTCCGGGCCTGTTTTCTTCTTAGCCGTGAACGGGTGATCGTCGTTTTGGTGCGATCACCCTTTTTTTCTTTGAGGGCGATCCTCTGAGGGCGGTCCTCCCCATCAAGAGGAGCGGTTGCTCGGCTGGCCTAAGCGGAAGAGCTCCGCGGGACGTCCCCAAAGCTCACCGAACCGCCCGGCGGCAATCGCTCGGCGCACCCCACGGAGGAGAGCAAGGTAAAAATACAGATTGTGCAGGGTCAGCAGTCGAAGGGCCAGAGGCTCCCCTTCGACGTACAGATGCCGGAGATAGGCCCGCGTGAACCGCCGACAGGTGTAACAGCCACATTCGGGATCGAGGGGGGAGAAGTCCTCTCGATGCCGAGCGTTCCGAATGCGCACCGGACCCTGAGAGGTGAACAGATAGCCGTGCCGGGCGTTCCGTGTCGGCAACACACAATCGAACATGTCCACGCCGCAGCGGATCGCAAAGAGGATGTCCTCCGGCGTCCCGACCCCCATTAAGTAGCGAGGGCGGTCCTCCGGCAAGAGAGGAGCGGTCCGCTCGATGACTCGGTACATCGTCGACTTCTCCTCGCCGACGCTCACCCCCCCAATCGCATAGCCGGGGAAGTCCAAGGCGACGGTCTTCTGGGCGCTCTCCTGCCGGAGGTCTTCATAGGGCCCCCCCTGAACAATTCCAAAGAGGAGCTGGTCGTCACGCCGGTGAGCCGCGCGGGAGCGTTCCGCCCAGCGGAGCGTGCGGGCGACCGCCTCGCGGACATACTCATACGGGGCGTTCGCGGGGGGACATTCGTCAAAGGCCATGATGATATCGGCCCCCAGGGCGTTTTGAACTTCGATGGACAGCTCCGGCGTCAGGTGGATCGTCTGACCGTCGTACTCCGAGCGGAAGATCACTCCGTCTTCGCCGATCCTTCGGTGCTGGCTCAAGGAGAAGACCTGGTACCCGCCGGAGTCGGTCAGGATCGGTCCTTCCCATCCCATGAACCGATGGAGTCCGCCCGCCCGTTCGACGATCCGAGGCCCAGGACGTTGGAGCAGATGGTAGGTGTTGGCAAGGATGATCTGAGCGCCACACTCTTGAAGCTCCTCCGGCGAGACGGCCTTCACGCTGGCTCGCGTTCCAACGGGCATAAAGGCCGGCGTCTGAACCGCTCCGTGGGCCGTCAGGAGCTTTCCGCAGCGCGCGGCAGTTTGAGGGTCCCGGGTCAGCAGCTCAAAGCTCACGGCAGGACGGCCCTCGACTGAGCGCCCCGTCCTCGCATCTGTTCCCAGTGGCAGTGCTTGTACTTCTTCCCGCTGCCACAGGGGCAGGGGTCGTTCCGGGAGGCGGTCGCCCAGCGTCGCGCCTGAGCCCGTTCGGCGTCCTCGCGACGGACGATCTCCATGATCAGCGCCGGAGACTGGCCCCGCCGGAGCAGTGCGGCCATTGTCTTCATGTACGGGTCGATGTGCCGGAAGAACTTTTTGTACCCAGCGCAGAGGTAGTTCAGCCCCGGCTCTCCCTCTGGAGTCTTCAAAAAGCGATGCTTGGGGCATTCACCGTTACAGGCAAAGCGAACATCACACTCCAAGCAGTAGCGCGGAAGGGTCTCCCGCTTGTCCAGGCCAAACTGGCGCTGGAACTCCGACTCGACCAGCTCTTGAATCGGCGTCTGGTGAATGTTCCCCAGCTTATACTCCGGATAGACGTAGTGATCGCAGGAGTACACGTCTCCGTTATGCTCCAGGACCAGCGCCCGCCCGCAGGTCTCCGTAAAGACACACAGGGAGGCGCCCAGCCCCATCCAGTTGCCCAGCTGAACTTCAATAATCTGGATGAAAACCTTTCCAACGTCGTTTCGAACCCACTCGTCAAAGATGGCGATGAGGAAGTTCCCATAGTCCAGCGGTCGAACGCTCCAAGGGGTAACCGGCGGCCCTTCGATCTCCAGCTCGTCCGGGTCGGGTCGCAGCCGAGGCGGAGGGGCCAGCCAGAGCAGCTCCCCGTCCCGACCGGAGCCCTCCCCCACCCGTTCGACGATCGGGATGAACTGCATAAATCGGGACCCCTGCTCCTTGAGGAAACGGTAGACTTCCAGGGGAACCTTCGAGTTGTAACGATGAACGACGGTGAGGGTGTTAAACTCCACTTGGTGCCGCTTCAAGCACTCCAGGCCACGCATCACCAGGTGCCAGGTTGGGCGCCCTCCCTTATCCACTCGGTACCGATCGTGCACCTGCTGCGGCCCGTCAATGCTGATGCCGATCAGAAAGCCGTGCTCCTTGAAGAAGGCGCACCATTCGTCGTTCAGGAGAGTCCCGTTCGTTTGAAGGGCGTTGGTGATGCGCTTCCCGGGAGGACAGTACTTTTGCTGGAGTTCGACGACTCGCTTAAAGAAGTCTAAGCCCATCAGCGTCGGCTCGCCGCCCTGCCAAGCGAAGGGAACCTCTGGCCCTTCTTGGGCTTCGATGTACTGCCGGATGTACAGCTCCAGCGTTCGGTCGTCCATCCGGAAGCTGTGCTTTTTCGGGTAGAGGTTCTCCTTTTCCAGATAATAGCAGTATTTACAATCCAGGTTGCAGATCGGCCCGATCGGCTTGGTCATCAGATGAAACGGCGCAATCGGCATCGCTTTGTCCTTGACTAGTCGCTGTTAAGGCGCAGGCGTCCTCGGCTCCCCAAGCGGCGCACTCTTACGATGCCACGAGGCCCCGGCGCAGTCAACCGTTAGCGGGGAAGGCCAACGGGACCGCACCGTTCCGGCCAGGGCCGAGGGGCCGCCGGTCTTGTTTTTGCAAGGGAGGATGTGGTACGGTTTTGAAGCCTCGGAGACGAGGGAATCATCACGCCTGTGCGGGCTTCCGGGGGTGCCGGCGCCAAAGGCGCACGGTTGAGGGAGCCGAAGTCGCCAGGCGGACGTTGGAACCCCAGTCCAGAACAAAGGAGCGGCAACGGTGCCTCAATTGACAATGCGAGCCCTGCTAGAAGCGGGCGTACACTTTGGTCACCGCAAGCAGCGATGGAACCCCAAGATGGCGCCGTACATCTACGGCGTGCGTCAAGGGATCCACATCATCGATCTACAGCAGACGTTGCGAATGGCCCGAGAGGCGTGTGACTTCCTCCGCGACACCGCCCAGGCCGGGGGGCGGTTCCTCTTTGTGGGGACAAAGCCCCAAGCTCAGCCGATCGTTCAGAGCGAAGCGATCCGTTGCGGACAGTTTTATGTCACCAACCGCTGGCTGGGCGGTATGTTGACCAACTTCCAGACCATCCAGCGGAGCATCGCTCGACTGGATGAAGTGGAGAAGCGCCTGGAAGACCCCAAGATCACCGAAGAGTTGCCGAAGAAGGAGGTCCTTCGGCTCCAACGGGAACATGAGAAGCTCCTCCGTAACCTGGAGGGCATCCGGAAGATGGGGCGTCTCCCACAAGCGGTGATCATTGTGGACGTGATCGAGGAACGGATCGCGGTGGCCGAGGCGAACAAGCTGAAGATTCCCATCGTGGCGCTGGTAGACACCAACTGCGATCCGGACCCGATCGACTATCCGATTCCCGCCAACGACGACGCGATCCGCTCGATTCAACTGTTGGTCTCCGCCTTCGCCGACGCGATTTTGGAGGGTCGCGCGGCCCGCTCCGAAGGGGCGCTGGTCGAGGAGGAGTTCGCCGCCGCGCCCACCGATGAGGCCCCCGTCGAAAGCGAAGAGGAAGCGTTCGACGAGGAGGGCTACTCCCTTTTTGACGACGAAGAAGAGGCCGACATCTCAGACGACGAAGAAGACGAATAACCAAACACGCTTAGACCCAAAGAGGTCGGGCAAGAGCTCCAGCTTCTGCCCGGAGAGAGGGAGGACGGCAGACAATGGCACAGATTACCGCGGCGATGGTCAAAGAGCTCCGCGAGAAGACCGGCGCGGGGATGATGGACTGTAAACGGGCTTTGGAAGAGGCCGGAGGAGACCTCCAAAAGGCCGTTGCGATCCTGCGCGAGCGCGGCTTAAAGACTTACGAGCAGAAGGCCCACCGGGCGGCCTCTGAAGGCCTGGTCGCCTCCTATATTCATCAGGGTGGAAAGATCGGCGTTCTGGTGGAGGTCAACTGCGAGACCGACTTTGTCGCCCGAACCGACGAATTCCAGCAGCTCGTGCACGAGATCGCCATGCAGATCGCGGCCACCAACCCCCAGTACATCGCCCCGGAGGACGTTCCCGAGGAGGTGTTGGAGGAGGAGCGCCGCATCCTCCGGGCTCAGGCGGAGAAGGAGGGAAAGCCGGCGAATATCGTCGAAAAGATCGTCGAGGGACGGCTGCGCAAGTTCTACGAAGAGCGCTGTCTCCTGCAGCAGCCGTACATCCGGGACGACTCCAAGAATGTAGAGACGCTCCTGCGCGAGGCCGTCGCCAAGCTGGGCGAACGGATCGTCATCCGACGCTTCGCCCGATTCTTCTTGGGACAGACGGCGACCGTTGCCGAGCACCTGCCGGAAGCGAACCAAGAGGACCAATCCTAACGCGGAAAGGACAGGACGATGCGCTCCCCCTGGGTCCGTGACGCAGAAAGCCGGATGAAAAAGGCGGTCGAGGCCACCCTTCACGAGTTCAACACCGTCCGCACCGGACGCGCTTCGCCGGCGCTTTTGGAAAGCATCCAGGTGGAGTACTATGGAACCAAAACGCCGTTAAACCAGCTGGCCTCGATTACCGCTCCAGAACCGCGCCTGCTGGTCGTCCAGCCCTGGGACAAGAACATCGTCAAAGAGGTCGAGAAGGCGATCGCCCGCTCGCCGTTGGGGTTGGTGCCCTCTACCGACGGGAACATCATCCGGATCGTCCTGCCGGAGCTGTCCGAGGAGCGCCGCCGCGATCTGGCCCGGTTGGTCAAAAAGATCGCCGAAGATGGCCGCGTCGCCATCCGAAACATCCGCCGCGACGTGATCGACTCCATCCGGAAGGCGGAACGAGCCGGAGAGATCTCCGAGGACGACAGCCGCCGAGAACAGGAAGAGATCCAAAAGTTGACCGACCGGTATATCGAGGAGATCAACCAACTGCTCGCTGAAAAAGAAGAAGAGCTGATGACCGTCTAGCGAGCCGTTAAGGAACAAGGGCGAGCCTTCGCCTGCTCCCTTGTGACTCCTTGCAGCGGCGCCTTCGGAGATCAAGAAGATACCTTGACGAGGCTGCATGCGCACCCGCATCCTCACGGCCGGTGTTCTTATTCCCCTTGTCCTCGCGGTTCTCTGGTGGAATCCGGGCGGCGTAGGGGTCTTTGGGGTGGTCGGCCTGTTGAGCCTCGGGATGGCGTGGGAGTTCTGTCGGCTCTTTCGAGCAAAAGGGCTCCCTGCCGGGGCCTGGGAGTGGGGCGTCGTCGCTGGAGCGTCCTTGGCGTGGGCCGTTCGGGCGGCGTTTCTCCCGTCGCCGGAGCGGGTGGGGGACCCATGGAGCGGAGCGATCCTTCTGGCAGTGCTGCTGGCCTCCGGGGTACGAGTGATCCTCCTGGGCCAAACTGAAGGCGCAACCGCCTATCTGGGTGGGGTCCTCTTGGCCGCCTTTGTAGTGGGTTGGTGCTTTGCCCGTTCGCTCCTGAGGCTGTACGCTCTGGGCGGAGCAGGAGGAGTCCTCTGGCTCCTGGGAACGATCTGGGCTTCCGACTCGGCAGCTTATTTCGTTGGGCGTGCGACAGGCCGAAGGCCGTTCGCTCCCCGGCTGAGCCCAAAGAAAACCTGGGAAGGGAGCGTGGGAGGGCTCCTTGCTGCCCTTCTGGTCGGATTCCTCGGGGCTCGGTACGGCTTAGGGATGGGGTTGGGCTGGGCCCTAGCCGGGAGCGTGGGAATCGGCGTCCTCGCACCGGCGGGCGATCTACTGGAGTCCTCCTGGAAGCGCGACGCCGGCGTGAAGGATTCCGGCACCTGGCTTCCCGGGCACGGGGGCCTGCTGGATCGGCTGGACAGCCTGCTGCTGAGCCTTCCCTTTGCCGTCGGGCTCTTCTGGCTTGAGGGGCGCGCGGGATGAGCGAACCGAAGCGAATCGCAATCCTCGGCTCTACCGGCTCGATCGGACGGAGCGCCTTAGACGTCTGTGCCGCGCATCCGGAGCATTTTACCGTCTGGACGCTGGCCGCACACCGGAGCGTTGAAGCGATCGTTGAGCAGGCGCACCGCTTTCGTCCTCGGATGGTCGCAATGGCCGACCTAGAAGCCGCCGAGGAGGTGCGCCGCCGCCTGAGCGGGGAGACGATCGAGGTCCACGCCGGCTTAGAAGGACTGCTGGCAGCGGCCACCTACCCCGGAACCGACCTGATGCTCGCCGCGGTCGTGGGCGCCGCCGGGTTGCTCCCAACCCTGGAGGCGCTCCGACAAGGAATTGACATCGCCTTTGTTAACAAAGAGACCCTGGTCCTGGCCGGGGAGCTGGTCGTTCGGGCGGCGCAGGAGTCCGGCGCCCGTATTCTTCCCGTGGACAGTGAGATCAGCGCGATCTTCCAGTGCCTGGAGGGGATGCGCCGCAAGGAGGAGCTGAAGCGCGTCTACCTGACCGCCTCCGGCGGACCGTTCCGAAACACCCCTGCCGAGAAGTTTCCTTCCATCACTCCAGAGCAGGCCTTGAAGCACCCCAACTGGGAGATGGGCCCGAAGGTGACCGTAGACTCGGCAACGCTCATGAACAAGGGCCTGGAGGTGATCGAAGCCCGTTGGCTGTTTGGGCTGGAGCTGGATCAAATCGCTGTCGTCGTGCATCCGCAGAGCATCGTTCACTCCTATGTAGAATTCATTGATGGGTCGGTACTGGCCCAACTGGGGGTGCCAGACATGCGGATTCCCATTCAGTATGCGCTGAGTTACCCGTACCGGCTTCCCACACCGGCGGCTTCACTTTCGCTCCTTGAGGTGGGCACGCTCAGCTTTGAGCCGCCGGACCGGGAGCGGTTTCCGGCGCTGGACCTGTGCGCTTATGCCGCAGAGGTGGGCGGGACGCTCCCAGCGGTGCTCAGCGCGGCTGATGAGGTGGCGGTTGCGGCTTTTTTAGAGCACCGCATCCGCTTCGATGAGATTCCCCGGTTGATCGCCGCGACGATGGAACGCCATGAGCCGATCCCTGTGCAGAACCTGGAGACCGTCCTGGCCGCCGATCGCTGGGCCCGGGAGACGGCCCAACGGCTCGTCGAAGAGGGCGCCATCCCCCGGACGATCCCCCCTTACCTTCGGAAGGCAAAATGGCCATGAGCCTCCTGAGCATTCTGGTCGCCCTGTTGTTCCTGAGCTTTCTGATCTTCGTCCACGAACTGGCTCACTTCTTGGCCGGCAAGGCGGTGGGGATCCACGCTGAAGTGTTCTCCATTGGCTTTGGAACGCCGATTGTTCGGTTTCGGCGGGGGCGAACGGAGTACCGGATTTCAATGATCCCCGCAGGAGGCTACGTGAAGTTTCCCGGGGAGTACTCGAGCGAGGCGGAGCGCCTTGAGGGCGAGTTCCACCAGGCGCCCGTTTGGAAGCGCGCCTTCGTCGTGGCGGCGGGGCCGGCGAGCAACCTGGTGTTGGGCTTTTTGATCTTCTGGGGGCTGGCGATGGTCGGGGTTCCCGAAAAGCAGATGCCCCCGATCGGCGAGGTGCTTCGGCCCAGCACTCAAGGGATTACCTATTGGGACGACCCGGAAGCGGTCTTCCCGGCCGAGGCCGCCGGGCTTCGACCGGGCGACCGCATCCTAGCGGTCGACGGGCGACGTCTGGAGTCCTGGGAGGAGCTAACTCAGGAGGTGATGCTTCGGCCAGAGCAGCCGGTGGAGCTACTCGTCGAGCGAAACGGGGAGCAGTTGACTGTCACGGTCACCCCTCGCGCCGTTCTGCGCGGAAAGATGGTGATCGGTCAGATCGGCGTCGCTCCTCGCCAAGAACTGGTTCTGGTTCGAGAGGAGGAGGGCGGGACGCTCTCTCGGAGCCCGATCCGCTCCGTTGAAGGCCGGCCAGTGTACGGGCCTTCGATCTTCGCCGACTTGCTTGAGGCCGGGCGGAATCAGGTTCAGGTCGAAACGGAGGACGGACGTCTTCACCCCGTTCAGATAGAGCGCTGGGTTGAGACGGAGGACGGGGCCCGTGTCCGCGCGGTGGAGGGGGTTCCCGTCTCCGATCTGGTGGCCGTTCGGAAGGCGCTCCTAGACCGCGGGGTGCCGTCCCTTGTTCGGGTTCAGGTGGAGCTTCCCGACGGTACCTTGGAGGAGCGCTCCGTTCGGGTGGAGCTGGAGGTGCGCGTCGGCGGCGTGGACCCCGATCCGCCCTATCCGGCGACGCTTCACCTGAACGACCGGTTGGTGACCGTCAACGAGATTCCGGTTGCGGATTACCAACGGGTGCACCAGGAGCTTCAAGAGGCCGCCGCTGAGGGGCGACGAGTCGTGCTCACCTTTGAGCGGGAGCGCCGCTTCCTCTTTTATCGCTGGAAGGAGACGGCTCGCCTAGAGGCGCCGGTGACGGCCACAGAGGAGGGGAATTTCCGAATTCCGGGGCTTCGACTTCGGACCAATTTCGCCGCAGGGCGAGGAGAGTTGAGCCTAGGCGAGCTACGGCTTCTGGAGCGGATGCAGCTGGTGGACCCGACCAGCGGCCGAAGCCTCGCGGTGGAGTATCAACCGCCTCCGGTCCGCCGGCACGGACCGATTTCAGCCATCGGTGCGGGCGCTCAGATGACGACCGACACAGTGGAGCAGATGCTCTCGCTTTTAAAGCGGCTGGTCGTCGGCGAAGTCTCGTTCAAGTACATCAGCGGACCGGTGGGCATCGTCAACATCACTCAGAAGACGCTCAACCGAGGGGGATGGTCCTGGGCATCGCTGTTAGCGGTGCTCTCGCTGACGGCGTTTATTAGCATCAACCTTGCCGTCGTCAACCTGCTTCCGATTCCGATTGCGGACGGCGGACAGTTGCTCTTCTTCGCCTTTGAGGCGGTGCGGGGTCAGCCGCTGGACGCTCGCTGGCAGGTGGTGATCCAGCAGATCAGCGTCTTAGTGCTGATCGGCCTGTTTGCGCTGGTCACCCTCAAGGACCTGGTCTACTGGTAAGGCCGCCGGTGCGTCGGCCCGGAGAATCGCCTATCCTTAAACGCAAGGGCGGGTTTGTGTGCCCAAAGCTCGCGGCGGGAGCGCCAGCTGCTTTTTGTGACTTGACCAACGGGCACGGCTAGAAAGGGGGCCACGATGAAGATCACCGACGTGACCGTCTCCCTGCTCCCCTGGGGATCGGTCTTCGTCCAGGTGCACACCGACGAAGGGGTCCAGGGAATCGGAGAGTGCAGCCCGATGAACGGCCCGGTGTTGGCCCACTTTGTCGAGACGGCCCTCAAGCCGCTGGTCCTGGGGGAGGACCCGCTGGACGTGGACCGGCTCTGGCGGAAGATGTTCTTCCGCACCTATAAGCTCGGGGTGATGGGGGTGCAGCCGGAGGCGATCAGCGGGATCGATATCGCCCTCTGGGACATTCGGGGGAAGGTCACCGGCCTGCCGATCTGGAAGCTTCTAGGGGGCCGCTATCGGGAGAAGGTGTTGATGTACGCCAGCATTGGGGGCGGCGCTCGGATGAGTGTGGAGGAGATGGTCCAGAAGGTGGCCCAGTATCAGGAGAAGGGCTTTCGAGCCTTTAAGATTCGAATGGACTGGCGAGCGGATCGCCAGGACGTCGATCCGGAGAAGGACTTTCGGATGTTCGTTGCGGTCCGGAAGTTTCTAGGCGACGCGGTGCCGTTGAGCTTTGACGCTAATAACGGCTACTCCGTCTCGACGGCCATCTCTCAGGGACGGCGCTTTGAGGATTACGGCATCTACCACTTTGAAGAGCCGGTTCCGCAGTACGATTATGGGGGGTTGGCCCAGGTGGCCGAGGCCCTGGATGTGCCGATTGCCGCCGGGGAGCACGAATACACCCGCTGGCAGTTCCGCGATCTGATTCTCCAGGCAAAGGTGGATATCGTTCAGCCGGACGTGGTCAAGTGTGCCGGCATCTCGGAGATGTGGCGGATCGGTGTTTTGGCCGAGACGTTCCACAAGCACTTTGTTCCCCATCAGACCCAACCGACGATCGGTACGGCGGCCAACTTGCACGTGGTGGCGGCGCTTCAGCACGCCAGTCGCCCTCAGGAGTTCACCGGCGAGCGGCCCGAACTGAACGCGCTCTTCCGGGAACCGCTCCGTTTTGAGGACGGATACCTGTTCGTTCCAGACCGGCCAGGGTTGGGGTTGGAGCTCGACGAGGAGGCACTCCGCGCGGTACGGGTGGAGAGATGAGAACAGATCGAGAGCGGCGGACCGTTCCAGCAAGACGACGGCTTGCGCTTTGGATTGGGGTGGGAGTCCTTTTGGGCCTTTGGGGAGGTCGGCCGCTGCTAGCGGACGAGCGGACCGACTACCTCTTTGCCCATCGGCTCTACGAGTCGGAAGACTACGAGACCGCCTATCAGGAATTTATCCGTTTTGTGGAGCAGTACCCCAACAGCGATCTGGCCGACGACGCGCTCTACTACGCGGCCGAATCGGCCCGTCGGTTGGGCCGGTACGCCGTGGCGGCGGACCTGTACCGACAGCTAGAAGGCGACTATCCCCAGAGCCCGCTTCAACTGAACGCCCTGTACGGTCTGGGACGGGCCTGGTTCGACGAGGGGAAGTACGAAGAGGCGATCCTAGCCCTAGAGGAGGTGGCTCAAAGGACAGAGGAGGCCGAAGTGGCCTCCCTTTCGCTGTATCTGATCGGAGAGGCCTACTATCGGATCGGGAACGACCTTCGGGCGCTGGAGGCCTATCAGCGAGTCCTGGAGCGTTACGGGGAGTCTCCTGAGGCGCCGTTGGCCCTGTACGGCAAGGGTTGGGCGCTCTACCGGTTGGGACGCTTTGAGGAGGCCTACCAGGCGTTCCGCGCGTTCGTCCAGCGGTACCCGAACACGCCGGAGGCCCCCGACGCGCTCTACCGTGCAGCGGAATCGCTTTTTCTCGCGGAGCGTTGGCAAGAGGCGCTGGAGCTGTACCGTCAGTTTGCCGAACGGTACGGGTCCGAGCCCCAACACCGAGATCTGGCCGCCGATGCAGAGCTGCGGATCGGTCAATGTCTCTTTCGGATGGAACGACCGGACGAGGCCCGTCAACAGTTTCAGCGGTTGACCCAGCGGTACGCCGACTCTCCAGCCGCTGAAGACGCCCAGTACTGGATCGGCGAGGTGCTCTACGAGCAAGGGCAGTACCAAGAGGCGATTTACGAGTTCAATCGGTTTCTGGACGCCTTTCCGCTGAGCGAGCTGGCCGACGATGCCCAGTACAGCATCGGTCGGGCGTACTTCCAGCTGGGCGACTACCGTCAGGCGATTCTCGCCTTTGAGGTCGTCGCCGAGATGCTGGAGAGCCCGCTTCAAGACGCGGCCCGATGGTACCTAGCAGAGTCCCGCCGGCTCTTGGAGGAGTACAACACTGCGGTTGTCTGGTATCGGCGCGTCTCGGAGGGGTCCGACTACTACGACGACGCGCTTTTTGGACAGGCGACGGCCTACCTGGCCTTAGAGGACTACGACTCGGCGATTGAAGCGCTGAACCGGCTCTTGGAGCTGGAGACGCCGCTTCGAAGGGACGCACTGTTTCAACTGGGGGTGGCATACTTTCACGCTGGAAGGTACGCCGATTCGTCTTCGGCCTTCGACCGTTTTTTGGCCGATCGGGGGACCGCCTCGCCGATCTCTCAGCCCGACGCTGCGCTTTATTGGCAGATGCAGGCCCGGTATCGGATGGAGAACTTTGACGGCGCGATCGCTTCGGCCCGCGCCCTGCTCAATCGTTATCCTGACAGCCGATACGCTCCCGACGCGCTCTTCTTTTTGGGGGAGAGTCTCTACCGACAGGGGAAGTATGCCGAGGCCCGCGCCCAGTATGAGGAGCTGATCCAGCGCTATCCGCAGTCTCCCCGGAGCCTAGAAGCCGCCTACAACATCGGCTGGACCTTCTTTGCCGTCGCTCAGAGCGCCAACGATCCGGAGGTCCGGAACCGCCAATACCGCGAGGCGGCCGCTCGATGGAGCGAGTTGTTGAGCCAAGAGGAGCTCCCTGAGGCTCTCGCCGCTAAAGCCACCTTCGATCTGGGGATCGCCTACCTGAACCTTCGGCAGCACCAACAGGCGATCGAGACGTTCCAACGGCTCATTCGGCGGTATCCCACCAGCGAATGGGTGGACGACGCCTACTATCGGATCGGTTGGGCCCACTACGTTGTTGAGGACTACGTCCAAGCGGAACGGAGCTTTGAGGAGTTCCTGAGCCGGTTTCCCAACAGCGATCTGGTCCCTGAAGCCATCTTTTACCTCGGCAACGCGCGATTCAAGCAACGGAAGTACCGCGAAGCGGTAGCCGAATACCTTCGTCTCATCGAAAAGTTCCCCTCGGCAACGATGCCCTCCCCGACTGGGGTTCGGGGACGGGTGCCGATTCGGGAATACGCCTACTACCAACTGGGTGAGGCTTACTACAACCTTCAGGAGTACGAACGGGCAATCGAAGCGTACCGGAACCTCCAAAAGCTCTACCCCAAGAGTGGATTGGCCGACGACGCTCAGTTTGCCGTGGCGCTGACCTATCAACTGATGGACCGCCGAGAGGAGGCGGTCGCCGCCTTCAGGGAGCTGGTGGCCCAGTACCCTGAAAGCGATCTAGCGCCCAACGCTCAGTTTTCTGTCGGGGTCTACTATTTCGATCGGAAGGAGTTCCAGCAGGCGATCGTCGAATTCCAAGAGGTGATCGTCCGATATCGAGACACGGAGGAGGCGGCCCGGGCTCAGTATGAGATCGGTCGGTGTTATTACAACTTACGCTCTTATGCTCAGGCGGTGGAGGCCTTTGCGAAGGTGCGGGCGTTCCCGAACGCCTCGCCGGAGTTGATTGGCCGCTCGTTGTACTTTCAGGCGTGGACGCTTCGGGACCCGAACCATCCGGGCCGGGATCTCCAGGAGGCGAGCCGGCTCTTGGAGACTCTTCTGGCCGATTATCCCCAGGTTTCGGAGGCGCCGCGCGCCCTCCTCCTGCTCGCCGAGATTGCGCGGGAGCGCACCCGCCCAGACGAGCAGATCGCCGCCTATCGTCGCCTATTGAACGATTATCCCAACTCCGAAGAGGCGCGAGCGGCCCGGATCGATCTGGCCCAGGTACTGCTTCGGCTGAACCGGTACGACCAGGCGCTGGAGGCCGTTCGTCCGATCGTCGAGAGCCCCGACGCCTTCTCGCCGGATTTAGTGGTCTCCGCCCAACTGGCCGCCGGGGATGCCTATATCGGCCTGCGGCAGTTCGAACAGGCGGCTCGCGCCTATCTAGTCGTAGCGCTGGTGTACGGGTCGCACGCCCCGTTTGGCGCGCTCCAGGCGCTCTGTAAGGCCGGGGACGCCTACGAGAAGGCGGGCCGCCCCGACCAGGCGATCCGATGGTACGACAAGGCCATCAGTGAATATGAGAACCACCCCAACCGAACTCAAGCGTGGGACCAGTACCTGAACTTCGCCCGGAACCGGCTGGAGGTTCTCCGTCAGGGACAGGCGGCAGGGCAATGAGAACGGCGCGAACGCTCCTGCTCACCGTGGGGCTGGGGACATTCCTGATCGGCCCGCTCCTGAGAAGCGGCGCCCAGACCCAGGTCCCTCGCCTGGAAGGGGTCCCCGAACGGGTAGAGGGGCGTATCGTGGATGTAACGGCAGTCTACGCCGAGCGGAGCTTTTCGGTCCCGACCGACCTGCCGGAGCGAACCTCCTACCTCGCGGTTCACCCCAAGGAGCGCCCTTGGCGGTTTCCGGCAACCCGCCCCGGCCACCGCCGCCTATTGGATCGCCCCGAGGAGGCCGCTCCCTTGCTGGCCCAGGGTGAAATGGAGGCCACCGCGCCGGGACGCCTGAGGATGCGGTTTGGCTCCGCGTTCGGAGCCGAAGAACGCCGTGGAGGGCTTCGCGCAGGCGGGGAGTTCCAAACCGACGCCTACACTCAAGAACGCGACTCCACAGCGCGGCTCTCGTTGGGCGGTTTTTTGAGACAGGAAACGCCGAAAGGTCGTTTCTTGAGCGAGGCTGCGTACCGATGGGAGCAGTTCCACCGCCTTCGTCTTCCGGCGACGGGATGGGGAGTCGGTCCCGGAGTCCTGTCCCGTGGACGCGGAGACGATGGACGGCCTGGGGAAGCTGGACGGAGCGACCGCCAAGCCTTGTTGGAGGTCGCTGGCGTGTCTCCCTGGCCGCTGCCGACCTGCGTGGAGGACCGGAGGGCAGCGGCGCCGAACGGCTTGGAGAGCGGATCACCGAGCTCTCCCTTCGCGTGCGTCGAGAAGGGCAATGGGGCGTCTCTCCGAGTGGGCCGGAGCTCCAACTATTCGCGCAGAGGGCCCAGGGGCTCCAGGAAGAGTCGCCGGCGGTCTCCGGCCTGGTGCTCCTGGGGTGGAAGGATCAGGGGGTCGCTCTTCCGGCCGGCTGGCTGGACTGGGAGATCGGCGCGGCGTTGCTCCGGACGCCAAAGAAGATCGGCGACAGACCCTCCCTGGGATGGGGACGTTCCGTTTCGACTGGGATGGACCGGCGCCCCAAACGAACGCTTTCGAATCCGGATCGAGGGGCTCCGGGCCGTCGAGCTGTTCCCGGTGGAGCGGCTGGACTCTGAGTTTTTCTCGATGGCCCAAACCCGGCTTCCAGCGCGGCGAACCTGGAAGGCACAGGGAGAGGCAGGGATGTGGCTCCTGCCGCGGGCGCTTCTGGAGGTCTCCTTTGGCTACGTGGCCCACCAAAACGAATGGCAATGGCTCGAGGTTGAGGACGATCTGAAAGAAAAGGGCGTCTTCTGGGCCCCGACAGCGGAGGACGCCAAAGGGTTCCAGTCGTCGCTGCGGCTTCAGGCGCGGGGGGCATCCGTGTTCCTCTACGCTCAGGTAGTCGGCGACTTCCTCAGGGGGGAGAACGGAGACCGGCTCCCGTACCGACCCGATTGGCGTGGAGACCTGTGGCTCTCCTGGAAGCCGGATCCAAAATGGCGCATGTCCGGTGAGCTCGCCGTTCGAGGTCGGCGTTATACTGCTATGAAGGACATGAGCTCTCTCGACCCGTACGCGCGGATTAGTCTGGAACTGGAATGGCTCCTGGTCCCCCAGCTCAGCCTTTACGGGTTTGGCCAGTTCAGCCTGGGCAAGTATCGGGAGTATCGATCGTCGGACGATCGAGTGTACCAGATGAACCAAAACGCCGGAGGGATCGGAGTCCGAGCGCGACTGTAAAGGCGGAACCATGGAGGTTCTCTCGGAGCTGATTCAAGGACTGGAACAGCTTTCCAAAGGCGGGCCGATGTTGGCCCCGTTGTTGTTCTTTTCGCTGATCTGCACCGCTATTTTTCTGGAGCGCGTGGTTGCCCTGCGTCGCGACCGCCTGATCCCCGCGGACTACCTCTCGCGCGTCTATCGGCTTCTGGAGCAAGGGAAGTACGACACCGCCGTCGAGTTGTGCGAGCGTCGTCCGATGGTGATGACCGGCCTGATCCGACTGGGAATTCGTCGGCGCCAGCTCGGTCCTGTGGAGCTGATGCGGGAGCTTCGGGAGTACTTATCCCGTGAGACCTACGGGCTGTACCGAAACCTTTATTTCCTTCGGATGGTGGCGGCGCTGGCCCCGCTCTTAGGGCTCCTGGGGACCGTTTGGGGGATGATCCGGGCGTTTGGGGCGCTGAGCAGCGACGCGGGGGAAGCACAACTGAAGATCGTCGCCGACGGGATCAGCGTCGCACTGCTGACCACCTTTGCCGGTCTGGTCATCGCCGTGCCCACCTACGTTGCCCACGAGTATCTTCAAGAGCGAGCGGCCACCGTTGTTCGGGAGATGCACCGGTACGCGCTGGCGCTGGTGCGGTTTTTGAAGGCCCAGGACGTGCTGCTCAAGGAGATGGACACCGCCGAGCTTCGGGAGCGGATCCGGTTTGACTGGGAAGAGGAGGCGTCGGGATAGATGTTCGAAGCGGGCTGGACTCTCGCGTTGGGGGTCGCCGTTGGAGCTGTGGGGTTTGTACTGGCATTGGCTGGAGCGCTTTGGCTTTTAGGCGTGCCTCGGCGCTATCTGGGCTGGGCGGTTTTGGCCCACGGTATCTTTGTTGTTGTGTTGGGGCTAGCACTGGCGAACGACTCGTACGCCCGACGGATGCGCACAGAGACGGCGATCGTCGTCGAGCTGCTTCCACCGCTGGTGCAGCAGCCGGAGCGGCTAGAAGAGACCTTCGCGGTGCCCGCTCAGATTCGGACGATGGCACCGGAGATGGAGCTTCGACTTGAGGAGTCCCCCGAGCTCGACGGCGGCCCGGCTCCTGACCGACCCGCTCTTGGAGCGCCTGGCGACGGGGCCGCGCTCCGACGCGCTTCAAGCGCTCAGTCCCGAAGAGGCCGCCTACGGCGTTCCGACGGAGCGGGCAGAGGTCGGCGAGATCGGCGGATCGTCGCTGACGGCGGAGCGACTGGCCCAACTGCCCCCCACTGCGCCGGCCAGAGTCCAGTCGCCCTATCGAGCGGAGGGGGATCGGCAAGCGGTTCCCCGCCCGCGCGAGCTGCCGCAGCGGGGCGGCACTTCCCCGTCCCTGCAGGAGCGAAGGGGAACCGGAGCGATGCCGCTGCCGGAGGGCTTTCGGATCACCGGCGAGGTAGAAGGGCGGGCCTTGGTATACCGACCCGAACCCCCCCGCACGACCGGCACCGAGGGCGGCACCGTTCGGCTGCGCTTTCAGGTGGATCCCGATGGGAACGTCCTTCAGGTCACCATCTTGGAGAAATCCGGAAGCGCCCAACTGGACCGGCTCGCCCTGGACTGGGTGAAGCGGCTGAAGTTCGAGCGACTCCCCTCTGGAGTGGCCCAGGTCAATCAGACTGGAGAGATTACCGTTGCGTTTCGAAAGGAATCCGGCTAAATTAGCCGTGCCGGGAGGGAGCGAGCCGGATTCCCGAGAGCTCAAAAGTCGGAACGTTGGAGCGTGTAAGGAGGCGAAGATGATAAAGATGCACGGGCTTTGGAGCCGTCGGGCGCTGATCGGGTCGGTGGTACTGATGTTGCTCGCCGGTTGGATCGGCTGTGCCAAGGTGGCGACGACGGTTACCGGCGGTGCTGCGGTGGCTTTCTCCAGCGCGCGGAGCGCCGAGGATGCCGCCTTCCGCGAGCAGGACTATAACAAGCGACGCGAGAAGCTCCAGGAGGCCTATCAGAAGTACCTGCGCGTCATCGAGATCGATCCGGACGGGTCCTTTGGGAACCGAGCGCGGTACCGCGCGGCACGGATTCAGCTGCGCTTGGTCGTTCCCGGTGGGGCAAACTATCAGGAGGCGCAGCGCCTGTTGAACGAGATCATTCAGCGGGAGCCTGCTGGCTACTTGGCCAGTCTTGCCCGTACCGACCTGGCCGCCCTTCAGCGGAACCGGGAGCGGATTCGCGAGGCCCAGCGCATTTACGACAACACCCCCCAAGACGCTCCGCCGGACCGCTGGCTTCAGGCGCTCAACGCGCTGTACAGCGTCGCTCAGTCCTTTGAAGAGCTCGGCGATTACGACTCGGCAATCCAGCGCTACCGGCGAGTCGTCGAGGAGGCCAAGGCCCGTTCACAAGCGGAAGGCGATGAGTTCTATCGGCTGGCGGCCAAGGCGCAGTTCCAGATTGGGAACATCTACTTCTACGGGTTTCATAACTACCTAGACGGCTGGCCGGAGTTTGCCAAAGTGATTCAAGAATTTCCCAAGTCCTTTGAGGCCGAACAGGCCCGAACGCTCCTGATCGATGCCAAGGAGGCGCTCGATCAGATTCAAGAGGACTGGGCGTACGTTCAGAGCAAGCGGAAGGACCTGGCCGTCCAGTACATGGAGGCCGGTCGGCGGGTGCTGCCGACGGAGATTTACGGCGTCTACACCGAGCAGGTGGCTCAGACCCTCCAGCAGATCGCGATGGCTTGGGAGAAGCCACCGCTGCTCTGGCCGGAGGCCGCCATTGCCGCCTATCGGATGATCATCGAAGAGGTCTGGACGGAGACCTTCGTTGCGGCAGAGGCCGCCTTCCAGATTGGCCGGCTTTACCAAGACGCCGGTCGGTATCTGGATGCGATCGACGCCTACCAGGAGATGCTCGACAAGTTCCCCCAGGGGTTCCGCCGCGACGAGGCGGTCTACAATTTGGCCGTCTGCTACGAAACGATTCGGGAGTTCGAAAAGGCTTATCGGCAGTACAAGGCCGCGATGAGCTTGGGCGAGGACACCCCCTTCTACCGAGCGGCGGAGCAGAAGGTCCGCCAGTTTGAGCAGGACGCCGACGGCGACGGGTACCCCTTCTACCAGGAGCAGCAGGCCGGCACCTCGGACAAGGACCCCAACTCCTATCCGGGCGCTCCAAAGCAGACCGCAATGCGATAGCCCTCGCCGAGCGGCCCGAATGGGAATAAGCGCTCAGGGATCCATCCAACTCGATGAGGCAGGGCGCCGAGTGTTCGGTCCCTGCCTTTCGTCTGTCTTCAAGGAGAAGGCATGTCCAAGTCGGTGCAGATTCCTAAGCCGGAGCGCCCGATCCGTCTGGTCGCCTGCGACATGGACGGGACGCTTCTCAACAGCGAGTTTCGCCTTTCGCCTCGCACCGTTGAGACGGTCCGCTGCGTGACGAGGAAAGGGGTCTATTTCGTCCTGGTCTCCGGACGGATGATCGCCACGTTGCGGCCGTTCCATCAGGAGCTGGGACTGACCACGCCGGTCATCGGTTACAACGGTGCGATGGTCCGCGACCTGACCAGCGGGGAGACGCTCTCCCATACGCCGATTCCTTACCCGATCGCGGAGCAGGTGATCGCATTTGCTCAGGAGGAAGGCTTTCACCTTCAGTACTTCTGGGACGATCGGTTTTTTGCCGTCTCGCGGAATCCCTGGTTGGAGCTGTACGAGTCGCGCGTCCGCCTGAAAGGGGAGATCGTCCCGGACCTTCGGGAGTTTGGACCGGATCGACCTCCGACGAAGATGCAGATCATCACCGACCCGGAAACGGTTCGGGAGCTGGTTCCACTCCTTCAAGAGCGTTTTCGACCCCATCTCTACGTCACCCGCACGTTGCCGGAGTACGTTGAGATGATGCATCCGGAGGTCTCCAAAGGGCGGGCGTTGCGAGAGTTGGCCGGACAACTGAGAGTTCCTCGAGAGCAGATCGTCGTCTTTGGGGACGCTCCCAACGACCTGACGATGTTCGAAGAGGCAGGACTTTCGATTGCAGTTGCAAACGGCTCAGAGGCGGTCAGGGAGCAAGCGGACGGCCTTACGCTCTCCAACGACGAGGACGGGGTCGCCGTCGCGCTGGAGGCGCTCGGGCTGTGCGAAGAGGAAGCCTAAGAGGAAGACGAGGAGGCCGATGAGGCCCCAGAATCGGTCGAAGGGCGTGGGGCCGAGCTGCTGGCGGCGGCCTTGGGAATCTCCGACGTTGTCGCAGAGGGGCTCTCCTGGTCGGAGCTTTCGGAGGCCTTCTCCTCCGATCCTTCTGACCGGCTCTTTTGGCCCTTGTTTGGGCTCCCGTCTGCCGGAGACGGCTCCGACTTCTCCTGGGAGGCGGTCGCACCCTCCCGCTCTCGACGGAAGTCGGAAGGATGCCGCCCCTTGAGCGTCAGGATCGGCACGTTGACGACCAGCGCGGTCCGCTCCTCGTCGCGTTGAATTTCGACCTCCATCTCCTCGACGTTGACATCAAAGTATTTGGTCAGCAGCGCCAACAGGTCTTCGCGGAGGGAGTCTACAACGCCGGGGTCCACCCCGACTCGGTCCTGAATGAGGATCAGACGGAGTCGATTTTTAGCGGTCTCTTTGCTCTTTTCTTGTCCCTGGAACCAGCGCAAAAGTCGGACGACCAGATCGTTCAGGGCCATCGGGTTTCCTTTCCGGTAGAGATCGGCGGACGGCTCAACCGCGCCCAAAGAGCATTCGGAAAAAGCGGCTCCATCCGGTCTCCTCGCGGAATTCCGGGATCGGAATTTCCTCGCCCAGGAGCCGGCGGGCGATGCGAACGTAGGCCGCTCCCGCCGGCGTGCTGGCCTCCAGGACCAACGGCTTGCCGCGGTTGGTTGAGGCGATGATCGTCTGATCCTCCGGGATGATCCCCAAAAGCGGAATAGCGAGGATCTCCTGCACGTCCGAACGGTCGAGCATCTCCCCCTGTTCTACGAGTCGAGGGGAGTACCGGTTCAGGATGTACCGAGGCTCGGTCAGGCCTTTGGCTTGGAGCAGTCCGATCACCCGGTCGGCGTCTCGGATCGAGGAGACCTCTGGGGTGACCACGACGATCGCCTCTTGGGCGCCGGCGACGGCGTTGTCAAAGCCCTGCTCGATTCCCGCCGGGCAGTCGATCAGGACAAAGTCAAACTGCTGTTCCAGCTCTTTGACCAGTCGGGCCATCTGTTCGGGCTGGACGTCGCTCTTGTTGCGGCTTTGGGCGGCGGCCAGGATGTAGAGGTTTTCCGCACGCTTGTCGCGGATCAGGGCCTTGTTCAGGTCGCACTTTCCCTCGATGACGTCCATGGAGGTGAAGACGACGCGGCTTTCTAGCCCCATCACCACGTCCAGGTTGCGGAGACCGATGTCCGCATCCACGACGACCACCTTTTGACCCAGCAGCGCCAGGGCCGTTCCCAGGTTTGCGGCGGTGGTGGTCTTTCCGACCCCACCCTTTCCAGAAGTAATGACGATCGGGCGTCCCATCCCCCTTCTCCTTGGTGAACCGGTTAGAAGCCCTCGAACCTTCGGACGACAATCTGTTCCTTTTCGACCAAAGCGATCTCCGGGTACGGGCGGGCCTCCCGCTCCCCTTCGGGGGAGCGGGCGATGTGGCCGGCGATCCGGATCTGCGTAGCTAAAAGTCGCAGCGCAATGACAACGGCCCCCTCATCCCCAAGCGCGCCGGCGTGAACGACCCCGCGCAGTGTCCCCAGAACGATGATGTCCCCAGAAGCGACCAGCTCTGCGCCGGGGTTCACGTCCCCCAAGACGAGGATACTTCCCTGGAGAAACTGCTCTGAAGCGCCCGCTCGGAGAGTGTGTCGGATGGTGATCGTGTTCGGCTCCCGCGCGCGGAGCGCTGGCGGTTCCTCGACACGATGATCAAACAGGGTCGGCACTGCTCGAATGCGGAGAATCTCCGCGGCGCTTCGTGTCGCGTCCGAACCGCTCACCAGCTGAACGATTCGCAGGCCATACTGTCGGTCCAGCTGCTTTTGAATCTGCCGGAGCTCTTCGTCGTTGAGCGATCGCTGTCCCACCTCCAGGACGAGCGGCGCCCCTTTCACAAAGGAGCCCAAACGCGCCAGTCGGGAGACGATCCGATCGGCCAGCTCCTCGGTCGGAACGGAGTCGTCTACGGTGACATAAAGCCCGTTCCGATAGCCCCGCACGAGGATCGGTTCCTTTTGTCTCATGCCGACTGCTCCGCTTCAACGGCCACGGGGATCACATAAGGGCCCTCCGGAATTGCGATAATTCGAGCGTCGGGGCCGTGCAGTTCCAGCAACTGTTGAATTCCCGCCTCTGGGCTCTCCACGGGGGTTACGAAGAGCTCCTTCATCACCTCCGGGTCGATTCCTTCTGAGTACATATACACGGAGGCTTTACGCGCCACTTTGGCCAACTCCTCAAGCTGCCACTGATCCACGACGAACTTCTCGGGGCGATAGAGATCCTGAACGAACTGCTCGAGGCTTGGGGTCTCTCGGACGAGCTTTTCAAAGGGAGGGCTTCCTACCCCTTCGCAGCACTCGGCTAGGAGGAGGATGCTCCCGCCGGGTCGGACCGCCTCCAACGCTCCGACGGGGCCTTTGATCGCTTGGTAGAAGGAGCGATCCAGCGGATAGCCGGCGCTGGTCGTCACGACGATCTCCGCGGGTTCAACCGGGACGGTGACTCGTTCGCCGACAAAGGCGCATCCGGCTCGATGGGCCAGATCGATCTCTCCGGCAAAGACGCCGATCAACCGGCGCTGATCGTCCAGGGCCACGTTCAGGCAGAAATCACAGCCGGCCATTCGGGCGATCTCTAGCGCCTCTTCATGGAAGGGGTTTCCGTCCAGAATACCCGGTGCCGAACGGGGATGCTCCAAAATTCCCGGCCCGTGCATGATCTTCATCGTCTCGATCGAGGCCAGGCCAGGACAGATCGCCTTTCTGCCGCCGGAGTATCCGGCCATCAAGTGAGGCTCGATCAGGGCTGTGGTGATCTTCAGGTCCGCCTCGCAATAACGGGCATCGATTAGGACCGGTGTGCCCTTTGAGGTGGGACCGAGGTCTTTATGACTGGAAAGGTCGCCAGAGTAATGGTTCTCGATCCGGTACTGCGAGGCGATCTCCTCGCCGACTAGCTCGATCAGCTCCTCCCCCTCGTTGGGGCGATGGATTCCGGTGGCGATCAGGATCAGGATTCGCTCCCTGGGGATGCCGGCCTCCTCCAGCGTCTGGAGAATGGGGGGAAGGATCAGGCGGTTGGGAACCGGTCGGGTGATGTCGGAGATCACCACACAGGCGTCCCTTCGGCCTTGTGCCAGACGAGAGAGGGACGGCGTCCCGATGGGGTGCTGCAGGGCGTCCCAGACGGCCCCCTGTGGATCCGGGAGAGGGCGGCTGGGCTTCATCCGGACCACCGTGGTCCGATCGTCCGGGAACTCGACCTCTAGCCCCTGTCGGCCGTAGCGCATCCATACCCTCATGACGGCGTACCCTTCGCACACTCCCTCGCTCAAACGATTTGGACCCCTGTCTCTCCCCCCCTTATTGTAGATCAGTGTAGGCGAACGGACTCGAGCGCGCAACTGGGGAAAGGCGTTCGCTCCGCCTTGATCTGGGCCAGCGGGTCGAAAGGCTCTCCCCCGGCGGACCAAACCAAGGTTCACAAGCCGGTTCTTGACCGGCCTTGGGGAATGTGGTATCGTGAAGTACCGTTGCTTGGTTGCTGGGACGGAATCGCTAGGGAGCAAGGATGACGGGTTCAGAGCCGAGTTTCCGAGCGGGTTCAGGAGAGGGTTCGGAACAGGCCCGTTCTCAAGACCAGAAGCCGGAGCGGAAGGGCTCTGAGTCGTTTCGGATCGCCGCGGCGCCCACCATTCGGCTGACGGAAGAAACGCTTCTGCCGATGTTCCCCGGCGAAGAACGGCTGTTTGGGCTGGGAAGCCGGGGGAGCTCCCCTTCGGAGATTCGGCCCAAGCCCCGGATGCGCGTGTACCAGCTCCTGGAAGCGTTGCGCGGTGAGCGAAGAGGGAACCGCCGCCCCGATCCTCTCCTGGAGCTGTACGCGGAGACCGCGGAGTCGGCCAATTTTCTGACCGGCTTTGCGCTGTTAAGCGCGGCGCTTTCGGTCTTCTCGTCGGTCGGGCTGATCCTCTCGCTGCTTGCTCTGACGGCAGGGGTGGCCCAGTTGCGCTTGGAGCCGTCTCGTCGGCGGTCGCGATCCGCATGGACCGCGATCACTCTTGCCTCGCTGGGGATTGGAACTCGGCTCGTCCTTCTGGCCTGGCGCTTTTGGAACCACGGGACCTCGGGCGGCTAGGAACAAAACAGGCGCTCATAGCTCCCCTCAGAGAAAGGCGTTCCGGTGGAGCGTACGATCGGTGTGGTGCCGCGCCGTCGCATCTCCAGGACGGCGTTGATCCTTTCCCTTGTCCTTCACCTGAGTCTGGCGGTGATCGCCGCGGTGATCCTCGCTATGCGGGCTGAGGTCGTGGAGCTGATCAACGCAATGGACGTCTCCTGGATGGATATGGTCGCCCCACCGCCCCGGGTCATCAAGCCGCTGAAGGTCCCCCCTCAGGACCGGATCCGCAAAGAGGAGCCGTTTGCCTATCAACAGCCCCGTGCCCTGATGCGCCAGGCGCGGAACGACCTGACCGAAGTCGTGCAGGTCCGGCCCCGTCCTGTCGTTCAGGACGTGGCCAACGTCGAAGCGCTCGAGGAAGAGTTGTTGCCCGATCTGACGACCGTGGCCCAGGTGCCCCGCGACGTTCAAGCGCTCAGCACCCCTCGGCGGCTCCCCGGTGAGACCGAAGGCGCCGGAAAGCCCACCGGTCGGACCCGTGTCCAAGGCGCCGGCATCGGCTCCCGTCTCCTGGAGTCTGAGGGGCCCGGGGGACTGCTCGGAGGCGGCGGCTCCAGAGGCGTCCGCGATCCGCTAGGGATTATTGACTTCCTCCGAGGACGCGGAGAACAGGGAACGATCGTCTACGTCTTGGACATCTCCGCAAGCATGAGCGCTGCCGGACTCTACAAACTGGAGCTGGCAAAAGCCTCCCTGGTAGACCATCTCTATCTGCTCAGCGAAGAGGACCGGTTCAACATCGTCGTCTTCGCAAGCGACGTCTCCAAGATGTGGCCCCAGGCGCAACCGGCCACCGAAGAGAACATCCGGGAGGCCGAAGCCTATCTCGCCCAGTTCACTCAGGAGTCCATTCGGGAGAACCTCGGAACCAACACGCTTGGCGCCTTGGAGGCCGCTCTGAGCCAGAGCCCCGATGTGGTGGTGCTGCTGACCGATGGACTCCCAACCAGCGCTCAGGGCCGCGTCGTGGAGACCGATCCGGATCGAATTATCGAAACGGTCCGTCGGAAGAACACCAATCGTGCCGCGCTCTATATCGTTGGTCTGGAAATTGATCAGCTTGGCGGCCCGGGAGAGCTGCTCCTCCGTGAACTGGCCGCCCAGACAAACGGGAAGGTGAAGTTCGTCGGCCGCGACGAGCTGATCCGTTATAAGAACCGGATGCTCCAGAGTCCTTGAACCGATGCTGGTCCGTCCTCACCTCACCGATCGCGACTTGGAACTCTCCCAGGAAGAGATCGTCGCTCTCCAGCGGGAGGACGTTGCGCTCCTGCGAGAGTACGGCGCGTACTTTGCCGCCTACGCTCAGGAGGCCGCCCAGAGCTACGGCGCTCGAGTGGTTATCCTCTGCAACGTTGAGACCGAAGAGATCGTCCCTAGCCCCCTGGACTGGGAGGGTCAAGCGAACGTCCTCGGACTGGACCCCCCGATCTATCGGACGGCGAAGCATGCGCTGGAACACAGCTGTCCTCCAGAGGAGGTGATCGTCCTGCTGTACCGACCGCAGCGCGAGATCGTCTCGATCTACACGGTTGCGCCCGCAGCCCCGCGCGATAACGTCGGGGCCGTCCTGGGCGATCGCTAAAACGGTTTCCTCTCCCGGCGAAACTCATTTTCTCTCCTGTTGTGCTCTTGTCAGCCTCGTGCATCGCTCGTTATCCTATTACTGAGCTACGGGATGGGTTCTGTTACCGTAATGTCAGGACCCAGCCGAGAAGAGAGTAGATGCGCGCAAAAAGGAGAGACTATATTGCGTCAGAGAATATTTTTCGTGCTTGCCTGCGTAGTGGCGCTTGCCGCCTGGGCCGCCCCCCGCGACGAGATGCCCAACCTGATCCCTAACGAAGGCTTTGAGGACGGTGTTCCCGACCCCTGGGTGTTTTACGGCCAGGTGGCCTTTGCGATGGCCAATCGAAACGACGCGTACGAGGGGACCGAGGCACTACAGATCACCGTCGCGGCGGCAGGAGTCAACTTCTGGGACTCCGGCGTCCAGTATCGGGGCGCCGGTCAGCCGCTGGTCTTCGAGCAGGGGGTGACCTATACCTGGGCCTTCTTCATGAAGGCGGATCACCCGGTCAACGTCAACATTAAGCCGGAGTTGGCTCAGGACCCGTGGACCGGCTACGGCGAAAGGCAGGTGCTCGTGACCGAGGAGTATCAGGAGTTCTGGACCACCTGGCAGACGCCCCAGGACGTAATCCCAGCGCAGCTAACGCTTCACGTGGCCTTTGACGCGGCGACACTCTGGATGGACGCGCCGCGCTGGTATGAAGGGGAATACATCCCCTACGAGGAGTGGATTGGAGAGGTTCCCCAGGCGGTCAATCCTGTTGGGAAGCTGACCGTCACCTGGGGTGCGTTGAAGGGTCGGTAGCCCCTGAAGGCCTACCACAAGGTAAACCGTTCGAAAGGAGGAACGCGGACTCATGAGACGGTGGATTGCAGTCGTTGCGGCGCTGGCGCTAAGCGGCTCGATGGCGCTGGCACAGGAGAATATGCTCCGAAACGGTGGCTTGGAAGACGGCGTCGTGGACCCGTGGATCTCCTACGGGCAGGCGACGCTCTCGGTGACCAGCGACAACGTCTACGAAGGTAGCTTCGCCCTCCAGGTGGAGGTGCCCGCAGCTGGGGCCAACTTCTGGGACTCCGGCGTTCAGTACCAAGAGGGGGTCGTCTTCGAGGCAGGGACGACCTACACCTGGGCCTTCTTCGCTAAGGCCGACCACACCGTGAACATCAATATCAAGCCGGAGCTGGCTCAGGACCCCTGGACGGGGTACGGCGAGCACCAGGTCGAGTTGACCACCGATTGGCAGGAGTTCTATGCCACCTGGACGCCGGACACCCTGGTTCAGCCCGCTTCGCTAACGCTTCACGTGGCCTTTGACGCGGCGACGCTCTGGATCGATGCCGCTCGCTGGTACGTCGGAGAGTACGTTCCCTACGAATCGGTCACGGCGGTGGATCCCAAAGGCAAGCTGGCCACCACCTGGGCCCAGCTGAAGCGCTAAGAGTTCGCTAGGATACGGGCCCCAAACGTACGGTACAATTGGGGCCCGCATCCCTGTACAGCTTCGACCCGATTGGTTTATAAATTGTTTACTCGCGGGTAATATTCAGGTCAGCTATGAGGGCTATCTCTAACTAAGGGAAATAACGCCAAAGGAGGCACGTTCGATGAAAGGGTTGATCGGATCAATTCTCGCTCTGGGGTTAGTGGCTGCTGCCTACGCGGCGGAAACGCCGGAGAACCTGATCCCCAACTGGGGATTTGAAGACGGGGTAGTAGCTCCTTGGACCGCTTACGGCCAGGCGGTGCTGAGCATGGCCGACAAGCAGGACGCCTTTGCGGGAAGTGAGGCGCTCAAGATCGAGGTGGCCGCAGCCGGCGTCAACTTCTGGGACTCCGGTGTTCAGTACAAGGGCGCCGGTGAGAACATCTTCTTTGAGGGCGGCGTTCAGTACACCTGGGCCTTCTTCATGAAGGCGGACCCGCCGGTCCGGATCAACATCAAACCGGAGTTGGCCGTCGACCCGTGGACCGGCTACGGCGAAAAGCAGGTGGACGTCACCGACGAGTATCAGGAGTTCTGGACCACCTGGCAGACGCCCGCCGATGTCGTCCCGGCGTCGCTGACGCTCCACGTCGCGTTCAACGCAGCGACGCTCTGGATGGACGAAGTCCGCTGGTACGAAGGGGAGTACATCCCCTATGAGGAGTGGGGTCAGGAGCAACCCCAAGCCGTCGATCCGGCGGGCAAGCTGGCCACCACCTGGGCCCAGCTGAAGCGCTAACACAGGACGGCTTGACACCAGGAAGAGAAACGGCGCAGGGTTGGAGATAGCTCCTGCGCCGCTTCTTTTATGAGGAGGACTCCCCTTCCGTCGGCGGAGCGATCTTCAAGAGGTACTCCCAAGAGTAGATCCCTCCTGCATGGCCATCGGAGAACCGAAAGCGGAGCGCGTAATGTCCGACCGGCTCGACGTGAGCGATGGTGAGCTCCTCGGGGACAGGGGTGCCCGAAGGCAGGACACGAAGCGGGTTGGTAGCCTCCTCCCGCTGCTCCTGACAGGTGGCGCAGGGGCAATGCTGCCGAAGATAAGCGATCGGGTAAACGCTGGTCGTTCCGTCCTTCCAAGTGATTGTGACCGCCCGATCGCGATCCACCTGAACCCGCCTTGGGGGAATCTTTTCCGTCATCGCAGGCGCCTTTCGAATCGTTTTCTCCTTCTCTGAGAATAGTAGTCCTTGAGAGCTGGGGGAACGGTCCGTGGGGAGGAAAAAGGAGCAATCGTTGCAAAAATTGGCCGTTTGGTTGGTGACGATATTGGGGTTAGGGGTTTCGGGGAGAGCCTCTGCCGACGCGATTTTCGAGCGGGGGGAGGCCGCCGTTCAGGTCGCGGAGCAGATGGCCGAAGCGATCCGTCGGGGGGATCGGGAGGGCTTCGCGAAGCTCTTCGTTCCGGAGGGGCAGCTTTACGAGAGGGCCGGAGTTCGCAACGGCCGGGAAGAGATCGGCGGGCTGCTTGCCGACCGGTTCGAGGGTGGGGCACCGATGCGACTCGTCCGCCCCGCCGTCGTGCTGAACGCCCCGGAGATATGGCTGTTTTTCGACTGGGAGCTCGGGGAGGACGGGGAGGAGGGCACCTGCGTCGCTCGGCTCACTTGGGGGGCCGACGGATGGGAGGTGCTGGTCGCCGACCTGGACGGTGGAACGCTGGATCTGCCGCCCGCCGGTTTTGACCCACGTCCAGCCTATGGGCAACTCTTGGAGCCGATCGAGACGATGACCGCCGCGGCGATTGCGTTGGACGCAGGGGACCACGCTGCGCTTCAGCCACTGTTGGAGGCGGAGAGCTTTCTATTCGTAGACGACCTAGGACGCGAGTGGGTCGGGCCGGGGGCACTAGTGCAGATGGCCTTCACACCGATTCCCGAGGCGTTGAACGCGGATGCCATGCGGCTGCTCGTCTCACCTCCCAGCCGGCGAGCAATTGCCTATCAGCGCCTTGAGGACCGTCGAGTCTCCCTTCAACTGGAGCGCCGAGCGGGAGCGTGGAAGATCGTTGCCGCTTCGCTCAGCCGCCCTTTGGAGACGCTTCCCGTCTCGCCGGAGGGTCTGAAGGCGACAACATGGGGGCAGCTCCGGAGCGAGGAGGAGTCCCACTAGCCTCTTGCTGCTTGCCGAACAGCTCCAGCGTCTCGGTGGGGATCAGATAGGTTGGCGCCGACTTTGGCACCCGCGAGGAGGCCGCGCTGCACCCGTCGCAGAGCGTCGCGGGCCTCCCGGAGCGACGGCGCCGGACGAAACGGTAGAGAAACCATCCTGCCGTGAGGCCAACCGTTCCCAGAGCGGCTACGTCCTGCCACATCGTTTGAGCCCTCCGTTAAGCCAACCAGAGCACCAAATGCCGGGCCAGGAACGCCCCCACATAGGCCATCGCTGCCATATAGGTCCAGGCGAAGGCGGGCCACTTCCACGAGCCGGTCTCGCGAGCCATCGTCACCACCGTGGACATGCACTGCAAAGCGAACACGTAAAAGACCAGCAAGGCCACGGCGGTGGGGAGAGTGAAGATCGGCTGCCCCTGCAGAGGCCCCGACTGCCAGGTTGCCGACTGGAGCCGCTCGATGAGGGGAGTAGTCTCCTCGTCCACCGCCCCGACGCTGTAGATCGTCCCCATCGTGCTGACGAACACCTCACGAGCGGCAAAGGAGGAGAAGATGCCGATCCCGATCCGCCAGTCAAAGCCCAACGGTCGAAGGGCCGGCTCGATCGCCCGTCCGAAGTATCCCGCGAAGCTGTACTGGATGTTCAGCGAGGCCTCCTGGTTATCCAGTTCGGCCAGCGCTTGGGCAACCGCCGGATCGCTGGGGTTCTGGCGGAGCAGCTCCGCCCGCCGAGCCTCGATCGGCGCAAGAACCGACTCCGGCGGCGACGGGTAGGAGGTCAAGAACCACAACAGAATCGCCACGCCCAGGATGATCGTTCCGGCACGACGGAGGAAGTGGCGCGAGCGATCCCACATCGTCAACAGGACTGCCTTCCAAGAGGGCCACTTGTAAGCGGGCAGCTCCAGGACCAACGGCGGCGTTTCCCCCTTCAAGAGCGTCTTTTTGAGCACAAAGGCGACGGTGATCGAACCAACGATCCCCATCAGATAAAGGCTCAACATCGTCAACGCCTTGACCGTCGCGCCCCCAGGAATGAACGCAGCGATCAGGAGCGTGTAGATCGGCAGCCGGGCACTGCAGGTGATCAGCGGAGCGGCCATGATGGTCACCAGCCGATCGCGGGGATTCTCAATCGTCCGGGTGGCCATAATCCCCGGAACAGCACAGGCAAAGGAACTGAGCAGCGGGACAAACGCCTTCCCATGGAGCCCCACTCGGCGCATGATCCGGTCCATCATAAAGGCCACGCGGGCCATGTAGCCGGTGTCCTCCATCAGGCTGATGAAGAAGAACAGGGCCAAAATCTGGGGCAGAAACACCAGGACGCTGCCGACGCCCCCGATGACACCATCGGCCAGGAGGCTCCGGAACGCCCCTGGAGGCATCAGGTTCCGGATCCAATCGCCCAACGCCACCATCGCGGCGTCAATCCAGTCGGCGGGGATCGTCGCCCAGGTGAAGACCGTCTGGAAGACCAGCGCCATCAACGCGATAAAAGCGATCGGGCCGAAGACTCGGTGGGTGAGCACCTGATCCACGCGGTCGCTCAGGGTCACCGGCGGGGGACCGCTCCGACGGACCACTTCGCGGGTGAGACTTCGGATCCACTCGTAACGAGCCTCGGCCTCGAAGGTGGCCGGGGAGTGGCCTGCAGCTTGGAGCCGCTCCCGTGCCTGTCGGACGGCTTGGACCAGCTCCGGGCCCCCCCGTTCCTGCAAGAGGGAAGGGGTTCCTTCCAAGCCGATCAGGCGGATCGCCTCCGCCTCGACGGCCTCTTCCGGCACCGTTCCGGTGCGTCGGAGCGCCTGAGCCACCGTCTGGATCGCCTCTTCGACCTCCGGAGCCGCCTTCCAGCGCCGTGCGGGAGGTCGTGGGAGCTCCGAGCGGGCGATCAGCTCCTTGAGCCGATCGATGCCCACCCCCTTGGAGGCGATCAGCGGGACTACCGGCACCCCAAGCCACCGTTCCAACTGGGCAGCGTCTACCTGGAGGCCGCGTCCTTGGGCGACGTCCATCATGTTCAGCGCGATGATAGCAGGAAGGCCCATGTCCAAGACTTGGGTGGCGAGGTAAAGGTTTCGCTCCAGGTTGCTCCCGTCAACGACCAAGACCACCAGATCGGGACGAGGGGTGTCGGGCACCTCGCCCAGCAGGACGTTCCGAGCGATCTGCTCCTCCGGCGAACGGGCGGTCAGACTGTACGCACCTGGGAGATCCAAGATCTCGATCGTCGTCCCGTCGGGGAGGGTCAGGAGGCCTAGTTTCTTTTCGACGGTCACGCCGGCGTAGTTGCCCACCTTTTGGCGAAGGCCGGTCAAGGCGTTAAAAACGGTCGTCTTGCCCGAGTTAGGATTTCCGGCCAGGGCGACCAAGCGTTTGGAAACCTGCTTGGTGGTGGGCGCTCCGCGCCGTCTCTGGTTCATGGCTCCATCTCGACGAGGATCGTTTCTGCCTCACGGCGTCGCAACGAGAGGTGGTAGAGTCCAACTTCCAGCTCGATGGGGTCGCCCAAAGGGGCGTATTTGAGAACGCGCACCCGCTCACCGCGCAGGAGTCCCATCTCCATCAGTCGGAGGCGGAGTGCGTCGTCCGCTTCGATTCGCTGAACGATACCGACCTGACCGGGTCTCAACTCCGAGAGGCGCACCATCATCGTCGCTCCCGAGGTTAAGCGCTCAGGGCGTCTTGAACCCAGACCTTCTCGGCGATTTGAGCGTTCAGGCAGACGCGACTTTCACCCATCTCGATCACGATCGGCTCGTCCCTTCGTCCGCCGCGGACCACTCGGAGCTGACATCCGGGCGTCAACCCCATCTCACAAAGCCGGCAGAGCTCCGGCGAGTCAGGGTGGACCCGTACAACCCGCCAACAGACCCCGGGGCAAGCCGAGTTGAGCGGGATCGGGCCGTCAGGAGATGAGACTGCGTCTCGATATCTTTTGAAGGGGTTAAAGAACTGCCGCCAACGCGCTTCCATCGCTGTTTTCCTCTTTGTCCCGGCGGTGGCCGGAGCGACGATGTTGAGACCCAATCTCATTTACCGTCCCAAAACCCCGGCGGCTGATTGCTGCCGCCGTCCGATACGAGTATAGCGAACCAAGCTCTCCCCTGTCAAACCGATCGAAAAGCCGCTCCCCTCCGGGAGTGGAGGGAGGGGCCCCAGCCCCTCCCGCGGAAATGGCCTACTCCAGCCCGGCCTTAGCCAAGGCGCTTCGGAGCGTCTCCTCGGTCTGAGCGCCGATGTAGTGCGCGACAACGACCCCTTCCCGGTTGATCACCAAAACGGTGGGAATGTTCCGCACAACGTAGCGCCGGAAGACGGTGTTCTGGGGATCGCTGACCGTCTGGAAGGTCAGACCGTGCTCCTGATAGAAGGCCTGGACTGTCGGCAGCTCTTCGTTATTGACGCCCAAGACCACCAAGCCTTTCTCGGCGAACTCCTCGTGAAGCTTCTGGAGGATGGGCAGCTCCTCCAGGCAGGGGCCGCACCAGGTCGCCCAGAAGTCCAGCAGCACCACCTTGCCGCGCAGCTGTTTGAGCTGGACCGCTTTCCCCTCCAGGTTGGGAAGGGTGAAATCCGGGGCCTCCTCACCGGTGAGCAGCTTCTCTTCGATCGCTCCCTCCGGTGGCTGGAAGGTGAACAGCTCAGCGGGGAGCTCCTCGCCGATCTGAATCCGACGGAACCGGGTGGTGTTCATCGCTTCGACGGTGGCCCCTTCGTTGAGCGCCAACGTCTGGGGATAGGCGATCTGGACGACGCGGGTCGCCTGGGGGTCCACCCAGAAGGTCTTGGGCCGCGGGTCGCCTAGCTGGGGCGGCACTCGATCCGGCTTAAAGATTACCTCGACCTTCTGGGCCCGAACCTTCTCCTCCCCCACCTGGACCGTCTCGATCTCCAAGAGCTTCGCCGAGTCTACCGACTCGGCCAGTCCGCGGTAAAGGCTCATCCAGTTGGCGACGATCGAGAGCGGGTGGTCCTCCGGAAGCTCCTCGCCCGGGGGGATCGACTCTCGCCTGTAGATGTTCTCCATCGGGTTGTACAGCGTCATCGTCTGGCCGTCGGAGACGATGTGCAGCGCATCGAAGGGGTTTCGAACGTCAATGAGATAACGACGGTTCGGCTCGTCGGCGGCGATGGTGACCTCCGTTTCCAGGCGGACGCTTTCCATCCCCTCGCCAAGCAGTTGAATCACCTCGACCGATTGGAAGTGGTAGCGCCTCGCGCTGGTATAGCGCTCCGCAACACGAGCGAGGAGCTCCTGGGCGGTCTCCGCACGTCCCCCAAGGGCGACGGCTCCCAGGACGAACAACGTGGCCACTCGAAGCAGACTCTTCATGAGAGGTTCTCCTTGCAGGTAAAAAACAAACCGAAACGGACTGGACAAGACACGAAGCAGGTGGTTCCTCGAAGTGGGTGAGAAGAGGACGGTTCTCCAACTCGTTTCGGCCTCATTTCGGCCTAAGGCCAAGCCCCCCACGATCGGCGGGAGGACTGCTCAATCGCTTCGATGTGCTCCGCGACCACGGAGCGAGGGGCGAACTTGATGAACAACCAGATCCCTGGGAGCGTCATCAGGATCACCAGCAGAAAAAAGTCGTCGGCGCGGTTGATCAACGGAAGCGGCAAGAAGTCAGGCAGCGCGTCCAATGGCATCGCCAGGTAGGCCAATCCCACCGCTAGGCCCAACAGACCGGAGAGCACGGGGATCGCTTTTCTATAGACCGGAACGCGCGGGTCTTTCCACAGCCGCACAAACAGGCGCAAGATGCTCGGCAGGTGGTAGATCAGCCGCATCCACTTGGGCACGGGATAACGAATCACCGCTTCTCGCTTTCGACCGTCCAACTCTCCACTCGGTTCTATTGTACCGGATGATCCGCCGCCTTACCAAGCCTCTCCGTCTAGAGGGCGCTCGTCGAGCGCAACGACAAGGCCTCTCCGGACGTCAGGAGATCGAGTCCAGGTCCAGCGAGAAGGGGGGCTCCTCCTCCCGATCGCGGAAGGGGACCTGCGCTGGCGGGGAGGTTCGCGGCGGGGAGCCGGTCGCGTCCGTTCGGAACTGAATCTCGTGGAGTCGAGCGTAGAGGCCGCCCAGAGCTAACAAAGACTCATGGGTGCCCCGCTCAACGATGCGACCCGCTTCCATGACGAGAATCTGATCCGCGTGCTGGACGGTGGAGAGCCGGTGGGCGATCACAAAGGTGGTGCGGTTCTGCACCAGCCGGTCAATCGCTTCCTGGATCAGCCGTTCCGTCTCGGAGTCCACCGAGGAGGTGGCCTCGTCCAGGATAAGGATCGGCGCGTCGGTAAGGATCGCCCGCGCGATGGCCAGCCGCTGCCGTTGTCCGCCGGAGAGCTTAACGCCCCGCTCGCCGATCAGGGTGTCGTATCCCTCCGGAAGCTGCTCGATGAACTCGTGGGCGTTGGCCGCTTTAGCCGCTGCGACGATCTCTTCGTCGGTGGCCTCCAGCCGCCCGTAGCGGATGTTCTCCTTCACCGAGACGTTAAACAGGAAGGGGTCCTGCGGCACGATGGCAATCTGGCGCCGGAGAGCGGTCAGCTCCAATTGAGTCAGCGGATGTCCATCAATAAGAATCTCCCCTTTGATCGGGTCGTAAAACCGAGGGATCAGCTGAACCAGGGTGGATTTGCCCGCTCCGCTGGGGCCAACAAGGGCGACCATCTCGCCGGGATCGGCGTGCAGATTGATATCGTGCAGCACCTCAACGCCGGGCCGGTAGGCAAAGTGCACGTGCCGGAACTCCACCTCGCCCCGAACCCGCGTCAGGACGATCGCGTTGGGCGGAGAGACGATCTCCGGCTGAGTGTCCAACACCTCAAAGACTCGCTCCGCCGACGCTAGCGCCCGCTGGATGGTGTTATAAAACCGCGTGAACCCGCTAATGGGGCCAAAGAGCATCGGCAGGTACTGGAAGAAGACGACCAGCATCCCCGGATTCATCTGGCCGCGCATCACCCGCACGCTCCCCACGCCCAGGACGACCAACATCCCAATCTGGTTCAAAAACTCGATCCAGGGGCGGAAGAGAGCAAAGATCGTCGCGATCTTCACGCTGATCTCGTAGTTCTCTCGGCTCTTCTGATTAAAGCGAGCCAGCTCATAATCCTCCCGGGCGAAGGCCTGGATCACCCGAATTCCGCTGATGTTGTCCTGGAGAATGGTGTTCAGCTCGCCGATCTTCTGCCGAGCGATCCGGAAGTTCTCCCGAAGGATGCGGCCGATCGTGGCCGTCGAGGCCACAAGCAACGGCACCGCGACCAGCGCCAGCAGGGTCAGCTGCCAGTCCCAGATCAAGCAGAAGTAAAGGACAAAGACCAACCGAGTGACGTTCCCGACCAGCTCCACGATCGGACCGACGAGCACCTGTTCCAGCGAGTTCACGTCGTTGATGACTCGGGACATCGTGTCGCCGGTCGGCCGATCCTCAAAGTAACGCGGAGAGAGCCGCTGCAGGTGGGCATACACCTGGCCTCGCATGTCGTAGATCAGCGACTGACCGATCTTAGCCAGGAGAATCCGCTGGGTGATCCCCACGAGCTGGGAGAGCAGAAAGAGCACCAGGAACGCAAAGACGATCACTAGCGCGGTTGCAATCACCGGTGGGAAGGAGCCCAACCATCGAACGGAGACGATCTCTGCAAATCGAGCGATGTACGGGGCCACAAAAAGCTGAGGCCGCCGCGGAGGGCGAGGAACCGCCTCCTCCCCAGCTTCGGCAGAGGGAGCAGCCGATCGGGTCGGCTGCTCCCGAATACCGATCTGCCCGTGTCCGGTGATCTCATCGATCGCCACGCCCATCACCTGAGCCGGAAGAACGCCTAAAAACGAGCTGGCCAGCGAGAAGAGCAACACCAACGTTACCGCGGGCAGGTAGGGCTTGGCGTAACTGAGCAGCCGAAAGTAGGTCTTCCGATAAGAGACCGGCCGGGAAGGCTCCGGGCGATCGAGTTCTCTACTAATCCGGTGGGTAAACCCTCGCATCCTTGATTCAAGCCTGCCTCAAACGCGCAATGTCCCCCAACATCTTGTGGGGTATATATCATAGACGCCGGAGGAAAAGAAAGGTTGAAGCCGCAACGATTCTTCTTCGCCGCAGCGGCAGAGGAGATCCCTCCCCCCTATCCCCCAATAGACCAAAAGCGATTAGCGGAACGGCGCTACCGCCCGCCGGATCGCCTGGACGTAAGCCTCCGGAAGCTTGATCGGTCCTTCTGGAGACCACCAACGGGGAGTCTCCGAGTAGACCCAGACATAATCGTCGCACAGCTCCAGCGCCCGACGGAGACACGCTCCAAACTGCTCGGGCTGGTGGTAGTTCTTGGAAAGGTCGTCGATATGCCAACCGACCTCCCTCCAACGGCAGTCCAGCCAGAGCCCAAAGGAGATGCGAAACACCTCCCGATAACGCTCCGGCTGAGCGACGATCGGGAGCAGCTCCTCCCGCATCCGGCGCGCAGCGGCCTCGAAGGCTTCCGGCTCGCGATAGCCGTAGGAGAGCTCATGGCCGTCAATCAGGGTTGTGCCCCCTTGGGCCGCCTCAACCATCCCGTCCAAAAAGGGCGCCAGGAGACCGTAACTTACCGTCTCAAGGGGCCGAGCCCCGCTCTGGCTCTGGTGCCACGGCAGCGAGTAACCAAAGGTTAAGAAGACCTCCAGCCCCGGGTAGCCCCGCTGAAAAGCCTCCATCACCTCAGCCCCCCGACGGCGCACCTGAGCGGCGTAATCCTCCCAAGAACGGCCGGTTGCCTCAGCCAGCTTCGAATAGTGAAAAACGGGATGATTGTACTGTTCGATGTCAAAGAGCAGGCCACGGCAGCGCCCTTCTCGCGCGATCCGCGCGGCCAACTCCGCGTTGTGCAAAATCGCGCCGAAGTCCTCAAACCAGTCTACATCGCCCGGGGTGACGTTGAACCGAAGGAAGTTGTCCTGAAAGCCGCCCGCAGCGTAAGCGGCCTGAAGGTCCTCAAGGGCAGCGGCAAAGGCCTCTTCTGGAAAGGCCTCGCGGCTCCAGCAGTGCCAAGTGAAGTTGGCGCCTCCCTCGGCGGTCAGGTGAAAGACACACCCGTCAAACGGAGTCGCTCGCATCTGGGCGACCTGAGCGCGCATAAAGGCCGGATCCGGCTCGTCCCAACCAAACTCGATCAGACGCTTGCGGGACATAGGGAGGACTCCTCTCTTCTCTTCGATCCTCACGCTGGAGAGCTCTACGGCCGCGGAACAACCGGCGAGATGCCCGCATGAATCAGAGCGTCGTAAATTCGTTGCGCCTGGGCTCGGGAAGTCTCCGGCATCGGCGCGCGGGGCTTTCCCCCTTCTCGGCCCTGGAAGGCCATGGCACATTTGACGTTTGCAGGCAGGTTGTCCCCCTCCAGGGCGTTCCAAAGAACCAGCAGTCGCTCGTGAAGGCTCCGGGCCGCTTGGTGATCCCCCTTCCGGACAGCGTCCCAAAGCTGAAGACAAAGCTCCGGAACGGCGCTCAGGATGGCCGCAATGGCGCCGTGCGCTCCGATCGCAAACGAGGGATAAAGGAGCGCGTCCACCGCTGAGAACACCGTGCCTTGGCCCTTTAGCAACAACAGAAGATCGGCCAACAGCTTCAAATCGCCGGCGCTCTGCTTGACGCCGACCACTCCGGGGACCTCAGCGATCAGCCGCGCCAGGAACGTCGGCGAAAGGTAGGCCCAAGGAACGACGTTGTACACGATCACCGGAAGGCCGGTTTGCTCAGCGATCGTCGCGAAGAACGCCGTCATCGCCGCGTCGTCCGGTCGAAAGAGATAGTGCACCGGCGTCACCTGGAGCGCCGTCACTCCCAGGTCGGCGACTGCCCTCCCTCGCTCGACAACGGCGCGGGTGCTGTCGGCGATCACTCCAACGATTACCGGAACAGCGTCGCCCGCCTCCCGAACGGCAAGCGTGGCAATCCGCCGTGTCTCTTCCACAGTGAGCGTGTGCCCCTCACCCGTACTCCCGCAGACGGCGATCCCGTGCACGCCCGCTTGGAGCAGATGGACGATCTCCTTCTGCAGCGCTGAGATGTCCAGCTCGCCGGAGGCGTCAAAAGGGGTCACCACCGGCGGAACGATCCCCCCAAGTGCGCAGGTCATCTCTCCCCTCCGATCAAGCATAGTAGAAGCTGTACATCCGTCGCTTGAGGATGGTCGCCAGAAGGCTCCATCCGGCCCCAACGGTATACTCGCCGAGAATCAGTCCCAGCGCAAACGGGATCGCCCGGCGATAGGCGCGAATCCCCCCAAACCGAAGAAGCAGGAACTTTGCTACCGTGCTGAAGATTAAACAAGACCAGATGTAGTCCACTCCAAAGTTCATGGAGAGCGCGTACCCCGCCGGATGCAGCGGCCACCAGAGAAATCGGGTTCTCAGGAACATCAGCAAAAACGTCACCCCCGCCCCCACGCCCATAAAGAGCGTCGCCCCCGGATCGCTCCCCTGAGGGAGCGTTAACCGGCTAGCCAGCGCTCGGAAGACGCCGGAATCGTGCCCGATGGGAATGTGGCCAAGCCCTTCTTGAAAGCTCAAGTGCAGCAGCGCCCAGAAGGCCGAAAGCGACCCGATCGCCACCGCAACCAGCGACGCTCCCATCAGGCGACGGTTCTCCACGCGGAGCACCTCGGCCATTTTCAAGTGTTCCAACATGTGGGGCATCAGATGGTCGCGGTAGCCCCTCCCAGCAAACCACCAGAAGAGAGGAAAGATCGAGAGGTTGTTCGGACCGATCCGTCGAGTGCCCAGCAGGTCCACCATCATGTTCCCGGGGTTCATTCCAACCAGCTCGTGGGTAGGCGGCCCCAGTTCCGCTCGCGCCCGAGCAATCGCCACGGAGAGCATCATCCAGATGCCAAAGAACGGCGGAACGATCCACAGGCTCATGCCCATCCCCAGGCAGACGACCCCCAGCGCCACCAATCCCATGACCAGGCCGAGGAGCGCGCCGCGATAGCCGATCGGTTCCTCGCTGTCGTCCACGCGGGGATCGTTCCAGATGGCTCGACGGAGGATTTCGCGAATCTGTCCCCTTCCCATCCAGGTCACCAGGAAAAACACCCCCAGCCAGGCCCCTGTAGACTGCTGGTTCAGGTAGGGGAACCCTGGAAGAACCCGGAGCCCCAGCGCGGCGGCGAGCACCTGCTGCAGCTTCCGGACGAGGTAGAAGAACCAGATCGAAAAGGCCAGGTCCAGGGGCAGAAAAAACCCCAACGCAGCCGCAAAGGGGTACATCGGGAACGGAATCCGACCGACCGCGTTCCACGGCTTGGAGGTGAACAGCCGTCCTAGATCGTGATCTAAATAAGTGATCGGCACACGAGGGACGACCGGAAATAGGTAGCTCAGCCCGTTCAGCAGATCCAGCCCGCCCGCTAATGCAAAGCCGAGCCACAGAAGCCGGTTCCGAAAGAAGGCGACGTTCCCCCCATCCTGGACGATGGCCAAGGGAAGCTGGATGATCGGATAGCTCAGCCGCTCGCGCTGGGTCCACTGTTTTCGGAGCAGCACGTTGGCACAAAGAAGCGTCCAGGCGAGGAGGAGCACAAATCCGGTCCAGGCGACCACCGGGCGCCAGAGGGCCTTCAGATGGGACCTCAGATAGAGCGTCGAGTCGCCCTCAAAGAGGTGTTCCAGCGTCTGAGGATCTCGGAGGGTGAACCATTCCGGCAGATATCGGTGAAACAGCGAGGCCCATTCGTTCTCGGGTGTGGCAAAGCGGAAGGCCCATCCCATCACCGGAATGAGGATTTGATAGGAGTCGCGCCCGGCGATCGCGCCGGCGAGGGTGAGCATGGCGTAGACGACGAGCAGCTCCGCCGCCGTCAACGCCCAGCGAGGAGCCCAGCGTTGGAGGAGCAGGTTTATCAGCATCAGCGCCAAGAGGTTGACCACTACATGCCACATCAGCGAAAGGCCGGTCGAAAGCCCGGTGTTCCAGACGCCCTCCACCTGCATGATCCAGTAGGCGTTTGGAGGAATCAGGGCCGCACCCAAGAGGACGGCCCTCCACCGGGCCCGCTCAAAGGAAGAGAGCTTTGTCGATCTGCTCATGAAGCCTTCTCTCCAAAGCCCGTTGCTGCCACGACGCTGGACAACGGGATCAGGCTGCGCCCAGAGAGGACCCCTTCACCGAGGCACGGTTCAAGAGGCAGCGTGTCATCTCCTCTCGGCAAGCCCAGAGGGCGCGAGCGCCTTCCATTTTAGGGAATCTCATGGAGTCGTTCCAGGGAGAAGCACCTAGTTTTTGTTGCAAGGATGTACGTTTCGGGATAGAGTTAAGAGGAACGTCAGGCCGATGAGATCGCACGAGTCTCACGCTGGATTTGGTAGAGTCCAGTCCCAAAAGTAAGGCGGTAGAACCGACCCTGGATCAAATCCGTTTCTGCTTTTGAGAAGTCAGATTTTTCACCCTTGTGTTGAAGGAGTGCGTTAATGAGACGGAACTTCACGAGAACGTTTGTGGCGCTGATCCTAAGCGCCGTTACCCCCTGGGCGTTGGCCCAAGTGGTTTTTCTCGACCCACCGGAGCAGGAGCTACCGCCCGTTGGCGAGACGGTCACCCTCAGCCTTCAGGTGCAGGACATTCAGGGACTGTTCGGTTGGCAGATCGACGTGGTCTACAGCAGTGCTGTTTTGGAGTTTACCGACTTTACAGAAGGCGATTTCCTCAAGCAGGGGGGTGCGACCTTCGCCGTTAACCCCAGCGTCAAGGACGTAGCCGACGACCCGGACGGCCTCGATAAGGCCGTGACGTTGGCCGTCTCCTCGCTGGGAGGGACCGCGGACGGCTCCGGCGAGCTGGGCGCGGTCACCTTCACCGTCGTCGGAGAGGCCGCCACGCAGGTGAAGCTGGCCAATCCGATCTTTTTGGACAACCAGGTTCAGGAGATTCCGGTCACCACCGAAGGCGCTCAACTGACGGTTGAGGTGGTGGTCCCCAACGAGCCCCCGGTGGCGGCCATTGCCGGCCCGAACGCAGGGACCGTCGGTGAGACGCTGGTCTTCTCCGCAGCCGGTTCTAGCGACCCGGACGGGACGATCGCTTCCTACGCCTGGGATTTTGGCGACGGAACGACCGCGACCGGCCAGGAGGCCAGCCACGCTTACGCCCAGCCGGGGAACTACACGGTTACTCTCACCGTCACCGACGATCAAGGGGCAACGGCCAGCACCACCCTAGCGGTAGTGATCAGCCCGGCGCCACAACCGGCGATCCGAGAGCACACTGCCGGCAGCGACACGCTTCAGTTTGAAGCCGCCCTCCCAACGGCAGGAGAACCGGCCACCGCTTATGTGGTCGTCTGGCAAGGCGAATGGACCGTTGAGGCCGGTCAGATGCTGGAATATCAGATCGCGATGTTCTCCGGCAACCCAGCGTTTAACGCCGGCGTGGATCTGGTCGCCGCGGACGGCACCCGGCTGAGCCTGCTTCCCGACGTCGTGGACCAGAACGGCATCTCCGCCGCCGCCTCGGCGGACCTTTCCGCCTTTGCGCGAGACCAGTGGTACCACCGAATGATCCCGCTGGACGCGCTGGCCGGAAAGACGATCGTCGAGGTCTCCATCGGCACGGAGACGACTCCGGCCCAAGCAGGGCTGTTCCGCGCCTATGTGGACAACATCCAGATCACGGACGGCAAGTCGCGGCTCCTGGATATCTATCTCGATGGGGCCAACCTGCCGCTGGCCACCCCCGTGCCGGAGAGCACGCAGGCTGGAGCCGGAGGCGTTCAGGGAGCAACGGACGTTTTGGTTCGCGCCGGGGTCCTCAGTGTCGCCGTTCGGCCTCAGGGCAAGAAGCTTACCCTCTGGGGCGACTTGAAACGACGGTAACCGACCGAAAGCCCAACGGGACCGACGACGCGCAGGGTCGATTTCCCGCGCGTCGTCTTCCCTTGAGAGGCCAGCAATGCCCCGGGAGGAGGGAGCTGCTCGTTTGGTCCTCGAACGAGCGCTTGGTTATCCCTATCCACGTCCGGAGAGCTCTTACCTTTACGACTCCGGTAGAGTACTCCCGCTTCGGGCAGAGCGCACGGGGGCCGGGCTTCTGCTCCGAGTCGGCGAGAAACGGCTTTCGCCGGAATCCTTAGACTGGGAACAACGGATACCGGTGCTGGCCTACGGCTCGAACGCCTCGCCGGAGCAGCTCCGGCGGAAGTTCCCGCAGGGGACGATCCCCGTCCTGCGGGGACGGGTGAAGGATTACGACGTCGTCTTTGCGGCGCTGATCGCCTCTTACGGCTCCGTTCCGGCAACGCTCTTTCCCTCTCCAGGGACCGTCGTCGAGGTCTGGTTGACCCTGCTCACACCGGAGCAGAAAGCCGTCATGGATCGCTCGGAACGGTTAGGAGTCGCCTACACACTGGGATCCGTCTCCGCTTGGTCCTCCTGGCCTCAGGAGAGCCTAGGAGAGTGGAGCCGCCCGCTGGCGTACTGGGCCCAGAAGGGGGCGCTCGCCCCGAAGGGGAGCCCGATCGCCCTGGCTGAGGTGCCTGCCGAAGGACGCCGGTTTGTCTCCCTCACCCAACGGGAGGCGCTGGACGTCGTCCGTCGGCTGATCGCTCCCGATCTTCCTTTAGAGACGTTCATCCTTCGGCTAGTTCGAGAGAGGGCGTTCCGGCGCAGCGTTCAGGAGCGGCTTCCGCGCCGGCTCCAGGAGCTAGACCGCTCGGCTCTGCCGGAGCACGTAGAGGAAGAACGGCGCTCCGACCAGCGCTGTTAACATCCCGACCGGAAGTTCCAAGGGGGCGGCCACCGTCCGAGCGATGAGATCACAGGCGACGAGGAAGATTCCCCCCAGCAGCGAGGCGGAAGGGATCAACCGAGTGTGGACCGGTCCCACCGTCCGGCGCGCCAGGTGGGGAACGATGATCCCCACAAACCCGATCACGCCGGAGACGGCAACCGTGGCCGCTGCGGCCAAGGTGCCCACAGCGATTGTCGCTCGCTTGAGCCGCTCGACGTCCAGACCGAGGTAGGCGGCGTGTTCCTCTCCAAGCAGGAGCAGATCAAACGCCGACGCGAGCCTCCAGGCGGCGAGGATCACCGGAAGCGTGGTCGCCGCCAGCAGCGAGACATAACGCCAGGAGCTTCCCGCAAAGCTGCCCATCAGCCAGTAGAGCAGGCCGCGAAACTCCTGAAGCACCCGAATCCACAGGTAGGAGGTAATCGCCGTGGCCAGCGCTCCGACGGCGATGCCGGCAAGGAGAACGTCGGTCAGGTTGAGATGACGACCCCGACTCGCCAACAGGTAGGCGACCAGAACGGCGCTCAATCCCCCCAAGAAGGCGGCCGCCGTTCGGCTGCCCAGGACCCCCCAGCCCAAGGCCTGAAACGGCACGCCGGCGCCTAGCGCCAGAGCCACCGTCACCCCTAGCGAGGCGCCCGGCGAGACCCCCAGGATGAACGGCTCCGCGAGCGGGTTTCTGAGCAGCGACTGAAACAGCGTCCCGACACAGGCTAGGGACATCCCCACCAGATAAGCGGTCAACACGCGCGGCAACCGCAACGAAAGGTAAAGCTGAGCCTCTGGCTGCTCCCAGAGGGGCAAGCCCCGAAGTAAGCCCCAGAGCAACTCGAGCTGCCGCCTGGGAGACAGGGGAACCGCGCCAATCGCGGCGGCCAGCACCAGGGCAATCCCGCTGCCCAACCCAAGCCCCAGCAGAATCCACCCAAACGGTATCGACTCCAGAAGCGGACGGGCCTTCATGGTTCCGGATATAGCAGGCGGTGGAGCGACTGGATCGCCTCGATCAGCCGGGGACCGGGCCGCAACGCGGCAGCGTCGTTAAAGACGTAAACCCGCCCGGCGCGTACGGCGGTCACGGTCGGAAAGCGCTCCTGAACCCACTCGCGGAGCTCTTCGCCCAAGGTGAGGACCACTTCCGGGTCGCGCTCAAGGACGACCTCCTCACTGATCGGGCCGTAACCGGTACTCAGATCGGCGGCGACGTTTTCGCCCCCCGCGAGTTGGATCAGGTCGTGATGGAAGTTCCCCGGCCCAACGGTGGAAAGCGGCTGATGGTACTGAACCCAAAGGACGCGGAGCCGCCGATAGGGGATCCGCTCGGCAACCTGAGCACGCACCTGTTCGTACCGCTCTCGGAGACGAACTGCCGCTTCGGACGCTTCTAAGAGCTTTCCCAACTGCTCAATCGAGGCGAACAGCCCGTCAATAGACCGATCGGCGACGAGAAAGACGCGCAGGCCCCGGCTCTCAAGGACTCGCTTGGCTTCTTGATGAAAGCTTTCGGAGCCAACGACCAGATCGGGACGAAGGCTGAGAATCTTTTCGTAGTTCAGATGGAAATCGCCCACCTTCTCGATGGCGCGGGCGGCCTCCGGATAGTCGCAGTTGGTGGTGACCCCGACCACTCGATCGCCGACCCCCAAGGCGAAGAGAATCTCCGTACAATTCGGGGAGATGGAGACCAGCCGCCGAGGGGCACCGGTCAGGGGAAAGGCGGCGCCGGTGGCGTCGTAAGCCGCCGGTACAGTCGCCCCCGACTCTGGACGAGACGGCTCCGAACGGCGGCAGCTTTCCAGGGCTCCGCCGACCAGAAGGAGCCCAAGGAGAAGTCCCAGAAGTCCGTAACGGGCGCGCATCCTGCGAATCCCTTTCGTAAGGTCCGAGCGAAACGGTAGCGCATCGGACCGAAGGGAGCAACAAAAAACAAAGGCCGTCCTCGCCAAAAGGGAGACGGCCCGATGGATGAAGGAGAGGGGCGAATGGCTCACCTCAGAGTCGAGCGCCGCCGTTCCAAGCGACGGAAGCACCCGACCCCAAGGCCGATTCGCCGAGGGCTGGACCAAACGATTGCGAAACGATTCCAAGTTCGACCAGAGAGCACCCAATCGCATAGGAGAGCTGAAGGAGCGCCCGTTGGCGGTCCACCGGCGCCGGCGAAAGCAGCGCCGCGTACAACGTCGAGGTGCCCAGGTGGCGACGGAGCCCCTGCCAGCTCAACCCTCGATCGTCTAGAACCCTCTGGAGACGCTCTGCGCACCGCAGCGAAGAACCGTTCATCCGGGCTTCCTTCAATAACCCCTTGTTCCAAATCCGACTGCCGTAATCCTATAACGCAGAGAGCGGAGAAAGGTTCCGAAAAAATGAAGGCTCAGATCGGAAAGAGTGGATTACCCGCCGTTAACCCGCCGTCCACGGTTAAGATGGCGCCGGTGATGAAGTCGGCCTCGTCGGAGGCTAAGAAGAGAGCTGCGTTCGCTACGTCCTCCGGCCGACCCAACCGGCCAAGGGGATAAAAGCGAACGATCTCCTCCCAGATGTGGGGCTTCTCCTGGAGGATTGGTCCCCAGACCTCCGTTTGGATCGTCCCCGGACAGATCGCGTTGACCCGGATACGTTCCTTGCCGTACTCCACGGCCATGGATTTGGTGAGCGCGATGACGCCTCCCTTGGCCGCCGAATAGGGATGAATTCCTTGAAGCCCGATCAACCCGTTCACCGAAGCGATGTTAACGATGCTGCCGCCCCCGCGGGCGCGGAACAGGGGGATCGCCGCCAGCGAGCAATCGTACGTTCCCTTCAAGACGACATCGAGGGTCGGTTGCCAGTGCCGCTCGACGACGTGGTGGGTCGCACAGACAGCGTTGTTGACCAGCACGTCCAGGCCACCGAACCGCTCGACAACGAGCCGAAAAAGCCGCCGCACGTCCTCTTCGTTGGAGACATCGGCCTGGACGAACGCCGCTTGGCCCCCTCGCTCTTGAATCTCCTGCGCGGTAGCCTCTCCACGCTCAACGTTAATGTCGTCCACAACGACTGCGGCGCCCTCCTCGGCGAACCGAAGTGCAATCGCTCGGCCGATCCCCCGCGCCGCTCCGGTGATCAACGCGATCTTTCCCTCCAGCCGCATGGCCCTGTCCTCAGTGGGTCTGGAAGAACTCGATGATCTCTCCGCTCGGCCCCTTGAAGAACGCAATGGTAGCCCGAATCGTCCCAAGCTGAACGTCGCGTGGCTCGACCGTCACCGGATAGCCGTGCGCGCGGACGTGCTCGATGGCCGCTCGGGCATCGGAGGTGGCCAGCGCCACATGCATGAACGGGTCGTTTGGCGCTGGGGCCTCCGGCCGAGGCGTCTGATCCGTTGGTTGGAATAATTCGATATGGCTGCCATCCCCCGTGTCGAGGAGGAGAATCCGCCGCTCCGGCGAACCGAATTCCGCGATCACCTGCATCCCCAAGACGTCCCGATAGAGCTTCAGCGACGCTTCCCAATCCCGCGCCTGCACGGCAACGTGATGGGTGCCGCATCCAGGGATCACCGGGTTTCGAGCGCCTAGAGGCATCGTTTTCTTTCCTTTCTTCCGAACGCCTGATTTTTTATCGGTCGTCCTTACTGAACGTTACGCTACGCGAAGGCGCGCTAGGAAACAAGCACCCCCACGAAAAAGAAAAGCTCCAAGAGTTTGCAAGGGTCACGGCAAAGGTTTACATTTCCCGCGGGAACGTCTCGCGATCTTGGGACAATTTGGGATAAGGGGGCACCGAAAGGTCCGTCTGAAGCTTGGCCATATCCAGGACGCAACCGGTTTAGGGATAGGAGACCAGCCAATGAGGCGTCGAGCGTTGGACCGCCGCTCTTTTTACGAATTGGGGTGCGTAACGATTTTTCTTGAGCTTCTTTGGATCGGCTCTCAGTTTCCGACCCAAGCTCAAGAGGAGTTCCTTTTCATCCCTCAATCGGCCCTGTACCCGGGCGGGATCTCCGCAGACCCGTTCTTTTTACCCCTGGAGGAGGCCGGCAGGGAACCCCACTTCCCCGAAACGACGACGACTCCACCGATCCGATTGACTTAGGCTTTGTGTTTCGCTTCTACGGAGAGACGTTCACGGCGATCATCAACAACAATGGGAACATCTCCTTCGCCGAAGCGCTGTGGGAGTACGATCCGGTTCCGTTTCCGAGCGCCAACCCCCGCTATCGGATGATCGCGCCCTACTGGGCCGATGTGGACACCGAAGAGTACGTTCCCGGCCCTGAAGAGGAGTTCACCAATCTGGTCTACTACACCCAGCGCACTTACAACGGGTTGAAGCAGTTCGTCGTGACCTGGGACGGAGTGACCGGGTATGGACTGGACTCGACCGCTACGGGCGACCTTCCAGCTGGTCCTCCAGGAGGACGGTCGAGTCGGGTTCGCCTGGGACGCGGTGGAGTGGGAGCTAGGAACGGCCAGCGAGACGTATGCCGTTGTCGGGTTTCAACGCCGGGGACGGTGTCCAAGGGGGCATGTTGGAGGGCTCCGCCGAGCCGGGGATCAGTCAGGTGGTCTCCTTCCATCGACTCTACTTTCAGTCCGACGCCGAGGGACGGCTGCACTTGGCCTTCCCGATCTCTCCGCGCTGGGATGTCAACCGCGACGGGGGTGGTGGACATTACGGACATTGTGCTCGTCCTTCAGGCGCTGGGGACCTTCGGCGACCGCGCCCCTGAGGACGTGACCGGTGACGGGGTGATCAACGCTCACGACCTGGTGGTAGTGGTCAACCACTTCGGCGAGGTTTACGGTGGCGGGCCGAACACAGCTCCAGCGCTCCAGGTGGAGGCGAACCGGCTCGCTTCTGGTGCAAGCGCTCCGAGAGATTCGATTGGAAGACGACGGCTCACCAGAGTTCCGGCAGGCGATCCGAGTCCTGGAGTCGCTGCTGGCACACGTTCTCCCCAACAAGGACCGCCCTGTTGCCGAACTTTCCCAACCCGTTCAACCCGGAGACCTGGATTCCGTTCACGCTCGGCGAGGAGGCCGAGGTTCGCCTGAGCGTCTACGCCGCCGACGGTTCGCTGGTCCGAAAGATCGACCTAGGGCGGCTGACCCCTGGTTTTTACACAGACCGTAGGCGAGCTGCCTATTGGGACGGAAGGAACGCGCTGGGTGAACCGGTGGCCAGCGGGGCCTACTTCGTGATCTTCCAGGCCGGATCGGTAACCCAGACACGCCGGCTGTTGCTCATGAAGTAGGCCAGAAGCTCTGGAGGATCAGTGCGCTTCCCGCTCCCACCCCTCCAGCGAGCAGGTTGACGCCGGCGTTGCCGATCAAGCCGCGTCGCTCTACAGAGGCGCCGAGCAGGCTGTCGGCCAAGTTGCCAAGGAGACCTCCGATCCAAACCGGAAAGGGCACTCCCCATCGGAGGCCCCAGGTGAGGAGTCCGACCAGCCCGGAGGCCAAGAGTCCGGCTCCGGTTCCTAGGAGCGTCACGCCCCCGTTCTCCCCCGGCGGAACGGGCCGACCGTTGGTGATCAAGCGCGGGACGCCGCCCCAGCGAGTACCCACCTCTCCGGCGATGGTGTCGCCCAGGGCCGCCGAGAGCGCCCCCGCTAGGGCGATCTGCCAAAGCTCCCTCTGCTCCGGAAAGCAAACGGCCAACCCTCCGCTTAGCGCCGGAACGGCCCCGTTGGCCAGCACGTGACGAACCGTCCTCCCGGAGGACCGACGGCCCGGCAGCCGAGCGGCCCCCGAGCCCAGCAACACGAACACCCCCAGCAGCGCCAATCCCTGGAGACCCAACCCGACCCAAACGGCAAAAGCAACCCCACCGCCGACGGCAGCCCCGGAGCCGTCAAAGGCCCGAAGACGCCATCCGACCAGCGCCAACAAGGCGATCACACCGACAACGAGCAGACCGACAAGCAGAGATCTTTCCTCACTCCTGTGCCTAAACCCGAACTTCGGCCGCCGGTCCCAACAGCTCCCGATGGGCCTCCAGGATCGGGCGAACCTGCTCAGCAAGGAACGCCTCGACCTGCTCCGGCGCCCGCCCAACAAACCGCTGAGGATCGAGCAGCTTCATCAACGCCGGACGGTCCAATCCAAACGCCGAGTCGGCAGCGATCCGGTCGAGTAGATCGTTTTCGCCGCCGGACTTGACCCGCTCCGAGGCGGCGACGGCGTGCTGACGAATTCGTTCGTGGAGCGCCTGCCGGTCTCCGCCCCGACGAACCGCCTCCATCAGGATCGCCTCAGTAGCCAAAAACGGAAGCTCCTCCGCCAGATGGCGCTGGATCACCGGTTCGTGAACCACCAACCCCTGAGCGACACTAATTGCCAGCGTCAGGATGGCGTCCACGGCCAGGAACATCTCCGGAACGACGAGCCGCCGGTTGGCCGAATCGTCTAAGGAGCGCTCCAGCCACTGAACCGCCGCCGTCTGGAAGGGGCTGTCCAGGAGGCTCAGCACAAAGCGGGCTAACGCGTCTATCCGCTCGCAACGGACCGGATTCCGCTTGTAGGGCATTGCCGAAGAGCCGACCTGATGAACCCCAAACGGTTCCTCTATCTCGTGCAGATGCTGCAACAGCCGAAGATCGTTGGCGAACTTGTAGGCCGATTGGGCGATCCCAGCTAGAACGGCGGCCACCTGAGCGTCTAGCTTCCGCGGATAGGTCTGACCGGTGATCGGGAAGACCCGCTCAAAGCCCATCTTCCGGGCAACTCGCCGGTCCAACTCCTCCACCTTGGCGTGATCCCCTTCGAAGAGCTGGAGAAAACTCGCCTGGGTGCCGGTGGTGCCTTTAACCCCTCGAAAAGCGAGCCGATCCAGTCGGTAGTTCAGGTCCTCCCAGTCCATCAGAAACTCTTGAAGCCACAGGCAGGCCCGCTTTCCGACGGTGGTCGGTTGAGCCGGTTGAAAGTGGGTGAAACCGAGAGTGGGAAGGCGCCGCGTTCGCTCGGCAAACGCAGCCAGAGCAGCGATCAGGTTCAGCAACTCTCGCCGGATGAGCCGGAGCCCCTCCCGCATTTGGATCAGATCGGTGTTGTCGGTGACAAAAGCGCTAGTCGCCCCGAGATGGATAATCGGACGGGCCAGCGGAGCGACGTCCCCATAGGCGTGAATATGGGCCATGATGTCGTGGCGCAACCTACGCTCGTACTCCGCAATTCGGCGGTCGTCGATGTTCTCCACCTGCTGACGGAGCTGCTGAACCTGCTCGTCGGAGATCGGAAGGCCAAGCTCGCGCTCTGCCTCCGCCAGCGCCACCCACAGCCGTCGGTAGGTGACCGTCCGGAACCGGTTGGAAAAGAGCGCTGCCATCTCCGGACTAGCATAGCGATCCACCAGAGGAGAGGTATAGACGTCCTGTTCCATCGCTCGCTACTCGCTTTCCTTGGGTGCAGTTGCGATCCAGCGCCTGAGCGCCTCCTGATACTCCTCAGGAAGGTCCATGTCCTGGAGCACCGCGTCGGTCGCAACGGGGAGCTCCCAAACGCGCTCCGGGTGGGCGCGAATCCAGGCGTTGAGGCCGACCGCCCGACTGTTGAGCTGGAGCACCTCGCCGAACAGTTCGGCCCGCAGACCGATGGGATGTCCACGTCGTCCCCCCCAGCGCGGAAGGACGACCCCGGCCTTTCCCTCTCGCAGCGCATCGCGCACCTGACGGAAGACCTCCGCCGGCACAAACGGCTGGTCCACCAGTCCAAGGACCACCCCGTGCGCGTGCATCCGCGCAACTTCGGCGATTCCCACCTGAACGGAGCGGAGCATTCCCTGCTCGTGCTCCCGATTGATCACCACGCGTAGATCGGCCCCTTCTAGCGCCGGGCCAAGTGTGCGACGAATCCGCTCAGCCTCGTACCCCAAAACGACCACCACGGGACGAATCTCGGCCTCTCGGTACCGACGAAGAGAGGCCTCCAAGACCGTCTCTTGGCCAAATGGTAGCAGCTGTTTAAGCCGCCCCATCCGCCGGGAAGCGCCTGCGGCCAAGAGCAGGCCAACGATCCGCTCAGTCGCTTCGGAACCCCGGTTTTTCATGCGTAACGAACGTCCGGCGCTCGGAGGAGCAGATGGGCAAGATACTGCAGCGAGACCGTCTCTAGGTCGTCCGGAAGCTCCGGTCCGGTCGCACAATAGGCGATCGGCAAGCGCGACTGGGCCACAAAAGTGACCGCCGTGCCCAAAAGAGCAGTCTCATCCACCTTGGTCAGGATGAGCTGAGTAACGGGAAAGTCGTAAAAGCCGGTCGCAGCCGACCACAGGTCGCCTAGACGCGTGGTTGCGCTCAGGATCAGGAAGGTCTCCCGTCGGGGGAGCGGTCGCAGCTCCTGCCGGAGGCGAAGGATCGCCTCGGCGTCGCGCGGGTTGCACCCCGGCGTGTCCACAAGCAGATGATCACAGTTGCTGAGCTCTTCGACCGCTTTCTGGACCTCCGCCGGGGAATAAGCCACGCGGAAGGGAAGGTTGAGAATCCGCGCGTAGGCAGCCAACTGTTCCTGAGCACCGGCCCGGTACACATCCAACGAAAGCAGCCCGACTCGGCGCGAGAGGGTGCCAGAGAGCCGAGCGGCTAGCTTGGCCAGCGTGGTCGTCTTGCCGACGCCGCTAGGCCCGACAAAGACCCAAACCGGCGCGCTCTGGACCTCCGGCCTCCCGACGGGAACGACCCCGTGGAGAGCCCGGGCCAGTAGCGCCGTTGCTGAGCCCTGGCCCTTTGGAGCCAGACGGCGCAGGTTCTCCAAAATCTGCGCCCGCACCTCCGGCGCAACCTCTTGAGCCTCCAGGACTTCCTCCAGCCGACGTTCAAGCCACTGGGAAGGGGTAGATCGAGGGGCGGACAGGGTCGGAGCTTCGGCACTGTAGGCACTCCGGGCGATCTCCCTCCGGATCGTCTCGATCCAACGCCCCGTCGTTGAGGAAGAGGAGGACGAAAGACTCGGCTTTCGATTTATCGGAGCGTCCGTCTTTTGCAGCTTCCGACGCGACGCTTTCGGCGAGGTTTCAGCGGCGATCTCCGTCGGCTCGGCGGAAGCCGCCGGCTTGCTCCGGCGGCCCTCCTCGAAGAGGTCCGGCTCGCCCTCAGCGGCGACGATCAGTTCGATCCCGCCCTTTTCGGGTCGCTTTTTGGAGAGGAACACAACGCAGTCCGGCCCAAGCTCCTGACGAGCCTTCTGAAGCGCTTCTTCCTCCGTTTGCCCAAAGTAACGCCGCACGATCATCGCTGCCTCCCGTCCTCGTCCCTGCGCGACGGGGCGTCAGCCGCTGAGCTGGTCTCCCGGAGCCGGTCCTCCCTATCCGGAGACGTCCGCCTGTCGCTCTGAGGCCTGTTCCCCCGCAACCGGTCGGGCTGCTGCCGGCCCTGGAGCCATCCGTGGCCGGGTGTGGGGCGCGGGCCGTCGCAGACGGTACAGATACGCAAGGATCTCCGCAACCGCCTTGTAGTAATCGCTGGTGATGTACGCCCCAAGCGGGATGTCCCGATAAAGCGATCGCGCCAGAGGCCGATCCTCAACGATCGGAACGTGATGTTCGCGCGCGATCTGTTTGATCTTTTGGGCGATCAAGCGCTGTCCCTTAGCGACTACTTGGGGAGCGGGCATCGTTTCCCGTCGGTACTTGAGCGCAACGGCAATCTCATGAGGGTTGGTGATCACAACGGTTGCCTCTGGAACCTCCTTCATCATCCGCCGCCGGGCAAGTTGGCGTTGAATACTCCGAATCCGGGCCTTCACCAGCGGGTCGCCCTCGTACTGTTTGGTCTCCTCCTTGACCTCTTCAACGGACATTTTCATGCTTTGGTGATGCCGCCAGCGTTGATAGGCGTAGTCCAGCAGGGCCAAGACGGTGAAGGCGATCGCCAGAACCAGAGCCAACCGATAGACCAGCGCCCCCATAAAGGGAAGGACCACCTCCGGCCCGCTCAGCGGCAATAAGAGAATCTCCGGCATCTGGCGATAAAGTAGCCAGGCTGCAAAAGCCCCTACCGCCGCGACCTTCAGAAGCGACTTGACCGCTTCAACGATGCTCCGCTGCGAGAAGAGCGTTTTCAAGCCACTGATCAGCCGGATTCGGTCCAAGCGGGGGCGCAACGGCCGCAAGGTGAACAGCGGCCCCGTCTGAATCAGATGGGCAAAGATGCCCACCACCAGCAACGCCAAAAACAGCGGCGCCAAAAAGAGAAAGAAAAACCGAACGCTTAGCCCCGCCAGGTCGGTAATCCGGGCCAGGGTTAAGTCGCTCTGCACCCAGTCGCCTAGAATCTGCATGTAGTACTGAATCGCTCGCTGGAGGTTGCGGACCAGGCCTTCGGCACCAAAGCGCAGCGACAAGACCGCCGCCAACAGCCCAAGCGCAATCGGCAGCTCCTGGCTCCGGGCCACCTGGCCTTCAGCGCGGGCCTCTTCCAGCTTCCGCGGGGTTGGTTCTTGAGTCTTTTCCTGGTCTTCGGGCATGTCCTTGCCTTACGGCAAACGAGCCGTCTTCCACCAAGGGTGAGAAGAGCTTAACGCGGGGCCATCGTCTCCAGCAAGAGGAAGATACTCTCTCGGAGCCGATAGAAAAGGGTCGGCATTAGACCGACCACCGAATCGGTCGAAAGCATCAGCGCCAAGATGCCCAACCCCAGCGTCAGCGGCAGCCCTACCAGAAAAACGTGCATCTGAGGGATCGCCCGGCCCAGGATGGCCAACAGCGTGTTCGTAAAGAAAAGCACCACGGTTGCAGGAGCGGAGACTTGAATCGCGATGCGAAACAGCTCGCCCAACATGGCCAGCAACAACTGAAGGGTGCCGCCGGTAAAGGCGGCCGTCCCCAGGCCGATCAGTTGGTAGCTCTCAACAATTCCCCGGAGCAAAAAATGATGGCCGTCCACGGCTAAAAAGACCATTAAGGCCATCCACTGATACAGCAAGGCAAGGACGGTGTTTTGAATGCCGGAGGTCGGATCGAAAGCCGTCGCTAGCGCCAACCCCATCTGGTAGCTGATCATCTGTCCGGCCAACTGAACGCCGGCAAAGACCGCCTGAGCAGCAAAACCGATCACCATCCCCACCAGCAGTTCTCGGAAGATCAACACCGCATACACCACGGCGTTTTCGGGCACCAACAGCCGCGGAGAGGGCAACAGCGGGAAGACCAGCACGCTCAACAACAACGCCAGTCCGACCTTTGCCCGCGAGGGGATGTTCATCACCCCATAAAACGGAGCGGTCAACAGGAGCCCGGTCAAACGAAAGAGCACCAGCAAAAAGGCGGCAATCGTGCCGATGTCAAACGGATTCATCCGAAGTTCCCGGCTCTAAACGGCCCTGTTGGGCGGAGGCGTACGACCGCCGGATCCAGTCGCTAAGGACCGCGTCCGGCGACTCGATCACCTCGCGAGTGATTGTAAACGTGTCCTGGCCGGTGTTCCGACGGATCAACCGAAGCCCGTGTCCGTAGTCTCGGAGCAGTCGCCGGGCCGTCTCCTCAACGGTGATTCCCTCTTGAGTGGCACGCTCGACCAACGCGCGAACCGCCGCCTCGTCGAAGTGGAGCGAGATCTCCGTCTCCCGACGGAACTCTTCGGCAAAGCGCTGCAGGGCCAGATGGCCGATCCGCTCCTGTCGGAACTTCGGATCGCTCAGCAGCCGCTGCAACGTTCCCTCCGGGTCCTCCACCAGCGCTCGATCCACGACAAACTCGCGCACCTCCGAGGAGGGCAGCTCAAACTTGTAGTTTCGAAAGATCCGTTCGCAGACGGTGACCAGTCCACGCGCCCCGGTCTGCTCGGCGTGAGCCTGCTCGGCAATCGCCCGAAGCCCCTCCTCTTCAAAGTGGACCTCGATCCCATAAGCTCGGAAAGCCTGCTCGTACTGCCGGACGATGGAGCCTTCTGAGGAGCGCAAAATCTCAAACAGATGGTCCACCGTCAGCGGATGGCAGTAAACATGCACCGGCAACCGCCCGATGAACTCCGGCTCAAACCCAAAGCGCACGAAGTCCTCTGAGGTGGCTTGGCGGAGGTACTCGGCGTCGTCGCCGCGCTCAATATTGCCCCCAAACCCGATCCGGGTCTTAGCGACACGCTTTTTGACAATCTCGGCCAGATCGGTAAAGGCGCCGCTGACGATGAAGAGGATGTGGCGCGTGTTAATCTTTCGACGGGGGAGCTTCCCGGAGCGCTGAACCTCCAACGCCGCCTGCATCTGCCCCGCTGGATCGTAGGGAGAGATCAGGTCTACCTCGGTCTCCTCAAGGAGCTTGAGCAGATTCATCTGAACCCCCCGCCCGCTGACATCGCGGCCGATGACGTTCGGCGGCGTGGCGATCTTATCAATCTCGTCCAGGTAGATGATCCCGTACTGAGCGAGCTCCACATCCCCATCGGCCTGATAGACCAGATCGCGAACCAGGTCCTCGACGTTGCCGCCAACGTATCCGGTTTCGCTGAACTTAGTCGCGTCCGCCTTAACAAACGGCACGCCGACCAGCTTAGCCAGCGTTCGAATCAGGTAGGTCTTTCCGACGCCCGTTGGGCCGACCATCAGGACGTTCTGTTTGGTATACTCCGCCTCCTGGAGCGAGGGATTCCGATGGCACTCCCGGATGAAGTTGTAGTGATCGCAGATGGCGATCGAGAGCGCCCGTTTGGCCTCCTCCTGGCCGATGACAAACCGATCCAGATAGGCCTTGACCTCCTTTGGGGTCATCCGGAACTCAAGGACTCGCTTGAGCCGCTCAGAGGGAGCCTCCTCGGAGGATCGGGAGGCGTCTCCGGCGCTAGCCGGGTTCCCGTGAAGGCCTACCTGAACGTTCACGCCGTACTTTTTGCGCAGGAACTCGGCAATGTCCTGTTGGAGCTCTTCGAACGTGGGGATTCGGTTCACCGTTCGCCCTCCTCTCCGGTTGCCCAAGAGAAATTGTACCGCAACCGGAGGGGTGCCGCCGGCCGGTCACCCGGCCTGGGCGGTAAGCTCTTGGACTCGCCGAGCGGTCTCTCGAGCAACGATGATCTCCTCGTTGGCCGGGATCACCAACAGCGCGACGGTGCTGTCTTCGCGATGGATAGCGCCTTCGCCGCGGAGCTGGGCGTTGCGCTCGGGGTCCAACCGGACGCCGAGGAACTCTAGCCCTTCCAAGATCGCGGCGCGGTTCTCTGCGCCCCGCTCGCCGATGCCACCGGTGAAAGCGATCGCGTCCACGCCTCCCAAGGCGGCCGCATAGGCTCCGATCCACTTCTTCACCCCGTAATGAAAGGTGTCCAGCGCCAACTGAGCGTCCGGATTGCCTTTTCGGGCCGCTTCCCAAATGTCCCGCATATCGCCGCCAACCCCGGAGATGCCCGCAAGGCCCGCATCCTTCTGGAGGGCCTGCTGCACTGCTTGAAGGCTAAGCCCGCCCACTTCCATCATGTACAGCGGAACGAACGGGTCCAGGTCGCCGCAACGAGTGCCCTGGAGCAAGCCGCTCTGCGTGCTAAAGGCCATCGTCGTGTCTACAGAGCGCCCGCCGCGAATTGCGCAGAGTGAGGAGCTTCCTCCCAGGTGGCAGGAGATCAGCCGGAGCTCCTCGCGGGGCACCCGGAGCCGCCCTATCGCCTCCAATAGCTCCGGCGCCCGCTGAGAGATCCATCGGTGAGAGGCCCCATGAAAGCCGTACCGCCGAATTCCGTGCTCCCGCACCCAAGAACGCGGAACCCCCAGCTCCTGCGCGTAGGGCGGCAGCGTCTGATGGAACCAGGTTTCGAAGACGGCCACCAGCGGAACGCCCGGCGCCAGCTCCTGAAAGGCCCGAATCGCCGCAATGTACGCCGGGTTGTGCACCGGAAGGATCGGGATGTACGCCTCCAGACCGGCGATCACCCCCTCATCCACGACGGCGGAGGTCAGATAGCCTTTGGCAAAGACCGCCTTGAACCCGACGCCGTCCAGCTCCCCTATCGATCGGAGAACCGGAGGCCCCTCCGCCGAATCGGTCAAGAAAGCCATCACGTGATGGATCGCGGCCAGATGGTCTGGAGCTTCAAGCACGCCTTCGGTCCGCCGCGCTGCAGACCGGTAAGAGTACCGGGAGGGCGGGTTTCCGATCCGCTCCACGCCGCCTTCGGCAAGCAACCGCTCCCCCTCCATCTCGAACAGCCGAAACTTGTACGAGGAACTGCCGACGTTGGAGACCAGAATCCGCATCCGTGTCGCCTCCAAAGAAGTCCTTGCAGCCCTTTTGGCAACCATCTTGGCACGAATTCTGCGCCCTGTTCAAGGCGAAGCGCGTCGCTAGGAAACCGGAGCCGTCAAGGTGGCCAGATTCTGGACAGCGATGGCCAGATTTTGGTCAGACCGTGAAGCAAGGGCGAACGATGTCCTCGCCAGCGAGCCGATGTGAAACAATCCCAGCGCCCGAACGTTATACAATCGTCTCCGGAGAGGATCGGGGCGGGGCTTTCTCTTTTTTATCGGGCAATGGGCGTGTCTCCATGCGGCGACGAGCTTATTCAACGGCGTTTTTGATCTCGTTAGTTCTTCACGGGCTCCTCGGGGCGCTGTTAGCCGTCGTCGTCATTCGGGACCGGGAGCAGCTCCTCGAGACGTTTGGCGCGGAGGTGGTCCAGGTGCCTCAGGAGACCCCGAAGCGTCGTCCGCCGCCCCGCCGCCCGCCGGTGATCCCCCAGCGCACTGCTACAGAGGTAGTTCCTCAGCCCGTTCCGGCCGACCGATGGCAGACGCCCGTTGTCGCCGTCGCGCCGGTGGTTTCAACCGCGGCGGAGCTGCCCTTACAGGCTGGAGGCCTGCCCGCCGTGCTCCCCGAGGCGACTCCTCCCAAGCCTCCGACGATCCCCGTCCGCGAAGTGGGCTCAGCCGCCGCGCCGACCGTTCCGTTGCCCTCTTGGGACGGGATCGGCGCTCGGCCGATCCCGGAGTTAGCCCCCGACCAGCCGTTGCCGGGACTCAGCTCGCTGCTGCTCCAAGACGCCGCCAGGTTGCACGGTGCGGCGCTTCCAACGCCGGAGTACTGGGAGACCCTCCAGAAGCGAATCGCCCGGCATCGGCGCTATCCGCGCTTTGCCCAGGAGCAGGGAATCGAGGGGACCGTGCTGGTGCGCTTTGTCCTTCGCCGGGATGGCTCGCTGGAACGGGTCGAAGTGGCCCGGTCCTCGGGATATCGCATCCTCGACGAGGAGGCTCAGGAGACGATCCGTCGAGCCGCCCCCTTTCCGCCGTTTCCTCCCGGCCAACCGGGCGATCGGATCGCCGTGGAGGTTCCCATCGTCTATCGCCTCAAGCGTCCATGAAAGCAAACGGCAGGAATCTTGCAAGCGCTCCCATTGCTGAGAACTACTCGCTGGGAGACCTTTCAAAAAGAAGGAGACGGTGGCAATGAGAGCAATGCGTTGGTTCATCGTTGGGCTGCTGATCGCCTGGGGGGCCGTATGGTTTGGAGGCCCCGTTCAGGCGGCAGAGACCCAGGCCGACCTGGAGAAGATCGTCGCAGCGATCGACCGCGGGCTCGCCTGGTTGACGACCCAGCGGGACGAGCGAGGCGCCTGGCGGAGCGACTATGGTCCCGGCATCACGGCGTTGGTGGTAACCGCCTATCTGCGCCACCCGGAGAGCAAGTACCCACGCCGACAGTCCTGAGATCAAACGAGCGCTGGAGTGGATCGTCAGCCTCCAACAACCGGACGGAGCGATCTACGATCCGAACTCTCAGCTTCCCCTTCCCAACTACAACACCTCCACGTCGTTAATGGCGCTCTCGTCGGCGAACGACCCGCGCTTCGCTGATGCGATCAAGCGGGCGCAGGAGTACCTGATCCGCTCTCAGTCCGACGAAGGAGAGGGAATCGTCCGGGAGGACCCCAACTACGGGGGGATTGGATACGGAAGCAATCCTTCCGTGCGGGACCTTTCGAACATGAACTTCGCCCTCCAGGCGCTCAAAGAGAGCGGCGTTCCCGAGGACGCGGAGGTCTGGGAGAAGGCGATCGTCTTTCTCACCCGTGTCCAGAACTACAGCGAGACGAACGACCAGCCCTACGCTGGGGACGATGGCGGGTTCATGTACGCGCCCAACGACAGTAAGGCAGGGAAGGACGAATTAGGCCGTCCGCGCTCTTATGCGACGATGACCTATGCCGGGCTGCTGAGCATGATCTACGCAAACGTCTCCAAAGACGACCCCCGCGTTCAAGCGGCGGTCAATTGGATTCGGCAACACTGGAGCCTGGAAGAGAACTACCCGATCGGTAAGCAGGGGCTTTACTACGGCTACCACGTGATGGCCAAGGCGCTGAAAGCCTACGGTGAACCGATCCTGACGTTGGCTGATGGGAGACGGGTTGACTGGTACAAGGAGCTGTCCGATCATCTCCTCTCGATGCAGCAGCCGGACGGTTCCTGGCCGCCTAACGAAGCGGATCGCTGGTTTGAGGGCGATCCGGTGCTGGTGACCGCTTATTGCCTCCTGGCCTTGGAGGCGGGCTATCCGAAATAGGAAGCAAACGCGCCACAACATCAGCGAGGGCAAGGCCGGGCGCCTTGCCCTCTTTGTCCTCAAGGGGAGACGGTGGCCCGACGACGAAGACCACGGCTCAGCCAGCATTTCTTACACGATCCGGGGGTGCTCCGTCGAATTGTCGAAGTCGCTCAAGTGGCGACCGGCGATTGGGTTCTGGAGATCGGAGCAGGCCGCGGAAGCCTGACCCGAAAGCTTTGTGAAGCGGTGGGAGCAAAAGGGAAGGTGATCGCCGTCGAACTGGACGAATCGCTGCTCCCGGAGCTGGAGGCGATCGCCCGTGAGCGCTCCTCATGCCTGCCGGTACACGCTGACATCCTCCGACTGAACTTGAAGGAGCTGCTGGAGAGGCTCCGCGCAACGGACCGGTCCAGTGCGCCACTACCGTTGAAGGTGGTCGGCAACCTGCCTTATGCGATCACGACCCCGATCGTCGAACGACTGATCGAGCAGCGGAAGCATTGGCGGCTAGCGACAATTATGGTGCAGGAGGAGGTCGCTCGGCGATTTGTCGCACCGCCCGGGGCTCCGGAGTGTGGGGCGATCTCCGCCTACCTACACTACTATTGCGAGCTGGAGTTCTGCTTTACAGTGGGTCCGGGGGCTTTCACCCCTCCGCCTCGTGTGCGCTCAGCGGTGATTCGGCTGAAGCCACGTTCCGTTCCGCCGGTGGCCGTTTCTGACGAGCGATGGCTTTTCCGAGTGGTGCGGGCCGCGTTTGCCCAACGACGCAAGACGCTCCGGAACGCCCTCCGCGCCTTGCCGGCCGATCCAGCGGCCGTTGAGAGAGGGCTTCGCGAGTCGGGAATCGCGCCGGAGCGGCGCGGCGAGACGCTCACGCTTGAGGAGTTTGCACGGCTGGCCGAGGCAATTCGCTCGGCGAGCGGCTGAGTCGACAAGCGCTTTTTTGGGTCCGCCGCTCTCCCTCTCGACTATACTTCCTCTCAGCAGTTGCCGCAGCATCGATCCCGCCTTGGAGGGAAGGCGAATGGTTCGAAATGATCTGATCGGAAAACGCGTGCTAGCGCTGGTTTCGGGCGGACTGGACAGCACGACCATCGTTCATTGGCTAAGCTCCGCCGGTGTGGAGGTGACCGCGGTCACCGTAGACCTGGGTCAACCGGACGAGCCGGACCTTTCAGCGATTCCGGCCCGAATGAAGGCCGCGGGCGCCGCCGACGCCTTCCTGCTGGACGGCAAGGAGCGGCTCGCCGAGTACATGCTCCAGGTAATCCACGGAATGGCCTACCACGAAGGGGGCTATTGGAACACGACCGGCATCGCGCGAATGGCGGCGGTGGCCACCGTGCTCCCCGTGATCCGCGAGCGGAAGATAGACGTCGTGACCCACGGAGCTACCGGCAGAGGGAACGACCAGGTGCGCTTTGAACTAGCCCTCGCCATGCTGGAGCCCAGGGTGAGAGTTTACGCCCCCTGGCGCGATCCGGAGTTCACCGAAGCGCTGGGCGGAAGACGGTTGATGATCGAGTACTGCCGCCGTCACGGCCTGAACGTTACCGCAACCGAGGAGAAGCCCTACTCAACCGACGCGAACTTCTGCGGGCTGACCCATGAGGCGGGGAAGCTGGAGTCGCTCAGCACGCCGACCGATTTTGTCGAGTTCAAAATGGGCGTCTCGCCCATGCAGGCCCCAGACCGGATGGAAGAGGTGACCGTTGAGTGGGAGATGGGCGTCCCCGTCCGAGTGAACGAGCAACCGCTAGGTCTGGTCGAGGTCTTTCAGACGCTCAACGAGATCGCCGGAAGAAACGGCGTGGGGATCGGGATCGATGCCGTCGAGAACCGACGCATCGGGATTAAGTCGCGAGGTGTCTACGAGTCCCCCGGCGTGACGCTGCTGGGGATCCTCTACGACCGACTGCTTCAACTGATCCTGGATCGAAGCCACCGGAAGTTCTTTGAGATCGTCTCCCGACAGCTAGCCGACGTAGTCTACGAAGGGGAATGGTTCTCGCCGCTGGCGGCCTCGCTGCTGCAGGTGACCGAGCGGGTCGCCCAATTTGCAACGGGCAAACTGAAGGTGGGGCTCTACAAGGGCAACGTCCGGTTTCTTGCCGTTACCGACGTCCCCCACAGCCTCTACGACGAGGAGGGGGCCTCGATGGAGAAGATCGGCGAGCTCCGACACGAGTGGGCACAGGGCTACCTGGAGCTGGCCGACTACGTCGCGCGGGGAATGGCCGACGCTGGCTTAACCCGGAAGCCCTAGGCGCAGCTCCACCCCCTCTTGGGCGACTAGATCTCGTGTGGTAGGACGCGGAGCAGGACCGAGGAGGCCACCACCGTCACCAGCACCACGCACATCATCGCCGAGTAGACCGCCTCACTGAAGACCCCCTCCCGCAGGCCAAAGGAGGCAACGATGATCGAAAAGCTCAGCTGGTAATTGAAGGCGAGTGCTGCCAGCCGTGCAAGCGGCTTCCCGGCGATCCGACGCATCGGAAAGTAGGTCGCGGCGTACTTAATCCCGAAAACGAGCACGGTCATCACGGCGAAGAAGAGAAGGACGCTCCCTCGGAGGTTGTCCAACTCGATCGAGGCGCCCGCTTGAAAAAAGAACAGAGGAGCCATGAACCCAAAGATAATCGAGCGGAGCTTCTCTTCTAGGATTTCGTGCTGCTGCATCATCTCCGAGAAGACCACACCGGTGACAAAGGCCAACAAAGCCACGTGAACACCCACACTCTCGGCAACCAGGACCAGCGCCAGGAGCATCAACAACACAAAGCGAGTCTTCAGCTCCACCAGGTCGCCGGAGTAGCGGGAGAAGACCCAGTTCCCCAATCGGGGCAGAGCCAAGAGCGTCCCCGCCAGCGGGAGCAGCGCCAAAGCCGCCCACCAGCTGATCCCCTCGAAGGCCAGCGTCAGAGAAAGCATGCAGAAGACGTCCACGAACATCGCTGAAGCCAAGAGGAGCTGGCCCCATTCTGCCTGAAGCGCTCCGCGCTCCCGGAGGATCGTGTACACCAACGCCAGCGAAGTAGTCGAGAGCCCGATTCCGACCATGGCCGCCGCCTTGAACTCAAAGGAGAAGAGAAAATAGGTCACAAGGAACGTCGCCGTCAGCGGGATCAGATAAGAGCTCAACGCAATGATCAGACTTTCCCGCCAATACTTGCGGAGCAGCTCCTCGTCCGTCTCAAAGCCCGCAAAGAACATCAGTCCGATCAGCCCGAAGTTGGCGAGGAACTCCAGCCACTGATGGGAGTGTCCCTCTCCCAAAAACCAGATGCCGGCGGCCAGACCGGCCAGAATCTCAAGGATAGCAACCGAGATGTTCAGCTCAATCGAGAGCACCGCCGCGATCAGGATCAAAGCAATCACCCCAACCGCCTGAACGTCTACCGCTCCGTGCATAGAGGGGGAGCCCTTTCTTTCGTTGATCGTTCAGAGTCAATCGGTTACAGTGTAGCCGAGGAACTGACGGTCAAGATAGCGATTTGACGCCCTCAGGAGAGGACCTCACGGGATGGTTCGCCGCGACCTGGAGGCGGTTCGCGAAGAGATCGAAGCCCTCCGTCGGGAGATCCGCCGACACGAGTGGCTTTACTACGTCAAGAACGCGCCGGAGATCTCCGACTTTGAGTTCGATCAGCTCCTCAAGCGGCTGGAACGACTGGAGGCGGAATATCCAGAGCTGGTGACGCCGGACTCCCCGACACAACGGGTGGGCGGCGAGCCGTCCGAAGAGTTCGCTCAAGTGGTCCATCGAGTTCCAATGCTCTCGCTGGACAACACTTACGAAGCCGGGGAGCTCCGCCAGTTCGACGCGCGGGTGCGCCGAATGCTCGGCAACGAGCCTGTCGAGTACGTCTGCGAGCTGAAGATTGACGGCTTGGCCGTCTCCCTGCGATACGAGGCGGGTCAACTTGTCCAAGGGGCCACTCGCGGCGACGGGCGCGTCGGAGAGGACGTGACCCCTAACCTGCGGACGGTCCGCTCGATTCCCCTGCGGCTGCTCGGCGAGACACCCCCGCCGGTTTTAGAGGTTCGGGGCGAGGTGTATATGGAGAAGGCCGACTTCCAGCGGCTGAACGCCCAGCGAATCGAAAACGGGGAGCCGCCCTTTGCCAATCCTCGGAACGCCGCTGCCGGTAGTGTTCGGCTGCTAGACCCACGGATCACAGCTTCTCGCCCGCTCAAGCTCTGGGCCTACGGCGTTGGTGAACATGAGGGCGTCACGTTCCAGACACACGCGGAGGTCTTAGAACGGCTCCAGGAATGGGGGTTACCGGTGAACCCCCACTTTCGGGTCTGTACCGACATCGAAGCGGTTGTCCGTTACTGCGAAGAGTGGACCCGCCGCCGGGAGGAGTTGAGCTACGAAGTGGACGGCGTCGTCGTCAAAGTGAACTCGCTCGAGCAGCAGGCCCGGCTGGGCTCCACAGCAAAGAGTCCCCGCTGGGCGATCTCCTATAAGTTCCCCGTCAGCCAGGCGATGACCGTCGTTCGCGATATTCAGGTTCAGGTCGGCCGGACTGGCGTGCTCACCCCGCGCGCCATCCTGGAACCGGTGTTCGTGGACGGTGTCACGGTTAGCCATGCGACGCTGCACAACTTTGACGAGGTCCAGCGGCTCGATGTACGCGTGGGCGATACGGTTCTTCTCCAACGGGCGGGCGGGGTGATCCCTCAGGTGCTTGGTGTCGTGCTGGACAAGCGTCCTCCAGACGCCCAGCCGTTTCCGATTCCAAGCCGCTGCCCCTCCTGCGGCTCGGAGGTGGCCCGCGTCCCTGGCGAGGTGGCGATTCGCTGCGTCAATCTAGCCTGCCCGGCCCAGCTTCGGCGCCGAATCGAGCACTTCGCCTCTCGCGACGCGATGGACATCGAAGGGCTGGGACCCAACCGGGTCGCGCAGCTCGTGGACGCCGGTCTTGTCCGAGACGTCGCCGACCTTTACACCCTCCGTCAGGAGGACCTCATCCGCCTGGAGCGAATGGGACCAGACTCCAGCCGCAATCTGATTCAGGCGATCGAGGAGAGCAAAACGCGCGGGCCCGCGCGCGTCCTCTTTGGACTAGGCATCCCTTTGGTCGGGACGACGGTCTCTCAACTGCTGGTTCAACGGTTTGGATCGATCCCGGCTCTCATGGAGGCTAGCGTTGACGATCTCACCGAAATCCCGGGGATCGGCGAGGCCGTCGCTTCGAGCGTGGTGCAGTTCTTCTCCCGTCCGGAGAACCGCGAGATCGTCCGGCGGCTAGGCGAGTACGGGGTCCGCCTGGAAGAGGTCGCCAGGGCCAAAGAGGAGCGCCCCCGGCCGCTAGCCGGGCTGACCTTCGTTCTAACCGGCGAGCTTCCTCACTACACCCGCGCCGAGGCCCGCCGGCTGATCGAAGAGGCCGGAGGACGGGTGACCGAATCGGTCAGCCGGAGGACCGATTACCTGGTCGTCGGTGAAAATCCGGGCTCGAAGCTCCAGCGGGCCCGACAACTGGGGATTCCCATCCTGGACGAAGCAGGCTTGTTGCGGCTGATCGAGGAGAGGGCACAGGGATGAACGGCTCCTGGCCCCTCTGGGTCGCTGAGGTCTCCGGGTGCTCTCGCTGCTTTCCAGAGGGGAACAACCGGCCAGTTGTTGCCCCGAACCCGAAGGCAGCCGTTGCGCTGATCGGTCAGGCGCCCAGCCGAACCGATTGGCACACCGGTCGGATGTTCTCCGGCCCAGGGGGAAGGCGGCTTCGAGAGTGGCTTGAGGGGGCAGGGCTTCCTGAAGAACGGGTCCACCTGACCGCTCTGGTCAAGTGCTACCCGGGACGCCATCCCGCCGGACGAGGGGACCTTCCCCCTTCCCGACCGATGCTGGCCCATTGCTGGCCGCACCTCCTCCAAGAGTTGCGACTACTGAACCCTTGCGGCGTGCTGCTGGTGGGAGGGGTGGCCGTTCGGGTCTTCTTGGGCCAGAGACGGCTGACCGAAGCGGTCGGGAAGGTCTTCTCTGCTGAGGAGTCCCCGCCCTCTGCGGGAGCTCTGGGGTCACCAGGCCTCTCGTCGATGGGTCGTCCCGCTGCCTCACTGCTCTGGCGCCAGTCTCTGGCTGAACGTAAAAGAGCATCGGGGACTGCTAGAACGGGCGCTCCGCGCCATTCGGGAATGCTATGCCGCATCCTGTCCCTGACCGTCTGGGTAGTCGTCGGGAGGAGCTCCTCTGGGGAGTGGGGCTCTTCCTTCTTGCCCTGGGACTCCGCACCGTGCGACTTGGGACCTGGAGCTTCTGGGCCGACGAGGTGTTCACCGTTCGGGACGCGCTGCGGTTTCCTCACGAGTTGACCATCAACCCGTTGCCCTACGCGCTGGTAGCCCTAGCGCTCCAAGCCTTCGGAGTCACGGAGTGGTCGGCGCGGGTCTTTCCGATGCTGGCGGGGGTGGGGTCCGTCCTGGCGGTGTACTGGATCGGCGCCCGGGAACGAGGGGCCTGGGCGGGACGGTTTGCCGGGCTCTTCACCGCGCTGCTGCCTTGGCATCTGTTTTGGTCTCAAAACGCCCGTCATTACAGTTTCGTCTTTCTCTTCGCGGTCCTTTCAGCCTGGGCGTTCCACCGTGCCTTAGAACAGGAAAGCCTTCGGGCAGCGCTGTTCGCGTTGCTTTTCCTTGGGATAATGATCCTCAGCCATTTTCTGGCCGGTGCGCTGTTAGTGGGGTTGGGGCTTTACCTCCTGCTTGGATGGCGCGGCGGATGGCTTCCCCGGCGATGGGCTCCTCCGTCCCTCGTGATCGTTGGGCCGTTTTTGGCGGGAGGGCTGATCGTCCTAGGGATTCCGGCGGTGCGGGCTTATCTCTTCTCCGGATGGGGGCGGACGGTCTGGGCGCGAAGTCCGTTGTACGTCCTCGCGACGTTTGCCGCCGGGGCTACCCTGCCGATCCTCACAACCGCGAGCTTTGGACTCTTGTGCTGGAGGGGGATTCCTTCGACCACCTCCGACCGCTGGTTGCGATTGCTGAGCTGTCTCGTCGTTGGGCCGTTGGCCTTCTTTCTGTTGGCTTCGCTCGTTCAAAACGTGGCGGGGTACTATCTCTTCGCCCTGACACCGTTTGTGCTTCTGTTGGCAGGGGAGGGTTGCGCCTGGGCGTTCCGGCAACCGGGCCGGAGCCCGCTCCGATGGCTCCCTGTGCTGTTGGTTGTTGCCGGCCTCCTTCACGGCCTAGTCGACTACTTTTTCTTGGAGCACGGCGGCCGACCCCGCTGGAAGGAGGCCCTCCGCGAACTTCAACCGCACCTGAACGGCGAGGATTTCATCTGGATGACGCTTCCGGACGTCGGGAGGTACTATCTCGCCCACCCGCCAGAGCGAATCCTTAAAATCACCCACGCCGATCTCGCCGCGCCGGAACGACTGCTTGGAGCTCCGGCGGGCGACTCGAGCGGCGCCGTTTACGTCGTGGTGGATGCCAACAACTTCGACACGGTGGACCCGAGTCGGCGGGTCCGCGCCTGGATCGATCGACACGGGGAACGGATCGTGTTTGTCTTTGGCTACGCGCGGGGGGCGAACCGTTCCATCGAGGTGTACCGACTGAGGAAGAGTCCCTGAGTTCGCTCAGAACTCGTCAAGCCGCTGGAGCTCTTCAAGCGCCTCCCGGCGCACCTTGAGATCGCGCTTGCGTTGAGCGACCTCAGCAGCTGTCTGCAGCGCTTCACGGGCGGCCTCCTCCTCGTTCAGGGCGACTAGTGCTGTGCCCAAGGCCAGCCAAGCGGCGCTGTAGTCCGCGTCTAGCTCGACCGCCCTTCGATAGGCGGCAGCTGCCTCTTCGAGCCGTTTTTGTTCCATGAGAAAGTTGCCGTAGGTAAAGTGCAGCAGCGGGTCGTTTGGGTCGTACTCCAGGGCCTCCTGGATCAGCCGCTCGCGATCGGCACTCATTGGCAATCCTTGTTCCTGAAGGAGTCTCCAAGCAGGTTCTGTTTTCAGTGTAGCCCATCCACAAGCCCAGACGAGAACGGAGCGAAAGGCTCTCGCCCTCCCGCTCCGCTTTCCTGTCGTGGCCTTCTTGCCGAACCGCCTATCGAACCTTGAGCTGCCCCCAGGCGGTCGTCAGCTTCCCGGCGGGACGCACGGCCAGCCCGCCCAACTGCTTTTCGACCTCCTCATCGGTTGGGAGACGAGGGTTCACCAGAGCGACATCGGGCGAAAGGTTGTTGGTGATAAATAGCGCATCTAACATGGTAGCGTCCTCACGGACCCAGATGGTGATCACCACCTCGCCCTGGGGCAGCTCCCACTCTCGGAGGAAGGTCCCCGCGTCCAGCCACTGGTCAATCCGATCCCAGTGCCAGTCAGGGCCGTTGGTCACCGACCAGCGGAAATGGGTGTCCTGGGACTGCTGAGGGTTGGGGTCCTCATCCGGCGGAGAGACGGTCACCCAGAAGGAGTCGGAGTTGCCGTCCCAGGCGACCACTCGTCCCCAGATGGCGTAAACATCCTCTTTGGGGATCTCCACGATCCAGCGAGCGTACCCAGCGCCGCCGCCACCGGTGGCCGGAGGACCCGGCGCCCAGATGAACTGTCCCCGCGAAGGGTCCGTCGGGCGGGGTCCAAACTGAGCTGCGTCGTCAGCGGTGGCCACCACCATCGGCGCGACGATCTCGCTGGCCAGCTCCGCCTCCAAGGCGATCTCCACGTCCTGGGCCACGGCGAAACTCGCCAGCATCCCGGCCGCGAACAGGCCTACAGCGCGCGCACGACCCATCGTCTTGCACCTCCTCCCCAACAGGACGCCTTTGGAAGTTTTGGACGCGGGGAGGAGGTGCAAAGGTTTAGTACATGAAACACTCAGGTACCGAACCTAACGCTTGAGCGCCGCCCAGGTGGTGGCGAGCTTCCCCCGGGGGTCCACCGCGAGCTTCCCCTGCTGGCGCTCCACCTCCTGATCGGTTGGAAGTCGGGGGACGACGTTGTTCGAGGTATCGTTAACGATGTAAAGGGCATCCAGCATGGTGGCGTCCTCGCGAACCCAGATGGTGATCACCACCTCGCCCTTGGGCAGGTCCCATTCCCGTTCAAAGGTGCCGCCGTCCAGCCACTGGTTGACCCGATCCCAGTGCCAATCGGGGCCCTGCTGGGTAGCCCACCGGAAGTGGGTGTCTTGGGACTGCTGAGGGTTGGGGTCCTCGTCTGGGGGCGTGACGGTCACCCAGAAGGAGTCGGAGTTGCCGTCCCAGGCGATGACTCGCCCCCAGATGGCGTAGGTGTCCTCCTTGGGGATCTCCACAATGAACCGCGCGTATCCGGCCCCACCGCCGCCGGTGGCCGGAGCGCCCGGCGCCCAGATGAACTGCCCCCGAGAGGGATCCGGCGGCTTAGGCCCGAAGTCCTTAACGTCGTCCGGGACCGCTACCGTCATCGGCGGAACGATCTCGTTTGCAAACTCCGCCTCCAGCGCGATCTCCACGTCCTGGGCAACGGCTACACCCAAAGCGACCGCCCAGAGTCCGAAGAACCACCATCCGCTTCTTTGCATGGCAAACCTCTCTTTCAAACCCCGGTTCGTCCGGGGACCGGAGGTGCTCGGAGCACTCCGACCCCCGGCGTCCTTGATTGGTTAGCGCTTTAACTCAGCCCAGCGAAGGGCCAGCTTTCCAGTCGGCTCAACTGCTGCCGCGCCGCCCATCTGGTTGGCTACCTCCTGATCGGTCGGCAGGCGCGGGTTGACGTCGGCCTCATCGGTTCCCAGGTTGTCGGTGATGTAGATCGCATCGAGCATCGTTCCGTCCTCGCGGGCGAAGAAGGTAATCACCACCTCACCCTGAGGCAGGTCCCACTCTCGCTCAAAGGTACCGCCGTCCAGCCACTGGTTGACCCGATCCCAATGCCATTCGCTCCCCTGGGCAACTCCCCACCGGAAGTGGGTGTCTCCCGACTGCTGGGGGTTCGGATCGGTATCGGGGGGATTGATCGTCACCCAGAAGGAGTCGGAGTTGCCATCCCAGGCGAGCACCCGTCCCCAGACGGCGTACTTCCCAGCGCGCGGGATGTTCACTCGATAGCGGACGTATCCGGTGCCGTCGGTTCCGCCGGTCGCCGGAGCGCCGGGCAGCCAGACGAACTTCCCCCGCGACGCATCGCTGGGCACCGGTCCCAGGGCGCTAGCGTTTGAGGGGGTGTCCACGATCATCGGTGCGGCGATCTCCGAAGGGAACTCCGCCTCTAACGCCAGGTCCACAGCGACGGCGCTGAGGCCACCTCCAATCAAAAGCGAGACTCCGACCAGCCACAACGTCCTTCGCGACATCGCTTGCCTCCCCATCTTTGATGTCTGGTTGCGAAAGGGGCGGGAGAGCTCCCGCCCCAAAACGTTGTCAGCGTTTCAACTCGGCCCAGCGGACGGCCAGCTTTCCGGCCGGCTCAACGGCGGTGGTCTCTCCCAGCTGCATGGCGACCTCCTCGTCGGTCGGCAGGCGCGGGTTGACCGCCGCTTCATCCGTCTCCAGGTTGTCGGTGATGTAGAGGGTGTCCAGCATCGTGGCGTCCTCGCGGACCCAGATGGTGATCACCACCTCGCCCTGGGGCAGCTCCCACTCCCGTTCAAAGGTACCGCCGTCCAGCCACTGGTTGATCCGGTCCCAGTGCCATTCGTTCCCCTGCTGAACCGCCCAGCGATACGTAGTGTCCTGAGAGGTTTGCGGATCCGGATCGGTGTCCGGCGGGGAGACGGTCACCCAGAAGGAATCGGAGTTGCCGTCCCAGGCGACCACCCGTCCCCAGATGGCATAGGTGCCCGCCGCGGGAATCTGAACGACATAGCGGGCGTATCCGGCCCCACCGCCGCCGGTAGCCGGGGGACCTGGCATCCAGATGAACTGCCCCCGCGAGGGGTCTACCGGCTCCGGCCCAAAGGCGGCTGCGTCCGCCGGCGTGGCGACCACCATCGGCTCGACGATCTCGTCGGCCAGCTCCGCCTCCAGAGCCAGGTCGAAAGCATGCGCCATCGGCGCTAGGACCAGTGCGAAAGCAACGCAGATCGGAGCAACGATCCGCATGGGCGAACCTCCTTATCGGTTGATGTCTCCAGGGCCTACGGCCCCAACTTCAACGCTGCCCACGGAGCCGCCAGACTCCCGGCTCCAGGGGAGACGCCCGTCGTCACCTTCGGGCGCCAAACCGGTTTCGTAAACCACCCTCGGCGATCCGCGATCCAATCCCGACGCTCCGTCCCGTCGGGTCGGGAGACCGCCACCGCCCAGGTCCCCCACTCCGACTCGTACTGAAAGGCGATCCAATTCCCATCGGGCGAAAAGCTTGGAAACGCTTCGTCCCCCGGCGTATCGAACAGCTTCTCTCGAACTCCACTCGCTACATTCAGTCGGTACAAATCCAGGTCGCCGTCCTCTGCCGAAGCAAACAAAAGCGTCCTTCCGTCCGGAGACCAGGCCGGATAGCAATCCTGGCGAGGCCCTTCCGTCATCCGCCGAACCTGGCCCGTTCTCCAATTCAGCAGGTAGATGTCCTCATTCCCGCCGACTACGGCAGCAAACGCAAGGACCGTTCCGTCCGGCGACCAGGCTGGAAGCAATTCGTCTCCCTCCCAGTCGGTCAAGCGCTCCTCCGTTCCCCTCACCAGGTCGAAGCGGTAAAGATCGAAGCTCCCCTCCCGGTCGGAGCTGAAGACCAGCGCCCTTCCATCCGGCGACCAGGCCGGAGCCTTGTCTGTCCAGTCGCCAAAGGTCAACCGCCGAAGCGTTCCCCCCTCCTCTCCCCCCTCCTCATAAAGGAAAAGGTTCGAACGCCCCTCCCAGGAGGAGAAGAAAGCCAACCGCTTTCCATCTGGCGACCAAGCCGGATGAAAATCGGAGCCCGGCCCAGCAACCAACAGCTCCAAGCGGCCGGTGGAGAGGCTCAACGTATAGAGGTTCCAGTCTCCCTCCCAATCCGAGGCAATCGTCAACTGTCCCTCCTGGGCCCCAACGCCCAGGAGTAGCCCCAGCCAACAAACCGCCCATCCGTGCCGGAAAACATTCATGACTTATCGGTAACACATAAGTAACACACCGGCAAGGGGCTGTCAACAGGAAAGTTCGGCAGCCTGTCGACCCTGCTAGGAGTCGGCGCTTAATGCCTCAAAGAGTGCCACGTACAGCCGAAGCACCTTCTCCGGATCGGGCCCGGTATAGGCGCACTCGTTTGAAATCCACCCCTCAAACCCGCTCCGGCGGAGCCAGCGGAACATCTGCTGATAAAATCCAAACACGGTGGGGTCTTCAACCTGATGGGTATGAACGGATCGAACGTAAGGGGCAATCCGTTCGAACAGGGGAGCAATTGAACCGCCCGGCTCACAGCCGACAAACTGGCCGTTGAAGACGAACCCCACGTTAGGGAGATTGACCCGCTGAACGACGGCTAAGGCTGCTTCCGGATCGGTGAAGGAGCCGTGCATCTCCAGGTTGAGGAGGATTCCGCGGGAGGCGGCGTATTCTCCCAGCTCGCGGAGCGCTTCGGCCACCCATTGGATCACCTGTTCGCGGGTCTCTGGGGTGAACCGATCGCCGAGAACGCGCACCATCGGCGCTTCGAAGTACTCGGCCATCTCGATCACCCGGCGCACTCGCCGGACGCTCTCGGCCCGCTGCTCCGGATCGGGATGGTGAAAGACTTGACAACTGGTCAGGGAAGCGCTCTGGAGTCCGCTTCGACGGATCGCCTCTCGCTTGGCGCTCCACTCTTGGCGGGGTAGGTCCCACTCGATCCCGTGCCCTTGCTGGAAGTCCATCAGCCACTCGACACCGTGATAGCCAGTCTTTTTGGCCATCTCCAGCGTTTCTTCTAACGTCCAGTTCTGAGCCGTCCGATAGGTATTTAGCGCCCAGCGCATCGGTACTCTCCTTGGAGTTGGTGACCCGGATGTTCCGCCTGATAATACTGAGGGGCCTGGAGACGGACAAGTCGTGGCCGGGGTCGCCTTCCGAAAAAGAACGTTCAACAAGGAGTCCGAAGGGATGCGCTACGTCTGGTTTCCGAGAGCCTACGCTTTGTTGTGGCTGGTCTTTCTGCTGAGCGTGGGCCTGCACGGACTGCAGATCAAAAAGCCGGAGCAGTACAACAAGCCGGCGATCGCCGGCTTAGGGAAGCGGCTGACATTGGCCAGCGGAGCGATTTTGGTGGTCTCAACGCTGTTTGTATTCGGCTATTCCTGGGAACAGCAGGTCGTCCGGAAGGGGAAGCCCCCGTACGTAGAGCTGGTCCAGCGCGAGCGAGCTTACGGGGGAACCGTCATCGAACGGCGCGTGCCACGTCGCATCTGGAACGCCCTTTCTGAAGGGGATCGGCTGCGAAAGCCCGCTTGGAGCATCGTCGTCCAAGTCGAGCGTCGCGCTCAAAGGACTAGCCCTGGATGACAAAGTCGGTGAAGATCACCTTGGTGGGCGTGGGTAAGCCCTGTTCTTGGAGCGACTCGATCACCGATTGCTTCGCCTCGTCGGCGGCGAAGTTCTGATCGCGTTCGATCTGTTCCGCCGTCGGCAGCTCAGCGAGGCCACGGCGCACCGCTGCACGACCCTCTGCCCCTTCCAGTCGTGCCGCCAGGACTTTATCTTTCTGAACCTCGGCGGGGTACTGAAGCACTACATCCACGCGCAGGTAGGGCTTACGCGCCTCGTTTTCCGACTGGAGTCGAACAACGATCCCCGAATGGGTGATCTCATAAGGGGGCTTTTCGCCACCGCAGGCCAGAAATGCCCCGACAACCAGCAGCATCAGAACGGATTGTGCTAGGCGGTACAGCCGGATTCTCATCGGTTGGTTCCCCCGATCGAACGGTTGAGCTTGGTTGTGCTGATCCGTTGGACTTCGGATTATAGAAAGCGTCTGTTTCCTGGTCAAGTGATCCGCGCCTCCCTCCCCCAGGGGGGCAGGAGCCCAAAAAGAGGTAAGGAGTATGGCACGACTGCACGGCAAACAGGGCTTGGTGACCGGCGCCGGTCGCGGAATCGGTCGAGCGATCGCCTTGGCCTTGGCCTCCGAGGGGGCCGATCTGATCCTGACGGCGCGGGATACAATCGCTCTGAAGGCGATCGCGGAACGCTGTCGCCGGGAGTTTGGCGTGCGCGCGGAGCCGTGTCCCTGCGATCTGACCGACGACAACGCTCTGGACGCGCTGATTCAGCAGGTGGAAGCCCGTTTTGGCGGATTGGACCTGCTGATCAACAACGCAGGTACCGCCGAGCACTACCCGATCCCGGAGATTCCCATCGAGGTTTGGGATCGGACGATGCGGCTGAACCTGCGAGTGCCCTTCTTGCTGACCCGTGCCTTCTGGCCGGCAATGGTGCGGCGGGGCGGAGGGGTGATCGTCAACATCGCTTCGATTTCGGGAAAGCGAGCGTCCGCCTTTAACGCGGCTTATGCTGCGTCCAAGTTTGGCCTGATCGGTTTTTCGGAGTCCTGCCTGCGGGCAGGTCGAGAGGTGAACATCCGCGTGCACGTCGTCTGTCCGGGAGGGGTGGCTACCCCCCTGCGGGCGAAGAACTACCCCGGAGAGGACCCTTCCCGCCTGCTTCGCCCGGAGGATGTCGCGGAGGTGGTGCGGTTTCTGGTCACCCTTCCTGCGCACGTGTCCATTCCGGAGGTGGTCGTTGAGGTGAACCCTTCCGGGTTGTCCTCCTGCTAGGGCTTTCTAGCTCCCCTAAGGGGCCGGCGTCTGGGCCGTTGGGCCAAGCCGGTCCAGAGCCTCCCGGGCGGCCTGCCGAACGGCCGGCACGGGGTCGTTCTGCCAGAGGTTCAGCAAGAACGCTCGCACCGAGGGATCGCCAAGGGTTCCCAGACTCCGAACCGCGTTAGCCCGAACGCTGGTGGGATAGGTGATTTCCTGGGCGACCGTTTGAAGGACAGGCAGCGCGGCGGGGTTTCGAGTCTGTCCAAGGGCCAGCGCCGCAATGGCCGCCTCCGGCGCCTCTCCGCCCTGGACCACTGCAGCCAGCGCTTGAACCGCCCTATCGGTGCCGATCTCACCCAGCGCCGTCAGGACCCACCCTATCTTCTCTCGGACGGCTTCGATCTCCCGTTGAATCTGGGTGCTAGGTCGCGCAGGCGTCCCCGGCTCTGGAGGCAACGGCTCCAGGTCTAACGGCTGCTCGGTTGGCGGCACCGGCGCCGGAGTCAGACTGAGGAGATAGGGGTTTGGCGTGACGGGGGTCTCCGGAGGGCTTGCGGCGAGCTCCTGAGCCCGGACGATCCGCCGCTGGAACTCCTCTTCAGCCCAACGGTAGAGGGCGAGCCGCTCCGTCGCCTCTCGCTCTTCGTTCAACCGGCGCAGGTCCTTTTTGAGCGTGCGCAACTCCCGTTGAAGCTCCGAATAGGTGGTCGGAACCGGTCGGGCGGCCGGCTCTGGAGCGGAGGGCTCCGGGGCAGAGGGCACCCCGCCCCGAAGCCGCTGCTCCTCGGCAAGCTGCGCTTGACGGAGTTCGCCCTGAAGCTGTGCTAACAGCGTGGCGAAGCGGTTGTAGTTCCCCTGCAGTGGGGCGACGGCCGGTTCCCCGATCCCTGCTAGTGCAAGCGCGGCAGCTCGCCGAACCCGTGAATCCGGATGGTCCAACCGCTCTAAGAGCGGGGTGATCGCCGGCTCCCCAAGGCGGCCTAGCGCGTACGCTGCTGCGGCAACCGACTGCGAATTCGGATCGGAGAGCATCTTAACCAGTGTCGGAACGGCGCGGGGATCTCCCAGTCGCCCCAGTGCTTCGGCGGCGGCTTGGCGCACGGCAGGTCGCCGTACCTGAACGGCTCGGAGGAGCGGATCCACCGCGAAGCCGCCCAACCGGGCCAGTGCCTCGATCAGCTCTTGGCGAAGCTCCGGCGCCGTCTCGGCAGTTTGCTTGAGTAACTCGACCAGCGGCTCGGCTGCCATCGGTTGACCCGTTCTGCCCAGTGCCCGAACGGCCTGAACACGAACCCGCAGGTCGGGATCGGAGAGCGCACGCAACAGCGCAAAGGCTGCCTCCGGCGTCCCGATCCGCCCGAGCGCCTGGGCCGCTGCTTGGCGCACCAACGCGCTTGGATCGCCCAACGCTCGGCTCAGCGCCGGAACGGCGCGCGGATCGCCGATCCGACCCAAAGCGGTCGCGGCGTTCGTCCGAAGGCCGACCTCCGGAGTGTTCAGCGCCGCCACTAGGGCCTCAACCGCCTGATCCCGTTGGGTCGGGTCCTGCCAGCTCCAGTTGCCCAGCTCTAAGGCGGCTTGCCAGCGCACCCGGTCGGGCACTCCAGGCGCCGCGAGCTGATCGATCCAATCGCTCGGCGTCTGTGCCGAGGCCGTGATCATGAGCAAAGCGAAAAGAACGTAGCGCCGAAGAAGTGAGACCATCGAAGACACTCTCTCACCGCTGATCCCCCTTGCAGGGGACGCTCCTGCGCAGGACTCGGGGAGGACGACCGACACAGCCGGTCAACGAATAAGCTCCAGTTTTTCTATCGGAGGCTTTTCCCCTCAAGTTGAGGGGCACGTCCAAGCCTCTGCCGAGTATAAGGAGCTCTCCCCGTCCCGGAGAGGTCTTCGATCCAAAGGAACTATCGCGCTGCCTTGAGGTCCCCCCAGCGCGTGGCTAGCTTTCCCCTAGAGTCTACGGAGAGAAAGCTCTCTGCGCCCCGATCTCGGAGCTGTCGGAGCTCGTCTTCGCTGAGAGCCCGGTTGAAGATAGCGACCTCGTCAATCGCTCCGGCAAGATGCCGATCGTAATGGCGCATGAAGACCAGCGGATAGTCGTTTCCGCCGTACACGTCCTCCTCGCCCAGAGGGGCGGAGCCGTCCAGCGCTCCGTCAATGTAAACGCGCGCCTCATTGCCCACCTTCATGCCGACGACGTGATGCCACTCGCCGTCGTTGATCGGCGTCACCCCGTCGGCGATCGTGTTCACCGCTCCGAGGCTGCGAAGGTACAGCGTCATCGTTCCCGCGGGACGATAGTAGAGAAGGTACCAAGGCCGTGTGTTCGACCGATCGTGATAGCCCTTGGTGATGATCGCTGGAGGCTCGGGCGGAGCCGCCGTTGTCCGAATCCAGACGGCCAGGGTGAAGTCCTCAGGGAACTCGAGCGCGTCGCTGTCGGGAACGCGCACCTCGTCATCCACACCGTCAAACTCCAGCCCGCCGCCGTTTCGGCCCTGCGTCCAGACGGGGTCCCCCATCGTCTCGCCGTGGTGTTCCAGCCCGGAAGTGTCCCGCACCAGGTCGCCGCTACCCTCCTCAAAGAGCCAAAGGCCCACCAACCCCTCGCCCGGCGCCTGAGAAAACGCCCCCCACACTCGCTGCGATCACCGCCCATCCAAGAATCAGCAGGCTGGAAGAACGAACCATCCCGATCACCTCCTCACCTCAAAGTCGCCTCCCGAAAACGACAAGCGGTGAGCAGGGTACCTTCAAGAGCTACGACTGTCAACCGACGCCGTCGCTCAGGAACACACGATCGGCCCCAGTCAGCCGAAGGAGCCGTTCCGCCAAAGGGGAGGGATTGACCACTTGAACCGGCACCCGCCGGTTGACGTTCAGATAGCCGTGGAGCCGAATTAGCGCTTGGAGGACAAACGCGTCGAGCCGTTCTGTCTCCGAGAGATCCAACACGACCTTTTGGATCTCCCCATCTAAGGACTGACGAACGGCCTGTTCAAGGGCGTAGCCGTCGGTGGCCAGCGCCTGACGCGGCAGCTTAAGAACCAGTGCATTTGCACGTTTTTCCCACACGGGAGTCATCCAAGTGCTCCTTCATCCATCGTCGCATTTTGGAGAAGACGCAAACGCAAAGAGGAGGCGCCGACGCAAGTGATGACGTCGGCGCGTCCTGCCTTTTGTCCGAAAAATGGCGATGCGTCTTCCGCCGGCTGAAAAGCCCCGCGCATCGCCTCGTTTCCCCGTCGAGGCATCAGAGAGGGATTCCGTCCCTGACGGGACCAAAGCGGGGATGAGCAAAAAGAGTGCCCTGAGAAATTGGCCACGGTTTGGCTCCGAAACTGATACAATCCGCAACTGAGTTGCAACTTGCAACGTTGTGTTTTTCAACAGGACGCCGACGAAGAGGCCTGGTGGTATCGGCGCAGCTTTCGGTAGAGAGTCACCCGGTTGATCCCCAGCAGCCGCGCGGCCTGAGAGATGTTCCCTTCGGTGACCCTCAGGGCGTGTTGAATGGCTCGCCGTTCGAGCTCGTCCAGCGGGAGGACCTCCTCTTCCTCCCCCAGGAGGGCCGGAAGGTGGGCAGCAGAGCGCACCTCTGGGGGAAGACTCTCGAGATGAAGGGTCTGGCTCTCTTCTAAGAGGATGGCGCGCTGGAGGACGTTCTCCAGCTCCCGGACGTTCCCTGGCCAGTCGTAATCGAGCAGCGCTCGCATCGCCGCCGGAGAGATCTGTCGGACCGGTCTCCGAAACCGAGCGCTGTACTGCGTTAAGAAGTGCTCCGCTAGCAGCGGAACGTCCTCCCGGCGCTCTCGAAGCGGCGGAACGCGAATCGGAAAGGCGGCCACCCGATAATAGAGGTCCTCACGGAAGAGCCCCCTTCGGACCGCCTCTTGAAGGTCCTTGTTGGTCGCGGCGATCACCCGCACGTCCACAGGAACGGTCCCCGTCCCTCCGACTCGCTGGATCTCTCGCTCTTGGAGGACCCGGAGCAACTTCGCCTGAACGGAGAGGGTCATCTCGCCGATCTCGTCCAGAAAGAGCGTGCCTCCACTCGCCTGTTCGAACTTGCCGATCCGGCGCTGCGTGGCCCCGGTGAAGGCGCCCTTTTCGTGACCAAAAAGCTCGCTCTCGATAAGCGATTCTGGAATCGCCGCGCAGTTGACCACAACAAAAGGGCCTTCTCGTCGGTGGCCGTTAAAGTGGATCGCTTTGGCGACTAACTCCTTTCCGGTACCGCTCTCGCCGGTGATCAGGACCGTAATATCGCTCTCGGCGGCCCGCTCCATCAGCCGGAACATCTCCTGCATCGGTCGGCTTTGCCCAACGATGTGATCGAAGCGGTACTGCTGGCGCAGCTCTGCGCGAAGCCGGTCCAGCTCCGCCTCGAGGGCCTGGGCCCTCGCCTCCCGCGAGATGTCCCGGTAGACGATCAAAACGCCGAGAACGGCTCCTCCTTCTCCGCGGACCAGTTGAGCGTTCCGAAGCAACACCAGCGGAGAGGGGGCCTGCAGCTCAACGGTATCCGGCTCTGGGGCCTTTCCCGCCAACGCACGCCGTTCCCAAGCGACGTACGAGTCGGGATCGGAGAGACGCTCCCTCAGCCACTCGTGGAGCTGCTCCAACCTTCGACCGATCGCTTCGGAGGGCTCCAGACCAAACAGCTCGCTGAACTTCCGGTTGACAAAGAGCACCTCTCCAGAGGAGCCGAAAAAAAGAAGCCCATCACTGGTCGCATCCAAAACGGCCCGGAGCTGCTCCGCCTGAGCGCTCAACTGCTGATGGAGTGCGCGAGCGTAAAGAAGGTTCCGAACTCGAATCACCACCTCGTTGAAGTCAAACGGCTTGACGATAAAGTCCTGGGCACCCAACGCAAACGCTCGAAGGCGGCTCCGATGGTCGCCCTGAGCGGTAATTACCAACACGGGGAGGTACTCCGTCGGCTTCTGCGTCCGGAGCCGCTCCAGAATCGCAAACCCGTCCTGATAGGGCATCATCAGATCCAGGAGGATCAGGTCCGGCTGAAACGACTCGCAGAGATCAAAGAACTTTCGTGGATCGGTCAGCGTGCTCAGCCGAGAGAACCCGGCCTGGCGCAACGCGACCTCCAAGAGCCGAACGATATCCGGTTCGTCGTCAACGATCAGAATTCTCAGCTCTTCTAGGGCGGGCGGCTCGATCATGGAGTCCTATCCCCCAAGCGATCCCTCGAAAACCTCGCACGCCTCCCCCCATAGTATAGACATCTTCGGCGCTCTGAAGGTATCGCACCCAACTTAGAAGCAGAGCCCCTTTCGACCAAAGCGAATTAACCAAATCGAACCGCGACGAACGTTGCATTTGTCGACCGAGCACGGGAGAATACCGACGGAGGAATCAGGTAAGGAAGAGCAGGCGTTCCGTCCCCACTAGGAGGAGAGCATGCGAGCGTGGGTTTCTGCGCTGCTGGCACTTTGTTGGGCTGGAACCTCGATGACTCAGGCCGAACTGCCCAATCCTTCGTTTGAAGAGGGGACCACGGCACCGGAGGGCTGGCGGCTGGTCGGCTCCGGCGACTGGGGAGGGCCGGGGCGTACTGGAGCGCCGCGCCGTTAGAGTCACCGGCACCGGCGAAGATCTCTCCTACTGGGCCACTGACGCGGTGCACTGGGAGCCGGCGGCGCTCTACCGGCTTCGGTTTTGGGCAAAGGCCGATCCGGAGACGGTCGGGCGGGTTGATCATCAGCGGTCCAGATCGAATCAACCGGGACTTCCATCCGGTTCCCTCCTGGCGGCAGTACTCGTTGATCTTCCAGGCCCCTCGAACCGACCCGAACCGGGGGAACTTCCTCCGCCTAGGGCAGTGGCACGTCCGGGGGGCAGTGTGGTTCGATGACGTGGAGCTCCGCCCCGTTCGAGCGATCTACAGCAACATAGACGGTCTCTCCCTTGGGGAGGGGGAGCGAATTCGCAAGGGGGAGTAACCTCTTTCGCTCCAGCTTTGGGACGGAACGGACTAACGCGGCCCGCGTCCTAGAAGACTTCACGGCGCGGTTCAACACGACGCGTTGGGTCTTCTCTGAGGACGGGGCGACGGTCCTTTATCGACACCGGCTGGAAGGCTACCCCCAGACGAGCGGAGAGGCGTTCCTCCAGATCGAGTACTAACGTGTCCGGCCTCTGCGTCGTCGAAGCGAGTCGAGATGGCCAGGAGTGGGTTGAGGTCGGACGGCTCTCCGGAACCGCATCGGAGCGATTTTCGCTGCCGGCGACACTCTTCCCCGCCCAAGAGGTATGGGTTCGGATTCGGGGCCAAGCTGAAGGAGACAACCCGGTCAACTTTCAGGTACACCGTTATCACTACCGAGCTCAGCTGACCGGCAGTCCGCCGGAAGGGGTGGGGGAGACCTACTTCTTCGAAGAGGAGGTCGTTGCTGAAGGGGCTCCGAGAGTGGCGGTTGCCGTCCGCCGGCCCACGCCCGAACAAGGCACGGTGGCGCTGCTCGCCGAGCTGCGCTGGACGCAACCACTAGAAGGCCGTTCGATTCGGATTCAAAGCCGCCTGGACGAAGGGGAGTGGCAAGACCATACCGACGCCCTCCGGGCCGACGAACGCTTGGGGTCCCTCCTGTTGCCAATCCGCTCCGGCGGCGACCACACAATTCAGCTGCGCGTCCTCGAAGGAGAGGGGGTCGTTTACCTGGGATCAACGAACCTGTTCGTCCCGTTACCTGTACGCGGCCGACTACGGTTATCGGATCGCTTCCGGCGAGGCGCTCGATTTGTGGTGGTGTGAGGGGACTTACAAGGTCTCCCGCACGCGCTCACTGCCCGAAATAGAGCGGCCGGAAATCCGCCTGAGCGCTGCGCGGAACGAGTACGAACCGGTCCAACTGGTCCCTCCGGCCCCGGCGGGACGTAGACAGGGTCACCGTCCAGATAGACAACCTGATCGGTCCGGAGGGAGCTCGGATTGGAAGGGAGCACCTTTCCTTAGCGCACGTGAGGTACGTCTTTGTGCACACGCCGACCGACGCGACCGGGGTGGTGGACGAGTGGCCCGATCCGCTTCCGCCGGTGCGGGGACCGTTTGAAGCCGCGGGCGGGAGGAACCATCCGATCTGGATTTTGATCCGCGTGCCGGAGGAGGCCCCGGCAGGGGACTATGTTGGAACCGTCACCGTCCAGGCGGGGGAGGAGAAGCATCGAGTGCCGATCCGGCTCCACGTTTGGGACTTCACGCTTCCCGAGGAGACGCACGTTCAGTCGGCTTTTGGTTTCTCTGCCGGCAACGTCCGGCGGTACCACCGGCTTGAAGACGAGGCCACCCTTCAAGAGGTTCTCGACCGGTTACTATCAAAGCTTTCGGGAGCATCGGATCTCGCCGTACTACCCGCTGGCGCCGATTCGCGTAGAGTTCCGCCGTCCTGAAGGAATCGAGCACCCCGACAACCGGATCAGATCGAAATCGAGATCGATTTCTCCGACTTTGACCGGACGGCGGAGAAGTACCTAGACGGCTATCGGTTCAACAGCTTTCGGTTGCCGCTGCGCGGTCTTGGTGGGGGGACCTTTCACTCGCGCTATCTGGGGGAGCTGGCCGGGTTTCAGCAGGGTACGCCGGAACACGAGGCCCTGTTCACTCGCTACGTGCGAGCGATCCAAGACCATTTAGAGGCAAAAGGATGGCTCGAAAAGGCCTATATCTATTGGTTCGACGAGCCCGAGCCGAAAGACTATCCGTTTGTGCGAGAGGGGATGGCCTTGATCGGCCGCGCCGGGCCAAAGCTTACCCGAATGCTCACCGAGGAGCCGGTCGAGGAGCTGTACGGATACGTCGACCTGTGGTGTCCGATCACGAACCACTACGACCATCAGCGGGCCGAAGAGCGCCGTCAGCATGGGGAACGGTTCTGGTGGTACATCTGCACCGGGCCCAAGGCGCCGTACGCCACGTTGTTCATTGACCATCCGGCGGTGGAGCTGCGCACCTGGCTCTGGCAAACCTGGAAGTACAAACTGGACGGGATTCTGATCTGGCAGTCCAACTACTGGACCAGTCCGACCGCCTTTCCGGATCGGCTTCAGAACCCCTACGAAGACCCGATGAGCTATCAAACCGGCTATGGGCGTCCGCCGGGGTACATCGGCTATTGGGGCAATGGGGATGGGCGCTTTCTATATCCTCCTGAGGAGGTCTTTACCGGCGAAGGGCCGGTTCTGGAGGGGCCGGTCAGCTCGATCCGCTGGGAGATGCTCCGCGAGGGGATTGAGGATTACGAATATCTCTGGCTGCTTCGCTCGGCGGTGGAGCGGTGGAACGGCCGAGAGGGTCTCGACCCTCAGGCTCAGGAGACGGTCCGGCGTGCGGCCAAGTTGCTAGAGGTGCCGCCGGAGATCACCGACGGGGCTGACCGTCTTTTCGCGCGAGCCGGGGCCGATCTATCGGCACCGGGAGCGGATCGCCCAGGCGATAGAGGCGCTTCGAGCGCTAGAAACGGGAGACGAGCAGGGCCGGTGGAACAGCTCCCTAACGATCGCGAGCAGGAGGCCTACGAACGAGGGGTACCAACGACGCCCTTAACGAGGCGGACCCGAACTTCGACCCGGAGCGGTTCCAGGCCTTTCGCCCAACCATCCGAAGAGGATGAGATCGATCTGTTGGCCCTCCGGGAGGCTTACTATCGCGGCTATCAGGACGGAATTGCCGATCTGGAAGGCTCAACAGCGCCGGCGCAACAAGGAGGCCGCCCCTCAACCGACGGGCGCATCAAGGAGAGCGGGGCCGTCCGCCGTCGCCGTGGCGCCTGGCTGCCCGTGTGGTTAGGGGCAGGAATCGGCGCGCTGCTTGGCGTCGGTGGGTGCCTTCTTCTCCTTCCGCGTCAGATCAGCGGGCTGGAGGGTCTCCTGGCGGCCTTGCCCCGTGGGGCTGGTGGGATGGGCGGTTCCCACCCTTCTGGGCGCGGCCCTTGGGAAGCCGCTTCGTTCGCCGTCCCCCCGCCGGAGCGATAAAGGCGAGCACGGCGTCACAGAGCGTTGCTCTTTGCCGTTAAATTTGCTATCATCCAGACTGCAGAACGGGTAGGCCCGTAGCTCAATTAGGTCAGAGCAGCGGTCTCCAAAACCGCAGGTTGGGGGTTCGAGTCCCTCCGGCCCTGCCATTTTTTGTGCCCCTCCCTTTGGACAGAGCGGCTCCAGGATGAAGTAACATCTCTCTGGAAGCCTGCAACCTCGGACGAGAAGGGCGTCTTTTATGCCCCCAGCACGCCACGCGCGGCTGGTCGTCGGCCCGGTTGGAAGGACGATTCTCCGACTGACCGGTCCGATGACGCTTGGCCTCTTTGGGATCGTCGTCTTTAACCTCGTGGACACCTTCTACGTAGCCCGATTAGGAACGCGGGAGCTCGCGGGCGATCAGCTTCACCTTCCCGATCGTCATGGTGATTGGAGCGATGACCCAAGGACTGGCGACCGGTGCATCGGCGGTCATCGCCCGCATGCTGGGGGTGGGGGACTTTCACCAGGTCCAGCGATACGCCACCGGTGGCCT